>JADBEO010000016.1 GCA_031316315.1 Chelatococcus sambhunathii
CCCCAAACGCAGCCCCGCCCACCAGCGCGAAGGTCGCGACCGGGGCGTACGCGACCGTCTGCAGCAGCGTCTCGATGTCGACGAAGCGCTTCAGCAGGTCGCCGTGGCTCTGGCTTTCGACGTCGGTGAAGTCGAAGCCGCCGCAGAACGCCTTGCCCTCATGGGCCAGGGCGAATGGCGATGTCGACCTGCAGGCTTCCTCGACGGCTTCTTGGAGAGCGCCGACGGTCGAACCGTCGAGCGCGTTCGCTTTCTCGGGGCGGTCGATCTTCAGCGTCCGGAGAGCGCCGTCTGCTGCGGCTGTCGTGATCAAAGCGCTTTCGCCAGACGGCGTTCCGTCCACTCGCCCAGCACCTCGTCGTTGTGTTCGCCAAGGTGCGGCGGCGTGCGGGTGATCTCGAACGCGTAATCGCTCATCCCGATCGGGAAGCCGACAGTCTCGGCCTTCGCGCCGTTCGGCATGACGACGTCCCGGACCCAGCCTGCCTCACGCACATGCGGGTCCGAGAGGATCTCCGCGAAATCGTTGATGGGCGCGCAGGGAATGCCCTTGGCGTCGAGCTCGGTCAACCAGTACTCGGCGGTGCGGGTCGAGAAGATCGGCTGAAGGATCTCGGCCAGCGCGTCCTGGTTCTTGGCGCGCAGGCCCTGCGTCGAAAACCGCGGATCGTCCGGCAGGTCCGGCCGGCCGACGATCGCGCATGTGTCGCGCCAGAGCTTGTCGTTGCCGGCCGCGATCGTGAACGGCTTGTCCGACGCTTGG
This sequence comes from Chelatococcus sambhunathii, assembly GCA_031316315.1. Lineage (GTDB taxonomy): Bacteria > Pseudomonadota > Alphaproteobacteria > Rhizobiales > Methylopilaceae > Methylopila. The sequence continues at coordinate 764 of JADBEO010000016.1, forward strand.
AACCCGGCGTAGGGCGCATTGCGCGGATGGGCCGAACCAAGGCGCTTGGGGGCCTTGCCGGTTCCGAAATACTCGCTCGTCTGGAGCGCCGACACGCCGAGCAGGGAGCCGAGGATCGAGCAGTCGATCTGAGCGCCCTTTCCCGTCTGGCGCGCGCGCATCACGGCAGCGAGGATGACGTAGCCGGCGTAGAGGCCGGTCGCGAAATCGCCGACGGGGACGCCACATTTGACCGGCGGGCCGTTCTCCTCGCCCGTCACGCTCATCAGTCCGCTCATCGCCTGCGCGGTGACGTCGAAAGCTCCCTTGAGCGCATAGGGCCCGGTCTGGCCGTAGCCGGTGATCGAGCAATAGACGAGGCGCGGATTGCGGGCCTTCAGCTGGTCGTAGCCGAGCCCCGCCCGCTTCAGCGCGCCGGGCCGGAAATTCTCGATGAACACGTCGGCGTTCTCGACCAGCGCATAGAGCTTGGCGAGATCGTCCTTATCCTTGATGTCGAGCGCGACCGACCGCTTGTTGCGGTTGAGTGAGGTGAAGTTGCCGGAAAAGACGTCGTCGGCGCCGCCGTCGCCCTGATGCAGCGGAGGCCAGCCGCGCATGCCGTCGCCGCCGTCCGGACGCTCGACCTTGACAACGTCGGCCCCGAGATCGGCCAGCAGCATGCCCGTGAAGGGTCCGGCCGCGATCTGCGCGAATTCGAGGACCCGCAGGCCTTCGAGCGGCTTGGGGAGCGTCGAACCCGCGCTCACGCCGCCACCCGCTCGTCGAGGGCCGCATAGGCGCCGCGGTGATAGAGCAAGGGCTCGCCGCCGTGGATGTGAACCTTCTCGACCTGGCCGATGATGATCGCGTGGTCGCCGCCTGGGCACATCTCCGCGAGGCTGCATTCGGCCGCCGCCAGCACGCCGCCCAGGATCGGGCTGCCGTTTTCGCCGGGCGCATGGTCGACCTCAGCGAACTTGTCCGCGCTCTTGGAGGCGAAAACGCGCGAAACCTCGGTCTGGCCCTTGGCGAGAAAGTGCAGCGCGAATTTGCCGCTCGAGAGGACCGCGCCAAGCGTGTTGGACTTGTGGTCGAGGCAGATCAGGAACAGCGGCGGCGTCAGCGAGAGCGACGTGACCGCGTTGATGGTGACGCCCGCGAGCTCGCCCTCTGGGCTGCGCGTCGTGACGACAGCCACTCCCGTCGCGAATTGTCCCGCGAAGGTTCGAAGATCGGTCGCGGTGATGGCCGAGGCGGACATTGGAGAACTCCTCCTGATACGGCGCGCCGTCTTTGGGCGGCGCTTGTACGGGTCGGTTTTTTTTTGGTCCGGCCCGGTGTCGACAAAACGTTATTCGACGATGATTTCGATTGAAAACGAGAGTTTTCGATCGGGTTTGTTCGACAAACTCGATGGCGAGGCGGACGTCACGCGCCGTCGCCAAGCGCCGCATAGGCGCCGCGGTGATAGAGCAGCGGCTCGCCCCCATTGACGGTCGTGGCCTTGACCTCGGCGATGACGATCGTGTGGTCGCCCATGACGGAGATCTGCGAGACGACGCATTCGGCGACGGCTAGAACGCCTTGAATGATCGGGCTGCCGGTCACGCCGACCGCATGGCTCACGCCCGCGAACTTGTCGGCCTGCTTGGAGGCGAAGACGCAAGACAGTTCGCTCTGGTCCTTCGCCAGGAAATGCAGCGCGAAGGCCCGGCTGTCGCGGACAAGGTCCAGCGTATTCGAGCCGTTGTCGAGGCAGACGAGATAAAGCGGCGGATCAAGCGAGAGCGACGTCACGGCGTTGATGGTGACGCCCGACGTCTCGCCCCGGGACCCTTTTGCGGTCACGACCGCCACGCCGGTCGCGAACTGTCCCGCGAAGCGGCGAAAGTCCGACGGGCTCAGCGCCCGCCCTTCGTCCGCCGGGACGGTCGCCCCGGCGGAGAGCTGCGCGTCCATAGGCTTCAAGCCGCGGCCGCGAGCGGCGTCTCGAGCCGCAGTCCGGCCTCGCGCATGAGCGGCAGCACCTTCTCGCCGAAGAACGCCAGGTCGGGGATGAAGTCGTAGAAATTGACCTGGACGCCGTCGATGCCGGCCGCCTGCAGACGCCTGAAGCCGTCGACGACCTGCTCGGGCGTACCGACGATGTGAACGTTGCCGCCCACTGTCCAGTCGTCCTTGGTGGCGCCGCGCCAAGAAGCCTGGTCGCCGCCCGTGAAGGTCTGGAAGAAGTTCTGGGCCGCGACCGGGTCGGCGTTGTCTAGAATCGACTGGTACTGCGCCCGCGCCTCGGCCTCGGTCTCGCGGCAGATGACGTGCGGGTTGAGCAAGATGCGGATGTCGCGGCCCATGTCCTTCGCGGCCGCCTTGATCTTCGCGGTGTGGGCCGGGAGCGCCTCGCAGGCCTTGTCGAGATTGGCTCCCGCGGGGCTCGTCACGAAGATGAGGTCGGAGTGCTTCACCGCGTAGGCCAGACCCGCGCCGGATGACGAGGCGTTGACCAGGAGGCACCGCCCGCCCGCCGGCTTCGGCGAGATGAAGGCGTCGTTCATCTTGTAGAACTGGCCATGATAGGTCAGGTTCTCGTCCTCAGCCCAGAGCCGCTTCATCATGGTCACGAATTCGTCCGCCATGACGTAGCGATGATCGTGCTCGATCTGCTCGAGCCCGAACATCTCGAACTCGCTCTTCTTGTAGCCTGTGACCATGTTGAGGCCCCAGCGGCCGCCGCTCATCTCCGAGATGGTGGCGCCGAACTTGGCCAGGTGCAGCGGGTGCCAGCCGTAAAGGATGTGCACCGTGGAGACGAGCAGGATGCGCTTGGTGATGGCGGCGAGGCCTGCGGTCACGAGCAGCGGATCGGTGGCGTTCTCGCGGAACTTCATCTCGCCGCCGTAGCCGCCCTTGCCCATCCATTGGGCGAGGCCGAAGACCAGGTCGAAGCCGAGATTTTCGGCCATGACCGTGCACTTGGCGTTGTAATCGAACGTCCACGAGGTCCCGCGCGGCGCCAGCGACGGGCTCCAGGCGCCGGACTGGATCGGCAGGAACAGGCCGAGCATCATCGGCTGCTGCTTGACTGCCTCGATCGGCGAAAGTCGGTTGCTCATGTACGTCCTCCTTGCGCCTGCCGCGCGGGCGGCGCGATCCGGTCTGTCGACATTCGCGGCGCCGGAGCGCCTGCCCCCTCGAGGCTCTCGAACAGACTAGGCCTCGGTTTTTTCGACTGAAAACGAGAGTTTTCGATCAGTTTTCTTCAGAAAGTTCGACGCGCTCGGGCTGTGCCGGTCGGCGAGGGACGTCGCCGACCGGCAGCCTGACGAGACCTGTCAGACCGTCTTCGGACGGGCGGGCGTCGAGGGCGCGGCGACGGGTCCGGACGCCGAGTCGTCCGCCCGGTCCCAACCCTCATTGGTCGCGTAGTCGGTCTTCGAGCGATCCTTGAGCAGCAGGGCCGACACCAGGCTGATCGCCGCGATCACCGCGATGTAGGCGCTGATAGCCGTAGAGGCGCCGTAAGTGTGAAGGAGGTAGGCGCAGATCAGCGGCGCCGGTCCGCCCGAGGTGAGCGAGGCGAGGTGGTAGCCGATCGAGGAGCCCGAATAGCGCACGTTCGGCGGGAAGCTTTCGGTCGTGAACGCCGCGAGCGGCGCCCACTGCATGTCGTGGATCGGGATCGAGATCACGATCGCGAAGATCACCAGCGCCGGAACCTTGCTGTCGAGCATCCAGAAATACGGGAACGCGAAGGCCAGCATCGTGGCCGCCCCGATCACATACATCCGCTTGCGCCCGATCTTGTCGGACGCCCAGCCGAAGAACGGATTGGCGAATAGCGAGACCACGCAGGCGACGAGCACGCAGTTGAACAGGAACTGCTTTTCGAACCCGAGCTGCTTGGTGCCGTAGGACAGCAGGAACGTCGTGAAGATCACGAAGGGCGCCTGCTGTCCGGTGCGGATCAGGCAGGTGAGAAGGATCTGCTTCCAGTAACCGCGCACCGCCTCCATCACGGGCGCCTGAGCGAGCTTGTTCTCCTTCTGCATCTTCTGGAACACTGGCGTTTCGAGCACGCCAAGCCGGATGTAGAGCCCAACGCCGATCAGCACGGCGCTGATCAGGAACGGGATGCGCCAGCCGATGGTCTCGAACCAGACGGCGTCGCCGAACTGGGCCGTCAGGGTCAGCGCGCCAACCGCCATCAGCATGCCGAGGGGCGAGCCAAACTGTGGCCAGCTCGCCGCAAGGCCGCGGCTCTTGTTGAACTTCGACCACTCGGTCGCGACCGCGACCGCGCCGCCCCATTCGCCGCCGACGCCGATGCCCTGGAAGACGCGCAGCGTGACGAGCCCGACCGCGCCCCAGATGCCGATCGACTCATACGTCGGCAGGAGGCCGATCATCACGGTGCTGACGCCCATGAGGAGCAGCGTGACGACCAGCGTCGTCTTTCTCCCGATCCGGTCGCCGTAATGGCCGAACAGCAGCGCGCCGAGCGGACGCGCCACGAAGCCGACGAACATGGTCGAGAACGACAGCAGCGTCGCCGAATAGGGATCGCTTCCCGGAAAATAGAGCTTGCCGAACACGAGCGCGGCGGCAAGGCCGTAAAGGTAGAAGTCGTACCATTCGATCATGGTGCCGACCGTCGAGGCGATCACGGCCCGTTTTGCGTGGCGATCGGTGTCGACGTCCGCCGAGGCGGCTATACTGGCTGCCATAGAGTCCTCCTCACGTCCCCGCGGGGACCGCATCCTCACCCAGGCCGCCGCAGTTCTCGGGGGCCGCGATCCGCCTCGCGACGGATCTCGGGTTCCGCGCAGGCCGCAAAGGCTCACGCCGGCGCGCGGGCGCGACGGCACAGCTTGTGACGGCTCTGCGGAAGAACGGGCGTGCGTCTCTCATGATCAGGTCGTTCAGCCGCCTGATCTGACAAAACCCTATGATCCAAAAATTTCGATTGAAACCGATTAATTTCGATCCTTATGCTTCGAGATATTCGATATCGGGCGCCACTGTTCATGAATTTCCGACAGCTTCAGACATTCGTCGAAATCGTCAGCCTCGGCAGCTTTGCTGCGGCTGCGAAAAAACTGAATGCGACGCAATCGACAATTTCCGCGCGCATCCAGGAACTCGAGCAGGATCTTGGGGTCACGCTGTTCGATCGCGGCCAGCGCAAAGCGACCGTTACAGCCAAGGGTCGTGAACTCATGGGCTACGCTGAGCGCGCGCTGGCGCTACAGGACGACATCCGGAGGCACATCGGACCGAGCCAAGGTCTGTCCGGCCTGGTGCGAGTCGGCGTCGCGGAGCTGGTGGCGATGACGTGGCTGCCGCGCTTCGCCGCGACGCTGCGCGAACGTTATCCGCAGATCACGCTCGAGCTCGACATCGCGCTGACGAGCCCGCTCAGAAACCGACTCGTCTCCGGCGATCTCGACATCGCCTTCATTCCCGGCCCTGCCTTCGACGTCGGGCTTACCGCCCGATCGCTTGGTTCGGTCCAGTTCGGCTGGATGGCCGGAAGGGATTTCCCGAGCCGGCGAAGCCCGTTGATCGCGTCCGATTTCTCGGAGCTGCGGATCCTCTCGCTGGGCGAGAACTCGGTCCATTTCGAAACCGTGTCGTCCTGGCTCGCCGAGAGCGGCTCGACGCAGCGGCCGGACCTCTGCAACAGCATGACCGTGCTGGCGATGCTCACGGCCGCAGGCGTCGGCGTCAGCCTGCTGCCGCCGATGTGCTATGAGAAGGAGCTTGCTTCCGGCGAACTGCGGTTGCTCGACTCCGATCCCGCGCCGCCGCGCATGCCGTTCTCGGTCGTCTTCAAATCGCGCAAGATGACGGCGATACAGACCGCGATCGCCGATATCGCCGCGGAGATCAGCACCTTCGAGCGCGCGCCCGGCGGCTGATCGCGGCTAGCGGCGATTAAGGCGCATGCCAAGCTTATGGGCGACCATCCGCCCTTCGCCGGCAACATCTAAGCGAGCTTCCTGGCCGCGAAGGGGCAGGCAGACGGTCGGGAGGAACCGGTCCCGGCGCTTGGCGACTTCCCTCTCTCCTGATTATTCCGTTCGAGACAACAATGAACTGACGAGAGCAAGTATTCTCGCCGTGATCCATACAGGACACGTTCTCCCTGCGGCTCGGGACTCACCCGGCCACGAAGTCAGGGACACGGTCATGAAGCTCTACCATCATCCGCTCTCGGGCCACGCGCACCGGGCCCGCCTGTTTCTCTCTCTTCTGGGCGTGCCCCACGAGGCGGTCGAGGTCGACCTGAAGGCGGGCGCCCACAAGCGGCCTGAGTTCCTCGCCCTCAATCCGTTCGGACAGGTTCCCGTGCTCGACGATGAGGGCACCGTCGTCTCGGATTCTAACGCCATCCTCGTCTACCTGGCGCGCAAACTCGGACGGACCGACTGGCTGCCGGAGGACGCCAGGGAGGAGGCCGCAGTGCAGCGCTGGCTGTCTGTGGCGGCCGGCGAGCTCGCCTACGGCCCGGCCGCCGCGCGGCTCGTCACCGTGTTCGGCGCCAACTTCCGGCCCGAGGAGGTGATCGGCCGGGCGCACACGCTGCTCGGCCGCTTGGAAGCTCATCTGACCGGTCGCGACTGGCTGGTCGGCGCGCGCCCGACCGTCGCGGACGTCGCGCTCTACAGCTACCTGGCGCGCGCGCCCGAGGGCAACGTCGATCTGTCGCCCTACACCAACGTCAACGCCTTCCTCCGCCGGATCGAGGACCTGCCGGGCTTCGTCCCCTTCGCCCAGACGCCCGCCGGCCTCACGGCTGTGGCGTGACCTCGTTTGTCCGGGCGCGCCGGGGGCGCGCCCGACTGAACCGGACAGGAGAGCATGATGAGCGACGGCGTGGCGATGGCGAAGCTCTCGACCTGGCACCCGGGCGAGAAGGCCATTCAGGAGCAGGTCGGCGTCGCCGATCGCATGGAGGAGGTGGGCCGGCGCGTGGTGCGGACCTACATGCCCGACCAGCATCGCGCGTTCTACGCCCAGATTCCCTTCGTCGTGGCCGGCGCCGTCGACGGCCGGGGCGACGCTTGGGCGACGCTGATTGCGGGCCCTCCGGGCTTCATCGCCTCGCGGACGCCGACGAGCCTCGACATTGCGGCTGCGCCCGATCCCAGCGACCCGGCAAGTGACGGCATCCGCGCCGGCAGCGCCATCGGGCTCCTCGGGATCGAGCTGCACACCCGCCGCCGCAACCGTGTGAACGGGATGATTCGGGAGACTAACGGCGGCGTCCTGAACGTCACCGTCGACCAGAGCTTCGGAAACTGTCCGCAGTACATCCAGCTTCGCGACGCCGCCGTCGTCCGCGATCCGCGGGAGCCCTTTGCGGGCGTGGTCGAGGAGAGCGCCGAACTCGACGCCGACGCCCGCGCCATGATTGAAAGCGCCGACACCTTCTTCGTCGCCTCGTTCGCCGAGCGCGGCGACCGCCGCCAGGTCGACGTCTCGCACCGCGGCGGTAAGGCGGGCTTCGTCCGGGTCGGCGCTGACGGCACGCTCACGATCCCCGACTTCGCCGGCAACCTGTTCTTCGCGACGCTTGGCAACATCCTCCTGAACGGAAAGGCCGGCCTCGTCTTCGCCGATTTCGAAACCGGCGATCTCTTGCAGATGACCGGCGACGCCGAGGTCATCCTGTCCTCGCCGGAAATCGCCGCCTTCCAGGGCGCCGAGCGGCTCTGGACGTTCACGCCGCGCCGGGTCGTCCGGCGGCGGGGAGCGCTGCCCCTGCGCTGGACCTTCCAGACGGACGGCTGGTCGCCTCATTCCCTTCTGACCGGTGACTGGCGGGAGGCCGCCGACCGGCTGCTCGCCGCCGACCTCTCGACGCAATGGCGTCCCTTCAGGGTCACCAAGATCGCGGACGAGAGCCGCTCGATCCGCTCCTTCCACCTCTTGCCGGCGGACGGCGCCGGGCTGATCCGGCACGAGGCCGGGCAGCACCTGCCCATCCGCGTGAAGCTTCCCGGCGGAGACAAACCTGTCATCCGCACCTACACGCTTTCCGTGGCGCCCTCGGACGGAATCTATCGTATCAGCGTCAAGCGCGACGGCGCGGTATCCAGCCACCTGCATGACACGCTGCGGGTCGGCGACGTGCTCGAGGCCCGGGCGCCGGGCGGCGGCTTCACGATCGACGCGCACACCAAACGGCCGGTCGTGCTGCTCGCCGGCGGCGTCGGCGTGACGCCGCTCCTCGCGATGCTGCGCCATCTCGTCTACGAGGGCCTGCGCACCCGTAGGATCCGACCGACCACCCTGATTCAGGCCGCCCGTTCAAAGGACGAGCGTCCGTTCGACCGGGAGTTGGCGGAACTCGCGGGCGCGGCCCAGGGCGCGGTCAGGTTCGTTCGAGTGCTGAGCGCCCCCGGGGATGCAGTGGAGGGGGTGGACTACGACGTCCCTGGCCGGATCGACGCCGCGCTCCTCTCGCGCGTCCTGTCGTTCGGCGACTACGACTTCTACCTCTGCGGTCCAGCCTCCTTCACGCAGTCCCTCTACGACGGCTTGCGCGGCCTGAACGTCTCCGACGACCGTATTCACGCCGAAACCTTCGGCCCCTCGTCGCTGGTCAGGAGCGTCCCCGCCGACGTCGAGGCGGCCAAGCTGCCGCCGATGTCAACGGAGCCGGTGCCGGTCGCCTTCTTGAACTCGTCGAAGGAGGCGCGCTGGACGCCGGAAGCCGGAACGCTGCTCGAACTCGCCGAGGTCCGCGGCCTCAGTCCGGAGTTCAGTTGCCGAACCGGGACCTGCGGCGCCTGCAGGACGAAGCTGACGGCGGGCGCCGTCACCTACGCAAAAGCGCCCTCGGCGCCCCATGCCGACGACGAGGTGCTGATCTGCTCGGCCACCCCTGCCGCGAACAGCGGGCCCGTCCACCTCGCGCTCTGAGCGGCGGCGATCGCCGCGGCATGGGCAAGTCTTCCTTGTGCAGGTTCGCCGTTCATCCGAGCGAGGACCCGGGGAATCTTACCGGGGGCCGAGCGAGAACCGCTCCCCGGATTGAGCGAAGGCCATCTCCTTATTCCCACCCCCACAAGCATCCAGGAGGCGCACCGGACGCCGAGTCGACGCTCACCCCCCGCAGCCCAGGCGGCATTGGCTCGTCGCACGGTTTACTATCCCACGACCGTTTCGCGGCGCGCCGACGCGAACGACTGTATTCGTCCCGGCCAAGATGGGCGGGCATCCCGGAACCAAAGGGCCGGATCATGGATCGCTGGCAGGCCATGCGGATTTTCGCGAAGGTGGCGGAAACGGCGAGCTTCGCCGAGACCGCGCGCGTCATGCACATGAGCGCGCCGGCCGTGACCCGCGCGGTGGCGGCGCTGGAAGAGACCATCGGCGCCCGCCTGTTCGTGCGCACCACCCGCTCCGTGAAGCTCACGGAAGCGGGAGGGCGCTACTACGAGGATTGCCGGCGCATCCTCACCGACATCCTCGAGGCCGAGGCGGCGGCGGCCGGCTCCTACGCCACGCCATCGGGAACGCTCGCCGTCACGGCCTCGGTCCTGTTCGGTCACATGCATGTGCTGCCCATCGTGACCGATTACCTCGACGCCTACCCGACCATGGCGGCCCGGACGCTGTTCGTGGACCGGCAAGTGAACATCGTCGAGGAGGGCGTCGACGTCGCCGTGCGCATCGGCCACCTTTCGGATTCCGGCTTCACGGCCGCGAGGGTCGGCTCGGTGCGCCGCGTCGTCTGCGGCTCGCCGGCCTACTTCGAGCGGCGCGGCGTCCCGCAGACCCCGCAGGACCTGAGGGGCCACCGCGTCGCGATGTCCACGGGAGCCTGGGCGTCGACCGAATGGCGGTTCGCGCGGGATCAACGCGTGTTGGTCCATCCCGCCATGATGAGCAACACGAATGAGGCCGGCATCGCCGCGGCCCTCGCAGGCTGGGGCGTGACGCGGGTGCTGCACTACCAGATCGGTTCGGCTTTACTGGAAGGCCGCCTCAAGATCGTCCTTGCCGAGTACGAGGAGGAGCCGCTGCCAATCCATGTGGTCTACCCAGAAGGGCGGCACGCTCCGGCCAAGGTGCGGACCTTCGTCGACCTGGCCGTGGCGCGGCTGCGGGCCAATCGGCTGCTCAACTAAGACGGAGCAGGGCCAGCGCGAGCCGCCAACGGCACCGGCAGGTTCGATCCGAGCGGAACTTGACCAACCATGGGATCCTCGCGCTTCGGTCGGGAGAAGGAACCGGATGAAGCTCAGGGACGCCAAATTGTTCATTTCGATCGGCCCGGCGGACAGCCCGTTCAGCCGGCTCGGCCAGACCCGCGCGCCGCGAGCCGTTCGACCCGCTCGACGACGGCGTCGGGCGCAAAATGGTGGAGCATGTGGCCGAGCCCCGGCGCCCGGGTGAGCCGCGCGTCGGGCAGCAGCGCCGCGAGCGTCTCGCCATGGAGGCGCGGGTTCACCACGATGTCGGCATCGCCCACCAGGACCTCGACCGGCGTTCGGCAGGTCCAGTAGCGCGCGGCGTTCCGGGCGAGGTCGAAGCCGAGCGCGAGCGCGTCCTCGCCTACCGCAGCCATGCCCTCGTCGGTCCGAACCTCGCCGAACGCCATCTCGGTCTCGAAGCGGACGGTCGGGCTCTGCGGCAGGAAGATCGACCGCCAGAGCAACGGCAGGGCCGCGCCGTCGAGTTCGAACGGCATACGGGGCTTGAGACCGGCAAGGCGCAGCAACGCCCGCGGGCCGAAGATCGCCTGTTCGAGACGCGGCTCCGGAAACACGATGGGACTGATGGCGACGACGCCCGACACAAGCTCGGGATGGTCGAGCGCGATCTCCATGGCCAGCGCGCCGCCGATCGAGTGGCCGATCACGATCGGCCGCGACAGGCCGAGCCCGACGATCCCCTCGGCCACGATGCCGGCCATCCGGCGGAGCGAGCCGCCGAGCGGCGGACGGGTGCTGCGGCCGTGTCCGGGCCGGTCGATCGCGACCGCGTGGAAGCGCTCGGCGAGCGGCTCGAGCAGGCTCGCGCGCATGTCGTGCGAGGTCAGCGCCGCGCCGTGGATCACAAGCACGTCGGACCCTGAGCCCGCCTCGAAGCAGGCGAGGCGTTCGCCGCTCGGCAGCCGGATCGTCGGACGCAGCTTGAGGTCGCGCGTCTCGCTGATGACTTCGACTGTCTCGCCCGCCATGCGCTTCAGCCTGCGAGGTAGGGCGGGCCCTTCGGCCCGCGCTCGGCGACGTCCTCCTTGTTCAGGAACACGGCGTCGCGCCGACCGAGGCAGGGCAGTATGTAGCTCGTCTCCGCCAACAGGTGCGAGCGGTTGAGCTTGGTCGCGATATGGAGTGCCAGGGCTCGGCGCCCGGATGGGCCTCGAAGAAGGCGTGTCGGCGAGCTTGCGGGTCGCCTCCCAGGCGAGCGCTTTCGCGCCGTTCTCGCAGAATTCGAAGGACGACGCTTAGCGAGGGTCGGTCCAAGCGCGGCCGGGACAGTCGAAGCCCTGCGGCTGATTGGTGCGCCGTAGCGCCCGCTTTCGCGGCTGAGCGCCATCTGGGCCCGCACCGCCGCCGCGACCGCCTGCAACGCCCCCCAGCCACCCGCCGGGCCGCCATGGATCCCGAGCCGGGGAATGTCCCGCTTCGCCAAACGTCGCTCCTTATGCCGCGTTATGGTGGTCGTCCGTCAGGAGGCCGAAGCCTGGACCGCGGTCGCGTTGAGCGTAGATGTTGCGAGCGCGGTGAGCTTCTCGTCCGCGGCTTTCTCCTCGCCGAGCGTCGCGTCCATGAGGTCGACGATCGCCTCGAGCCCGCAGGCGTCGGCATATGCTTTCAGCGACCCATAGCTCGCGATCTCGTAGTGCTCCACCTTCTGGGCGGCCGCGATCAGCGCGACGTCCAGCACCTCGGGCGCGAGACCCTCTCCGAGCAATTCGTCGGCTTCGGCCACGAGGCCTTGCATCGCCTTGCAGGTCTTCGCCTGTGGCTTAACCCCGAGCGCCTCAAACGCCTTGTCGAGACGCCGGATTTGTCCCTTCGTCTCATCGAGATGCTGCTCGAACGCTCGCTTGAGTTCGACGGAAGAGACCTTCCCGGCGAGCTCCGGCAGCGCTTGCGCGATCTGTTTTTCGGCGCTGTAGATATCGCTCAACTCTGCGAGCAGCAGGTCCTGAATTTTCTTGGTCGCCGACATCGCGCGCCTCCTGCGTTGAACTCTGGAAAGCGTGTAGCGTCGTCGATGTTCCATCGACGATCTGCGCTCCGTCGCCATGCGTCGCAGCGAGCTTTCACGTTTCGAAGCGGCCCCGCGAACGTCTCCGGCGTCAGCCTCCTTGAGCTTTGCTGATCCGGGCGTGATCAGCTGGCGGGGCGAAGATGATCGCACTGAAAGCTGGCGCCGTCAGGCCGCGTCGCTCGCGGCGTTCGCCAGGCGGCGCCACACGAGCGGCGCCGCGATCCTGCTGACGTCCGCGAGGCGCACGATGTGCTCGTAGGCTTCGATCGGGAGCGGTCTTCCAATCAGATACCCTTGCGCCTCATCGCAGCATTCCTGCTTGAGAAACGCCAGTTCCTCGGTCGTCTCCACCCCTTCCGCCAGGACGGGCAGTCCCAGTCCTCGCCCAAGGCCAAGCACCGCGCGCACGATCGCAGCCGCTTGCTCGTTCGAATCGACAGACCGAACCAGGGACCGGTCGATCTTGATCTTGTCGAACGAGAAGGCCCGCAGGGTGGACAACGAGGAATAGCCGGTGCCGAAATCGTCCATGGCGATGCGCACGCCGAGAGCCTGCAGCTGACGAAGCGTCCAAAGGGCTCGGTCGAGATCGCGGATCAGCGCCGTCTCGGTGATCTCAAGCTCAAGCCGATCGGGGCTCAGCCTGGTCTGCTCGAGCACGTCGCGGACGAGCTTGGCAAAGGCGAGATGGTGTAGCTGGACGGCTGACACGTTGACGCTCACGCTGAGCGCCTGCGTCCACTGAGCTGCTTCGCGGCACGCCTCCTGCAGCGCCCATTCGCCGATCTGGACGATCGAACCCGAGTCTTCCGCGACGGGGATGAACATGGCGGGAGGAATGTCGCCGCGCTCGGGATGGCGCCATCGCAGCAAAGCCTCGAATCCGACGATCGTCCCCGAACCGATGGTCGTCTGCGGCTGGTAGACGAGCTGGAACTCGCCGCATGCGATCGCCTGACGCAAATCCCGGTCGAAAAGGCGGCGAGCGCGAACCTGAGATCCCATGTCCGACTTGAACATGCGTGATCCGCCGCGCCCTTCGAGCTTGGCCTGATACATCGCGGCGTCGGCTCGTCCCATCAACGTCTCGCGTTCGGCGCCGTGGAGCGGAGCGAGTGCGATGCCGATGCTGGTCGAGAGGGCGCCGCTGAAGGCCGCTCCATCGTCCTTTTTCACAGCTTCCAGTATGTCGTCGGCGAACTTTTCGGCGGCGGCGGGCTCGTCGATCCCCGGCGCGAGGATCGCGAACTCATCGCCTCCAAGGCGCGCGAAGGTCTGTCCTTCATCAAGGACCGCCTCGATCCGCCGCGCGAAGGTCTGCAGCAGCTCGTCTCCGGCGGCGTGGCCGTACAGGTCGTTAACTTCCTTGAAGCGATCGAGGTCGAGGCAGAGCACCGTGAGCCCACGGCCGCTGGCGCGCATCTCGTCGATCGCCCGGTCGAACTTGGCGTTGAAGCTGCTGCGGTTCGCGACGCCCGTGAGATCGTCGTGATGCGCGAGAAAGTGAATGTGGCGCTCCGCCTCGCGGCGGGCCCGCAGGTCACGAAGGGCCACCGCGCGGTGGGGGCGCCCTCCCAGGTCGATGGAATGCTCGATCAGCTCGACAGGGATCAGGTCGCCGGCGGCGTCGCTCAGCTCGATCTCCTCAGCCTGATGAGCGTTCTGGGCGCTTTGGGCAAGCGGGGGGAGCACCTCCGCGAGCGACGCCCCGGCCAAGCTCCCCGGTGCGCGTCCGAGCAGAGCGGCGAGGCTGTCGTTGGCGGTGACGATCCGATCGCCGTCGCACACCAGGACGCCTTCGACCGCCGCGTTGGCGAGGCTTCGGACAAGCTGCTCGCGCTCGTGCCGTCGGCGCTCGCGGTTCTCGAACACGAGCGCTCCGAGCGCGAGGACGATAATGCTGAGGCTGGGTATGGAGACGATCGCCGCCAGCCAACGATGCGGCGCGGCGTCGGAGGCGATCGCGGACAGCGGATCGGGCGTGATCGCGACCGCGCCCATGGCCGTGAAGTGATGGCCGCATATCGCGATGGTGAGCAGAAGCGCGGCGAGCGCCTCGTCGCGAGGTGAGCGTCGCCGCAAGGCGACGGGGAGAGCGGCCGCGCCGCCGGCCACTCCTATCAAGATCGACGCTGCGACCAGCGCTGCGCTCCAGCGAATCGTGCCGGCGACCTCGTAGGCCGCCATGCCGAGATAGTGCATCGCGGCGATGCCCAGCCCGATGACGCCGCCCCCGATCCAGGCCGACGCCGGCAGCCTGCGCCATAGCGACAGTCGAAGGGCCGCGCCGGTGAGGAGGACCGCGACGACCAGCGAAAGCACCGTCAGATTGAGATCGTAGCCGCTCGGAAGCCCAGGGGCGTAGGCCAGCATGGCGACGAAGTGCGTCGCCCAGATCCCGGAGCCGCTCGCCAGCGCCGCCAGGCTGAGCCAGGCGCCGCGCGTCGAGCCGGTCGCGTCCTGAGCCCGATGAAGAACCGCCACCGCCGTGTAGGACGCCAGCGCGCAGATGACGGCCGCGAGCAACACCAGCCAGAGGTTGTGCTGTTCGGTGATGCAGCCGATGACGCTGAGCATCGATCTCTCCGCCTGGTGAAAGAGTCTTTCATCGGCGGTGGAAGCCTAAGAAGCCCAGAAAGGGCTCTGGCGCATTTTAAGGAGTCCGCGTGCGAACGCCGTCGATGAGCGATCATGGGCACCGGCCGAATTGGCGACGGCCGCCCACGGCGGCGGCCGGCCGGGGCCACCGCAAGTCTCCACGCCCGTCCCTGCTTTCCGCCTGCTGCGGCATACCTACGAGCCGATGCGCAAAGCGGAAGCTGAGGAACGGCTTGCGCCAGAAGCGCATGTCGACCAGCGCTCGCGAAGCCGACATGGATGGCAGGTGCGACCACTCGCCCGCTCGCTCAACAAAGGATCGAAAATTCTTCTCCTGCTTATCCGCGGTCCCTACGCCCGATCCGGACTGCCGGCATCCTGCTTCCGGTCGCCATAGCCGTTGGCGAGCTGCTCGAACGACTCTTCGACGAGGCTGACATGGCGCAGCATCGCAGCGTGGGCCGCAGGGGCGTCGGCGGCGAGAATCGCCGCGGTCACCGCGCCGTGCTCTTCGTGCGAGCGCGGCAGCCGCCCGGGCGTGCGGAACTGCGCGCGGCGGTAGGGCATGAGGCGCGAGCGGAGCCCGCTCGCGATCTCCGCCAGATGCCCGTTGTGGGCGCCGGCGTAGATCTGGGTGTGGAAGGTGAGGTTCGCGGCGGCGAAGCCCTCGGCGTCGCCATCCGCCGCCAGAGGCCTCATCGAGGCGTGGAATTCCTCCAGCCGGCGCCGCTCCATCGGCGTCATGCCGATCGCGGCGAGGCGCGCGCAGGTCGCCTCCATCTCGGCCATGGCGCCGAACAACTCGGCGAGCTTCGCCGGTGTGATGCTCGCGACCACGGCGCCGCGGCGCGGGCGGACATCGACGAGGCCGCTCGAGGCGAGGCGCCTCAGGGCCTCCCGGACGGGGGTACGCGAAACGCCGTAGCGGTCGGCGAGCGACAGCTCGTCGAGCCTGTCGCCCGGCGCGAAGGCGCCGTTGATGATGTCGGCGGACACGTCGCTGACGAGGCGGTCGGCGCGGGTCCGGTCGTCGAGCAGAACCATCGAACGCTCCGGATCACGCTTTGAGAGATGCCTGCGCACCTCAAACTGCACAAGCCTAAATCGCATGCATGCCAAAGTTTGTGCACGCTTGGTGAGCATTCGAGCATGCAATCACGCTATATTGAATACAATATTTGGAGATCGAGATCGTCGGCGCGGGAGACGCAGCATGGACCGTCGCGAATTCCTCTCATCCGCCTCGCTTGCGCTCGCGGCGGGCGCGGCCGCCTCCAGCCTGCCGTGGTCGCACGCATTTGCGCAAAGCGCCCGGCAGGACACGCTTCTCCTGATCTCGGAGAACGGCCCCAACAATCTCGACATCCACGGCGTCGGCACCAATCGGCCGGGCTATGAGGCGTCTTGGAACTGCTATGACCGGCTCGTGACCTACGGCGTCAAAACGCTGCCCGACGGGTCGCGCTCTTACGACAAGGACGTCATCGCGCCGGAACTCGCCGAGAGCTGGCAGGTCGACGACAAGGGCGTCACCTTCAAGCTGCGCAAGGACGCGACCTTCCACGACGGGACGCCGGTCACCGCGGCGGACGTCAAATGGTCCTTCGACCGCGCCGTCACGGTCGGCGGCTTCCCGACCACGCAGATGGCGGCCGGCAGCCTGCTCAAGCCCGAGCAGTTCTCCGCGGTCGACGACCACACCTTCCGCATCGATTTCGCGCGTCCCGACGCGTTGACGATCCCGGACCTCGCGGTGATCGTGCCGGCCGTCTTCAATTCGGCGCTCGTCAAGAAGAACGCGACCGAGAAGGACCCCTGGGGCCTCGACTACACCAAGAACAACGTCGCCGGCGGCGGCGCCTTCAAGGTCGCCAAGTGGACGCCCGGCACCGAGGTCGTCTACGTCCGCAACGACGACTGGAAGAGCGGCCCGTTGCCCGAGGTGAAGCGGGTGATCTGGCGGACCATCCCCTCCGCGGGCAACCGGCGCGCTCTGGTCGAGCGCGGCGACGCCGACGTCTCCTTCGACCTGCCGGCGAAGGATTTTTCGGAGATGAAGAAGGCGGGCAAGGTCTCGGTCGCCTCGACCCCGATCTCGAACGGCATGTGGTCGATCGAGATGAACGTGACCAAGCCGCCCTTCGACAATCCCAAAGTGCGCCAGGCGATCGCCTACGCCGTGCCGTATCAGAAGATCATGGACGCCGTGCTGTTCGGGGAGGCCAAGCCCATGTTCGGCGCCGCCTCCAACGCGCCGGACGACATGAGCTGGCCGCGGCCGTCAGCCTACAACACCGACATCGTCAAGGCGAAGGCGCTGCTCGCCGAGGCCGGCATGCCGGAGGGCTTCGAGACGCGCCTGTCCTTCGACCTCGGACAGGGCATCGTCGGCGAGCCGATCGCCGTGCTGCTGCAGGAAAGCCTCGCGCAGATCGGGATCAAGGCCGCGATCGACAAGGTCCCGGGCGCGAACTGGCGCGGCGAGATGGCCAAGAAGTCGATGCCGTTCATGATCAACTTCTTTTCGGGCTGGCTCGACTACCCGGAATACTTCTTCTTCTGGGCCTATCATGGCCAGAACGCCGTCTTCAACACGATGGCTTACAAGAATCCGGCGCTCGACAAGGAGATCGATGCGGCCCGCGTCGCCGCGGCGAGCGGCGACACGGCGACATACGAGGCCTCGGTCAAGAAGATGATCGAGATCGCCTATGACGACGCGCCGCGCATTCCGCTGTTCCAGCCCTACCTGAACGTGGCCATGCAGAAGTCGGTGGGCGGCTACGCCTACTGGTTCCACCGCCAGCTCGACTACCGGTCGCTGAAGAAGACGGTGGCCTGACGCCGGACATCCGCGCCGCCGAACCGGCGGCCCTGAGACGACACGGACGGGCGTCCGCGCCCGGTCGCATGCGCATGCCTTGAGCGGCCATGAAGGGCCGGCCCCGATTTCGAGAGGAGGCAGCCAATGCGCGCGATCGCGCGACGTCTCGTGACCATCGTCCCGACGCTGATCGGCGTCGTGATCGTCACCTTCCTGCTGACGCGGGTGCTGCCGGGCGACCCGGCCGCCTATTTCGCGGGTCCGACGGCCGACCAGGCTTCGATCGACCAGATCCGCGCCGCGCTCGGCCTCGACAAGCCGCTGCCGGTCCAGTTCCTCGCTTATGTGAAGGATCTGGCGACCGGCACTCTCGGCGCCGCGCTTTCGACCGGCCAGCCGGTGCTGAACGAGCTCAAGGCGCGGCTGCCGGCCTCGGCCGAGCTGACGCTCACCGCTCTGCTGATCTCGATGTCGATCGCGATCCCGCTCGGCATCCTCGCCGCTGTCAAGGAAGGCTCCTTCATCGACCATGTCTGCCGCGTCGTGACGACCGCGGGCGTTTCGCTGCCGGTGTTCTTCACCGGGCTGCTCTTCGTCTACGTGTTCTACTATCTGCTCGGCTGGGCGCCGGCGCCGGTCGGGCGGCTCGACGTCTACTTCTCCGAGCCCGCGCGCGTCACCGGCTTCTTCACGATCGACAGCCTCATCGCGGGCGACCTCGAGACGTTTCGCGCCGCGCTGGCGCAGCTCGCCCTGCCGGCCGCCACGCTCGCGCTGTTCTCGCTGGCGCCGATCGCCCGCATGACGCGCGCCTCCATGCTGTCGGTGCTCTCCTCCGAGTTCATCCGCACGGCGCGGGCGGCGGGCCTGAGGTCGCGGACCGTCATCCTCGGCTACGCCTTCCGCAACGCGATGCTGCCCGTGGTGACAACGCTCGGCATGGTGTTCTCCTTCCTGCTCGGCGCGAACGTGCTGGTGGAGAAGGTGTTCGCCTGGCCGGGCGTCGGCTCCTTCGCGGTCGAGGCGCTGATCCAGTCCGACTACGCGCCGGTGCAGGGCTTCGTGCTGGCGATGGCGCTGCTTTACGTCGCCCTCAACCTGACGATCGACCTGCTCTACGGCCTGATCGATCCCCGTGTGAGGCTCGAGGCATGAGCAACGTCGACATCTCCGCCGCCGTCGTCTCCCCGCCGCCGGCCGAACCGGCCACGGCTCCCGCAAGGCCCGCTGTCGGCCTCGCGGCGGCCCTCGGCCACGCCCGCTACGTCGCGACCTCGAACCCTGTCACCGGCTTCGCCTTCGCGCTGTTCTTCCTGATCGTGCTGGCCGCGATCCTCGGCCCCGCGATCGCTCCTTATGACCCTTACGCCTCGGACACCTCGGCCGCGCTTGCGCCGCCCTCCATGGCGCACTGGTTCGGCACCGACCAGGTCGGGCGGGACATCTTCTCCCGCGTGCTTGTCGCGACCCGGCTCGACCTCATCATCGCGGTCGCGTCGGTCGCACTGGTGTTCGCGCTCGGCGGCTTCGCGGGCATCTGCGCCGGCTTCTTCGGCGGCTGGACGGACCGGATCATGAGCCGGATCAGCGACACGATCATGGCCTTTCCGCTGTTCGTGCTGGCGATGGGCATCGTGGCCGCGCTCGGAAACACGGTGACCAACATCGTCATCGCCACCGCGATCGTGAACTTCCCGCTCTACCAGCGCATCGCGCGGGCCGAGGCCAACATCCGAAGGGAAGCCGGCTTCGTGCAGGCGG
Source organism: Chelatococcus sambhunathii (assembly GCA_031316315.1). GTDB lineage: Bacteria > Pseudomonadota > Alphaproteobacteria > Rhizobiales > Methylopilaceae > Methylopila. The sequence goes on from JADBEO010000016.1 coordinate 20,160, forward strand.
CGCGGCTCACCGGTAATTCCGAGATGCGCATCCTGCTGACGCAGATCCTGCCGAACATCATGCCGATCATGGCGGTGCAGATGTCGCTGACCATGGGCTACGCGATCCTGAACGCGGCGGGCCTGTCCTTCATCGGCCTCGGCGTGAAGCCGCCGACGCCGGAATGGGGGATCATGGTCGCCGAGGGCGCCGGCTTCATCATCTCCGGCGAGTGGTGGATCGCGCTGTTCCCGGGCCTCGCGCTGATGATCGCCGTGTTCTGCTTCAACCTGCTCGGCGACGGCTTGCGCGACATCATCGACCCCCAGCGGAGGACGTGAGCGATGAGCGCGCTCCTGGACGTGAAGGGCCTCACCGTGGAGTTCGCGACCCGCCGCGGAACGGTGCAGGCGGTGAAGCGGATCGACCTCGAAGTGGCGAGAGGCGAGACCGTCGGCGTGGTCGGCGAGTCCGGCTCGGGCAAGTCGGTCACGTCCTACGCGGTGATGCGCATCCTCGACCGGGCGGGACGGATCGCGGACGGCTCGGTGGCCTTCTCCGGCCTCGACCTCACGGCTGCGAGCGAGCGGCAGATGACCGACCTGCGCGGCCGGGAGATCTCGATGATCTTCCAGAATCCGCGCATGGCGCTGAACCCGATCCGCAAGGTCGGCCGCCAGATCGAGGACGTGCTGCGCCGCCATGCGCAGGCCGGCTCGATGGACGCCCGCGCCAAGGCGATCGAAATGCTCAGCCAAGTGAAGATCGCGCGGCCGGAGGAGCGCTACCACGCCTATCCGTTCGAGCTTTCCGGCGGCATGTGCCAGCGCATCGTGATCGCGCTCGCGCTCGCCTGCCGGCCGCAGCTGCTGATCGCGGACGAGCCGACGACCGGCCTCGACGTCACCACCCAGAAGGCGGTGATGGACCTCGTCAGCGAGCTCACCCGCGCGCGCGGCATGTCGACGATCCTCATCACCCACGACCTCGGCCTCGCCGCCGCCTATTGCGACAAGGTCGTCGTGATGAAGAAGGGCGAGGTGGTCGAGACCGCCGCCGCCCGCGAGGTCTTCGCCGCGCCGAAGGACGACTATACGCGCCGCCTGATGCGCGCGACGCCGCGGCCGGGCTCGACGCTGCGCGGCCTGCTGCCGCCGGAGATCGCGGCCGCCCCGAACCCGCCGGCGACCGTGACGGGCGAGGTCCTGCTCAAGGTCGAGAATCTGGTGAAGGAGTATCCGCGGCAGGGCGTCTCGAAGAGCTGGGCGCAGATGTTCGGACGCGGGCCAGCCGCCGAGCCCGAGACGCCGTTCCGCGCCGTCGACGGGATCTCGTTCGAGATCCGCCGCGGCGAGAGCCTCGGCCTCGTCGGCGAGAGCGGCTGCGGCAAGTCCACGACTTCAATGATGGTGATGCGCCTCACCGACCCGACGTCCGGAGCGATCACGCTCGGCGGCGACGACATCGGCGCGATCCCGGCCCGAAGCTTCGCCGCCTCGAAGCATCGCCGGCGCATCCAGATGGTGTTCCAGGACCCGACCGACAGCCTGAACCCGCGCTTCACCGCCGTGCGCGCCATCGCCGATCCGCTGATGCGGATGGGCTCGCTCAAGGGCCGCGACGCCCTGCGCGCCCGCTGCGAGGAGCTCGCGACGCTGGTCGGGCTGCCGCTCGACCTGCTCGACCGCTTCCCCCACCAGCTCTCCGGCGGCCAGAAGGCCCGCGTCGGCATCGCCCGCGCGATCGCGCTCGACCCGGAGCTCGTCATCCTCGACGAGCCGACCGCCGCGCTCGACGTCTCGGTCCAGGCCGTGGTGCTCAACCTGCTCGACGACCTGAAGGCCAAGCTCGGCATGAGCTACCTGTTCGTCAGCCACGACCTGCACGTCGTCCGGCTGCTCTGCGACCGGGTGATCGTCATGCGGCAGGGCCGTATCGTCGAGGAGGGAACGTCCGAAAAGGTGCTTGAGGCGCCGGATGCCGCGTACACGCGCGAGCTCATCGCCGCCATTCCGCATCCGCCGGTCTGAAAAGAGCGAAGACCATGACCACCTAAGTTCGCCGGCCTCGTCTTCGACTTGCCCTCGCCCGTCCGCGCCTATGCCGAAGGGCTCGGGCCGCGACATGGACAAGCGAGACGTCACGCGCAGCACGATTGCGGAACCGGTCCCGAGCCAGCGAAGGCGGCGGCGAGCATCTTGTCCACCGAGGTGAACTTCTCTCGAGGCTTTCCGAGGGCTGCCCCGGCCTCGACCTCCGCTTCATCGATTCGCATCCAGGACGTAAAGTCGACAGGCCGCACGGCTCGGGCCGCGAGCGCTGACCGCAGAGCATCGCGGCCCGGCGCCTGCGATGGCGGCCGATCGGCGAAGTCGGAGAGCATCGTCTCGACGGTCTCGAGACTGCACGCTCGGTTGACGCCGATTACGCCCGAGGGGCCGCGCTTGATCCATCCCGCCACGTACAGTCCGTCCGCCGGCGCGTCCCCATCCATGACGCGTCCACGCTCATGCGGGATCGTCCCGGACCGGCCGTCGAACGGCACGCCGTCGGTCGCGACGCCTTTGTAACCGACGCTCCTGAACACAGCGCCGGCCTTCAGCGACACCGTTTCGCCCGTCGGATCGGCGACTTGCGAGAAAGGGCCGCCTGAAAGCCTGCAGCGATCGAACAGCACACGCTCGACGCGGCCGGCGCCTTCGAGGACGCGCGGGCTGAGATTGAAGTGAAGGTGGACCGCCTTGGAACGCTCGCGCGGGCGTCCCTGGAACGTGCGCAGGATCTTGAAGCTCTGCGCCGGGGTGACGCCACGTGGATCAGCGAGTTCTGCTTCACAGGTCGCGCCAAGAGCGAGATCAGACTCGTCGAGCACGACGTCGGCTTCGGCGAGCATGCCGATCTCACGCAGTTCCTTGGCTGTCCATTTCGCCTGCGCCGGGCCGCGCCTGCCGACGAGGTGAACGTCGCGGATCCTGCTCTCGGCGAGCGCCTCGAGGGCGTGCGCGCAGATGTCGGTTCGGCGGAGCTCGTCCACCGATTTCGAGAGGATGCGGCAGACGTCGATCGCCACGTTGCCGTGCCCGAGGATCACCGCGGCCTCGCATGAAAAGTCGAAGGTTCGGTTCCGGAAGTCCGGATGCCCGTTGTACCAGGACACGAACTCCGTGGCCGACCAGCTGCCCGGAAGGTGTTCGCCGGGCACGCCAAGCTTGCGGTCCGCGGACGCGCCGCTTGCGATCACCACGGCGTCGTAGAAGCCCCGGAGCTCGTCGATCGTCACGTCCCTGCCGAGCGCCACGTTGCCGAAGAAGGCGAAGCGCTCGTGGCCGGCGATCTGGGTGAAGTTCTGGCAAACGGATTTGAGCTTCGGGTGATCGGGAGCCACGCCGAACCGGACGAGGCCGAACGGCGTCGGCAGGCGCTCGATGACATCGACCTCAGCGCCGGCTTCGAGCAGCGCCTCGGCGGCATAGAAGCCGCTGGGCCCGCTGCCGACGACGGCGACCTTTCGTGTTCCTGGGGCGGTCATTTCGACGACCTCAGTTCAAGCCAAGCTCGCTTCGACGCGCTTCCGCCGTCGGCAGCGGAGACTGTTTGGAGCGGATAACGGGGAGATCCGGTGCGCGCGAGGCGTTGATCTCGATCCACCGCTCCTCGTCATCGGACAGGTCGAACTCCTCTTTGATGGCGCCCACAGGACAGGCCGAAATGCAGGCGCTGCAATCCACGCAGACCTCGGGGTCGATGTAGAGGCGCTCGTCGTCGCCATGGAAACAGGCGACCGGACAGACCGTGACGCAATCGGTGAAGCGACACGCCTGGCAGTTTTCGGTGACGACGTGGGTCATCTCGAACTCCTCGAACGCAGCCAGCGGTGTTGGGAAAATGCGACGCGACGTCCTGAGGGCGCCGCGCCGGGCTGCGGTCACGCAGCGACGTGCGCGACCTCGACGAGGTTGTCGGAATAGCTGCCGGCCATGCCCATTCCGCAGTGGGCGTCGGAGCTGATCGAGTTCACGGCCGTGCCGGAGCTCGTGAAGCTCGGCCAATGGCCGAGATTCGCCATGACGAGACCGGGCATGAGCGCGTCGACGATCTCGGCGCGGCCGTCGAAGTGGCCGCGGTCGTTGAAGACGCGGACCATGGCGCCTGTCTCGATCCGCCGTGCGGCCGCATCCTCGGGGTGCATGAAGACGGTCTGATCACCCTGACGCTTCTGCTTCGGCTTCTCGTTGGCATATTGCGAGTTCAGGAAGGCGTGGGCCTTGGGCGAGACGATCGATAGCGGGAAACGCTTGGCGAGCTCGGGATTGGTCTCGCGAGACTCGTAGCCCGGCACATAGTCCGGGAGCGGATCGATCGGATCCGCTGGCTGCATGCCCTCGTACATCGAACGCCAGACCGGCACGACGAAGTTTTCGGTCACGCTCGACTTGAACTCGCACTTGCCGGACGGGGTCTTGAAGTTGCCTTCCGCGTGCGGCTTTCGCTCATGTGGCAGCCCCACGTTGATGCGCGCCCAGCCGGTCTCCCTCAGCGTCTCAAGCGTGATGCCCTGGAGCGCAGGGGACTCCCAGTCGTAGAAGTCCTGGAGCATCTCCCAATCGGAGCGGTCCCAGTAGTCGTCATTGAAGCCCATCGCCTTGGCCAGGCGACGGAACATCTCGACATTCGGCACGCAGTCCGGCGGCGGCGAAATCGCCGGCTGGTTCAGGCTGATGTAGAGGTGACCCCAGGTCACCATGATGTCGAGCTGTTCCGCTTGCATCGCCGACGGCAGGATGATGTCGGCGTATTTCGCCGTGTCGGTGATGAAGAGCTCGCTGACGACCGTGAACAGGTCCTCGCGCTCGAGGCCCCGGGCGATCTTCGCCTGCGCGGGAGCCTGGCTCATCGGGTTGGAGTTGTAGACGAACAACGACTTGATCGGGGGATCGAGCTGAAGCTCGCCGGTGAGCGCGGCGCCGAGATCGAGTTCGTTCACCACGCGCGTTCCCGGCCGAATCCAGTCCGGGCGGCAGATACGATCGAAGTTGGTCGGGAACTCCCAGATCGGCATCTCCATCGCGCCGCCGCCGACATGCCGCCACGCGCCGATGAGGGCCGGAAGGCAGGTGATGGCGCGGATCGCCTGGCCGCCGCCGCGGCTGCGCTCGATGGCGACGCCCTCGCGGATCGCGGCCGGCGGGGTCGTGGCGTATTCACGGGCGAGCGTGATGATGTCGTCCACCGGGATCCCTGTGATCGCGGCGACGCGCTCGGGCGGATAGAGCGCCGCGCGCTCCTTAAGCTCCTCGTAGCCGAGCGTGTATTTTTCCACATAGTCATGGTCGACGAGATCCTCGGCGATGATGACGTTCATCATGCCGAGCGCGAGCGCGCCGTCAGTTCCGGGCTTGATCTGGACGTGCCAGTCCGCCGCCCTGGCCGTGCGAGTCTTGACTGGATCAATCACCACGACCTTCGCGCCGGCCTCCTGAGCCTTCACGATGAAGGGCCAGCCGTGGATGTTCGTCGAGGTCATGTTCATGCCCCAGACGATGATGTACTTGGCGTGGACGAAGCTCTCGATGTCGAGCCCGCCGGACGGGCCGACGGTCATGACCCAGGCCGTGGACGATCCGCTCTCGCAGTAGGTCTTCTCGGCGACCGTAGAGCCAAGTCGGTTGAAGAAGGCGTCGCCGGCGGTGAGGCCGTTCAGCGTGCCCTGATGGCCGAGATAGGCGTGGGGCATGATCGCCTGCGCGCCATATTCGGCGATGATCCCGTTCCACTTGTCCCGAATGGTCGCCAGCGCCTCATCCCAGGTGATGGGCTCGAACTGGCGCGATCCCTTCGGACCGACGCGCTTCAGCGGCGTCAGGATCCGATCGGGATTGTAGTGGTGGCTGGCGAAGTCCTTGAGCTTCACGCAGAGGCGGCCCTGCGTCATCGGGTGGTTCTTGTCGCCGGTCACCTCAACCAGCTTTCCGCCCTTCACGTGATACTCGAATGCGCATGTGTCGGGGCAGTCGTGGGGGCACGCGCCGCGCACGATCCTCGTATCCATCTCAGCGTTCATGGCTGGCTCCGTCGTTCCTGACGTTGCGAACGCCGCCCATCGGCGACGGCGGGACGATTGCCTGGAACGATACCAAGGAGCCTAAGACCGTAAATAGTACGGGCGTCCTAGATCGCTGAAATGATATGCAGATTAGTACGCTGCCCAGCAAAAAAGCTGGGCACTCCGCTTGCGCTGGGTGCGCCGCAGCAATTGGACGCCCGTACAGGCGAAATGTCCAGCGGCGACATGAGCTTCGCTAAGCTGCGTCCGGTAGGCCTAGCCAAAACCCTCGTACGGTCGTACTGGGGCTTCGGGTCCCTCAGGGTCGCACCCGCCACTAGGAGGCCACGTGGACATCCTGCTGCCGGCCGTAAAGCGCTCAACCCTGAAGGGAGCCGGCCGCACCGCCGCGATCCTGGAGGCCGCCAAGGATATCGTGGTGGCCGAAGGCTTCGCGAACCTTTCCTACCGGAACATCGCAAAGCGGGTCGGCATCGCGGTGGGAAACGTCAACTACTACTATCCGTCGAAGGACGATCTGATGGTCGATCTTGCGGAGTTTATCTTCGACCGCTGGGACCAACGCCTCAAGAAGCGTGTGCCCTCGCGGCTTAAAAGCGACCGTGAGATCTTCCGTTTCTCGATCCAGTTCATGATCGAGGAGAACAAGCGAGAGCGCACCGTCACGCTCCTCATGGAGATGTGGGCGATGGCAAATCACTCTCCGCCCGTGTCCAAAATGCTGGGAGCGTTCTACGCGCGGATGCGAACCTGGATCTCGGGCATGATCGAGCGCGTACGGCCTGACATCAATCGCGAAAACCGAGAACTTCGGGCGGCTCTCATTACCGCCCAGATCGAGGGCCTGATGATCCTGATCGGCCCGAAGCGGGTTAAGCACGACGAACTCGCCGGCCTTGAATCTGCTGCGGTCGCCCACATTGAAGACCTAGCCTTTGGCGGCTGAGTAATATGATCAACGGCCGGCGTCTGTGCGCGACGTGCATGTCAGTTTTTCCGCCTGGACCGGAGAGACTGCTTCTGGGTGTCTGGCTACGGCGACGAGAAAGCGCGGCCGGTGCGACCGATCGCTTGCGGGGGGCACGTCCTCCCTCGCGGAAAGCCGGCCTTCGGGCGGCTGTGGGGGGCCAGTCAGCACGTTGAGACGCATGGTCCTGTCGGACCCGTTCGCCCGCCGCCTTCCGAGGTTCTTCAGGCCAGCGCCACCGCCTCGATCTCCACCAGAGCGTCCCTGGGCAGTCGGGCGACCTCATAGGCCGAGCGGGCCGGAGGCTGCGACGCGAAGACCTCGCCATAGATGGTGTTGAGCGCGGCGAAGTCGTTGAGGTCTTTCATGAAGACCGTCGTCTTGACGACCTTGCCGAAGCTGGAGCCCGCGGCTTCAAGGGCGGCCTCGAGATTGGCGAGAACTTGACGCAGCTGCGCTTCGAACCCGTCCGGAAGCTCCCCCGCGGCCGTGACGGGCAACTGGCCGGAAATGAAGACGAAGCCGTTGGCGCGCACGGCGTGGGTCAGGGGAAGCGCCGGGGCGGCGCCGCCCGGGTTGATGCAGTCTTTTTGCACTGACGTGGTCCTTCTTGAGGCGGACGAGGTTCGCTTAGGGGCGACGGCGGGAGGCGATCGCGCGTCAGAGGTCGAGGGTGACGGAGACGCGGGCCCGAGAGACGCAGGGCGCAATCCTGTGCTGCCTCTCGGCGACCGGGATCGCGGCGTCGCGGTGAATGACGACGCCCTCGGTGTAGCCGCAGACGCAGGATCCGCAGACGCCGAGCTCGCACGAGGACGGCATGACGATCCCGTGGTCGCGCAAGACCTCGAGCAGCGAGCGGTCCGCCGGAACGTGCAGCGTCTTCCCGGTCGAGGCCAGCGTGGCGTCGAACGGCTCCGGCTTGAAGTTCTCGTCGAGCGTCGCCTGAAACGCTTCGGAGCGCAGTCGCGCCTCCGGCCAGCCTCTCGCGGTCGCGGCATCCTGCACGGCCTTCAGAAGCCGGGGCGGACCGCAGACATAGAGGCAGGCCCCTTCGACGTAGTCCTCCAGCTCGGAAACGGAGAAGCGTCGCCCGTCCGCCGTGAACCATGTCCTCAGGCGCGGCCCGCAGGCCTCGCGCAGGTCTGCGAGCAGGGGCGCTTCGGCTTTGGACCGCGCGCAGAAATGGACGAGGACGTCCGCCCCCTCGGCCGCCAACCGACGCGCCATGGGGAGCGCCGGCGTCACCCCGATCCCGCCGACCACGAAGATGTGGCGGGATGCCTTCTGGATGGCGAAGTTGCTGCGCGGAGCGGAAACATGGGCGATCGCGCCGGGCTTGAGCGTCTGGTGCGCCCAGATCGAGGCGCCTCGGCCGGCGTCCTCCCGCTTGACGGCGATCTCGTAGGCCGAGAGATCGTCCGGATCGCCGCACAGCGAATATTGCCGGATCTTGCCGTCGGGCAGCCTCAGGTCGACATGGGCGCCCGGCTCCCAGGGCGGCAGTTCGGGACGCAGCGGATGGACGAGCCGCAGATGCAGCACGTTCGGGGTCGAGAACCGTGCGGCCACAACCTTCAGCTTCATGACGACGCGAGCGGTCATGCCGGAACGTCGTTCAGGAGCTCGATGCCGTCGCCCGGCCGTATGACGCCGCCGCGTTCAATGCCGCAGTTCAGTCCGGAGCGGTTGTATAGCGGCAGGTAGACCGGCAGGCCGAGCAGCTCTTCGAGATACTTGCAGGGGAAATTGAGCCTGCCGCCGCGCAGGATCACCTCGCCGACCCTGAAACGCCGTCCGACGAGATGGTTCAGCGGCACGCCGCGAACCGTGAGGTTGCGGCGGTGATCGCCCGGCGCCAGCGCGATCGGGCCGCGCTGGAGGGGCGGGTCGTTGCGGGAAAGCGCGTCGAGCGCCTCCTGCTCGATGAGGGTAACCTCGCGCGTGTCGGGCTTCGGCGAATAGGTGCCGGTCCCGACGTGATAGCGGTCGCCGACGATGCCCCGGCCGGCGACGCATTCGGCCTCCGCCAGCTCCTCCATCTCGTAGCTCGCCGCCGGCGCCACATGGATATGCAGCAGCACGCCCCTGAAGCCGGTCGCGCCGCCCGGGACGTGCCGCGCGAGCGACCCCGCGGCGTGATCGAAGGCCTCGACCATCTTCGGGGCCGGCCGTGGCGACGGAGCTTCGGCGTAGGCCCCGGCGCGTGTTTCGTCGTCTCTCATGGTCGCCTCCTTCTGGGGCTCTTCGAGGGGACTGCGGCTCCCGGCGGATCCGCCGGGAGCCGAGCGGTCGCGTCCCCCGCCGTCAGGCTCGGGAGATGTCGAGATCGCGCGTCTCCGTCGCGTAGATCGTCGCGGCCAGCGTGATCGTCGCGAGCGCGACCAGATAGACGGCGATCGGCCAGGTGGCGCCGGCCCAGGCCAGAAGCCCGGTCGCGATCACCGGCGCGAAGCCGCCCGAGATCGCGGCCGCGATCTGGCAGCCGAGGGAGGCGCCGGAGTAGCGCAGCCTCGTGCCGAACAGTTCGGGCATGAACGCCGCCTGCGGGCCGAACATGGTCGCATGCGTCAGGCTCATGATCACGGCGATCGAGATCACCACGACGGCCGGGTCGCGCGTCTCGAGCAGCGGGAACACCACCAGCGCGCAGAGCGCGCTGACGATCGCGCCGCCGAGATACATCGGCCTGCGGCCGATCCTGTCCGACATCCAGCCGAACAGCGGCAGCGTGGCGAACTCGAGCACCGCCGCCGCGAGGATCGCATAGAGGATCAGAGTCCGCGGCAGCCCGAGCGTGCCGGTGGCGTAGACGATCGAGAAGACGGTCAGCACGTAAACCCATGCGACTTCCGACACCTTAATGCCGACCGCGGTCAGGAAGGTTCTGGGGTGCTTCGTGATGACGTCGAGCACCGGCATTTTCGCGACCGTCTCGGTGGTCTTCACCTTCGCGAATGCCGGCGTCTCGATGAGCTTCAGGCGAACGAACAGGCCGACGCCGATGAGGACGATCGAGAACAGGAAGGGGAGCCTCCAGCCCCAGGACAGGAAATCCTCCTGCGGCAGCATTGTCAGCCCGAGGAAGGTCGCGGTCGAGAGCGCGACGCCGGCCGGAAAGCCCACCTGAACGAGGCTGCCGTAGAAGCCGCGCTTCTTTTCCGGAGCGTGCTCGATGACCATCAGCACCGCGCCGCCCCATTCGCCGCCGATGCCGACGCCCTGCATCAGGCGCAGCAGGACCAGAAGGATCGGGGCCCAGATGCCGATCTGCTCGTAGGTCGGCAGGCAGCCGATCAGGAACGTTCCGACGCCCATGATCAGCATGGTCAGCGTGAGCATCGCCTTGCGGCCGACGCGATCGCCAAAATGTCCGAAGATCGCGCCGCCGAGCGGACGCGCCACGAAGCCGACCGCATAGGCGCCGAACGCCGCGATGGTGCCCGCCACCGGATCCATCGTGGGGAAGAAGAGCTTGTTGAACACCAGCGCGGCCGCGGTGCCGTAGATCAGGAAGTCGTACCATTCCACCACGGTGCCGAGCACGCTCGCCCAGACGATCTTGTTCATCTCCTTCTCGTCCCGAGCAACCTCGGGCACCCCGATGACATCGGCAGTCGGTGCGTCGCTCATCCCACCCTCCATCGATAGTGGATAAATTTCCACTATCGAGGAGGCAAGCCTCATGCCACACTGCCGATCGCAGAGCGCCGGACGCGATCGCCGCGGACGCGGGCCGGCGACGCCGCGCTTCTAAGCGGCGTTCCGGACGCGGCGCCTTACCGAGAGGCAGGACTAGCGGATGCGGGAGGAGTCGATGACCAGGAAGTACTGGCAGTCGCCCACGCCGACATTGACGAAGGAATGGTCGGCGTCCGCCTCGAAATACAGGCTGTCGCCTTCTTCCAGAACGACCGTCTTCTCGCCGACATGGGCCTCGAGGCGGCCCTGAAGGACGTAGATGTATTCCGAGACGCCGCGCTTGTGTCCCACGAACCGGCCGGAGCCGCCGCCGGGCGGCACGGTGTTCAGAACCCAGTCGATACCGCGCCCGGGAAGCACGGGCGAGATGCAGCGGCGCAGGAAACCCGACTCTCCGTCGCGCAGGATCGGCTGGCTCGCTGCGGGGATGAACAGCATCTCCCGCTCGGTCGGAGGCGCCATGAGCCGCGAGAACGTGACGCCCAGAGCCTCCGCCAATCGCGACAGCACGGTCGTCGACGGCGCGGCCTCGGCGCGTTCGACCTTCGAGATCATCGAGCGGCTGACGCCCGAGAGGTCTGCGAGCGCTTCCAGCGACAGGCCCCGCTCCTTGCGGTGTCGTTTCAGTTCGTCCGCCAGCACCTTGAGCTGGGCGCGGTCGGCGTCCGGCGACGCCTGCTGACGCTCTTCCAGTTTGAACTCGATATCGGCGCGCCGCGTCTTCATGGCCTAGCTCATGGACGAGGCCCCCGCCGCGATCAAGAGGAGCTCGAAATGAGAGACAGGTCGGCGCCGGCCCGCATCGGCGTGGTGCTCTATGAATATGTCGAGCCGATCGACGTCGGCGGCACGGTCGGAGTCGTGTCGATGGCGAAGCGGATCCTGCCGAACCTTTCGAGCGTCGTGATCGCGCGACGCGCAGGACCGGTGCGGCTGGCGGGCGACCTGACGGTGGAGGCGCATCACGGAGTGGCGGACGCGCCGGACTGCGACGTTCATATCGTGTGCGGCGGCCCTGGCTGGCCGCAGGCCTCGAGAGACGGCGAGCTGGTCGCCTATCTGAAGCGGCAGGCGCCGGAGCGGCTGGCGTCCGTGTGCACCGGCGCGCTGGTGCTCGCCTCTTCCGGAGCGCTCGACGGGCGCGCGATCACGACGCGGCGCAACAAGGCGGGCGCCGAAACGGATGCGCCGATCGACCTGCTGGCCGATATGGCCAAGGACAGCAGGGTCGTGACGGCCGCCATCGTCGAGGATGTCGTCGTGACGGGAGGCGGCGTCTCGCTGGCGATCGACGCGACGCTCTACCTGATCGGCAAGCTCTACGGCTCCGAGGCGCGCGACGAGGTGGCGCGCCTTGTCGAGTATGACCGCGCCTATGCGGCGAACCGCGATGGGCTCGGCCATATGACGTCTTTCGGAGACGGCCGTCAGCCAGTGGGCGCCGCCTAGCCTGCGATCGGCTCGACCGCGGCGTCGTCGAACGGGCCGGCGGCGGCGCGCCCGACATCCTCGTCGACGTTGCGGGCGGCTCCGGTCGGCACGGCCTCGCGGAGGCGACGCTGAAGGCGCGATGATCTTGTCCACACGTCGTGCGGCGGACGAATGTCCGCTCAGCGGCTGTGACGCTGAGACGGGTTCGGCCGCATCCCGGCCGGAAGGCCTGTGCCAGGCTGACCCTAGGGCGGGTTTAACCGTTCGGGCAAACTTGTCCAATCGCGTCCCTCAGGGCCGCGGCTTCGCCGATCTGCACACAAAATAATCAGGCCTGTCCTTTAATCTGGGTTTGTCCGAACCCGCCGTTTCTTTGGCCGAAATGGTCGGACCATGTCCGTTGCGCATGGGCATGTATTGCAGTGCAATCAGCTTCGATACTGTCGCTGCGTTCTTGATGTCGATGAAATGCGGTCGGCTCGCGCCGGCCTCTCGCCAGTAACGTGATCACCCTGTCCATGATCCGCCAAGCAACTCTTGGCGGTCATCGGGAGAGTTTTGCATGTCAAAGACGCCCGTGACGATCATCACCGGATTTCTCGGGGCGGGGAAAACCACTCTGCTCAATCATATTCTGGGGCAGGCGGTTGGCGAAAAGATCGCGGTCGTCGTCAACGAGTACGGCGAGGTCGGGATCGACGGGCAGCTGATCGTCGAGACCGCGGACACGATCATCGAGCTCAACAACGGGTGCATCTGCTGCACCGTTCGCGGCGACCTCGTGAAAGGGATCGGCGAACTGGTCACGAGCGGTCGGCCGGTCGACCGCCTCATCGTCGAAACCTCCGGCCTCGCGGATCCCGCGCCGGTCGTTCAGTCTTTCGTGCTCGACGACGTCCTGAAGGCGCATGTCCAGCTCGACGCGATCGTCACGGTCGTAGACGCCCGACACTTCGCCGACCAGATCGGCCAGGACGAGGCGCGCGAGCAGATCGCCTTCGCCGATGTCGTGCTGATCAACAAGACGGATCTCACGGACGAAGCTTCTCTCTATCGAACCGAACGCGAGGTGCGCCGCTTAAACCCGTTGGCCCGGATTCAGCGGGTTCGGGACGGCGCGGCCGCGCGAGCGACGGTTCTCGACATCGGCGCGTTCGACCTGAAGAACCTCCTGGCGATCGAGCCCGACCTGCTCGATGACCACGAGCACGAGCACAGCGACGACATCGGGTGCGTCGCAGTGACCATCCCTGAGCCACTGGCGCCCAACCTGTTCAACGGCTGGTTCTCGAAGTTCCAGAAGGAGCGCGGCGTCGACCTACTGCGCATGAAGGGCGTCCTGAACTTCGCCGGCGAGAGCCGCCGTTACGTCTTCCACGGCGTCCACATGACGGCCGATGGCAGGCCGGGCCGCCCGTGGGCCGCGAGCGACGTCCGTCAGAGCCAGATCGTCTTCATCGGCAGAAACCTCGATCGCGCCGAGATCGAGGGCGGCTTCGCCCACTGCCGGGTTCTCGCCGACCAAGCGGCCTGATCACGTCCAAACCGGAGAACGCTGATGCCTCCTCTTGTCGCCGCCATGATCAGCCTCGGGATTCTGGGAGCGATCGACACCTATGTCACCGCCACGATCATTCCGCTTCCCGTCTGGGTGACCTTCATCGCCTGGGCTTCTTTCTTCGCATGCGGCGGCGGGCCGGATGGCTTCGTGAAGTCGGTCGCCCGCAACTGGACCGGCATCGCGATCGCCTCGCTGACGTTGCTCGTCATCGCGATGGCTCCCGAGCACCCGATCATCGCGGCCATCTGCGTCGGCCTCGGCACTTCGGCCATGGTCGCGTCGTCCTCGCTGCCGTTGCTCGCCTTCCCGCCGGCGATCGTGTTCGGCTTCGCCTCGACGGTCGGCACAAGCGCTGCGACCGGCAAGACGATCCTCACCGGCGACATCAGCCACCCCACGATCGTCGCCGCCGTCGCCATGCTGCTCGGCGCCTGCTTCGGCTACGCCTCCGAGGTCTTCACCAACATGCTCGCCGCCAAGAAGCCCGCCGCGGCCTGACCCAACACGAACGGAGCGAGACCCATGAAGCTTCAGCACACGCTCGGCGGGCTTGAGGGCCTCGGGCCCGTCTGGACCGAGACCCGCGTCTTCGTAGAAGAGTGGGAGAAGGTCATCTTCGGGATCCACACCGCGATGATGGCGCTGAGCCCGCAGCTGCCGCTGCCCGAGACGCCGAGCGTCTTCAAGACCGTGTGGACCTGGGCGGACCTGCGCAAGGGCGCGGAGTCGATGAACCCGTTCGACTACTTCAAGTATCGCTACTACGAGAAATGGCTCGGCGGCATTTCCGGCTACTTCGTCTCGAACGGCTATCTCACCGAGGCCGAACTCGAGGCCAAGACGGCGGAATACCTCGCCGATCCCGACAAGCCGCTGCCCGAAGGCGGCGCAGCCGAAATCGACGCGCGCGTCGTGCAGTATCTCGTTGAGGGCGACAGTCCGAAGCGCGACGTCGCGGCAGAGCCGGCCTTCGCGGTCGGCGACACGGTGCTGGTGAAGAACGTCCCCACCGTCGAGCACACCCGCCTGCCGGGCTTCCTGCGCAACAAGACCGGCGTCGTCACCGAAGTCTATCCGGGAGCCTACGTCTATCTCACCGACACCGGCGCGGACGGCATCGGCGACGGGATCGAGAAGGCGATGCCTGTCTATTGCGTCGCCTTCGATCCGGCCGAGCTCTGGCCTGGCAACGCCGAGGCGAATTTCACCCTCTACGCCGACCTTTATGCGGCTTACCTCGCCGAGCCCGTCTCGGCGGCGGCCGCAGCCTGAGCCGGAGCGCCCGATGACCGCGCAATTTTTCTACGACGCCGACCGCGAGAAGAAGAACGCCGCCCGCGCCAAGGCGCTGCAGGCGCTGCTGATCGAGAAGGGCGTCATCACGTCCAAGACGGTCGACACCGTGCTCGGCTATTTCGAGACCAAGATGGGCCCGTTCAACGGGGCCAAGGCTGTCGCCCGCGCCTGGGTCGACCCGGCCTACAAGGAGCGTCTCGTCGCCGACACGGCCGCGGCTCTTGCGGAGCTCGAGTTTCCCGAGGGCATGGCCGGCGCGGAAGGCGAGCACATGAAGGCCGTGGCGAACGGCGACGGCGTCCACAATCTGATCATCTGCACGCTCTGCTCCTGTTATCCCTGGCCGGTGCTGGGCCTGCCGCCCTACTGGTACAAGGACCCGACGTTCCGCAGCCGCGCCGCGCGCGAGCCGCGGGCCGTGCTGAAGGAGTTCGGGCTCGAGGTGCCGTCCGAGACCGAGATCAAGGTCTGGGACTCGTCCGCCCAGATCCGCTGGTTCGTCGTGCCCGAGCGCCCCGCGGGAACCGACGGCCTCAGCGAGGAACAACTGGCCGCGCTCGTCACGCCCGAATCCATGATGGGCGTCGCCGTCGCCAAGGCGGCCTGACATGCTGACCAACTTTGAGCAGTTCGCCGTGACCTCGATGATGGGCGCGGCGGACACCCCGCCCCGGGCGAACGGCGGACTGTGCTTCTCGGAAGAGTGGGAGCGGACGGCCTTCGGAGTGGCGCTCGCCCTCGCCCGGGAAGGCCACTTCGAGTGGGAGGACTTTCGCCAGCAGCTGATCGTCTCGATCGACGGCTGGGAGAAGTCCCACGAGCTCGATGACGCCAGCTGGAACTACTACGAGCGCTGGCTCGCCGCGCTCGAGGCCGCCGTGGTCGAAAGCGGCCTTTCGACCCGAGATGAAATCGAGGCGCGTGTCGCGGAAAGCGAATTCGCCGACGCCAAAATCCCAGGAGCCAAGCAATGACCACCGCCTCCACTTTCAGCCAGACGCGCGCGCGATCCGCGCAGGCGCGCCTGGCCGCCGCCTTCGCCGCCTTCACGCTCGGCGCCCTGGTCGTCTTCACCGTCGGCTTCGCGGGTCCGGAGATGATCCACAACGCGGCGCACGACGCCCGCCACGCCACCGGCTTCCCCTGCCACTGAAGGCGTGCGCCATGCTCAACCGGATCCTGTCCTGCGCCCTTGCCGCCGGCCTTGTCGTAGGCCTGCTCGCGACCGCGCTTCAGCTCGTGCTCGTCTCGCCGCTGATCATGAAGGCCGAGACCTATGAGACGGCCGCCCCGGTGACGCCGCACGGGCACGACCACGGAGCTGGCGCGGAGACGCACGACCACGGCGACGGCTGGGCGCCTCGGGACGGCGCCGAGCGCGCGGCCTATACCGCGCTCGCGACGGTCGCCGCGACGATCGGCTTCGGCCTGATGCTCGTCGCCGCGGCGACGCTCATCGCGCCGCAAGGCCTCACCGTTCGGTCCGGCGTCGCATTCGGCGTCGCGGGCTTCGCCGCGACGGGCCTTGCGACGAGCCTCGGCCTCGCCCCCGAGTTGCCGGGGGCCGCGGCCGCTGATCTCCTCGGTCGGCAAATCTGGTGGGTCACGACAGCCGCGGCGACGGCGGCCGGGATCGCGCTGATCGCCTACGGTCGGCCCGCGCTGAAGGCGCTTGGCGTCGCGCTCGTCGTCGCGCCGCAGGTCGTTGGCGCTCCCGAGGCTGCGGCGCCGGCGAGCGCGGCGCCGGCCGAACTCGCCGCCGCCTTCGCCGCCCATGCCTTGGTGGTCCAGGCCCTCACGTGGGTGATGCTCGGAGCCGCCTGCGGTTATGCCTGGGAACGGCTCGGCCGCGTCTCGGCTCCTGGCCGGACCGCGGAGGCGGGCGCGCCGCTGACGATCTGACAGTTGGCCGAACTCTTGCGTATCCGACTCCGTCGGCCAGCTTTCAGCTTTGGGCTTTCACTATGCGTATCGTGATCCTCGCCCCGCCCGGCGTTCAGTCGCTCGACGTCGTCGGGCCTGCGGAAGTCTTTTGGGAAGCCGCGCGCCGGCTTGGGCGCCCGGACGCCTATGAGGTCAAGGTCATGGGCGCGACCGACGCCCCGATCTCCGGCACGGGCAGCCTGCGCTTCCTGCCGGACTGCACGATCAGCGACCCGGACGAGGAGATCGACACGCTCCTGGTCGGCGGCGATCCGTCGTTTCAGGAGATCGATCCCGAGGTCGTCGAATGGATCCGCAGGAGGGCCCCCGGCATCCGCCGCTACGGCTCGGTCTGCACGGGCGTGTTCCTGCTCGCCGCGGCCGGCGTTCTCGACGGCCGTCGGGTGACGACCCATTGGGAATGCGCCGAGAAGCTCGCCGCCGGCTATCCGGAGGTGGTCGTCGACAGCGACCAGATCTTCATTCGCGACGGTTCGCTCTGCACCACCGCCGGCGTCACGGCCGGCATGGACCTCGCGCTGGCCCTGGTCGAGGAAGACTACGGTCGCGATCTCGCGCTGATCGTCGCCCGCTACATGGTGATGTTCCTGAAACGGCCCGGCGGCCAATCGCAGTTCTCCGCCCATCTCGCGGCGCAGATGTCGGGCAAGACGCCGATCCAGCAGGCTCAGGAATATGCCCTGGCGCACCTCGCCCAGCCGCTCTCGGTCGAGGCGCTGGCGCACGAAGCCGGCATGAGCGTGCGCAATTTCGCCCGCGTGTTCCGGCGCGAGATGAAGATGACGCCGGCGGATTTCGTCGAAGCCGCGCGGATCGACGAAGCCCGGCGCATGCTCCAGGACACGAATGTCGCGCTCGCACGGATCGCCGACCTGTGCGGCTTCGGCACGGCCGACAGCATGCGGCGGACGTTTCTCCGGAACCTGGGCGTCAGCCCGCTCGACTATCGGCGTCGCTTTCGGAGCGCATGGGTTGACAACGAAGCGCCCCCGCAGCAGCCGCAGCGTCAGATGCGCGCGCTGCACGCCTGATCACCGGGCCCGTCTGACTCGCATCAGAAGCCGAGCGCCCGCGCCAGAAACGCGACCGCCAGAACGGCGGAGAGCGGGACGATCAGGGCCATTGGTCCGGTCGGCCGAGACGTCCGTCCGTGATCCTGCCGGATGTCGTTGGGGGCGCCGCGTCCGAGCAGGACCGCGCGCACATCGACGCTCGCCGCGGACCGGGTTGCAGGTCGCGTCGGAAACCGACGGCTCGCCATCGAATGCTCCTCTATGGGATCGCGGAAAAACTGGCGGTCCCGCGCGCAGGTATGACTGCATGCCTGGAAAATATTGTGGCGCCCGGCATGGCCGCAATCGGCGGATTACAGCCATTTCGGCCATATTGCGTACAAGGCCGGCCGCGATGGAGCCGGCAGATGGTCTCTCGGACAGTTGGCGTGCAAGCGGACTTCCGCAGTCTTCTCGCGCCACCCGCTTCTAAGGGCCGTCCGGACAGCAATTGCCCGGCAAGCCGTCAATGCCGTCGGTTCGGGCACGATCCGGGCCGGTCGGTAGGGCAGCGCGGGTCTATGTGGGAGCGCTGACCGCTCGGGCTCCCCCAGTTCTCACGGACGAACGCGGATGACCGTCTCGAAACGGCCTTCCGAAACGCACCCCTGAAAACGACGAAAGCCGCGGGGTTTCCGCGGCTTTTCGACATTCTGGCAACTGGAGCGGGCGAAGGGATTCGAACCCTCGACCCCAACCTTGGCAAGGTTGTGCTCTACCCCTGAGCTACACCCGCATCAGTCCGGCGCGGGGTGGGTTCGCCCCGCGAGAGGCGCTTCATGCCGCATCGGCTGCGGGAATGCAAGCCGCTCGTCGCCGATCTGTCGCGATCGTCCCGAACAGGCTATGGCGGGGCCCTCGACCCTTCCCGATGGACCGCCGATGCCCGCCAGCCGCGCCGACCTCTTCGCCTATCTCGACAGGCTCGGGATCGCGCACGAGACGATCGAGCACGAGGCGGTCTTCACCGTCGCCGAATCGGCTCATCTCAGGGCGCGCATCGAGGGCGGCAAGTCCAAGAACCTGTTTCTCAAGGACAAGAAGGGCCGGCTGTTCCTCGTCGTGGCCGAGGACGAGGCGGTGGTCGATCTCAAGCGCATTCACGAGAAGCTGGGCGGGCAGGGCCGCGTGTCCTTCGGCTCGGCCGAACTGCTCTACGAGGTCTGGGGCGTGACGCCGGGCTCGGTGACGCCGTTCGGGGCGATCAACGACACGGAGGGCCGCGTCACCGTCGCGCTCGACGCGGGGCTGCTGGCGAAGGGGCGGGTGAACTTCCACCCGCTCGAGAACACCGCGACCACGGCGGTGCAGGCCGAAGACCTGATCCGGTTCCTGAAGGAGACCGGGCACGAGCCGGTCATTTTGGATATCTGACCCGGCGCAGACGGCCGGCGGGCGTCGAACCCCGCCGACCGGACGACGCAATCATCTGGAGCGGCAGCGACCCGTCTTCGTGCGTTCCTTGTCGCCATCGTCGTAGGCGATGCCGATCGCCTCGCCGCCCAGCGACGAGATCGTTCCGGGATACCAGTCTCCCTTGCCCTGGAAATTGCACTCGACTTTCTTGCCGATCGTCCAGTCGTAGGGCCGGACCTTTGCGAGAGCGGTCGTCTCCCGGTCGCCGTCATCGTACTGGAGCGTCAGCTGGTCGCCGTCGACGCGCTGGATGACGGCCGGATACCAGTAGGCCCCGCCTTTCCAGCGGCCGAGCACCCAGTCGCCCTTGCTTTGGGCGAAGGCGCCCGACGGCGCGACCACCGCCGCGGCCGAGGCCGCGACGAGCAAGATGGATTTGAAGATCACGGAATTCCCCCACGGCGCCCAAGATCGGGCGTCGCAGCTGGAGGGCACGATTTTACCGTGGTCAACCGGAAATCGTCGGGCCTGCCGTCGATGCCGCCTTCGTGATGCAGCGCGTGCGCGCATCTGTGCGACAGCGCCCGTTCAGTCGCCCTTCGCGCGCCGTCGCGCGGCTTTGGCGCCGTTTTTTCCCCAGTTTTCCAGCTTGCCGTGCCTGACGCCGCGCGCCACGCCGTCCTTCTCGCGCCCAGCGTAGGGCTTGCCGGCCGGCCGGACCTTTCGGCGAGACGGGTCGCCCTCCGTGCCGCCCATGGCGTCCGGCCTGTATGGCGGCTTCGACGGCCGCGCCTCAGCTCGAGCCTGCGGTGGCGTGAGCCGCTCCCTCGGAGCGTCCGCGCGCGTGATCGCGACGTCGCCCTTCTCCGAGCCGAGCGCGGAAGCCGCGAAAGCGTCGGCGGCGTCCGCGGCGATCGCCACCTTGGTCTCCCGGTCGAAGATGCGGATCGCGCCGATCTCGGTACGCGTCACGCCGCCGCGCCGGCAGAGCAGCGGCAGCAGCCACTTCGGGTCGGCGTTCTGCTTGCGGCCGACAGCGAGGCGGAACCAGACGCCGTCGCCGAAATCCTCCCGGCGGCGCGGAAGGCGGTTGTCGGACGGAGCCTGCTCCCGGGCCGCAGGACGGCCGCGCGCCGGCGTCCATTCTCCGGTGTCTTCGACCGCGATCGGCGCCGGAAGCCGCGCGAGATGGAGCCGCATCAGCGCGACGGCGGCCTGCTCCGCGCCGATACGTTCGATCAGCTCGCGGGCGCCGTCGAGCTCCTCCGGCGAGGCCGGAGCCGCGATCGCGGGATCGGTCGCGAGCCTGTCCCGGTCGAGCGCACGGATCTCGTCGGCCGAGGGCGGCGCGCTCCAGACGGGGACGACGCCGGCGTCAGTCAGCAGCAGCTCCGCCTTGCGACGGCGCGAGACCGGGGCGAGCAGCACGCTGACGCCCTTGCGGCCGGCGCGACCCGTGCGGCCGCTGCGATGCCGGAACACTTCCGCGTCGTGCGGCAGGTCCGCGTGGACGACGAGCTCGACATTGGCGAGGTCGATGCCGCGCGCAGCGACGTCGGTCGCGACGCAGACCCGCGCGCGCCCGTCGCGGATTTCTTCGAGCGCGCGATTGCGCTCGGCCTGGCCGAGTTCTCCGGACAGCAGCACCGCGGAGAAGCCGCGCCGCGACAGCGTCTGATGGAGCCTGCGCACCGCCTCCCGCGTCGAGCAGAACACGATCGCGGCGGCGGCGTCGTGCTGGCGGAGCAGGTTGACGACGACGCCGTCGGTCTGGCGCGGCGCGACGCGGATGGCGCGATGCTCGATGTCGGCATGGGCCTCGCTCTCGCCCGCGGTCTCGATGCGCAGGGCGTCGCGCTGGAAGCGTCGCGCGATCGACACGATGGCGTCGGGCAGCGTCGCGGAGAACAGCAGCGTGCGGCGCTCGTCTGGCGTCGCCTGGAGGATGAATTCGAGGTCGTCGCGGAAGCCGAGGTCAAGCATCTCGTCGGCCTCGTCGAGGACGACCGCCTGCAGCGCGGAGAGGTCGAGGGCGCGGCGGTCGATGTGATCGCGCAGGCGCCCGGGCGTGCCCACCACGATATGCGCGCCGCCCTCAAGGCGACGGCGCTCGGTGCGCGGGTCCATGCCCCCGACGCAGGCGACGATCCGGCCTCCGGCCTCGGCGAACAGCCACTGGAGCTCCCGCTCGACCTGCAATGCGAGCTCGCGCGTCGGGGCCACCACGAGGGCGAGCGGGGCGCTCGCGGCGGGAAGGCGATCGCCGCCGCCGAGCAGCGTGTCGCCGAGCGCCAGCCCGTAGGCGACGGTCTTACCGGAGCCGGTCCGGGCGGAGACCAGCAGGTCGCGTCCGCCGGCCGCGGCGGACGAAACCTCGCTCTGGACGGGCGTGAGTTCGACATAGCCGCGCGCGGAGAGCGCGCGCATCAGGGGCGAAGTGGTGGGACCAGAGGTCACGGGCTGTCTTCTCGGGTGCGGACCCGTGACGCGAAACCGCTCGCGCGTCTTGGGCGCGGCGCATAAGTCGCCGGGTGTTGGATGCTGCGTTGCAGTACAGCAAATGGCGGCGCAACGCCATCGCCGCAGCGAAGATCAGATCTGCACGTGCGTTGCGGGCTTCAGTGCGCCCGCGCCGTGACGAACTCCACCACGTCGAGCAGCGCCTTGGCGGCGGGCCTGTCCTGGAACAGCGCGAGCGCGTCGCGGGCGATCGCGCCGTAGTGACGGGCGCGGGCGATGGTGTCGTCGATCGCGCCGTGCTTGACGAGCAGGCGCAGCGCTTCGGCGAGGTCGGCGTCCTCGGCCTCGCCGTTCTCGAGCGTGCGCTTCCAGAAGGCGCGTTCCTCGGCCGAGCCGCGCCGATAGGCGAGCACGACGGGCAGGGTGATCTTGCCCTCGCGGAAGTCGTCGCCGACCTTCTTGCCGAGCTTGGCCTCGCGGCCGCCATAGTCGAGCGCGTCGTCGACAAGCTGGAAGGCGACGCCGAGATTCATGCCGTAGGACCGCGCGGCCGCCTGCTCCTCGCGCGGCCGGTTGGCGATGACCGGTCCCACCTCGCAGGCGGCGGCGAACAGCGCGGCCGTCTTGCCGCGGATGACCGCGAGATACTCGTCCTCGGTCGTCGCGGTGTTCTTGGCGGCGGCGAGCTGCATCACCTCGCCCTCGGCGATCACGGAGGCGGCTTCCGCGAGGATCCGGAGCGCCTCGAGCGAGCCGACCTCGACCATCATCTTGAAGGCCTGGCCGAGCAGGAAGTCGCCGACCAGCACGCTGGCCTCGTTGCCCCACAGCATGCGCGCGGCCAGCTTGCCGCGCCGCATCTCCGAGCCGTCGACGACGTCGTCGTGCAGGAGCGTCGCCGTGTGCATGAACTCCACGGCCGCGGCGAGCTTGACGTCGCCGTCGCCGGAATAGCCGCAGAGCGCTGCGGTCGCGAGCGTCAGCATCGGCCGAAGCCGCTTGCCGCCGGAGGAAATCAGATGGTTCGCGACCTCCGGGATCATGGTGACCTCGGACCCGGTGCGCGACAGGATGAAGGCGTTGACGCGCTCCATGCCCGGGGTCACGAGCTCGAGCAGCGGCGCGAGCCCATCGGCTTCAGAGGCTTGCTGACGTCCCTGGAATGGCGCGACGACGCCCAAGATGGCTCGCTCCGGCTGGCTCAGTCGCGCGGGACCGTAGCCATGGCGCCCCGGTCGGGCAAGGCGGAATCGGAGCTGGCCGCTCGTCAGCCGCCGGCAAGGAGCGCCCTCGCGGCCATCAGCTTCTCGGAGGCGAGCAGGAGGAGCGCGGCGGAAACGGCGAGGGCGATGAGTTCCGTCCGCATGACTTCATTCCCCGTACGCGACTGCTGACGAGGGAATGTATGGCCGGCGCGGGGGGCCGAAGTTGGGCGCGAACGGGGCGTTTTTCGCCCAATGGGTGAACGGCTGGCTAACCATATCGTGCGGCGCGCCGCATTGCCGGCCGGCGCGCCAGTCGGCAATGTTGGGGGCGAAAGGCTGGCGTCCGCATGCATGAAATCCTGAGAACCAACGATCCCGTGCTGCTCTCCTTCGCCCGGGCGACCCTGGAGGGCGAGGGGATCGAGTGCCTCGTGCTGGACGGCAATATGAGCGTGCTCGAGGGCTCGCTCGGCATTCTGGCGAGCCGCATGCTGGTGCCGGACGACGAGGCTGCGCGCGCGCGCCAACTGCTTGTCGAGAACGGCCTTGCGCACGAGCTGAGACCCGAGCGGCAGTGACGCCGGACGTCGCCGACCAGCTCACCGACGATCTGTTCTTCGGCGCCGCCGTGCGGTTGCTGCAGCCGAGGCGGGGACATCGCTTCGGCGGCGACGCCGCGCTGCTGGCCGCGGCCGCCCGCTCGCTTCTGACGCCGGGCGGCGCCGTCGCCGACCTCGGCGCTGGGGTGGGGCCAGTCGGGCTCGTGCTCGCGGCGAAGGGGGCGCGGCGCGCGCTGCTGGTCGAGATCGACGAGACGCTCGCCGCGCTCGCCGAGGAGAACGCCCGGCGCAACGGCCTGTCGGATCGGACGGAGGTCGCCGCGGCGGACGTTGCGGCGATCGCGCGGGGCGGCGACGAATTCGCCGGCGCTTTCGATCTCGTCGCGGCCAATCCGCCTTTCGACGACGCCGCGCGCCACCGAGCCTCGCCTCACGCCGGCAGGGCGCGCGCGCATGTCGACGACGGCGCGGTCATCCCCGTCTGGATCGGCGCGGCGCGGCGGCTGCTCAGGCCCGGCGGAGCGCTGGTCATGATCCACCGTCCGGAGGCCCTCGGAACGCTGCTCGCGGCGCTCGACGCCGGCTTCGGGGATGCGAGGATTCTGCCGGTTCATCCGCGCGCCGAGGCGCCTGCGGGACGGCTCGTCATCTCCGCGCGGATCGGCGGGCGCGGGGCGCTTCTGCTCCGGCCCCCGCTCGTGATGCACGCCGCGGATGGCGGCTTCACGCCGGAGGCCGACGCCGCGCAGCGCGGCGGGATGCTCGACCTGTCATGAGGCGAACGAAAAGGGCCGGAAGCGCGACGGCTTCCGGCCCTCCGGACGAACGGCCGGCCCGAGGGCCGGCCCAATGCGTCAGATCAACGGCAGACGCGATAGCCCCAGCGGTTGATCCAGCAGCGGCGATAGTAGGCGCGGCGCGGGGCCACGTAGAT
The DNA here is from genome assembly GCA_031316315.1 of Chelatococcus sambhunathii. Classification (GTDB taxonomy): domain Bacteria; phylum Pseudomonadota; class Alphaproteobacteria; order Rhizobiales; family Methylopilaceae; genus Methylopila. The sequence continues at coordinate 44,671 of JADBEO010000016.1, forward strand.
GCCGAAGCGGGGACCGCCCCAGCCGCGACGATAGCCGCGATAGCCCCAGCCGCGACGGTAGCCCCAGCCGCGGCCGCGCCAGCCAACGTTCATGATGTCGGCCTTGGCGACGCTCAGCTTGCCGACGCCGGCAGCGGAGCCCTCGGCGGCCGAAGCCGGAGCCGAAGCGGCGATGGCGAGACCGCCGGCGGCGACAGCGGCGGCGAGAACGTAGTTGCGAACCATACTCTCCTCCTCGAAGGCCCGGAGGGATCGCGACGGAAGCGCGTCCGTCTCCGCATCCCCCTCTCCGCACCGCGCGGAGGCGAACCGGGCCCCATTTGGTCTTGAAGATAGCGAACCACTGCTGAACCGGGACTGAGATCGCCGTTCATTCGGCGTTCATTCCCCCGGCGTCCCGTTGTGCCGGTCGGCAGCGACGCTATCTCCTTCCCCCATGAACGCAACACTCTCCACTTCCCTGCGCCGCGCGCTCAATCCCATTTTACCGGCAAGGTTAAAGGACGAGAGGCCGGTCGTTCCGGTCGTTCGGCTGGCCGGCGCGATCGGCGTCGGCGGACCGCTCCGCCCCGCTTTGACGCTCGCCTCGGTCGCCGGTCCGCTCGAAAAGGCCTTCGCCACGAAGGGGGCGAAGGAAATCGCCCTCGTCATCAATTCCCCGGGCGGCTCGGCGGCGCAGGCGCATCTGATCTATCAGCGCATCCGCCAGCTGGCGAAGCAGCACGATATCGGCGTCGCAGCCTTCGTCGAGGACGCCGCGGCCTCGGGCGGCTACATGATCGCCTGCGCCGCCGACGAGATCGTAGCCGATCCCGCCTCGATCGTCGGGTCGATCGGCGTGGTCTCGTCGGGCTTCGGCTTCGACCGCGCCATCGAGCGCCTGTCGATCGATCGCCGGCTCTACACCTCCGGCGAGAACAAGGCGATTCTGGACCCGTTCAGCCCCGAGAAGGCCGAGGACGTCGAGCGGCTCAAGGAGATTCAGCGCGAGGTCCACGAGCTGTTCATCGCGCTGGTGAAGGAGCGTCGCGGCAAGGCGCTCGGTGACGATCCGGATCTTTTCACGGGCGCGTTCTGGACCGGCCAGTCCGGCCTTGGCCTCGGGCTCGTCGATCGCCTCGGCGACATTCGCTCGACCATGCGCGAACGCTGGGGCGACAAGGTGGAGCTGCGTCTCATGACGCCGAAGACTTCGTTGCTGAAGCGCCTGACGGGACGAGGCGCCTCCGACGGGGTCGGCGTTTCGCTCAGCGCCGCCTCCGGTCTCGCCGAGGAGGCGCTCGACGCGCTGGAACGCCGCGCGTTGTGGGCGCGTTTCGGCCTGTGAATCTCGCCTTGACGTCGCCTCACTGGAGCCAGACTGTTCGCTGATGGCCGCAAAGGACCTCCTCAAGGCGCTCTCGGACAGCAAGATGCCCGCACCGCTCATCGTGATCGCGGCCGCGGCCGCCGGCGCCGCTTTCGGCTTCAAGGCGCTGAAGCGCGAATGGGCGCGGGTGAACGCGCGCCTCGACGAGTCCGAGCGCGCCGAGGCGGAGCAGAACAAGGCGAACCGGCCGACGCTGAGGAAGGATCCGGCCACAGGAGAGTGGCGCCCCGGCTGAGCTGGACTTTCCGCGCCTTGACCCCCTCCGGCGGCGCAACTAGCGTCCGCGCGCTTCTCAACGCGGCGCGCAAATCTCGATGACCGACGATCCTTTGAGCCCGAAACGCTCGTTCCAGGGGCTCATTCTCGCGCTCCAGCGCTTTTGGGCGGCGGAAGGCTGCGTGATCCTGCAGCCCTACGACATGGAGGTCGGCGCCGGCACCTTCCACCCGGCGACCACGCTGCGATCGCTCGGCCCGAAGCCCTGGAAGGCGGCCTATGTCCAGCCGTCGCGGCGGCCGAAGGACGGGCGCTACGGCGAGAACCCCAACCGCTTCCAGCACTATTACCAGTTCCAGGTCATCCTGAAGCCGAGCCCCGAGAACCTGCAGGAGCTCTACCTGAAAAGCCTTGAGGCGATCGGTCTCGACGCCTCGGTGCACGACGTCCGCTTCGTCGAGGACGACTGGGAGAGCCCGACGCTCGGCGCCTGGGGCCTCGGCTGGGAGTGCTGGTGCGACGGCATGGAGGTGTCGCAGTTCACCTATTTCCAGCAGGTCGCCGGCGTCGACTGCGCGCCGGTCTCGGGCGAGCTGACTTATGGTCTCGAACGTCTCGCCATGTACATCCAGGGCGTCGACCGCGGCTTCGATCTCAACTTCAACGGCCGCGAGGGCGACGAGAAGGTCACCTATGGCGACGTCTTCAGGCAGGCCGAGCAGGAATACTCGCGCTTCAACTTCGAGCATGCCGACGTCGATCTGCTGAAGCGTCACTTCCAGGACGCCGAGAAGGAGTGCCGCGCGCTGATCGAGGCGGGTGGCCAGAGCGATGGTCAGGGCGGTGGCCAGATGTCCATGCCGGCCTATGACCAATGCATCAAGGCGAGCCACGCCTTCAACCTGCTCGACGCCCGCGGCGTGATCTCCGTCACCGAACGCCAGAGCTACATCCTGCGCGTCCGCGAGCTGGCCAAGGCCTGCGGACAAGCCTGGCTGAAGACGGAAGCCGGCGGGGCGACTGTTCCGTCCTGGTGGACTGCGCCGCCGGGCGCGCTTATGTGATCCTCGACGAGGGGAGGGCGCCATGCTCACGGTCAGGACGCGGGTGAAGGTGGTCGACGGACGCCTCGAGGCGACGCTGCCGTCGTCGGTTCCGGCCGGCGACCACGAGGCCGTCATCGTCATCGACGCGGCCGAGCCCGCGCCGAAGTTCGACATCAGCAAGTTCCCCGTCGACGATCGACCCTGGGACGACAGCATCTCGTTGCGCCGCGAGGATCTTTACGGCGACGATGGCCGCTGATCGGGTCTTCGTGGACATCAATGTTCTGGTCTATGCGAACCAGATCCGGTCACCGTTCCACGAGGCGGCCCTCGCGCGTCTGGCGGGCCTGACCGAGCAGGGCTTGGCGCCATGCCTCAGCGCGCAGGTTCTGTGCGAGTTCTATAGCGCCCTTACGCGGCCGCAGGCCGTCGCTCCGGCCTTCCAGCCACAGATCGCGGCGCAGCGTCTTCGATCATTCTCAGAAGTGTTCGAAGTGCTGCGCGACGGGCCCGACGTCCTGGAGCGCCTGCTGAGTTTGGGCGTCTCCGGCAAGCAGATTCACGACGCCAATATCGTGGCGACCATGTCGGTTCATGCTATCGGCAGGCTGCTCACCGCCAACCCCGCCGACTTCCGGCGCTTCGCCGACATCATCGACATCGAGCCGCTCTGAAAATGCCCGATCTCCTGCTCGAACTGTTCTCCGAGGAAATCCCCGCGCGCATGCAGGCGCGGGCGGCGGAGGACCTGAAGAAGCTCGTCACCGACGCGCTGGTCGAGCGCGGCCTGACCTACGAGGGCGCCAAGGCCTTCGTGACGCCGCGCCGGCTCGCGCTCGTCGTCGGCGGCCTGCCGGCGCGCCAGCCGGACCGGTCGGAGGAGCGCAAGGGTCCGCGCGTCGGCGCGCCCGAAAAGGCGCTCGAGGGTTTCCTCAAGGCCGCCGGCCTCGCCTCGATCGACCAGGCGGTCGTCCAGTCGGACCCGAAGGGCGACTTTTACGTCGCGCGCATCGAAAAGCCCGGCCGGCCCGCGACCGACGTCATCGCCGAGATCGTCCCGCAGATCGTGCGCGGCTTCCCCTGGCCGAAGTCGATGCGCTGGGGGTCTGGCTCCCTGCGCTGGGTGCGTCCGCTCCATTCGATCGTCGCGACCTTCGGAACGCCGCAGGAAGACCCCGAGATTGTCCGCTTCGACATCGACGGGATCGCCTCCGGCGACGAGACGCGCGGCCATCGCATCCATGCGCCCGAGCCATTCCGCGTGCGCCGCTTCGAGGACTACGAGGCGGGTCTGCTGAAGGCGCGCGTGGTGCTCGATCCGGAGCGGCGCCGCGACGTCATCCGCGCCGACGCCCGCACGCTCGCCGAGGCCCAGAACCTCGAACTGGTCGAGGACGAGGCGCTGGTCGAGGAGGTTTCGGGTCTCGTCGAATGGCCGGTCGTGCTGATGGGCGCCTTTGACGAGGAGTTCCTGGAGGTTCCCGACGAGGTGATCCGCGCGACCATCCGCGCCAACCAGAAGTGTTTTGTCCTGCGCCGCCCCGAGGACGCCGGCAAGCCGGCCTCCGGCGGCGGGCGTGTGGGCGTTGGTTTCGGCTCCCTGACCAAGCAGCGCACCGCGGCGCCCGATCCCGTCGCGGGGCCGACGGTCGCGCCGAAGCCGGGCCGGCTCGCCAACCGCTTCATCCTCGTCGCGAACCTCGAGGCCTCGGACGGCGGCGCCGCGATCGTCGCCGGCAACGAGCGCGTGGTGCGCGCCCGGCTCGCCGACGCGCGCTTCTTCTGGGAGACTGACCGGAAGACGAAACTGGAAGACCGGCTGGAAAAGCTGAAGAGCATCACGTTCCACGAAAAGCTCGGCACGCAGTACGAGCGCGTCGAACGCATCGCCCGGCTCGCCCGCGAGCTCGCGCCGCTCGTCGGCGCCGATCCGGGCAAGGCGGAGCAGGCGGCGAAGCTCGCCAAGGCGGATCTCGTCACCGAGATGGTCGGCGAGTTCCCGGAGCTCCAGGGCCTGATGGGCCGCTACTACGCGGAAGGCGAGGGGCTCGACGCGGAAGTCTCCGCGGCGCTGGAGGATCACTACAAACCGCAGGGTCCTTCCGACCGCGTTCCGACGGCGCCGGTCTCGATCGCCGTCGCGCTCGCCGACAAGATCGACACGCTGGTCGGCTTCTGGGCGATCGGCGAGAAGCCGACGGGCTCGAAGGACCCGTATGCGCTGCGGCGGGCGGCGCTCGGCGTGGTGCGGGTCGTGCTGGAGAACGGGGCAAGGATCAAATTGAACCAGCTGATTAATCGAGCGATACGCGATCATGCTGCTCGACAGCTTGTGCTTGAAGATAGAGACATTGCTGAAAAACTCGCAGATGCGGCCTTGCTGTTGGGCCGAGAGGATCTGTGGGAAGAGTTTGACGCGCAGGGATGGACTACCGAGGGGCATTCCGAGTTTCGGGATGACTTGGATCGGAAAGTTCGGTCAGATCTGATTGCGTTCTTAGCGGATCGGTTGAAAATACAGCTGCGCGAGCAGGGTGCCCGACACGACCTTGTTGATGCGGTTTTTTCATCGAGCAGTTCGCTTCGGGTCAAAGTGCTAAACGACGACCTCGTCCTCACCGTCCGCCGCGTCGAGGCGCTCGGAAAGCTGCTCGAGACCGAGGACGGCAAGAACCTGCTCGCGGGCTATCGTCGCGCGGCGAACATCCTGAAGGCCGAGGAGAAGAAGGACGGGGCAGGGGCCTTCGAGGGCGCGCCGGACGCCGCGCTGCTCTCCGACCCCGCGGAGGCGGCGCTCTCCGCCGCGCTCGACGCCGCGGAGCCGGAAGCCGAGGCCGCGCTCGCGCGCGAGGATTTCGGCGCGGCGACCTCCGCGCTGGCTAGGCTGCGCGCGCCGGTCGACGCCTTCTTCGACAAGGTGATGGTCAACGCGCCGGAGCCGGAGCTCCGCGCCAACCGGCTGAAGCTGCTCGCGCGCCTGCGCCGCGCGACGCGGGCGGTCGCCGATTTCGACCGCATCGCGGGGTGATCACGCCCAGCCGTCAGGCCGCGCGACGCTAGCCGCCCCTTCTCCCGTCCACGGGAGAAGGTAAGGATGAGGGGAAGCGGCGATGCGGCTTCAAGGCAGTCCGTCCGCTTCGGGAAGCTTTCCGAACCCTGGCACCGACGCCCTCACCCTTACCCTCTCCCGCACGCGGGAGAGGGAGACGGAAACTGCCGACCCACAAAAAGAAAGGCGACGCTCGTGAGCGTCGCCTTGGCTTGAAGATCGGATTTCCGACCTGCCGTCAGACCCTCGGCTTGAAGCCTTTGTCGTGAGCCGCCAAAGCCGCCGCAGCGACGGCCGCCTCTCTGACTTCACGCTCCTCCGCAGCCAGCCGCGCCGTGGCGAACCCACGATAGACGGCTTTCTCGACCGCGGTGGCGACGCCGAGCCTCGATGGGTCTGTCAGCGGGTCCCAGGAACGATCCGGATGGTCGCGGCTGAACATGATGGCCGCTAGCGTATCGATGGCTTCCCGGTCCGCGAACGATCCCATGGGCATCCTCCCTGCTGACGCGTGAAACGCGCGGACCGTACCAAAGTTCCAGATCGAAGCGAGCGTTAATTTCAGGCGCCCGGAATCGATTTTCCGCGCCCCATTCCACAAAGGCGCCGCCCGGCGGCCGCGCTAGCGCCCGTCCTGCGCCGCTAAATCGCCGCCGCTTCAGCGAGAAAGCGGGTCTCGCCGACCGGGCGGCGGACCGGCGTATGGGGCGAGACTGACTTATCTGTGCGTCATCGCAATGACGGCTTGCCTGAGGTACGATCGCCGCAAAGTGGATTCTCCGGCCCTCGGGCGAATCACCCGCCGGGGAACTACTCGGCCGCCTCCCGCGCCAGCGTTGTCTAGGAAGCCGCCGGTCCGGCCGCCGGCCGTTCCGGCGTTTCGATCGCGTGCGCGGGGATCCGGACAGGCGGAACATGCGGCGGCTGACGTGGCGCCGCGACGAGGCCGGGAAATGGCCACGGCGGCGTCCGCCTTCGATCTCGGCGTTATACGTTGATCCCAACCCTCATGCTCGTAGCCGCGCTGAAATTTTCCGGCCGCAGATGTCGGGTAAGTCGAGCGGCGATCGTCCTGGGGCAGGGACGATCCGATCCTTTGAGAGGAGACGCGACATGCACGTGCAGCCTTATCTCTACTTCTCCGGCCGGACCGAGGAGGCGCTCGCCTTCTACGGGACGGCGCTCGGCGCCGAACGCGGCATGCTGCTGCGCTTCAACGACAGCCCGGAGCCGCATCCCGAAGGCATGATCCCGGCCGGCTGGGGCGACAAGGTCATGCACTGTTCCTTCAAGGTCGGCGAAACCGAGATCCTCGCCTCCGACGGCTGCAGCGAGGCCGGCGCGCGGAGCGGATTTGCGCTCGCGCTGTCCGTCAAGGACGCGGAGGAGGCGGCCGCCCGCTTCGCGGCGCTCTCGGAGGGCGGCCAGGTGATGATGCCGCTCGGCAAGACCTTCTTCTCGCCGGCCTTCGGCATGGTGACCGACAGGTTCGGCGTCGCCTGGTCGGTCGTGGCGGCGGCGGAAGGCGTCGCCCGCGCGGCGGCGTGACGTCGGAGGAGGGGGATCCGGAGGCCCCAGCGCTCGACGCCCGGCCCCCTCCACCGCTTCGCGGTCCCCCTCCCCCGCGCGAAAGGCGCAGGGGAGGAGCGATCGGCGCCGGTTGTGCTCTGTTCCTCCCCTGTGCGCAGTACGGGGGAGGGGGACCATGCGTCAGCATGGTGGAGGGGGCAGGGCGTCGGGCGCCTACTCCTCCGAACCGTCTGCATTAAGGCGAGGGGATCAGGCTCGCCCTGCCGTCCCCCAAAGAATCTTCTTTTGAACCTCAAAGGATCGTCGGCCGACTTCCGTCAAGGTAAGCGGAGAGCGGATCCATGGCCGCATGAACGGGGTGAGCGACGAGGCGCTGGTCGCGCTGGCGAAAGCCGGCGACCGGCGGGCGTTCGAGGCGCTCGTTTCGCGGCACTATGCGGCGATCCACCGTTTCTCCTGGCGGCTCTGCGGCGAGGCAGCCGAGGCGGAGGACGTCGCGCAGGAGACGCTGATCCGCGTCGCCCGGGGAATCTCGGGCTTCGAAGGACGGTCCGCGTTCCGCAGCTGGGCCTTCGGGGTCGCTGCGAACTGCGCGAAGGACGCGATCCGCGCGCGCAGGCGCCGGGCGCGGACCCTCGAGGCGGCCGCGGTCGCCGCGCTGGTCGAGCCGGCCTGCGCCGTCGAGCACGACGACGGCGAGGCCGGGCTCTGGGACGCGGTCCGCGATCTTCCCGATGGCCAGCGCGAGGCCGTGATGCTCGTGCATGTGGAAGGGCTCAGCCACGGCGAGGCGGCGCGTGCGCTCGGCTGCGCCGAGGCGACCGTCTCCTGGCGCTTGTTCGCGGCGCGCAGGCGCCTCAAGTCACATCTGTCGAGGGCGAGCGCATGACCGAGCGCGATCTCGAGAAACTGAAGCGGACGCAGGTCCCGGCGCCGTCGGACGGCGCGAAGGCGCGCGCGCTGTCTGCCGCCATGGACGCCTTCGAAGAAGCGCAGGCGGAGAAAACATCCGCGGATGCGGATCGCCGCCTCAAAGGAAACCGGGAAGCCGGTCGTCTCACCTCCACAGGCCCCATCGGGGGGCTCGGACCGTGGAGGGCCATCATGCAGAACCGTATCGCCATCGGCGGCGCCGCCGCCTGTCTTCTCGCCGTGCCGCTGACGGCGGCGCTCTATTCCCAGTACGGCGTTCCGGGCGCCGGCGTGGAAGGGCGCGTCGAGGCGCCGACCGGCGACCGGAGCGTCGCGCAGATCGACGCCGAGAAACGGGACGCGCAGGACGCCGTCGCGCCGAAGCCGAAACTCGAGGACAAAGCGAAGGCGGGCGCCGGATTGGTCGAGCCACAGCTGGCGCCGCCCGTCGCCTCGGCGCCGGCCGAGTCGCTCGCCGCCCAGCCGCTTACCCGCGAGGCCGCGCCGGTCGCGCGCGGCAGGGTCGGCGTCGCGGCGCCGAGTTTCATGCCGGCGCCACCGCCGGCCGACATGCGGCAGGCCGAGGAGGACCGCGACCGCTTCGCCGCCAAGGACCAGAACGGCGTGAAGATCGCCGCGACCGATCCGGTCTCGACCTTCTCGATCGACGCCGACACCGCTTCCTATTCCTGGACGCGCCGCTCGCTGATGCAGGGCCGCCTGCCGAGCCCGGACGCCGTGCGGATCGAGGAGCTGATCAACTATTTTCCTTACGACTACGCCAGGCCGGAAAGGGCCGACACGCCGTTCCGGCCGACCGCGACCGTCATGCCGACGCCGTGGAACCGGGACACGAAGCTCATCCGGATCGGCATCCGCGGCTTCGAGGCGGCGCCGGCCGTGCGGCCGAAGGCGAACCTCGTTTTCCTCGTCGACGTCTCGGGCTCGATGTCGAGCGCCGACAAGCTGCCGCTCGTCAAGGCGAGCCTCAAGCTCCTGCTCGACCAGCTCAGACCCGACGACAGCGTCGCGCTCGTCACCTACGCCGGGACAAGCGGCGTCGCCATGCAGCCGACCAAGGCGTCGGACCGCGAGGCGATCTCGGCCGCGATCGACAGTCTCGGCGCGGGCGGCTCGACGGCCGGCGCGGCCGGCATCGAGGAGGCCTACAGGCTCGCCCGGAAGAACTTCGATCCGAAGGGCGTCAACCGCGTGATGATCGCGACCGACGGCGACTTCAACGTCGGAACGTCCGACGACGACGGCCTGCAGCGCCTGATCGAGACCGAGCGCCAGTCGGGCGTCTTCCTGTCGGTGCTCGGCTTCGGCCAGGGCAACTACAACGACGCGCTGATGCAGCGCCTCGCTCAGAACGGCAACGGGACGGCCGCCTATATCGATCAGCTCGAGGAGGCCCAGAAGGTTCTCTCCGAGGAGGCGACCGCGACCCTGTTTCCGATCGCAAAGGACGTGAAGATCCAGGTCGAGTTCAATCCGGCCGCCGTCTCGGAATATCGGCTGATCGGCTACGAGACGCGCATGCTCGCCCGCGAGGATTTTCGGAACGACAAGGTCGACGCCGGCGAAGTCGGCTCCGGCGCGACCGTGACTGCGCTCTACGAGATCGTGCCTGTGGGGAGCCCCGCGCGGCTGACCGAGGACCTGCGCTACGGGGCGCCGCAGGCGCCGGCGGCGCCGACCGCCGCGAAGGCCGACGAGTACGCCTTCCTCAAGATGCGCTACAAGCTGCCGAGCGAGGACGTCAGCCGCGAGCTCTCGCAGCCGATCGGCAGGGCGCAGGAAGAGGCCTCGCTCGCCGCCGCGCCCGACGACGCGCGCTTCGCCGCGGCGGTCGCCGCCTTCGGCCAGAAGCTCAAGGGCGGCAAATACGTCTCGACGATGGGCTGGGACGAGATCGCCGCGCTCGCGAACGGCGCCAAGGGCGAGGATCGCTGGGGCTACCGCGCCGGCTTCGTCCGCCTCGTCGGCCTCGCCAAGGCCCTGTCGCCGCGATGAGGAGAGGCGCCGGATGACTCGTGGGAGGCGTCCGGATATCGATAGCGCGTTCAGATTGCGGCGGGGGGCCGGATGTGATCGCCTGTCTTCGATCGGTGGCGTGGATCGCGGCCCTGCTGGCCGCGATCGGCGCGTTCAGCGGGGCGAAGGCGCAGGAGCCGTCCGGGCGCCTCGCCCTCGTCATCGGCAACTCGGCCTACCGGCACGCCCCGCCGCTCGCCAATCCGAAATCCGACGCGGCCCTGATGGCGGAAACGCTGAAGGACGCCGGTTTCGAGGTCGTCACGCTGATCGACGCAGACCAGCCGGCGATGAAGCGCGCTTTGCTCGACTTCGGCCGACAGCTTCGCGCGCGCAGGACCGAGGCGGGCCTGTTCTACTACGCCGGTCACGGCGTGCAGGTGAAAGGCGAGAACTACCTGATCCCGGTCACCGCGAAGATCGACGACGAGGACGAGGTCGAGCTCGAAGGCGTCAACGTCAACGATTTCCTGTCCGTGATGAACTCCTCCCAGAGCGCGGTGAACATCGTCGTGCTCGACGCCTGCCGGAACAACCCGTTCAAGAGCGCCTCGCGCAGCGCCTCCCGCGGCCTCGCCGCGGTCGAGGCGCCCACCGGAACCTACATCGCCTATGCGACGGCTCCCGGGCAGGTCGCGCTCGACGGGGAAGGCGGCAACAGTCCCTACACCCGGGCGCTGACGGCGGCGATGAAGGAGCCCGGCCGGCCGCTCGAAAGCGTCTTCAAGTCCGCCCGCTCCGGCGTCCTCGCCGCGACCGGCCGCCAACAGACGCCGTGGGAGACGAGCTCCATCACCGGCGACTTCTATTTTCACGCGCCGGCTGGCGCGCCCGCCCCATCGCCTGCGGGCGGCCAGACGTCGGCGGCGACCGACGCGGTTTCGGAGCCGCGCACCGCTCGGCTCGAGCCGTCGCCCGCTCCGGCGCCGCAGTCTCCGCCGCCGCCGCGCGCGGGCGTCTGCACCCGCGACGGCGAGGCGCGCTTCGGCGGCCGCGTCTGCGTGACTTCGGTGCTCGCCTCGCAGTTCGGCAACGCCTATGGTCCGACGAACCTGATCGACGGCGTCCCGTCCACGGCGTGGAGCGAGGGCGCGCGCTGGCATGGAGTCGGCGAGATGGTGGTGATCGTCTTTCCCGAGCCGCGGCCGGTGTCTTCGCTCTCGCTTATCAACGGCTACGCCAAGAACGACGACATCTTCTTCAAGAACGGTCGGGTGCGCTCGATGATGATCACGAGCTCCGCCGGCGAAAGCGCCAAGGTGCAGCTTCGCGACGCGCGGGACTGGCAGCCCTTCAACCTGCCGTTCCGGCACCCGGCGACGTGGATCTCGCTCGAGATCGCGAACGTCTACGCCGGCGCCAAGTATCAGGACACGGCAATCAGCGAGATCGACGTGAAATGAGCATGCGCATGAAAGCCGTCGCTCCGGCTCTGGTCTGCCTGACCGTCGCGAGCGCGGCCGCCGCCCACGCGCAGTCCTCCCTCGTCTGCCTGCGGGACGTCGCGCCGACGGTGGCGCAGGACATGCGCTACGCCGGCCCCAACAACTTCACGGGCGATCCCGTACCCGGCTACGACGCCGCCGAATGCTGGCTGGCGCGGCCTGCCGCCGAGGCGCTGGCCAAGGTGCAGGCGGAGATGGAGAAGGCCGGCAAGACGTTGATCGTCTACGACTGCTACCGCCCGGTGCGCGCGGTCCGGCACTTCCTCGCCTGGGCGAAGCGCCAGGGCGACAAGCGCGACCCGGCTTATTTTCCGCGAGTGGACGGGTCGAAGCTCGTCGAGCAGGGCTACATCGCGGCGCGATCGGCCCATTCCACCGGCCTAGCTGTCGATCTCACCTTCGGGGATCCGAACACAAAAGAGCCGGTCGACACCGGCGGGCTGTTCGACCTGTTCGACTATATCAGCCACACCAACGCGAAGGTGTCCGCCGAGGCTCGCGCGAACCGCAACATGCTCGTCGGCGCGATGGCGAAGGCGGGCTTCACAAATTACGCCGCCGAATGGTGGCACTACGGCTTTAAGGGCTCGGCGCCGCAGCAGGACGTTCCCGTGAAGGCCTGCGGCGCGCGCTGAACGTCAGCGGCCGCGCCGCAAGAAGGCGGCGCAGGCGCCTTCGACGGCGAGATGCACGTGGTCGGCTGCGGCGTCGAAATCCGCCGGCGCGCGGACCGCGATGCGATGCTCGCCGACCGTGACGGTCAGGAGGCTGTGGTCGCCGCGGAAGCTGCGCTCCAGGATCGGCGCGTGCGCGCCGAGGCCATGCGCGACGAGGGCGATCTGCTCGGGCCGGACGCAGATGTCGGCCGCGCCCGAAACGCCCCGCGAGGCCTCGATCAGCTCCGCCGCGCCGATCGGCGTCTCGGCGCGTCCTTCATGGATCGTCCCGTCGAGCAGGATGGCGGGGCCGGTGATGCGCGCGGCCTCCAGGGTCCCGGGGGCGCGGTACACGGTCCGGGGCGCGCCTTGCTGGACGATGCGGCCGGCATGCATCACCGCGAGGCTGTCGGCGCTGGCGAAGGCCTCCTCCGGATCGTGCGTGACGATGATCGCGGTGGCGCCGGTCCGGCGCAGCGTCGCGACCACCTCCGCGCAGACGGAGCGCCGAAGCTCGAGATCGAGGCCGTTGAAGGGCTCATCCAGCACGATCAGGCGCGGCCGCGGCGCGAGCGCGCGGGCGAGCGCGACGCGCTGCTGCTGGCCGCCGGACAGCTGGTGAGGATAGCGGTCGGCGAGCGCCTCGCAGCCGACCAGCGCCAGCGTCTCGGCGACCCGGCCCGAGCCGCGCTCTGCGCGGGGAAGGCCGTAGGCGACGTTGCCGGCGACGGTGAGATGCGGGAACAGCGCGCCTTCCTGCGGCACGTAGCCGATGCGGCGCTTCTCGGGGGGCGTGTGCGAAGCCGCCCGCGAGGCCGTCTCGCCGCCGATCGCGATCTCCCCGGCGTCGACGCGCTCGAACCCCGCGATCAGGCGCAGCAGGGTGGTCTTTCCGCAGCCCGAAGGGCCGAGCAGCGCCGCGATCTCGCCTTCGCGCACGGCGAGGTCGACGCCGCGCAGCACGGGCTGGCCGCCATAGGACTTCGAGACGCTGTCGACTGTGACGCTCGCCATACCGCTCAGAGATCGTGGAGTTCGAGGCTTTTGCGGGTGAACACATAGACGGGCGCGGCCGACAGCGCCACGAGCAGGGCCGCATAGGGCGCGGCGGCCGCGTACTGCCCGTCATTGGAGCGGGACCAGACCTCGGTGGCGAGCGTCGTCACGCCGGTCGGGGCGAGCAGCAGCGTCGCGGTCAGTTCGCGCACGAGCTCCAGCGTCATGAGGGCGAGCGAGGCGCCGACGCCCGGCAGGATGTTCGGCAGGGTGACGGTGGCGAACGCCGCGAACGGCCCGCGGCCGAGGCTGCGGGCGACCTCCTCGAGCGCGGGCGGGGCGAGCTCGACGGAGGCGCGCAGCGCCGACTGCGCCAGCGGCAGGAACAGCATGGCGTAGGCGGCGATCAGCAGCGCCGTGGTCTGATAGAGCGCCGGGACGAGATGGATCGCAAACCATGTCAGGGCGAGCGCGACCACGAGGCCCGGCAGGCCGTGCACCACGTAGGGCAGTCGGTCCGCGAGCCGCGCCGCGGCGCCGCCGTGACGGCTGGCGGCGAGCACGAGCGGCAGCGCGAGCGCGGTCACCACGATCGCGCCCGGGAGCGCCAGGCTGAGCGAGCCCGTGATCGCCGCGCCGAGTTCGGACAGGCCGCGCGCCGTCGAGCGGCCGACGGAGAGCCAGTAGATGAGCATGCCGGCCGGCACGCCGGTCGCGAGCGCGCTCAGGGCCGAGAAGCCTGCGACGGCTGGGACGCGCCAGCGTCCGAGCGGCTGGAGACGCGGCGTCCGCCGTCCGCCTCGGCCGGAGCGCGAGAAACGGATGTTTTTGCGGAGCCGCATCTCGCCGAGCGCGGCGGGAAGGGTCAGCGCCATCAGCACCGCCGACTGGAGCGCGGCCGAGGCGCTGTCGAATTGCAGCTCGTAGGACGAAAAGATCGCGGTGGTGAAGGTCTGGACCCGAAGCAGCGCGAGCGCCCCGAACTCCGCGAAGATATGCGCCAGCACAAGCAGCGCGCCGGCCCCGAGCGCCGGCCAGGCCTGCGGCAGCACCGCGCCGAAGAAGGTCGCGGTCCCGGAACGGCCGAGCGAGCGCGACACGTCCTCGAAGGCGGGGTCGATGCCGCGCAGGGCGGCGGCGACGGGCAGATACACGAGCGGGTAGTGCGACAGCGACAGGATCAGGATCGCGCCGCCCATCCCCTGGAAGGCGACGTCGAGCGAGGCCCAGGCGAAGCTCGCGACGAAGGCGGGGACCGCGAGCGGCAGCGCGAGCAGGATGCGCCACGCCGACCGGCCGGGGAGGTCCGTGCGCTCGACGCACCATGCGGCCGCGACCCCGAGCAGGGCGGAGACGGCCGTCACCGCGACGCCGAGAAACAGCGTGTTGGCGAGGAGCTCGACGGTCCGCGCGCGGAACAGCTCCTCAGTGACGCCCCCGAGCCCCACGCCCCAGGCGCGCACGAGCACATAAGCGAGCGGCAGGACGATCAGCAGCGAGGGCGCCGCCGCCGCGAGCGCCAGCCATGGCGGCGCCGGCTCGCGCCGGACGGGCGCGGCGATGGTCACGCCAGCCCGGCCTCGCGCTGCAGTGAGAGCGCTTCGGCGGCGTCGCTGACGTCGTCGGTCGTGACGTCCGGCGGGTCGAGCTCGGCGAGGGGCTTGAGCGGATAGGGCGAGGCGACGCCGGGCCGGACCGGATATTCCGCCACCGCCTCGACGATCGCCTTCTGGCCGGCCTCGCCGGTCATGAAGGCGAGGAACTGCTGCGCGAGTTCCGGGTTGCGGCTGGAGGCGAGGGCGCCCGCGGCCGACAGGGTCACCAGGGCGCCGGGATCCTTCGCGCCGAGATAATGCAGCTGGCAGCGCATGTTCTCCTCGCCGATCTCGTCGGCGACGGCGTACCAGTAGTAGCTGTTGACCAGCGCCGTCGCGATCTCGCCGCGCTGCACCGCCTGAACCGCGGCGACGTTGCCATTGTAGACCCGGCCGAAATCCTTCAGCCCCTTCAGCCAGGCGAGCGCCGCGTCGCGGCCCCTGAGCTTCAGGATGGCGAGCGACTGGCTCTGGAACTCGCCGCTGGTCGGCACATAGGCGACCTTGTCCTTCCAGGCCTCGTTCGCGAAATCGAGAACGGATCTCGGCAGGCTCTCCGGCCTCACCTGTTTGGCGTCGTAGGCGACGACCCGGCAGCGCGCCGTGACGCCGATCCACGCCCCATCCTTCGCAGCATAGGCGGCCGGGATCGTCGCCCGCGTCTCCTGCGCGACAGGGGCGAGGAGCTTGCGCTTCGCCAGCGTCACGACCGGCGCGGTCTCCTCGGAGAAGAACACGTCGGCCGGCGAGGCCGAGCCCTCCTCGATGATCTGGTTGGCGAGCTGCGCGCTGCCGCCCTTGCGGATCGCCACCCGCACGCCGGTCGCGTTCATGAAGGCCTGGACGACGGCGGTCGCGGGCTCAGCGTGCTGACCGTTGTAGAGCGTGAGCGTTCCGGCGGCGCGCGGACGAGACGGCCAGAGCGCGGGCGCCGCGAGCCCGACGCCGATCGCGCGGAGGACCGAGCGCCTGTCGCAAGCTTTCATTAGAATAACTCTAAACAATTGAAATCATTCGCCAAGTCGTAAGAAGTCCTCCGCGTCGACGGTGTCAATGGCGTTTTGGCCCCGGGTCGTAGGGACACGCGATCAATCGTCGAGGCTCGCGTCTCCGTCCCGATCGATGGGCCTCGAGACGCCGCGAACGAGGCGGAGCTCGCGCTGCGCCGAAGCGTCGCCAGCCTGCTCTCGTCAGGCCCTCGTCGCGCGCCCGCCCTGCGGCAGCGTCATCAGGATCTGCCTGTCCGCGACGCTCGCCACGCGGCTGTTGTGGGTGACGATGACGCGCGTCATCCGAAGCTGCTTCAGAACCGACAGAACGACGTCGATGGCGCGCTCGTCGAGGTGGTTGGTCGGCTCGTCCAGCAGGAACAGCTTCGGCCGCCGATAGAGCGCGCGGGCGATGAAGATGCGCTGCTTCTGCCCCCCGGAGAGCGTCGAGCCCATGTCGCCGACAAGCGTCTCGTAGCCCATCGCCATGCGCGTCACGTCGTGGTCGATGCCGGCGGCGGCCGCGCACTGGCGAACGTAGGCGAGGTCCAGCGCCGGATCGAAGCAGGCGATGTTCTCAGCGATCGAGCCGGCGAACAGGCGGTCGTCCTGCAGCACGCAGCCGATCCGCTCGCGATAGCTCGCCATCGAGCGCGCGTTGAGCGGCGCGCCGTCAATCTCGATTGAGCCCGAGGTCGGCGGCAGCAGGCCGGACAGCATCTTCAGCAGGGTGGATTTCCCGCAGCCCGACGGGCCGAGCAGCGCGACGCATTCGCCGGGGCGGATGTCGAGGTTGAAGTCGCGCACGATCGACTGTTCCCCGTCGCCATAGGAGAAGCCGACGTCCTTCATGGCGATCGCAGTCGCCCCGGCGTCAGTCGCAGGACAGAGCGGTTCGGCGGCGAGCTCGCGGGTCGTCAGCGCGATGTCGGCGAGCCGCTCGGCCTGCAGGTTCAGCATGCGCATCTTGAAGCCGGCGGAGACGAGGCTTTCGATGCGGGTCGAGAATTGATCCTTGTAGGCGAGGAAGGCGATCAGCATGCCGAGCGTAATCGACCGGTCGATCACCGAGATCGCGCCGAGATAGAGGATCAGCACCCGGTCCAGCCCGAACAGCAGCTTCGTAGCCGACTGGAACAGCACGTCGAGCTTCTGGGTGTGGAGCTTGGCGTTGAAGCGGTCGACCAGCAGGTTCAGCCAGGTCGAGGTGCGCCGCTCCTCGAGGCCGAACAGCTTCACCGTGGTCGCGCCGCGCAGCGTCTCGAGGAAATGCGTGTTCTCGCGCGCCGACTGGACGATCGTCTCCTCCGACGCCTGCCGGTAGGGCCCGTAGGCGCCGAGCCGGATAGCGACGTAGATCGCCGTGGTGACGAGCGCGACGAGCGCGAGCCAGCCGCCGAACAGAATCATCATCACGACGAGCCCGACCGCCATCACCCCGTCGACCATCGACAGCACGGAAGTCGTCGACAGCGTGTCCTGCACGGTCTCCAGCGACCGGAATCTCGAGGTGACGTCGCCGACATGGCGCTTTTCGAAATAGTCGAGCGGCAGCCGGATCATGTGGGAGAATAGGCTGCTCGCCCACTGCACGTTGAGCGCGGCCGACAGCGCCATGATCCCCCATGATCGGGCGGCCCACATCGCGGTCTGGAGCACGACGAGCAGGCCGAGCCCGAGTGCGACCAGCGTGACGAGGTCGTGGTCGCCGGCGACGATCGCCTGGTCGATGATGATCTGCGTGCCGAACGGCACCGCCAGCGTGAAGACCTCGAAGGCGAGCGACAGTGCGAGCAGCTGGACGATCGCGCGCGGGAGGCCCGCGACGTTGCGGAACAGGTCGAGGATGCGGATCGTCTGGCGCTCGTCGGCCGGCGCGAAGTCGCGCGTCGGGGTCAGCTCCAGCGCGACGCCGGTGAAGGTTTTGGACACTTCCTCCAGCGAGAGCGTCCGCCTGCCGATCGCGGGGTCGAGGATCGTCGCCGTGCGCGCCCCGACGCTCTCCAGCACGACGAAATGGTTGAAGCCCCAGTGCAGCACGCAAGGGGTCGCGAGCTCCGGCAGGGACGGCATCTCGACCCGGAGCGCACGCGCGGACAACTGCATCCGGCCGGCGATGCCGATCATCTGCTTGAGCGTCAGCCCGCCGAGCGAGGTCGAAAAGCGCCGTCGCAGCGTCGCGAGGTCGACCAGCCGGCCATGCGCGCCGGAGATCATGGCGAGGCAGGCGAGCCCGCATTCGGCGGCCTCGGTCTGCAGGATCGCCGGCGTCCTCGCACGCGAAAAACCGAAGGAGAGTCGCTGGACGAGCGGGCGCGCGGCTTCCGCCGCCGCGAAGACGGTCGCGTTCATCAGCCGCCCTCCCTCGCCTGGCCGGCGCCGCCCTCGTCCTTGGGCCCTCCGTGAAGCGGCTTGAGGCTGTAGAGCGGATTGAGGATCCACTGCCAGATCGGCCGCGAGTCGAGGAAGATGTCGGCCTCGACCTGCATGCCCGGCTGCAGCTGCTGGCGCTTGCCGTACGCCGTGATCTCGGCCGCCTGCGGCTTCACGGTGAGGCGGTAGAGGGCGCCGCGACCCTGCAGCTCCGCCGGCATCGGCACGCCGTTGTCGACCTCCTCTTGGCGTAGCGCCGCCCGCGAAATGGCGGTCACGACGCCGGGATGCTGCCCGAACTTCTGGTAGGGGAAGGCCGCGTAGCGCAGCATCACCTGCGCGCCCTCGCGCGCGAAGCCGATCGCGCTCGACTCCGCGTAGAGATTGGCCTGGAGCGTGCCGCTGTCCGGCACGATGGTCAGCAGCGGCGCTCCGTTCGGCACCGACTGGCCGGCATGGGCGACGACCGCGGTGACGCGGCCGGTCTCCGGCGCGACGATCTCGATCCGCCGCTGCGCCTCGGTCTCGGCGATGGTGCGGTCGGCTTCGGCGATCTGCCGGCGGATCTCCGACAGCTTCGACCCGCTCTCGCGGTCGATCTGGGTGATCTCGGCCTTGGAGGCGTTCTCGTCGCTTTCGAGCCGCACCCGGTCGCGCCGCAGCTGCTCGAGCTGGGTCTTCTCGGTCATCATCCGGGCGCGGCGGTCGGCGACGTCGCGCTGGATGGTGATGCCGCGCTTCAGATAATCCTTGTAGCTGTCGAGCTCCTCCTCCAGCACCCGGACATAGTCCTCTCCGGTCGCGATCTGGCGGTCGACCTGGGCGATCTCGCGCGCGAGATCGGCCAGCTTCACCTTCAGCGCCTCCTGGCGCTCCTTGTCCGCCACGGTGCGGCGCAGCAGCTCGTTCTGCAGTTCCTCCCGCTGCGACTTGAGAGCCGAAAGCACCGTCTCGCTGGCGCCGCCGAGCTCGGTCTGGCGGTCGAGGTCGAGCAGGTAGAGCGGCTGGCCCTTCGCGACGCGGTCGCCGTCGGCGACCTTGAGCGAGAGGATGCGCGCCTGCTGGGGGGCGGCGAGCTTGATCAGGCCGCCGCTCGGCGCGAGCACCCCCTGCACGCGGGCGCGCTGGGTATACTGGCCGAAGACGAGGAAGGCGATCAGCGCGAGAGCGAGCGCCGCGCCGACGGGAGCGACCACGCGCATCGGCCAGGGCTGCACGGCCTGGGTCTTGCCGAGCCACTGGTCCGCGCGCGCCGATAGCGCGTCGGCGCGGAACAGGGGAAGGGCGGGCTTTTGAACAGCCGGCTGGGCCGGCTCCAGCGGCGCAGGCGGAGCGGCGGGAGAGAACCGCCGCCCCTCCGCCTGCTGGGCGGACGTCGGCGCGGCGGTCGTGGAAACAGTGGGCTGCGCCTCAGCGCTCATGAAACGGTCCCTCGACCGTCCTCGCCCGGCCGACTGGCGGGCTCTTCAAACCCCGAGAAAAGCGGCCAAAATGAGCGCTCGGATGCGCGGCGGGGTTTTCCCCTTGAGTTGAGGGGGCTTACGCGACATCGCCCGACAACGGCTGTGAGAAGGTGATTCGCCGCGCGGTCGTCTGCGGCGGCGAGTCGCAGTTTTCCTGTCGAGCCACTGAGAGCCGTGCGCCGTCGAGGGCGTCCGCCGTTTGGCGCCGCGGCGCGTCGGCGCCGCCGGTTCGGCGGCGCCGCAAATGTGCCGAGAGCCCGGCCCCGCGCCGCAGACCACTGAGCTGCGGACGAAAAACCGTGATCACATTCCAGCCACGTTTCAATGAGTCGAAGAATTCCCGCGGCCACGCAACCGCGGCGCCACAATTGGCTCGGGGGTTGAAGGCCGGAAGACTTGGTGCTCCCTTCGGCGACGGAGCGCCTGTTCCGGCGCTTCTTCAAACATTGGCTGGGCGCGCGATCCGCGTCCTTCCCAAGGGAGAAGACGACATGTCGAAATTTGAGACGATCCGCGAGCTGAACGCGGCTGAACTTGACGATGTCGCCGGCGGCCTGTCGGTCGGCCTCGGACTGAACGTCGACGCCAGCGGCGAGCTCGCCGCGGTGTCCGGCGTGGTCGATCAGGTCGGCGGTCTCGTCGGCGGTCTGCTCGGCACGGTGACGGGCGCTCTGCCGGACGTTTCGGGCGGCGTTTCATAGGTCGGAACGCCCGCGGCGGGCGGTCGACGCCCGCCGCATCCCCGGCGCGGCCGGCGCCTGGTTTCCGCCATGCCCATCGGCCGACCGGCGACAGGGCCCGTTTCGAAGCCGCGGTGAGACTTGCTCGATCCTCTCGTGGCGAGCGAGTGGGAGACCCTCAGGCTGCAGAACAGGTTTGCTCGACCCACGAGCCCTACGCCTGAAAGCGATGCGGCTCACCTCGACGGGAGGCTGCGCGGGCGAGAAAAACCGCAGCGCTCTCCATGGTGACGGCGGTGTAGGCCGATGCAGCGATCCACATCCAGTCCACTCCGGCGACACGGCCGCCCAACGCAAGCCGCCGCCGCCCGATCCCCGATTGCCCCGCGCCCGCCCTTCGGCTAGGTTCCGCGCGTCTCATCCGCACCCGTAGCTCAGCTGGATAGAGCGCTGCCCTCCGAAGGCAGAGGTCAGAGGTTCGAATCCTCTCGGGTGCGCCAAAGATCGACGTCGGTCGGGCATCAATCTGCTGTGGGGGCGCCGTCGATCGCGAGGACGACGAGCGGCCTCGTCGGCGCGGCCGGACCCGCGACATGGGACCGCCTGGCCGCGCCGGACATCCGCATCGCGGCCATGCCCAGACGGCGCATCAGCACGATGCGGGCGCCCGCCTCGAAACCGCAGGCCGCCAGCGGCCTCGCGCCTCTCTGCTTCGGCACGGCGAAGGCGCGCCCGTCGCCGGGATGGAGACGACGAGCGACGGAAGGGTGAGCTCCACGTCGTAACCGATCTGCATGCCCGCGGCAGGAAGCGATCGCAACGACGATCGAACGCGCGCAGGCGCGGCCTATGTCTTTAGACGTTCGTCTATCGTTTGGACCGCCTCCGGATCAATTCGCCCGAAGCGTTGTTCTCCTCGCGAGAGGAGATTTTCCATGAGAATGAAAATCGCGTTGACGGTCGCGGCGGTTCTGTTCGCCGGGCCCGCCTTGGCCCAGTCGGTCGGAGAGAAGTCGGGAGCGAATTCGGTTCTCGGCATCACGCCTTCCACCGAAGACTTCGTCCTTCAGGCCGCGCAAAGCGACCTGTTCGAGGTGCAATCCAGCGAACTCGCCGCCGCGAGCGGCGCCGACAAGGTCCGCGAATTCGCGAGCCACATGGTCACGGCCCACAAGAAGACGTCGGACGAGCTCAAATCGGCGGTCAGCGCCGGAGTGAAGGCCACCATCCCAAGCGAGATGTCGAGTTCGCAGAAGAGCATGCTCGACGATCTGAAGTCGCGGAAGGGCGACGACCTCGCCGATCAGTATATCGACGACCAGGTCAGCGCTCATAACGACGCGGTGTCGCTGTTCGAGCGTTATGCCGACGGCGGCGACAACGCAGAGCTCAAGGCCTGGGCCGCGAAGACTTTGCCCGAACTGAAGCGTCACCTGGAGATGGCGCAGCAGCTGGACAAGTAAGAGGGCTGACGCGGCCGTCCGGAGCCTGCGGGCCGACGGCGGCCGCCGAATGGTCAGCAGAAGCGGAGGCCACATGGACGGAAAAGCAGTCTTGCTCATGATGCCGGACGGCGACACGCCGAACGCGGCGGATTTTGACGCAGGCGACGATTTCCGGAGCTTCGAGGAGGCGATCAGGTCGGCGCATGAGCGCGTCGCCCCGAACGATTCGCTGGTGCCCTGGATTCGGTTCGGCGGCGCGATCATGGATCCGGCGCAGGTCATGGCGACCAACACGCCGCCTGCGCCGCCGAGATCGGCCGGGAGCTCGAGCATCAGCGAGCGACTGGACGAGGATCTCGAAAACACCTTTCCGGCCAGCGACCCGCCGGCGCGGACCGCGCCCTGAGCCGGATCGGCTTTCGTCGGGGAAACCGGCGCGCGGAGGCGAGAGGAGAAGACGATGTCAGACATGAAGCCCGAGATCATCGAGAAGAACGGAAGCTGGGCCTACAGCATCGGCGGCATGGAGTTCGGCAGCTATCCCAGCCGGGAGGCCGCGCTCATCGCCGCCGACAAACATTCGGACGAGACCCCGAGACCGACCGATGCGTCGGACGATGGCGGCCCGCGCCGCGACGATCCGCAGGACTGACGCGGCGGGGGGGCGAGGGCGCACGTCGCCGCGGGCTTGGACTGAGTCTCAACATGAAGCGCTTCTTTCGCGACAACGGCCTGACGATCACGCTGCTTTCGCTGTTCCTGCTGAGCCTTTTGGGAATGGCCTTCACGGGCGAGGCGGTCTCGTCCCAGGAAGCGGCGCGTCACGGCCGGGACGGCCCGCCATTGCTTCACTACGTGGCCTCCGGAGAGTTTCTGAGCGCGCTGTTCGAAAATTGGGAGAGCGAGTTTCTCCAGATGTCTGCCTACGTCGTGCTCACGGCGAAGCTCTTTCAGAGAGGCTCATCGGAATCCCGCGACCCCGACGCCCCCGGTCGCGAAGGCGACCAACTGCCGCCAAAGTTCGCGCGGCGCCACTGGTTCGTAAGATGGCTCTACGCGCGCTCGCTCGCGCTCGTCCTGTTCCTGTTCTTCGCGCTGTCGTTTCTCGCTCACTGGCTCAGCAGCGCAAAGGCCGCGGCGACGGAAGCTTTGCTGCATGGAGAGGCCCCGCCGGGCGCGCTGGAATTCCTGGCCGACGCCCAGTTCTGGTTCGAGTCCTTCCAGAATTGGCAGTCGGAGTTCCTCGCGACGGCGGCGCTCGTCGTGCTGTCGATTTTCCTGCGCTTCCAGGGCTCGCCGGAGTCCAAGCCGGTGAGCGCCTCCAACGAGGATACGGGCGGCTAGGCGCCTCGTCTTGCCGTCCCGGGATCCCCGACGTCCCGGCATGTCGGGCGGCGATGATCCGGCCGCGGATCGCGTTCGGACGTGCGGTCGTAGCGCTTTATTAGCCGGCGCATCCCGTTGCCGCTGGGCGGCGCCAGCCGGTTTCGGTCCCATGAACGCGCTCATGAGCGCGCCCATGAACGCGCGGAACGCTTTTGCGCCTCGATGGTTGAGCCAGTGCAATTTCAACGCCAAGGAGAGCATCATGGCGGATAAAGATCTGAACAAGCTTTTCCACGAAACGCTCAAGGACATCTACTATGCCGAGCGCAAGATTCTGAAGGCGCTCCCGAAAATGGCCCGCGGCGCGCAGGATCCCAAGCTCAAGGCCGCGTTCGAGAAGCATAAGGACGAGACCGAAGGGCAGATCGAGCGCCTGCAGCAGGTGTTCGAGCTGATCGGGAAGCGCCCCCAGGGCAAGACCTGCGACGCCATCGAGGGGATCATCTCGGAAGGCGAGGAGATCCTCGACGAGTTCAAGGGCGAGCCCGCGCTCGACGCCGGGCTCGTCGCGGCGGCGCAAGCGGTCGAGCACTACGAGATCGCCCGTTACGGCACTCTCAAGACCTGGGCCCAAAGCCTTGGCCTGAACGAGGCGGTCACGCTCATCGACCAGACGCTCGCCGAGGAGAAGAAGACCGACGCCGATCTGAGCAAGCTCGGCGAGACGGCCGCCAATCTGAAGGCGAAGAAGGCGGCTTGATCCATCCGCCCGGCGGACATTGGTCCGCCGGGCGCCTTCTTGGCGAGATGCCGGCGCCGCCCGCGGCGGTCGAAGGGCGGGAAAGCCCCCTTCGTCGGCGTTTCGCGCGTGCGGCCACTCGAGGCGCAAACCGCGTCCAGCCGCCGGAAAGCGCGCGGCGGTTCCGATCGATCGCGCCCGAGACAGCTCCCCGCCGGATCGACAGGCGGACGTCCATTCCTATTTGCCCGGACCGGCGATAAAAGCCGGAAGGTGGTCGGATCGACGCCAAGGAGCTTCCTATGCGCGACGTGTTGCACTTCATCGATGGCGCCCCCGTCGGCGCCGCCGAGCGCTGGGGCGACGTCTTCGATCCCAATATCGGCGAACCGCAGGCGCGCGTGGCGCTCGGCGACGCAGGGCTCGTCAACCGCGCCGTCGAAGCGGCGAAGGCGGCGCAGCCGAAATGGGCCGCGATGAACCCGCAGCGCCGCGCCCGCGTGCTGTTCCGCTTCAAGGAGCTGATCGAGGCGAACATGGAGCAGCTGGCGCGGCTGCTCGCCTCCGAGCACGGCAAGGTCGTCGCCGACGCCAAGGGCGACATCCAGCGCGGGCTCGACGTCGTGGAGTTCGCCTGCGCCGCGCCGCATCTTTTAAAGGGCGAGCATACGCAAGGGGCTGGGCCGGGCATCGATGTCTGGTCGGTGCGGGAGCCGCTCGGCATCGTCGCCGGCATCACGCCGTTCAACTTCCCGGCGATGATCCCGCTCTGGATGAGCGCCCCGGCGCTCGCGGCAGGCAACGCCTTCATCATGAAGCCGTCCGAGCGCGCGCCCTCCGTTCCAGTCAGGCTCGCCGAGCTGCTGCTCGAGGCGGGACTGCCGGAAGGCGTGCTCAACGTCGT
Organism: Chelatococcus sambhunathii; assembly: GCA_031316315.1. Lineage (GTDB taxonomy): Bacteria > Pseudomonadota > Alphaproteobacteria > Rhizobiales > Methylopilaceae > Methylopila. The sequence goes on from JADBEO010000016.1 coordinate 69,441, forward strand.
CCATGGCGACAAGGCCGCTGTCGACGCGATCCTCGACCATCCCGACGTCAAGGCGGTGAGCTTCGTCGGCTCCTCCGACATCGCGCAGTATGTCTACGGACGCGGCGCCGCGGCCGGCAAGCGCATGCAGTGCATGGGCGGGGCCAAGAACCATGGCATCGTGCTGCCCGACGCCGACCTCGACCAGACCGTCGCAGACGTCATGGGCGCGGCCTACGGCTCGGCCGGCGAGCGCTGCATGGCGATGCCTGTGATCGTTCCGGTCGGCGAGGAGACCGCCGAGCGGCTGAGGGCCAAGCTCATCCCGGCGATCGAGGGACTGCGCGTCGGCTGCTCGACCGACCCGGACGCCCATTACGGCCCCGTCGTCACCGCCCAGCACAAGGCGAAGATCGAGGACTACATCCGCCTCGGCGAGGAGGAGGGCGCGGAGCTGGTCGTGGATGGCCGCGGCTTCACGCTGCAAGGCTATGAGAAAGGCTATTTTCTGGCGCCGACCTTCTTCGATCGCGTCACCGCCGACATGAAGAGCTATCGCGACGAGATCTTCGGGCCGGTCTTGCAGATGGTCCGCGCCGAGACGTTCGACGAGGCGCTCTCGCTTCCCTCGCGGCACCAGTACGGCAACGGCGTCGCGATCTTCACCCGCGACGGAGACGCCGCGCGGCGGTTCGTCGACAAGGTCGAGGTCGGCATGGTCGGCATCAACGTGCCGATCCCGGTGCCGGTGGCCTACCACTCCTTCGGCGGGTGGAAGCGCTCCGGCTTCGGCGACCTCAACCAGTACGGCATGGACGGAATCCGCTTCTACACGCGGACCAAGACCGTGACCCAGCGCTGGCCGTCAGGGGGCGTGATCTCCGACCAGAGCTTCGTCATTCCGACAATGTCCTGAGGCGCCGAAGTCGCGCTTCACTCGCCCGGGACGATCTCCGGGCGGGCCCGCTTTGTCCGGATGAAGCCGGTGAGGCGGGCCATCACCTCCCAGAAGCCGCGGCTGTTGCCCTCGCCGTAGCGGGCTGTCTCCGGAAGCTGCGCCATCAGCCGCGCATGGGCCTTGCCGAGGTTGTGGTAGGGCAGGCGCGGCAGCAGGTGGTGCAGGGCGTGGTAGCGCAGGCCGACGGGCGCCCAGAGCATCGGCAGCGTCGCCGGCGGCGGCACGTTGACCGTGTCGAGAAACTGCTCGGTCGGCGTCATCTCCTCGCCCTCGTTCTCCCAATGATGGGCGGCGACGGTGCGGATCTGGTTGACGAGCGCGACCGCCGAGCCGAGGGCGAGGCCGGTCCAGAACACCGTCGACGAGATCACGCCGAGGATCGTGAGAGTAACCAGCGTGATCGCCCAGACGGAGCAGAGCGCCTCCAGCGTGAGCCAGAGCCTGACCTGAGAGGCCGGCGGCATCTCGCGTCGGAACAGCGGATTGATCGACAGCGCCGAGAACCGCTCCACTACGACGCGCCGGAACGGCGGGACGATCGCGGCGATCGGCGTCAGCACGGCGAAGCGGATCAGCAGGCCGATCGGCGCGAGCGCGGATACGACCACGAAGGCGACCACGTGCCAGAGCGTCTGATGGGCGAGCGGCAGATATTCCGGGTCGCCGACCGTGCCGTAGCGCGTCTTGGCGTGGTGGAGGTTGTGCACGCCCTCATACATCAGCGAGGGCACGAGGAACGGAACGCCGATCAGCGCATTGTAGCCGAACCTGAAGCCCGGCACGTCGGCGTCGCGCAGATGCGTCACCTCGTGCAGGAAGCTGACGCCGCGATAGAAGGCGAGAGCCGAGACCACGAAGGCCGCGGCCTTCAATGCGAGGCCCGGCAGCAGCACGGCGCCGGCGAAGCCCGCATAGGCGACGAGCGAGGTCGCGATCAGGTCCGCCCAGTAGATCGCCGGCCGCGCCGTCATGAGGTCGGCGCAGAGCTTGAAGGCGAGAGCGGTGAGGTTCGGTTCGCGGGTCGGCGAGGCTGCTGTCACTGCGTCCATGTCCGGAATTGCGGCGGCGTTCGCTGCTCGCGGACGCTTATACCATCGCCGTGGCCAAGGTCCCAATCCACGCGCGCAAGGCGGCCGTGCGGTCGCGCGATACCGGCGGCCGCCAGCCCGGCGGAGACGCCGCGCGGGCGCCTCCGCCGGATCGCGGGCAGATTCTCAGCAGTTCGCGGGGTAAGCGCTGCAGGCGTCCTCGACCAGGATCTTGATGTTCTCGGAGGTGAAGGGCGAGGCGCCCTGCTCCTTGACGGCCTGGTTGGTGTAGCCCCAGCTCGTGGTTCCGACCACGACCAGCCGGTTGGCCTCCTTGCCCGACTTGACGCCGTCGCTCAGGGTCGGCGCGAAGCCGAAGTTCACGAGCCAAGGACCTCCGCTCGATCCGCCGGTCTGCAGCGAGCCGATGATGGTGTTGTTCGACTCGTTCTTGTCGACCGATCCTTGCGAGTCGGTTCGCATCATCTGCTGGCCGTTGTTGAGCGCGCCGGGGTAGCCGAGCTGCGTGATCAGCACCTGATTGTTCTTGTTGTAGCTGTAGCCGCCCCAGCCGTAGCCGAACCAGCCGGTGCGATTGCCGGCGAAATTCCCCTGCGGCGCCAGCACGAGCACGGCGATGTCGTTTTCGCAGACGACGCCCTTGGTGGCGCACTTGGCCTTGCCGTTGAAGTAGCTGGTCATCACGAAGACGTCCTGCGCAGCCCACTCGCCATAGGGCGCTTCCCCGTCGCGGTAAGCCGGCACGTACTTGAATCCCGTATAGAACCGCTTCTTGCCGAAGTCGGACACACAGTGGGCCGCCGTGACGGCGATGCCCGGCTTGATCATCGACGCCGAGCAGATGAAGCTGCCGCCGTCGTCCGTGAAGAACAGCTTGCCGGCTCGGCGGTACGGATCGCCGGACGAGTCGCTCTGCGTCGCCGTCGTGAACGGGTGATTGCTGGTGCCGAAGGCCTGCGACGACAGGCTGTCGTTGACCCACTTCGATTTCGGAAGCTTGACCGGCTTCCGCTCGCCGCTGCCCTTGCCTCCGGCTTCGAAGCCCGAGGGGCCGTCGAACGTCGCCTGGGCGCCCTGAAGGATCAGGTCGGCCTGGTCGGTCGGAGCGGCGTCGTTGCCCGGGAGCGCGAAGGGCCTCGCATTGGCGTAGTCGATGTCGGCTTTCTTGACCTTCTGATGCGTTACGGACGGCCGCTCCGAAGTCTGGGCGGCCGCCGTCTGCAGACCCCCTGCAAGAAAGGCGAGCGCGATCGCTGCTGATCGTGTAAACATCTGGTTCCCCCCTGAGTACCGCTGCGGAACATATCTTCCGCCGGTCCCGCGAAAAAGCTGCAAAGGCTTGCAGGCGGTCTGCTCACGAATCTTTGAGTCGCGGGTGACGGGCCGGCGAGCAAAGGCCCGCAGCGGCAGCCGCGGGCCTCGGTATCCATAGGTTCGCGGAAAGCCGCGGCTGACGTCATTGGCAGGCTGCGGGGAAATCCGCGCAGGCTGCGTTCACGAGGCTCACGATGTTGGCGCTCGTGAAGGGAGACGCGCCCTGCTCCTTGGGTCCGCTGGCGCTGGTGTCGGTGTAGCCCCAGCTTGTGGCCCCGACCACGATGTTGTGGCGGCCGGCGGAGCCGAACCCAGTCGGCGCCGTCAGCGTCGGCGTCAGACCGAAGTTGACGAGCCAAGGTCCGCCGCTCGATCCGCCCGTCTGCAACGATCCGATGATGGTGTTGTTGGAGTTCGAGGCGCTCACCGAGCCTTGCGAGTCGGTGCGGATCTGCTCCAGTCCGCCGTTGAGCGCGACGGGATAGCCGAGCTGCGTGATCGCCGCCTGACCGTTGACATAGCTGTAGCCGTTGTAGCCGTAACCGTAGTAGCCGGCGCGCGCTCCGGCATAGGCGCCGCTCTGCGCCGCGAGCACGATCACCGCCACGTCGTTGGCGCATACGACGCCGGATACGGCGCAAGAGTCCGTGCCGTTGAAGTAGGAGGTCATGACGCGCGCTTGCACGGAGGTCCAGACGCCGAACGGCGCGGTTCCCTTGTTGTAGGCGGGAACGAACTGGAATCCCGTGTAGAAGCGGCGGGCGCCGAAACTCGACACGCAATGCGCCGCGGTCACGACCAGCCCGCGCTTGATCAGCGAAGCGGAGCAGACGAAGGAGCTGCTTCCGTCCTTGAAAAACAACTTGCCGGCGGGCCGATAGTATCCCTGGCTGTAGAACTGCGACAGGCTGGTCGTGTACGGGTGCTTGTTCGTTCCGTACTCCTGAGGGGCGACGCCGTCTTCCTCTTCGGCGAGCGCCTTGCTGACCGGGAGCTTCTTCGGCGTCTCCTTGCCGTCTCCTTCGGCGCCTTTCTCGAAGCCGGGCGCGCCCGGGAACTTCACCGAGGCGCCGTCGGCCAGAAGCGCGGCCTGCGAAACCGGCGCGGCGTTCGACCGAGGAAGCTTGAACGGCTTGGCGTTCTCGTAGTCGATCTTGGCTTTGCCATTGGTGGCGACCGCGACGGTGTCGCCGTTCTTGTTGACCTGCGCGTGAGCCAATCCGGCCGTAAGCGTCAGCGCCGCGGCATAGACCGCGATGCGGGTGCCGAAACCCATCTCAAGTCTCCGATTTTTGTTCGCGCGTAGAAGCGCTCGGTAGCATGAGGAAGTCTCGGAGCTTGCCCTCCGCTCTTCAATACGTACGAATGCGTAGTTGTCACGCCACAATTTATTCACGCGGGAATGAGATTTCTTTCTTCTGTAGAGGGCGTTTTGACCCTGCGGAACAGCGAGTGTTTTCGATTTCTTTTCAAGTCGCTGGCGATCGGGCGGAATGTCGCTGCGCGCAAGTCGTTCCGAGCGCGTCAGGCGCGGCCGCGGTCGAGGCGTCCCGGAAAAGAGCCTGCGCGGATTTCGGCCCTCACGTGACGCGAGGACGGAACATGGGCGCCGTCAGCCGGCCTGCCTGGCGGGCGTCCTGGGCCTTTCCTCGGCCGCGAACACCGTCTTCAGGCGATTGCGGATCGCCGTCTGGCGGCTGGCGTTCGTCACCTTCGCTCCGGTCAGGTCCGTGACGTAGAAAACGTCCACCGCGCGTTCGCCGAAGGTCGCGACATGCGCCGAGGCGATGTTGAGGTTCAGCCGGGAGATCGCGGTGGTGAGGTCGTAGAGCAGGCCGAGCCGGTCGAGGCCCACGACCTCGAGCACTGTGTGCTTGTCCGACCAGGCGTTGGTGATGGTCACCTCGGGTTCGATCTCGAAGGCGCGGGTCTTCGATTTCGCCGAGGCCTTGCTGCGCTGGTTGGCGACGACCTCCGTCAGGCGGATCTCGCCTCTCAGCGCCTGCTCGACGTTCTCGGCGATGCGCCGCGCGCGGCGCATCTCGTCGTCGTCCTGCGGGAAGGCGCGGGTCACGAAGATCGTGTCGAGCGCGAAGCCGTCGGTCGTGGTGGCGATGTGGGCGTCGACGATGTTCGCGCCGGCGGCGACGCAGGCGCCGGCGATGACCGCGAGAAGACGCGGATGGTCCGGCGCGAGCACGGTGACCTCCGTCACGCCCCGGAACGCGTCCGTCGAAATGTCGGTGGCGAGCTTCTGGCCGGCTTCGTCCGCCGCGGCGATGAAGCGGGCGTGGCGCGCGGCCCGTTCGGGCTCGGTCTTGAGCCAGTAGGGCGGATACTGCCGCTGGGCGTAGGCCTCGAAGGCCTCGGCGCTCCAGTCCCCAAGCTTCTGACGAAGCTCGGCCTTGGCGCCCTCGACGCGGCTGCGCCGGTCGCCGGCGGAATGGCCGCCCGTCAGGAACAGCTCGGTCTCCCAGTACAGCGTCCGGAGCAACTGACCCTTCCATCCGTTCCAGACGCCCGGACCGACCGCCTTGATGTCGGAGATCGTCAGGATCAGCAGCATTTTCAGCCGCTCGGGGCTTTGGACGATCTTGGCGAAGTCCTCGATCGTGCGGCGGTCCGACAGGTCGCGGGACTGCGCCACGATCGACATGGTCAGGTGCTGTTTGATCAGCCAGGCGACCGCGTCGGTCTGCGCGGGCGTCAGCCCGAGGCGCGGGCAGAGCCTGCGGGCGATCCTGGCGCCCATGACCGAATGGTCTTCCGGCCGTCCCTTGGCGATGTCGTGGAGGAACAGCGCGACATAGAGCACGACCCGGTCCCGGATGGTCGGCATGAGCTCGTTCGCGACCGGGTGCTGGTCGCCGGCGCGGCCGGCGTCGATCTCGGCGAGCACGCCGATGGCGCGCAGCAGGTGCTCGTCCACCGTGTAGTGGTGGTACATGTTGAACTGCATCATCGCGACGATGCGGCCGAAGTCCGGAATGAACTTGCCGAGCACGCCGGTCTCGTTCATCCGGCGCAGGATGGTCTCGGGCGAGCGCCGCGACGTCAGGATCTCGAGGAAGAGCTGGTTCGCCTCGGGGTCGTCGCGCAGCCGCCCGTCGATCAGCTTCAGAGACTTGGTGATGAGGCGCGCGGCGGCCGGATGGGCCGCGAGCTCATGCGCGTCGGCGATCCTGAAGAAGCGGATCAGATTGACCGGATCGCGCGCGAAGACCTGGTCGTCGTGGACATTGAGCCGGTCGGCGTCGATCACGAAGGCGCCGTTCTCCGGAGCGGTCCGCCGGTTCGACTTGCGGAAACGGGTCAGGAAGCGGTCGAGGCTCGGCCGCTTCTTCTGGTGCCGCGCCTCGAGCGCGTGGCAGACGATGGCGGTCAGGTCGCCGACGTCCTTCGCCACCAGGAAGTAGTGCTTCATGAAGCGCTCGACGTCCCTGAGGCCGGGGTGTTCGGTGTAGCCCAGCGCCACGGCGATCTCGCGCTGCAGTTCGAAGGACAGGCGGTCCTCCGCGCGGCCGGTGATGAAGTGCAGGTGGCACCTCACGGCCCAGAGAAAATCCTCGCACTTCAGGAACAGCCTGAGCTCGGCCGCCGAGAACAGCCCCGCCTCCACGAGGTCCGAGACGTCGCGCACGCGGTAGACGTATTTGCCGATCCAGAACAGCGTGTTGAGGTCGCGGAGCGCGCCCTTGCCCTCCTTGACGTTCGGCTCGACGAGATAGCGGGAGCTGCCGGCCTTGCCGAGCCGCTCGTCGCGCTCCTGCAGCTTGGCGGTCGCGAACTCGGCGGCGGTGCCTTCCACCACCTCGGCGTCGAACCGGCGGACCTTCTCGTCGAACAGCTCCTCGTCGCCGGCGATGAAGCGCGACTCGAGCACCGCCGTGCGGATCGTCATGTCGGCGCGCGAGAGCCGGATGCATTCGTCGACCGACCGCCGCGAATGGCCGACCTTGAGCCCCATGTCCCACAGCACGTAGAGCATGGCCTCCACCACGCTCTCGCCCCAGGCCGTCTGCTTGTACGGGAGCAGGAACAGCAGGTCGACGTCCGATCCCGGCGCCATCGTTCCGCGGCCGTAGCCGCCGACCGCGATGACGCAGATGCGCTCGCCGGACGAGGGGTTGGCGCGCGGATAGAGGTCGGTGGTGACATGGGCGAACAGCGCGGTGATCACCGCGTCCATCAGCCGGGACAGGCGTTCGGCGCAGAGCGTTCCGGCGCCGTCCTCGTTGAGCCACTGGCGAGCGGTTTTGCGGCCCTCCGCAAGCGCCGTCTTGAGCCGGGCGACCACCGCCATGTGCCGGTCGCCGGACCTGTCGCGATGCGCGTCATAGATCGCCTTGAGGTCGGCGACCAGCGCGTCCTGGTCGACGAGCGCGCGGATGTTGCGCGCGGCGCGCAGGCGTTGGCGGACAGTGGACATCGAAGGCGCCGATCGTTCCGGGCGCGAGACCGCGCGCGCGGAGAATACTGCGGATTGCTGACCGGCCTATCTATGGGTCACGGCCCGAAGGCGCAAACTCCACAGCGAATCCGCCCGACGTCCGGCGGGACGTCGGGCGGATTCGAGAACGTCTCGCGGCGGCTTGCGCCTTCAGGCCCGTCTGCGAGCCCAGGGCCTCGTGCCGGCGGGGACTTCCGGCTGCGCGGAGCCGCCCATCGGCTGCATGTAGAGCGGCACGTCCGGCCACTTGCCGGCGCCGAGCTGCTTGCGGGTGATCGGGCTCGCCACCTCGAAGCTGTCGAAGCCGCAGCGGCGCATCAGCGGCATCTGGTCGATCAGCACGTCGCCCGAGGCGCGGACCTCGCCCGAAAACCCGTAGCGCTCGCGCAGCAGCCGGGCCTTCGACATGGAGCGGCCGTCGGCGAATTTCGGGAAGGACAGCACGACGAGCGAGACGCGGTCGAGATGCGGCGCGAGCTCCTCGATGGCCTCGCCCGGCTCGACCAGCACGCCGAGCGGCGCGTTGCGGGCGAGCAGCGCGTCCTTTTCCGCAAGGAAGCGCGCGAGCGGCAGGATCGCGGGGCCCTCGCCGACGGCGTCTTCTGCGCCGGCGAGCGCCCACTCGTCCGCCTGGAAGCGTCCGTCGCGCCAGATCGCGCCGTCTGGGTCGCCGGCAGCAGCGGCGCCGGTCGCGGATACGCTCCGCAGCATCGGGGCCTCGCGCTGGGCGGGGCTCGGCGTCTTGGGCGCGTCGTCGAACGCGTAGATGTCGCGGAGCGCGGTCGCCGCTGGGGTCATATTCCGCTTCCTTCCTGTTCAAGCACGTTGGCGTTCGGCAGGTGAATGCCGCATTCCGTCTTGGAGAGGCCGCGCCAGCGGCCGGCCCGGGCGTCCTCGCCGGGCTTCACTCGGGTGGTGCAGGGGGCGCAGCCGACCGACAGGAAGCCATGCTTCACCAGCGGATGCTCCGGCAGGTCGAGCTTTTCCGCATAGGCGCGGATATCGCTCGCCGACCACTCGGCGAGCGGATTGATCTTCACCCGTGGACCGTCGGCCTCGAACAGAGCGAGATCGGCGCGCAGGCCGCCCTGGAAGCGCTTGCGGCCGGAGATCCAGGCCGGGAAGGTCTCCAGCGCCCGCGCCAGAGGCTCGACCTTGCGGATCGAGCAGCAGAGCTCCGGATTGGTCTGCCACAGGAAGTTCTCGGGATCCTTCTTCGCGAGGCGGACCGGATCCGGCGCGATGGTGCGCACGTCCTTCAGGCCGAGCCGCTCGACAAGCGCGTCGCGATACTGAAGCGTCTCCTCGAACAGCTGGCCGGTGTCCACGAAGGTCACCGGCGTCGCGGGATCGACCTCGGCGACGAGGCTGAGCAACGCCGCGGATTCCGCGCCGAAGCTCGAGACCAGCGTGATCCGCCCCCGGAACAGGCGGTTGATCGCCTCGTCCAGCACGACGCGCGCGTCCTGGCCGCGGAACCGCCGGTCGAGATGCGCCGCGACCGAGGTCGCGCGTTCCGCCGCCCGCGCGCGGCTTTCCGCCGGCAGGGGGACGTCAGGCCGCTCCATAGAGGGCCTCCTTGAACGGCTTCTGGCCGAGCCTTCGGACGGCGGTGAGGAAGGTCTCCTCCGGGCTCTCGCGCAGCTTCAGATAGGTGTCGACGACGGTCTCGACCGCGCCGCCGACCTCCTCGCCGGAAAAGCCGGGCCCGACCAGCGTGCCGACCGCGGCGTCCTCCGCGCCCGAACCGCCGAGCGTGATCTGGTAGACTTCCTCGCCGCGCTTATCGACGCCGAGCAGGCCGATATGGCCGACATGGTGATGCCCGCAGGCGTTGATGCAGCCGGAGATCTTGATCTTGAGCTCGCCGATCTCCTTCTGCCGCTCGGGCGCGCCGAAGCGGTTGGAGAGGTCCTGCGCGATGTTGATCGCGCGGGCGTTCGCCAGAGCGCAGTAGTCGAGGCCCGGGCAGGCGATGATGTCGGTGACGAGGCCGGCGTTGCCGGTGGCGAGCCCGTATTCGACCAGCGCGGCGTAGAGCGCCGGCACGTCGTCCAGAGCGACATGCGGCAGGACGAGGTTCTGCTCATGGCTGACGCGGATCTCGGACTGCGAGAAGCGGTCCGCGAGATCCGCCACCGCCTCCATCTGGACGTCGGTCGCGTCGCCCGGGATGCCGCCGATCGGCTTCAGCGAGATCGTGACGATGCCGTAGCCCGGCCTCTTGTGCGCGGAAACGTTGTTCTCGGCGAAGGCTGCAAACTCGCGGCTGTCGGCCTTCGCCGCCTCGAAGGCGCCGGAGCGCTCCGGCTTCGTCTCGAGCGCGGGCGGCGCGAAATAGGCCGTGATGCGCGCGATCTCCTCCTCGGGAAGACGCAGCTGTTCGGTCTTCCTGACCTCGGCGAACTCCTCTTCGATCTGACGGGTGATCTCGCTGGCGCCGGTCTCGTGGACGAGGATCTTGATGCGCGCCTTGTACTTGTTGTCGCGCCGGCCGTGCAGGTTGTAGACGCGCATGATCGCTTCGCAATAGGCGAGCATGTCCTCCTCGGGGAGGAAGTCGCGCACCTTGTGGGCGATCATGGGCGTGCGGCCCTGGCCGCCGCCGACATAGACGGCGAAGCCGAGTTCGCCGGCCTCGTTCTTCTTCACCTCGAGCCCGATGTCGTGCAGCTGGATGGCGGCGCGGTCGTTCGGCGAGCCGGTCACGGCCAGCTTGAACTTGCGCGGCAGATACGAGAACTCGGGATGGATCGACGACCACTGCCGCAGGATCTCGGCGTAGGGGCGCGGGTCCGCGACCTCGTCGGCGGCGGCGCCGGCGAAGTGGTCGGCGGTGACGTTGCGGATGCAGTTTCCGCTGGTCTGCAGCGCGTGCATCTCGACCGAGGCGAGATCCTTCAGGATCGCGGGCACGTCTTTCAGCGCCGGCCAGTTGAACTGCAGGTTCTGGCGGGTCGTGAAGTGGCCGTAGCCGCGGTCGTAGGTCCGCGCGATGTGGCCCAGCATGCGCATCTGCTTGGACGACAGCGTGCCGTAGGGAACGGCGATCCGCAGCATGTAGGCGTGAAGCTGCAGATAGACGCCATTCATCAGCCGGAGCGGCCGGAACTGCTCCTCGGTCAGCTCGCCCGAAAGGCGGCGCTCGACCTGGTCGGAAAACTGGGCGACGCGACCGTCGACGAAGTCGCGGTCGAACTCGTCATAGCGATACATCGAACAAAACTCCTCAGGCCGCGACCGGGCGCGCCAGATCCTCGCGGATGGTCGGCCCCTTGGCGCGGATCGCCTCGCGCAGGCGCAGCGGGCGCAGGCCGCCATCCTCGCGGGCGACGTCGATCGCGTAGGGCTCGACGATGATCCGATCCTCGGCGGCCTTCTGGCCGATCGCGAGCGCGGCTTCGATATGCGCCTCGCTCTCGAGCACGCGCGCCTGACCGATCACGTCGGTCCAGCCTCCGGCCGGGTCGAGATAGACGACGACCCCGTCGAGTAGGCGGTTGGCGGTGACGATCTGCGTGGCGGCGTTTCGCTTCGCCGCCGACTTCTGGATGGGGGCCGACATGACGCTTCCGCTGCTTCTTTTCTTGTCTCAGGCCGCGCTGGTGCGGCGCGCGGTTTCGGGGACGATCGGGGCGGCGCCGAGGGCTTGCGCCTCGGCGAGCGCGCGCCCGATCAGGATGAGGACGGGACCCGTGACGTCGCCGCGTTCGGCGAGCGCCGGCAGGTCCCGCAGGGTTCCGGTGAAGATGGTCTCATCGGTGCGGCTGGCGTTCTCGACGGCCGCGACCGGCGTATCGGACGCGAGCCCCGCCTCGGCGAGCCGCTCCGCGACCGCGCCCGCCACCGAGCGTCCCATGTAGACGGCGACCGTCGCGCCGCCGAGGGCGAGGCCGGCCCAGTCGGGGAGGGTGCGCCCGTCGAGGTCGTGCCCGGTCGCGAAAACGAGGCTGGACGACAGACCGCGCAGCGTGAGCGGCGCCCTGGCGGCGGCCGCCGCGGCGAAGGCGGCGGTGACGCCCGGCACGATCTCGTGCGGCACGCCCGCGGCGGCGAGCGCCGCCATCTCCTCGCCGGCGCGGCCGAAGACCAGAGGATCGCCGCCTTTGAGGCGGACGACGCGCTGGCCCGCCTTTGCCTCGCGCACGAGAATCTCGCCGATCTCCGCCTGCGTCGCCTCATGGGCGCCCTTGCGCTTGCCGACCGAGACGCGGCGGGCGTCGCGACGGCCCATGGCGATGACGTCGTCAGGCACGAGCGCGTCATGCACGATGACGTCGGCCTCCTGGAGGATGCGCTGCGCGCGCAACGTCAGCAGATCGACCGCGCCGGGGCCTGCGCCGACGAGCCAGACATAGCCGGACACGTCCGGCTCCGCAGACATCATGCGGATCGCTTCGGCGCGGGCGGCGGCTGCGTCGCCGGACAGCGCGCGCGCGGCGACCGGGCCGTCGAACAGCTTCGCCCAGAAGCGGCGGCGCGCTTCGCCGATCGGCAGGACGTTCGCGACGACGGCGCGCAGGCTCTCGGCGAGGGTGGTGAGACGGCCGAGCTCCGGCGCCAGCATCGCCTCGATGCGGGCGCGCACATGGCGCGCGAGAACGGGCGCCGCGCCGTCCGTGCCGATCGCGACGGCGAGCGGCGCGCGGTTCACGATGGCCGGCGTGGTGAAGTCACAGAGCTCCGGACGGTCGACGACGTTGACCGGCACGCGGACAGCGCGCGCCGCGGCGGCGACGCGGTGGTCCTCGGCCTCGTCCTCGGTCGCCGCGAAGGCGAGCGCGACGCCGTCCAGGTGGCCGCTCTCAAAGCGGACGCGACGAAGCTCGGCGCCGACGCGCGCGGCGTCAGCGAGAAGTTCGCCGGACGGATCTTCGGCGACGATCAGAAGCTGCGCCTCGGTCTCGCCGAGCAGACGCGCCTTCGCGGCCGCCGCCGCGCCCGATCCGACGATCAGCACGGTGCGTCCGGAAACTTTATGGAAGGCGGGAAACGCCGTCAGTCGGGCCATTCTTAAAGCCGCTCCAAACTTGCCGGGACAATGGTATTTTACATGTCGTTTGGCAAGTCCGGAAATAATCACATAATTTCACCGTTAATTAACGGCGGATCGTCGTTTCGACGGCCATGCCCCCGCGAAGCCACGAACCGCTTGCCGGATCTGTCCCGAACTCCGAAAATGGAGCGGAAGGCTCACATACGTCCGCCGCCGTGCGGATCACGAATCTGCGGTCCGCTACGCACGTCCGCGCTCCGGCTGTTGCCCTTTGCCGCAACGCACACTATCACCGGCGCGGGGACGTCAGGCGTTATCTGTCGCGCGCGGAAGCGTGCGCGACCCCTCGTATGGGTGCTCCCCTATGATCCGACCAGTCGCGCCCGTCTCGCCGCGCCGGCTCCCGAGCCTTGTCGCGCTGACCGTTCTCGCCGTCGCGCTAGGCCGTCCCGTTCCTGTCGCGGCGCAAGGCGCGCCCGGACCGATGCCCGTCTCGGTCGCCAATCCGATCAAGAAGACCGTCTCCGACGTCGCCGAGTTCACCGGCCGCTTCGACGCGTCGGAACGGGTCGACGTGCGGGCCCAGGTCAGCGGCCAGCTGATCCAGGTCGCCTTCAAGGACGGCGCGAACGTCAAGAAGGGCGACCTGCTCTTCAAGATCGATCCGCGGCCCTATCAGAACGCGCTCGACGAGGCGCAGTCGGCGATCACCACGGCGAATGCGCGCATCCAGCTGACCAAGGCGGACGTCGACCGCGCCAAGGACCTGATCCGGACCGGCAACATCACCGACCAGGTCGCCCAGCAGCGCCAGCAGGCCTATCAGGAGGCGCTGGCGAGCCTGCAGGGCGCGCAGGCGCAGGTGGCGACCGCCAAGCTGAACCTCGAATGGACGGACGTGCGCGCGCCGATCGACGGGCGCATCGGCCGCAAGCTGGTGACGGAAGGCAACCTCATCGCGTCCGGCGCCGGCTCGAGCGTGCTGACCACGATCGTCAACACCAAGCCGATCTACTTCTATTTCGACGTCGATGAGCAGAGCTACCTGCGCTACATGGGCTTCGTCCGCGAAGGCAAGATCAAGCAGGAGGACGGCGGCGCCCCGGTCAAGATCGCGCTGCCGGACTCGCAGAAGTTCACGATCGACGGCAAGATCGACTTCGCCGACAACCAGCTCGATCAGCAGACCGGAACGCTGCGCCTCAGAGCGACCGTGCCGAACGAGGACGGTTTCCTGACCTCCGGCGTCTTCGGCCGCCTGCGGCTGAACTCCAGCCCTGACTACGAGGCGCTGCTGGTGCCGGACGCGGCGGTTCTCTCGGACCAGACCCGCAAGATCGTCATGACCGTCGGGCAGGACAACAAGGTCGTGCCGAAGGTCGTCGAGCTCGGTCAGGCCAACGACGGCTTCAGGGTGATCAAGTCGGGCCTGACCGCCGAGGACCTCGTGATCGTCAACGGCCTGATGCGCGCCCGGCCCGGCGCCCCGGTCGTTCCGCAGAAGGTCGATCCGACCAAGCCCGCTGATAAGCAGGCGGCCGCCGAGCCGAAGAAGTAAGGCCGCAGCGTCATGGGTTTTGGACATTTCTTCGTCGACCGGCCGATCTTCGCGTCGGTCATCTCGATCGTGCTCATGATCGTCGGCGGCGTCGCGCTGCTCGGTCTGCCGATCGCCCAGTACCCGGAAATCGCGCCGCCGACGATCGTCGTGCAGGCGACCTATCCGGGCGCGAACGCCGAAACGATCGCCGAGACGGTCGCCGCGCCGCTCGAGCAGCAGATCAACGGCGTCGAGGGGATGATCTACATGAACTCCCTCGCCACCGGCGACGGCGTTCTGCAGCTGACCGTCACCTTCAAGCCCGGCACCAACCAGGACATCGCGCAGGTTCAGGTCCAGAACCGCGTGGCGCAGGCGCAGCCGCGCCTTCCCGAGGCCGTCGGCCGCACCGGGGTCACAGTGAACAAGCGGTCGTCGGACTTCCTGATGGTCGTGAACCTGGTCTCGCCCAACAAGTCGCTCGATACGCTCTACCTGTCGAACTACGCCTCGGTGAACGTGGTCGACGCGCTGAAGCGCATCGAGGGCGTCGGCGACATCCGCATCTTCGGCGAGCGCGAGCTGTCGCTGCGCGTCTGGCTCGATCCGAACCGCCTCGCCGCCTACGGCCTCGCGGCGGGCGACGTGGTCGCGGCGATCTCCGCGCAGAACGTGCAGGTCTCCGGCGGCTCGCTCGGCGCTCCGCCTGCGCCGAACGGCACGGTCTCGCAGATCACGGTGACGACCCAGGGCCGTTTCCAGGACCCCGAGCAGTTCAAGCAGATCATCGTCCGCTCGACGGCGGACGGGCGGCTGCTGCGCGTCGGCGACGTCGCCCGCGTCGAGATCGGCGCGAGGAGCTACGCCTCGAACTCCTATCTCGGCGCCGACCCGACGGTCGGCATGGGCGTGTTCCAGCGTCCGGGGACGAACGCCACGCAGGCGGCCGAAGAGGTCAAGCGGACCATGGAGACGCTCAAGGGGGCGTTCCCGCCAGGTCTCGAATACCGCATCGAGTACAACCCGACCGAGTTCATCAACGAGTCGATCGCCGCGGTGGAGGAGACGATCTACGAGGCGATCGCGCTGGTCGTCATCGTGGTGTTCATCTTCCTGCAGTCCTGGCGCGCGGCGATCGTGCCGGTGGCGGCGATCCCGGTCTCGCTGATCGCGACCTTCTTCGTGATGTCGGCCTTCGGCTTCTCGCTGAACCTGCTCACCTTGTTCGGCCTGATCCTCGCGATCGGCATCGTGGTCGACGACGCCATCGTCGTGGTCGAGAACGTCGAGCGCAACATCGCCCTCGGGAAAACGCCCCGCGAGGCGGCGCATGCGACGATGGACGAGGTCGGCACCGCCGTCGTCGCCATCGCCCTCGTGCTCTGCGCGGTGTTCGTGCCGACCGCCTTCATCCCAGGCATCTCCGGCATCTTCTACAAGCAGTTCGCGCTCACCATCGCGACCGCCACCGTCCTGTCGGCGATCGTGTCGCTCACCTTGTCGCCGGCGCTCTGCGCGCTGCTGCTCAGGCCGCATCAGCACGGCAAGAAGCGCAGCCTGCTCGCTCGCGCGGGCGACCTGTTCAACCGCAACTTCGACCGGGGCGCGCACGGCTATGCGCGCTCCGTCGGCTGGATGGTGCGGCACAAGGCGATCTTCCTGATCGCCTATGTCGCGCTGATGGGCGGCGCGGCCTACATGTTCACCAGCGTGCCGCGCGGCTTCATCCCGCAGGCCGACCAGGGCTACGCGATCCTCGTCGTGCAGCTGCCGGAAGGCGCGAACCTGCAGCGCACCGACGCGGTCGCCCAGCGCGCCAGCGAAATCGCGCGTTCGGTTCCGGGCGTGAAGAACGCGGTGACCATCGCGGGCTTCTCGGGAGCGACCTTCTCGGCCGCCGCGAACGCAGCCACCAGCTTCATCATCTTCGACCCCTTCGAGAAGCGGAACGAGCACGGCGCGAGCCAGCGCGCGCCCGCGATCCTCGCCGAAGCGCAGAAACGCCTGTTCCAGATCCAGGAGGCTTTCGTGCTCGCCATCCT
The DNA here is from genome assembly GCA_031316315.1 of Chelatococcus sambhunathii. Taxonomy (GTDB): domain Bacteria; phylum Pseudomonadota; class Alphaproteobacteria; order Rhizobiales; family Methylopilaceae; genus Methylopila. The sequence continues at coordinate 85,769 of JADBEO010000016.1, forward strand.
GCCGCCGACGGTGCGCGGCATCGGCCAGGGCGGCGGCTTCAAGATGTACGTGCAGGACCGCACCAACATCGGCTTCCCGGCGCTGGAGGCGGCGACCAACGAGCTCATCGGCAAGGCGAACGCGAGCGGCAAGACGGTCGGCACCTTCACGACCTTCAACACCCGCGGCCCGCAGATCTATCTCGACATCGACCGCGTGAAGGCGCAGCAGCTGAACGTCCCGATCCAGTCGATCTTCGAGGCGCTGCAGACGCTGCTCGGCACGGCCTATGTGAACGACTTCACCCAGCTCGGACGAACGTTCCAGGTGAACGCGCAGGCCGACGCGGCCTTCCGCGTGAAGCTGTCGGACGTCTACCAGTTCAAGGTGCGTTCGACGAACGGCGCGCTGGTGCCGCTCGGCACGCTGATCACCGAGCGCAACCAGACCGGGCCCTACACGGTCGAGCGCGAGAACATCTACAATTCGATCGCGGTGCAGGGGAACGCGGCGCCGGGCGTGTCGACCGGCCAGGCGATCGAGGCGATGGAGCAGCTGTTCAAGGAGACGATGCCGCCCGGCGTCGCCTTCGAATGGGTGGACCTCGCCTATCAGGAGAAGCTCGCAGGCAATACGGCGATCTACGTGTTCGGGCTGGCGATCCTGTTCGTCTTCCTGTTCCTCGCGGCGCAGTACGAGAGCTGGGCGCTGCCGCTCGCGATCATCCTGATCACGCCGCTGTCGATGCTCGCGGCGCTGCTCGGCGTCTCCTATCGCGCGCAGGACAACAACATCCTGACGCAGATCGGCTTCATCGTGCTGATCGGCCTCGCGGCCAAGAACGCGATCCTGATCGTCGAGTTCGCGCGCCAGCGCGAGGAGGAGGGCGAGCCGCCCATCCAGGCCGCCATCGACGCCTGCCGCGACCGCCTCAGGCCGATCATCATGACGTCGCTCGCCTTCTCGCTCGGCGTGGTCCCGCTCGCCTTCGCGACGGGCGCGGCCTCAGAGCTCCGCCAGGCGATCGGCACCGCGGTGCTGGCCGGCATGGTGGGCGTCACCATCCTCGGCCTGTTCCTGACGCCGGTGTTCTACGTCGCGATCCGGCAGACGCTGCTGCGTTTGCGCAAGAACAAGGGCGACGGGCCAAAGGGCGGGCAATCTCCGGGCGACGGGGAGGGTCCGAAGCCCGGATCCGGCGGCGACGCGCCGAAGTCGCCGGCGCCCGAGCAGGAAAACGCGCCGAAGCCGGCGCCCGGTGCGCCTGGCCCGGCGGCGCCGCATCCGGCCTGAGGCTCGGATACGGCGCCCGCTTGTCTCTGCCGGCATGCCCGGCGGCAGCCGGGCATCCACGACTTCCCAGGCTCGTAGATCTCTACGACCAAGTCGTGGATACGCGCGGAAGGCCCGATGTTTCCGAGTTTTCCATTCAACGGGCCCAGACCGGCAAGGCCGATCCGGCAGACGCGGGCATGACGGCAGGATCTCCGTAGCGCGGATTCTCAGGCGCCCGCCGTGTCAGCGGCCGGCGCGTAGGCCGCCGGGTCGACCAAGCCCGGCCGTCCCTCGAGGTCGAGGCTCGCGATGCGGGGCGGCGTCTCGGCGATGACGCGGCCCCGGCGCACGACGTACAGCCGGGCCGCCTTGAGCCGGATCGCCTCGATCGGGTCGCGCGCCTGCAGCACCACGAAATCCGCGTTCGAGCCGACCGCGAGGCCGTAGCCGTCCAATCCCATGATCGCGGCGGGGATCGTCGTGACCGCGTCGAAGGCGGCGCGCATCGCGTCGCGGCCCGTCGTCTGCGCGACGTGTATCGCCATGTGGGCGACGTCCAGCATGTCGGCGGAGCCCAGGGCATACCAGGGATCCATGACGCAGTCGTGCCCGAAGGCGCAGGGGATTCCGGCGGCGGCGAGCTCCGGCAGCCGCGTCATGCCGCGCCGCTTCGGATAGCTGTCATGCCGGCCCTGCAGGACGATGTTGATCAGCGGATTGGCGATCACCGCCATGCCGGATTCGGCGATCAGCGGGATCAGCTTCGAGACGTAGTAGTTGTCCATGGAGTGCATGGAGGTGAGGTGCGAGCCGACGACGCGCCCTTGCAGCCCCAGGCGCAGCGTCTCGCGCGCCAGAGTCTCGACGTGGCGGGAGAGCGGATCGTCCGTCTCGTCGCAATGCAGGTCGACGCGAAGGCCCCGGTCCGCCGCGATCCTGAGGAGGGCGCGCACGGACTCGGCGCCGTCCTCCATGGTGCGCTCGAAATGCGGAATGCCGCCGACCACCTCGACGCCGCGGTCGAGCGCCCGCGCGAGGTTCCGGGCGGCGCCCGGCGAGCGGTAGTAGCCGTCCTGGGGGAAGGCGACGAGCTGGAGGTCGAGATAGGGCGCGACGCGGCGCTTGACCTCGAGCAGCGCGTCGACGGCGAGCAGCCGGTCGTCGCAGACGTCGACATGCGAGCGGATGGCGAGCAGGCCCTGGGAGACCGCAAGGTCGCAATAGCGCAGCGCGCGCTCGACGACGGCCTCATGGGTGAGGAGGGGCTTCAGCTCGGCCCAGAGCGCGATGCCTTCGAGCAAGGTCCCGGACCGATTGAGCCGCGGCAGGCCGAGCGAGAGCGTCGCGTCCATATGAAAATGCGCGTCGACGAAGGGCGGCGAGACGAGCCGCCCGGCGGCGTCGAGAACCCGCGCCGCCTCGCCGCCTATGTCCCGCTCGATCGCGACGATGCGGCCGCCGCTGACGGCGATGTCGAGGCCGGAACGGCCGTCGGGCAGCGTCGCGTTCCGGACGAGAAGGTCATGATGCATGGGGCGCAGCTCACGCTGGGAGGATGACGTGCCGCAAGGAGATCGCTGTCGCGCGAGGGCCTGCGTCACAACGAAGGAAGAACGCGACGTCTCCGCCCCCCTCTCCCGTTCACGGGAGAGGGTAAGGGTGAGGGGCGTCAGCGCCGAGCACTTAGAACGAGCCCCTCGCAAGCGGACGGACTCCTCCTTGAAGCCGCGCCGCCGCTCACGCTCATCCTTCCTTCTCCCTTGTGCGGGGTTCTGCAAAAGGCCTCTGTCTGTGTCCTCCTCCCCCTTGCGGGGAGGGGCTAGGGG
>JADBEO010000017.1 GCA_031316315.1 Chelatococcus sambhunathii
GCACCCCACCCTTCCCTCCCCTGTCCCAGGGGAGGGATCCGGAAGCCGTATGGCGCGGTCGGCAGCGTAGCCCTTGCCCCAGCCTGTCGCTTCATGCTCCCAATGCGCGCCATGACGGGTCGGCGGATCATCCTATCGGTTCTGGGCGCGCTGCTGGTCCTGTGCGCTGCGGCGGCGCGCGCGGACTTCACCTTCCCCGCCTTCACGAACTATGTCGTCGACCAGGCGAACGTCATTCCGCCCGCCGACGAGCAGGCGCTGGTCGCGAAGCTCAAGGCGTTTCAGGAACGATCCGGCCACCAGCTCGCGATCGCGACGGTTTCGTCGCTGCAGGGGACCTCGGTCGAGGACTACGGCAACCGCCTGTTCCGGGACTGGAAGCTCGGCGACAAGCAGGGCAATGACGGCGCGCTTCTCCTTGTCGCGCCGAACGAGCGGAAGGTCCGGATCGAGGTCGGCTACGGGCTGGAGGGCGACCTCACCGACGCGGTCTCGCGGCTGATCATCGAGAACGCCATCCTGCCGCGCTTCAGGGCCGGCGACATCCCCGGCGGCATCGCCCGCGGGGCCGACGACGTCATGGCCGTGTTCTCGGGACAGGCCGAGGACTACAAGCAGCGCGCCGCCCAGAAGGATGAGGACGCTGAGACGCCGACGATCGTTACGGTGTTCATGATCTGCTTCTGGCTGTTCTTCCTCTATGTGCTGTGGCGCTCGATCCGCTCCGGCGGATCCGGCGTTTCACGCCGGCGCCACGGCCCATGGATCATCGGCGGTCCCGGCTATGGCAGCGGTTGGGGCGGCGGCGGAGGCGGCTGGGCGGGCGGGGGCGGAGGTTTCGGCGGCGGAGGCGGCGGATCCTCGGGCGGCGGAGGCGCGTCGGGCGGATGGTGAGCGCCGGCGCCCCTTCGACCCTGAGACCCGGCGGAGACCTCGTCTCCGAGCGCGACCGCGCGGCCATCGCCGAGGCGGTCCGCGAAGCGGAAGCGGTCACGGCCGGCGAGATCGTCGTGGTGATCGAGACGGATCCATGCGAGGCGTTCGACGCCACCGTCGCTCTGATCGCGGCGGGCGTCATCGCGATCTTCTCGGCCGGGCCGCTGTCGCTGACCGGAATGGCGCTGCACTGGATCGTGTTCGCGCAGGCGACGGTCTTCGCCTGCCTGGCGGCGCTCGCCGCCTCCTCGCGGGTGCGCCATACGCTCCGGATCGACCGTCTGCCGTCCGCGGCCGCCCATGAGGCCGCGCTCCGATCCTTCGAGGAACTGAAGCTGCATCGGACCCGCGAGCGCACGGCGGTGCTGATCCACGTCGCCGTCGCCGACCGGCATGTCGAGGTGATCGCGGACGAGGGCGTTCATGAATCTGTGGCGCCTGAAAGCTGGCGCGAGGCCGTCATGGACATCACCTCGGCGGCCAAGGATCATCGGCTCGTCGAGGGCGTCGTAGCGGCGGTCCGCCGTTGCGGCCAGGCGCTCGCCGAGGTGCTGCCGCCGGAGCCGGGCCTCGGAAACGAGCTGCCGGACGAGCCGGTGGTTCGTTAGGAACGACCGATCTGAAGGGCCGGCCTGCACAGCCGTCATCGCCGGGCTTGACCCGGCGACCCATCCGGCGCGGACGCGCCACTTTGATGGAAACTCGGAACATCCGAGTTCCTGGCGATGGATGCCCGGATCAAGTCCGGGCATGACGCCGCGCCAAAGTCCGCTCAGAGTCCTTCGAACAGCGCCGTCGACAGGTAGCGTTCGGCGAAGCTCGGGATGATGATCACGATGCTCTTGCCGGCGGCCTCCGGCCGCGCCGCGATTTCGAGGCCGGCCGCCACGGCCGCGCCGGAGGAGATGCCGACCGGCACGCCCTCCAGGCGCGCGACGAGCCGCGCGGTCTCGAAAGCCGTCTGGTTGCCGACGGTGATCACCTCGTCGATCACCGCGCGGTCGAGCACGCCGGGCACGAAGCCGGCGCCGATGCCCTGGATCTTGTGGGGGCCCGGCTGGCCGCCGGACAAGACCGGAGAGTCCTCCGGCTCGACGGCGACGATCTTCAGCGAGGACTTGCGCGGCTTCAGCACCTGACCGACGCCGGTGATCGTGCCGCCCGTGCCGACGCCCGAGACGATGTAGTCGACCCCGCCGTCGGTGTCGTTCCAGATCTCCTCGGCGGTGGTGCGCCGATGGATGTCGGGATTGGCCGGGTTCTCGAACTGCTGCGGGATCACCGCGTTCGGGATCTCCTGCACGAGCTCCTGCGCGCGGGCGACCGCGCCCTTCATACCCTTCGCGCCCTCGGTCAGAACAAGCTCCGCGCCGAGCAGCGCCAGCATTTTGCGGCGCTCGATCGACATGGTTTCGGGCATCACCAGGATGAGACGGTAGCCGCGCGCCGCCGCGACGAAGGCGAGCGCGATGCCGGTGTTGCCCGAGGTCGGCTCGACCAGCACGCTGTCAGGCTTCAGCACGCCGTCGCGCTCGAGCGCGTCGATCATCGCGACGCCGATACGGTCCTTGACGCTCGAGATCGGATTGAAGAATTCGAGCTTGGCGAGCAGCCCGCCCTTCACGCCCTTGTGCGCGGCGAGCCGGTCGAGGCGGACCAGAGGGGTGTCGCCGATGGTGTCGGTGATGGAGTCGTAGATGCGGCCGCGACCCGGCGCGTGAGCGGGCGCGTCGGTCGGCTTGAGGGCGGGCTGGCTCATGGACGATGCCTCCATTGGCGCCGTCGTCTTTGGGCGGCGCTCGATCAGTACAATCTACCTGGAAGCTAGCAAAGACACAGGTTGGTGTCGATGATTGCTATAATATACGTATCTATATCGTAAAATCGTAGATCGGTCGGGAGTCCCCGAACACCGCGCGCCGCTCGGCCTCCTGGCAGAGGTCGTCGACGCTGATCTCCCCGAGCCGTTCGAGAAAACCCTTCGAAGCGGAGGCGATCATCGGCGTGACGACCTCGGCGACCAAGGCGGAGGCGTCCTCGTCACTCTCCTCGCCGCCTTCGCCTTCAGCTCTGCCCAGCGCCGCGAGCACGATGTCGGCGATCGAAATGCGGCGGCGCTCGCGCGCGAGCTCGTAGCCGCCGCGCGGACCGCGCACGCCCTTCAGGATGCCGGCGCGGACAAGCACCTGCAGAAGGGTCTCGAGATGGCGCGGGCGAAGGCCATGGCGCGCGGCGAGCGTCTTCGCGGCGATCGGCGTCGGCCGTGCATGGTAGGCGATGTCGACGACCGCCGCGACGGCGAGCAGCCCCCGGCGCGGAAGCAGGTTCATGGTTTCGGACTCCTGCGGTTAAACGCCGGTCGAGCCGAAACCGCCCTCCCCTCGCGCGCTGGCGTCCAGCGCGGTCGTCTCGAGGATTTCCGCGCGCGCGACCGCGGCGACGACGAGTTGGGCGATGCGAGCGCCGCGCTCGACCACGAAGCTTTCGTCGCCGAGATTGACGAGAAGGACTTTGACCTCTCCACGATAGTCCGCATCGACCGTCCCGGGCGCGTTCAACACCGTCACGCCATGCTTCAGAGCAAGGCCCGAACGGGGCCGGATCTGCGCTTCAAACCCCTGCGGGAACTGGAGCGACAATCCGGTCGGGACAAGGGCCCGTGCGCCGGGCCGAAGCGTCAAAGGAGCGGTTTCCTCGACCGCGGCGCGCAGATCCATGCCCGCTGCGCCTGAGGTTTCGTAAGCAGGCGCAGGCAACCCATGCGCGTGGGACAGGCGCAGAATCTTTAGTCGGACGTTCATGCGGGGCGCCCGAGCGAGGCTGCGAAGCGCTCCACGAGTTCTTCCGCGACGGCGCCCTTGCTCATCGCCGGCCAGGATTCGACTCCGTCGGCGCTGACGAGATGGACGGTGTTGGCCTCACCGCCCATCACGCCGCTCGCCGGCGAGACGTCGTTGGCGACGATCAGGTCGCAACCTTTCCGGGCCAGCTTCTCCTTGGCGTGCGCCACGACGTTCTCCGTCTCCGCCGCGAAGCCGACGAGCAGCCTCGGCCTGTCCGCGCGCCCGGCGACCGTCGCGAGGATGTCCGGGTTCTCCACGAGAGACAGCGCCGGCGGGCCGCCCCCGCCCTTCTTCAGCTTCTGCGGGGCGCCGTCGGTGCGCCAGTCCGCGACGGCGGCGGCGAAGACGCCGATGTCGGCCGGAAGCGATCGCTCGACCGCCTCGAGCATCTCGCGCGCGGTCTCCACCCTGACGACCGTCACATCTTTGGGATCGGTTATCGAGACGGGGCCGGAGACGAGCGTGACCTCGGCCCCCGCCCGGGCGGCGGCGGCGGCGATGGCGTGGCCCTGCCTGCCCGAGGAGCGGTTCGCGAGCACCCGCACCGGGTCGATCGGCTCATGGGTCGGTCCGGAGGTGACAAGCACGCGCAGGCCAACGAGAGGTCCTTCGCGGCGGCCGTGGAGCTTCCGCTCGACCGCCGCGACGATGTCGAGCGGCTCGCTCATTCGGCCGAGGCCGCTCTCGCCGCGCTCCGCCATCGGTCCGGTCTCCGGCCCGACGAAGGACACGCCGTCCGCTGTCAGCCGCTCGACGTTGCGCCGCGTCGCTGCGTTCTCCCACATGGTCGGGTTCATCGCCGGCGCGAGTAGGATCGGCGCGGTGGTCGCGATCAGCGCAGTCGAGGCGAGATCGTTGGCCAGGCCGTTCGCCATCTTCGCGATGAGATCGGCGGTCGCCGGCGCGACCAGGACGAGGTCGGCGTCGCGCGCAAGACGGATGTGCCCGACGTCGTGCTCGTCCGTGAGATCGAACAGGTCCTGGAAGCAGCGTTCGGCCGTCAGGGTCGCAACGGACAGCGGCGTGACGAACTGCGCCCCCCCGGCGGTCAGGATCGCCCGCACCGAGAAGCCGCGCTCCTTCAGACGCCGGATCAGGTCAAGCGACTTGTACGCGGCGATGCCGCCGCCGATGACGAGAAGGATGCGGGGGGCGGTCACGGGGCGGGGTGGTCCCAAGGGTTCACAAGCTCGACGCCGACATCGCTGAAATCGCGCGTGTTGCGCGTGGCCACGGCGAAACCGCGGCTCGCGGCGATGGCGAGGATCTGGAAATCGAAGCCGTGGAAATGTCGGCCTTTCCGTCGTCGCTCCGCAATCAGGGGACCGAAGCTTTCGGCGGCAGCCTGATCAAACGGCAGGATGCGGCGCGGAAAATAGGTTTTGAACGCCCGCCGGGCGGCCGACTCGAAATCGTCGCGGCGCCGGCCGTTCGGCAGCTTGTTGATACCGACGCCAATCTCCGCGACCGTGATCGCCGTCGTGCAGAGCGACTCAAGGCTCGTGCCGCGCAGCCACGAGAGGACCGCTTGTGATCGCTCGTCGGGCGGCCGCATCAGCTCAGAAACTATGTTTGTATCCAGGACGATCATAGGCGTCATAGTCCGGGCCGCTGAAATCCGGCGGTTCGCGCATCGGCTCACGCGCCGGAATGTCGAGGTTGACGCCGCCTAGCGGATCGAAGATGGCGGCGAAGCCATCGGCCAAATTGCCAGCGGCTTCCCCGTCTTCGCGCAGCGCGGCCTTGAGGATCCGTCGCGCTTCTTCCTCCATCGACCAGCCGCGTCGGGCTGCACGAACCCGAAGCTCGGTTTTCAGATCGTCGTCGATGTTTCTGATGGTAAGCGTCGCCATTGAGATCACCGTCGCAGCATTGATGGCGTTGCAGTCAATGCTATCACCACAGCACGACGACTACCAGCGCCACCGCGACCGCTCCGAGCGCCAGGTTGCCGATCAGCGTGGCGCGCTGGACTCCTTTGACGATCGCCTGGATGCTGTCCTCGGAATAGCTGAGGCCGCCGCGCACGACTTCCTCCAGTTCGATCGAGGTGCGCTCGACGCGGAGCAGGAGATCCGGCAGGCGCGAGACCCCCAGCGCAAGCTTGCGCAGCTCAACGCCGGCGGTCTCGCCGATCCCGATCGGGCCTAGGTTTCGCTCCAGCCATTCGCGGACGACGGGCTCGGCGGTCCGCCACATATCGAGTTTCGGGTCGAGCGACCGCGCGACGCCTTCCACCACGACCATCGTCTTCTGCAGCATCAGCAGCTCCGGCCGGGTCTGCATCCGGAACAGCTCGGTCACCTCGAAGAGCAGGGTGAGGAGCTTCGCCATCGAGATCTGGTCGGCGGTGCGCGAGTGTATCGGCTCGCCGATGGCCCGGAGGGCTCGGGCGAACTCGTCGATCGACTCCTCGGGCGGCACGTAGCCAGCCTCGAAATGCACCTCGGCGATGCGCCTGTAGTCGCGCACGATGAAGCCGTGCAGGATCTCCGCGAGGAACCTGCGCTCCTTCGGTCCTAGCCGGCCGGTGATGCCGAAGTCGACCGCGACGATCGACCCGCCGGCGTCGACGAACAGGTTTCCGGGATGCATGTCGGCGTGGAAGAAGCCGTCGCGCATCGCGTGCCGCAGGAAGGTCTGCATCAGGTGTCGGCCGAGCGCCGGCAGGTCGTGGCCGGCGGCCGCCAGCGCCGCATGATCGGAGAGCTTCACGCCCTCCACCCAGTCGAGCGTCATCACCGCGCGCGCGGTGCGCTCCCAGTCGACCGAGGGAACCCGAAAGCCGGGATCGGCCGCGGTGTTCTCAGCGATCTCGGACAGGGCGGCGGCCTCAAGCCTCAGATCCATCTCGATCGCGACGGATCGGGCGAGCGTCTCGACCACCTCGACCGGCTTCAGGCGACGGGCCTTCGGAACGCGACGCTCGAAGAAGCGCGCGACCGCGTAGAAGGCGCGCAGGTCCTTCGCGAAGCGCTGCGTCACGCCCGGCCGCAGCACCTTCACGGCGACGTCGCGCTCGAAGCCGTCGACGTCCCGGATCCGCGCGCGGTGGACCTGCGCGATGGAAGCCGCGGCGACCGCCGGGCCGAAGCTCAGGAACCGGCTTTCCAGCGCGCCGCCGAGGGCCTCTGCGACGGTGCGCTCCGCCTCCTCCTGCGGGAAGGGAGGGACGCGGTCGTGCAACTCCTCGAGGTCCTTGGCGACGTCGAATCCGACGACGTCCGGGCGGGTCGCGAGGAACTGGCCGAGCTTGACGTAGGACGGCCCGAGCCGCTCGAAGGCGCGGGCGAGCCCCTCGGCGCCATCGCCGGCCGAGCGCCTCTCGATCAGCCGGCCGAGGCGGATCAGCGCCCGAACGGACGATGGAAGCTCGATCGGATCGGCGAGCCGGAGCGCGCCCTCGCGGGCCATCACGACGCCGGCGCGCGCGAGGCGGAAGAAATTCGGGAGGAGGCCTAACGCGGGCATGACGCGGCGATACCGGCGATGCGGAGCGGTCGCTCTTGTCCCGGCCTTGAGCCGGGTCCCTGACGCGCGGCGGCGCCGAGGAGACCGAGACCGTCCGAGCCGACCTTTTCGGAGAGTTTGGCGGCTCTGGGTCCCGGCTCAAGGCCGGGACAAGGGGCGGCGCGGCTCAAATCCGAAAACCCGAATGCAGGCAGGCGATCCCGCCGGTCATGGGCGTCGCCTCGACCTGTTCGAAGCCGGCCTCGCGCATCATGTCGGCGAAGGCCGCGGCGTCCGGGAAGCGCCGGATCGACTCGACGAGATAGCGGTAGCTCTCGGCGTCGCCCGCCACCATCTGGCCGAGTCGCGGAATGACGTTGAACGAGAAGGCGTCGTAGACCTTGTCGAAGCCCGGCACGTCGACCTTCGAGAATTCGAGCACGAGCGCCCGTCCGCCGATTTTCAGGACACGTCTCATCTCCCTCAGCGCGACGTCGACGCGCGGCACGTTGCGGATGCCGAAGGCGATCGTGACGGCGTCGAAGCTCCTGTCGGGAAACGGCAGATCCTCGGCGTTGCCCTGGACGAACTCGATGCGGTCGCCGAGCTTTCTCTCCGCCGCCCTGGCGCGGCCGACGTCGAGCATCGCGCCGTTGATGTCGAGCGCGACCACCTTCACGCCCTCTCCGCCCCTGTCGAGCGCCCGGAACGAGATGTCGCCGGTGCCGCCCGCGACGTCGAGCAGGCGGAACCCGCGCGCGCCCTTCGGCACGCCCAGCGCGGTGACCATCGCCGACTTCCACGCCCGGTGCAGTCCGCCCGACATCAGGTCGTTCATCAGGTCGTAGCGCGAGGCGACCTTGTGGAAGACGTCGTCGACCAGCCCCTGCTTCTCGCCGGGCGCGGCCTCGGCGAAGCCGAAATGGGCCGTGTTGTCGAAGGTTTCGCTGCTGGTCATCAGGGTCTTGCGCTGGGACGCGTCGGGCGCGCGGACCCTAGCTTGCGACGGCGGGGGACGCCAGCGCCGGCTCGAGCGGCGGTCATCCCGGCCGAGCGAAGCGAGAGCCGGGATCGTACGCAAGAAAAGGCTGCGTCGGAGCGCCGGCTCAGACTATCTACGTCGCTCGATCCTGAACCCGATCCCGGCTCGCGGCTTTCGCCGCCTCCGGGATGACGAGCCCCTAAGCCATGCCCGAGCTCCCCGAAGTCGAGACCGTGCGCCGGGGCCTCGCGCCCGTCATGGAAGGGCGGCGGATCGAAAGCGTCGACGCCCGACGGCCGGACCTGCGCTTTCCCTTTCCCGAACGCTTCGCCGAGCGGCTCGCCGGCCGCGAGATCGTCTCGCTCGGCCGCCGCGCCAAGTATCTGCTGGCCGATCTGGACGACGGCGAGACGCTGGTCATGCATCTCGGCATGTCGGGTTCGTTCCGGGTGGAGCTTTCGGAGGTTCAGACCACGCCCGGCGCCTTCCACCATCCGCGCTCGGTCGCGTCCGCGCACGACCACGTCGCCTTCGTCCTCTCCGGCGGAGCCACTGTCACCTACAACGACCCGCGCCGCTTCGGCCTCATGGCGCTGATCCCGCGCTCCGGGCTGGAGGCGCATCCGTTGTTCCGCCATGTGGGAGTGGAGCCGCTCGGCAACGAGCTCGACGCCGGGCTGCTCGCAAAACTGTTCGCCGGCAAGCAGACCAGCCTCAAGACGGCGCTGCTCGACCAGCGTCTGATCGCGGGGCTCGGCAACATCTATGTCTGCGAGGCGCTGCACGAGGCGAGGCTGTCGCCGAAGCGCTTGGCCGGCACGATCGCAAGAGGCTGCGGCGGGCCGACCAAGCGCGCCGAGGCGCTCGCGCCCGCCATCCGCAAGACGCTCGAGGCGGCGATCGCCGCGGGCGGCTCGACCCTGCGAGATTTTCGGCATGCGGACGGCGAGCTCGGCTACTTCCAGCATTCCTTCCGCGTGTACGACCGCGAGGGCGAGCCCTGCCCGAGGGAGGGCTGCCGGGGCGTGGTGAAGCGCATCGTGCAGACCGGGCGCTCGACGTTCTACTGCCCCGAATGCCAGAAGTGAGGGTCAGTCGGGGAGCGCCGCGAACTCCGCCGTCAGGGCGCCGAACGCCTCCATCGGCGGGAACTTCGGATAGCTGTGGGGCGCAGGCGTCTGCGCCCAGGGCAGCATCTCGCTCGTCATCGTTTCGACGAAGGGCGTGAACCAGCTGACGTCGTCCAGCATCATGGCGCGCACGTTCACGAACCAGTCCATGCCCGGCATCTTCGTGAACATCCAGCTGAGGCAGCTCGGGCAGCAGAAGTGTTTCAGCTCGGCGCGCAGGCCGCCGAGCGTCGGCTCTCCCTGAATGACCTCGAAGCCTTCTGCGGGAATGGCGACGGAGAGCGAGTAGGGTCCGCCGGTCATGCGCTGGCAGCCGGTGCAATGACAGGCCATCGTCAGCAGCGGCGGCGCGCTGATCCTGATCCGGACCTCTCCGCAGCGGCAGCCGCCTTCGAGCGGCAGTTTGGGTCGCGCCATCACGTCCTCCGTTTGGACCAAGGACATAAAGCGCAGGCGACCATCGTCATCCCGGGAGCGCGATCCCACGCGGCATCGTTTTCCGCATCCGGCGCTCTATGCTGGCCTCGACCCCGGCTCCCGCCCGCCCGCCAAGAGGCCCCATGACCGACGCGACTTACGAAACCATCCTCGTCGAGACCCGCGGCGGCGTCGGCATCGTCACGCTCAACCGGCCCAAGGCGCTGAACGCGCTGAACGCGACGCTCATCCGCGAGCTCGGCGAGGCGCTCGAGGCGTTCGAGGGGGACGACGCCGTCGGCGCGGTGGTGATCACCGGAAGCGAAAAGGCCTTCGCGGCCGGCGCCGACATCACCGAGATGGCGACGAAGAGCTTTACCGACGTCTATCTCGCCGATCTCGGCGGCGCCTGGAGCCGTCTGCTCGCCTGCCGCAAGCCGCGCGTCGCGGCGGTGTCGGGCTATGCGCTCGGCGGCGGCGCCGAGCTCGCGCAGATGTGCGACCTGGTGATCGCGTCCGAGACAGCGAAGTTCGGCCAGCCCGAAATCACGCTCGGCATTATTCCCGGCTTCGGCGGCACGCAGCGCCTGACGCGCGCGGTCGGCAAGGCGAAGGCGATGGACCTGATCCTGACCGGCCGTATGATGGACGCGCAGGAGGCCGAGCGATCCGGGCTCGTCTCGCGCGTCGTGCCAGGGGAGAAGCTCTTGGAGGAGGCGCTCGCCGCCGCCGAGAAGATCGCAGGCTTCTCGCGCGCTGCCGTGCTCGCGGCCAAGGAGGCCGTCGAGGTCGCGCACGAGACCGGGCTGTCGGAGGGGGTGCGCTTCGAGAAGCGCGCCTTCCAGTCGCTGTTCGCGACCGAGGACCAGAAGGAGGGCATGGCCGCTTTCGTCGAGAAGCGGAAGCCCGCCTTCCGCAACAGGTAAGGCGGCTCAGCTCGTCGACGGATCGTCTTCGCCGCTCGCCCAGACCTCGCCGGGGCGCAGGGCGCGGAACCGCTCCGGCGGAATGTCGCGCGCCTTGAGAGTCGCCGCGAGCAGCTCCGCCGGCGCGTCGATCGCCTCGGCGGTGAGCTGGAACACGCCCCAATGGCACCCGACCGCGTGGTCGGCGCCGAGCAGCTCCATGACTGAAACCGCCTCCTCGGCGTCCATATGCTGGTCCTTCATGAACCAGCGCGGCTCGTAGGCGCCGATCGGCAGGATCGCCAGCCGGAACGGCCCGTGCGCGGCGCGGGCGGCGGAGAAGATCTCGCCGCCGCCGAACCCGCTGTCGCCGGCGTAGTAGATGTTTCCCGCCTCGCCCGCGTCGATCGCGAAGCCCGACCACAGAGCTTTGCGCCGGTCCGACACGCCGCGCGCCGACCAGTGATAGGCGGGCGTCAGCGTCGCCCGCACCCGGTCCGAGAGCTCGACCGACTCGCGCCAGTCATAGGCTTCGGCCGCGATCGACGGGTCGTGCGCCTTCAGGATCGCGTCGTTGCCGAGCGGCGTGACCACGCGCGGCCGGTCGCGGGCGGCGAGCCGGGACAGCGTCGCGAGGTCCATGTGGTCGTAGTGGTTGTGGGAGAGCAGGACGACGTCGATCTTCGGCAGGTCGGAAAAGCGGATCCCCGGCGGGGTCACGCGCTTCGGGCCGGCGAAGCTGACGGGCGAACAGCGGTTCGACCAGACGGGGTCGGTCAGGATGTTGAGGCCGGCCGTCTGGATGAGATGGGTGGAGTGTCCGACCGCCGTGACGCGCAGGGCTGAACCATCGACGCGCGACGGCGGCTTGGCGTCGGCGAATGGGCTCGGGCGGCGCGCCGGCCATTTGGCCTTCGGGGCGAGCGCCAGCGCCCGGATCGCTTCGAGCGTCGTCTTGGACCAGAGATGGTCCGGATTGTAGAAGCGCGCTCCGTCGAAATGGTCCGAGACCGGGCCGGAGTAGTAGGGATTGCGTCCGCGACGCGTCACGGCGCTCCCTCCAGACTGCGGCGCGCGGCGCGCCCACGCTTGGCGCGGGCCACGGCGTGCTCAAGCTCCTGGAGGAAGCGCGACCGGTCCTTCGGCGCGAAAGGTCTCGGCCCGCCGGTGATCTGTCCGATTTCGCGCAGATGGCTCATCAGCTCCCGGCTCGCGAGAGCGGAGCCGATGGAGTCCTTGGTGAAGGGCTTGCCCGTCGTCCCAATGGCCGCGGCGCCTTTCGCGAGGCAGCGCGCCGCGAGAGGGATGTCGGCCGTCACGACGACGTCGTCCGCCTCGACGTGATCCGCGATCCAGTCATCGGCCGCGTCCGGCCCGTCGCCAACCACCTGGAGGCGGATCGCATCGTCGCGCGGAACGGCGATGAAGCGGTTCGCGACGAGCGTCACCATCAGCCCGTGGCGGGCCGCGACGCGATAGGCCTCGTCCTTAACCGGACAGGCGTCGGCGTCGATGTAGAGGTGAGGCGGATCCTTGGGGGGCACGTGTTGGGGCGGCTCGGCGGCCAGTTCCTGATTCGCTCGATGGGGCGGCGCGGCGTCCGCCGCGACTTAAGATGGGGCGGAGGAGGCGCGAGCGCGAGCCAGAATCGCGCGGGGCGCGGTATCAGGCGGGCGACCGCGGCGGCGGACATTGACTTCCCAAGGCTTTATCACGATCTTGGACGCGACGCTGGCGCTTGGGTCGCCGACGCGAATGCGCCTCGTGCTGGACACGGGGTTTTTCGTGTTGTCAGGCGTCATCCAGTCGTCGACTAGAGGAGAGTTGAGCCATTCGTCGTCCCATGAGGCCAGTCGGTCCGGTCCAGAAAGACGGGCCGCGCGTGAACAAGGAGATTCGCGTACTCGAAGTGCAGCTCATCGACGCCGATGGGCGCAATCTTGGCCCGACCAAGATCAATGACGCGCTGCAGGCCGCAGAGGACGCCGGGCTCGACCTCGTCGAGATCGCCCCGAATTCCGTCCCGCCCGTCTGCAAGCTGCTTGATTACGGCAAGTACAAGTATCAGAGCCAGAAGAAGGCCGCCGAGGCGCGCAAGAACCAGAAGATCGTCGAAGTCAAAGAGATCAAGATGCGTCCGAACATCGACGATCACGACTACGACGTGAAGATGAAAGCCATGCGCCGATTCTTCGACGAGGGCGACAAGGTCAAGGTCACGTTGAGGTTCCGAGGCCGCGAGATGGCGCATCAGGACCTCGGGCTGAAGCTCCTCATCAAGGTTCGCGAGGAGGTCTCGGAACTGGCCAAGCCGGAAAGCGAACCCTCGCTCGAAGGCCGCCAGATGACGATGGTGCTCGCGCCGCGCTGAGGCGTCGGCGCGCCGACGCTGCGTTTAACCATCAATTTCAAGAGGTTTTTCGCGAGCGCCGCCCCGCGCGTCTCGCCATTGATCGGCGCTGGGTCTCGGTATAAGTGCTTCGATTGGTCGCGGGCTGTTTCTTCGTCCGCGGCCGGGCGTGATTCTGCGGGAGAGTGTGTATGCAGGCGAACGCCGACCCGGCTTCGGGGAATGAGGCGACGGCGGGCGAGCCGTCCGCCGTGGACGACATGAGCCTGCTGATCGTCGACGACGATCGGGCCTTCGTGCAGCGGCTGGGCCGCGCCATGGAAGCGCGCGGCTACGCGGTGACCATCGCAGAGACGGTTCGGGACGGTCTGGAGGCGGTCGAAAGATCCGCGCCGGCCTTCGCGGTCGTCGATATGCGGCTCGGCGACGGCTCCGGGCTGGACGTGATCTCCGCTCTCAAGGCGAAGCGGCCAGACGCGCGCGGAATCGTGCTGACCGGCTACGGCAACATCGCGACCGCCGTCACCGCCGTGAAGCTCGGCGCGGTCGACTATCTCGCCAAGCCCGCGGACGCCGACGAGATCCACAACGCCCTGATCGCCGGCGAGGAGAAGCCCAAGCCGCCGGAGAATCCCATGTCGGCGGACCGGGTGCGTTGGGAGCACATCCAGCGGGTCTACGAGCTCTGCGGGCGCAACGTTTCGGAGACTGCGCGCCGGCTCAGCATGCACCGCCGGACGCTGCAGCGCATCCTCGCCAAGCGCGCGCCGCGCTGATCGTCTCCGGCTAGTCCTGCTGCTGCGGCGGCCTCTGGCCGTTGTCGCGCGGCCGGCGGCGGGAGTCGCGCTGCGCCTTGCGGGCCGCCTCCATCTCATGCGCCGCGCCGGACTTCTGCTGCGCCGGCTTGGGCCGTCGATTGGCTGAACTGTCGTCGTCCGACGCGGCGGCGTCCTCGTCCGAACTGTCGGAACCGTCGCCGTCATTGCCTGCGTCGTCCCCGCTGGTCGCGGAGCCGTCGTCCGGACGGACGAACAGGCGATACTCCTGCTCGCGCTCGTCGAGCGTGAGCTTCAGCGCCTGAAAATCGATCGCCGTGACGAGCCAGCCGTCGATCTGGTCGCCGAGGCGAAGCTGCTCGACCTCCTCCTCGCCCTCCTTGCTGACGAAGGCGACCGCGCCGTCGGGCCCCGCGACGATGCCCGCGATCTTCAGCGTCGGCGGCTCGGGAGGCGGCTCCTCTTCCGGAGGCGGAGGCGGCGGAGGAGCCTCGGCGACGGGCGGCGGAGGCGGCGTCGGTCGGGTCCGGGAGGGGGTGAAGAGCGGCGCCTCGCGGAATCCCTCAAGCGTCGCCTTGTCGAGACCGGCGAGCGGATTGAGCGCGAGGGCGTCGGCCGCGGCGGCGGCCTTGGCTTCCTCGGGCGCGGCCTCGTCGGCGCGCGCGGAAACGAGCAGCGCCAGCGTCGACAGTCCTGCGAAGAGGATGGCGCGCCTCATGCCGGCGTCTTCCTGTGGCCGCGTACGACGAGGCCGACCCTGAGCGTCGGGTCTTCCGGGTTCTCGGCGCCGCCGGAATCGAGCCGCCGCGCCTCGAGCCGTTCGATGGTGAGCAGCGGCAGCCGCGTTTCCAGCCCGTGCAGGACGTCGAGCAGGGCGTCGTTGCGCGCGTCGAAAGTCACCCTCAGCTCGACGCGGCCGTCGTCCGGCGCGTCCGGGTCGAGGTCGCTGCCGGGCTCCTGCGTTTCGATCAGCCGCGCGTCGGCGTCGGCGACCGCGCCGACGAGGAGCTTTTGCAGCTCGGCCCGGGCGAGTTCGACGCCCTCGCCCTGAAGGTAGATCGCCGAGGCGTCGCGCCTCGCGTCGGCGCGGTCGCCGAGCCGCGCGACGCGGCGCTCCAGCGCCTCGACGGTCCTCGCCTGGCGATCGGCGAGCTCGGAGGCGTCGCTCGCCTGCAGGAAGCTGACGATCGCGAAAACAAGGGCGCCGAGCGGGATGGCGACGGCGAGGGCTCCCGTCGCGACGCGCCGGATGTTGGACGGGGCCGTGCTCACAGGCCCGCTCCCGCCGCCGGCGCGTTCGCCTGGGGCGGCTCGGGCCGTACGCGCTGGCCGAGAATTTCGAACAGGTCCTTGCCGTCGGCGCCGCGCGTCACCGGCGCCGCGAAGCGCGTGTCGCGCATCAGTCCGCTCGCTTCGAGCCGCGCGATCAGTCCCGGCGCGGCGGAGGAGGCGCCGGCGAGGCGGACGCGGCTCTGGTCGATCTCCATGTCGCGCAGCGCCGTGTCCTTCGGGAGCGTTCTGGCCAGCCGGTCGATCAGCGTCACCATGGCGGCGTCCGGGCGCTTCGCAGCGATCAGCGCGGCCTCGCGCGATCCGGCGCCGGCGCCGACCGCCGCCTGCAGCGCGCGCCGGGCCGCGGTCGAGCGCGCCTCGATCCGCTCAAGCCGCTCGTTCGCCGAATAGTTCGTCCAGATCGAGAGCGCGAGCAGCGGCAGCACCACAAGCGCTGCGATCGCCGCCGCGGTCTTGACCAGCCGGAGCGCCTTGGCGTGCAGCCGGTCCTGCGATCCGCGCCACAGGTCGATCGACAGCGGCTCCGAAAGCGGCTCGGCGGCGCTGCCCAGCGCAGTCGGCTCCAGCCCGAGCGCCCTCGCCTTGGCGAGCCATTTGTCCGCGATGTCGCGGGAGGTCGCGGCGAAGGGCACGCGGAGCTCGCCGCCCTCGGTCTCGCCCGCGACGCGGTAGCCGTAG
Organism: Chelatococcus sambhunathii; assembly: GCA_031316315.1. Classification (GTDB taxonomy): domain Bacteria; phylum Pseudomonadota; class Alphaproteobacteria; order Rhizobiales; family Methylopilaceae; genus Methylopila. Next base: position 15,761 of record JADBEO010000017.1, read on the forward strand.
AGCGCGCGGTCGAGCGACCACGGCACGAGCTTTTCGGCGCGGTGCTCGACGATCGGGTCGAGATATTCGCGCCCCGCGGCGGGGAGGACCAGTTCGCGCGTCAGCACGACCGAGGCCGGCAGGCGCAGCTCGACGATGGCGGCGGCGCGCTTCTTGGTCCTGGCGGGCAGGCGCTTCGGCTCTCCCGCGCCTTGCGCCTCATAGAGCGCGAGGGCTTCGCCCTCGGCGACGGCGACGATGCGGCCGCGCGCGCCCGCCTTCTGCGCGAGCGGCGTCGCGAGCGCGACGAGATCGTCGACCGCCGTCCTCCAGGCGCCCGTCAGCGACACGGTACTCGAAGCCTCCAGGCTCGTCTTTCGGCGCGAGGGTGGTCCGACGCCCGCGCGCGGTCAATCGCCGTCGCGCATCAACCGGCGGCGCGCAGCACTTCGGCCACGGTTGTCATGCCGCGGCCGGCCTTGGCGAGGCCGTCCTCGAGCATCGTTGTAAGCCCCGACTTGCGGGCGCAGGCGAGCAGCAGCGTCGGGTCCGGCTTCTCGCGGATCAGCCGTCGCAGCTCGTCGTCGACGCGCATCGCCTCGAACACGCCGACGCGGCCGCGATAGCCGGTGTGCCCGCAGGCCGCGCAGCCTTTCGCCGAGTGGAAATGCGCGGCCGGATCGAGCCGGAAACCGCGCTCCGCGGCGAGCTTTCGCGCCGCCTCGTCCTCGCGCGGATCGGGCGCCTTGCAGCGTTCGCAGAGCCGCCGCACGAGGCGCTGGCCGAGCACGCCGCGCAGCGAGGCGGCGATCAGATACGGCTCCACCCCCATGTCGGCGAGACGCACGATCGCGTCGGTCGCGGAGTTCGTGTGCAGCGTCGTCAGCACCAGATGGCCGGTGAGCGCGGCCTGCGCGCCGACGGCGGCCGTCTCCTGGTCGCGCATCTCGCCGACCATGATGACGTCCGGGTCGTGGCGCAGGAACGAGCGCAGCGCGTTGGCGAAATTGAGCCCGATCGACGGCTTGATCTGCGTCTGATGGATGCCCGGCAGCTGGTATTCGATCGGATCCTCGACGGTGACGATCTTGCGCGTCGGATCGTTGAGCAGCCCCATCGCGGTCGCGAGCGTCGTCGTCTTGCCCGAGCCGGTCGGACCGGTGACGATGACGATGCCGTGGGGCTCCGCCAGCAGCTCCTTGAAGACGCGCAGGTCGCGGCCGGTCAGGCCGATGCGCTCGAATTCAAGCAGCTTCGAATCCTTCAGCAGGATGCGCAGCACGGCGGTCTCGCCGTACATGGTCGGCATGGTCGCGACGCGAAGGTCCGCCTCGACGCGGCCGATGAAGACGTTGGCGCGGCCGTCCTGCGGCAGGCGGCGCTCGGCGATGTCGAGGCTGGCCAGAATTTTGACGCGCGACAGGACCGCGGGGGCGAGGTGCTTCGGCGCGACCTGCTCCGTGCGCAGCTGACCGTCGACGCGCAGCCGGATGCGCAGCTCGTCGCGGCCCGTCTCGATGTGGATGTCGGTCGCGCCGACGTCGATCGCCCGCTCCATCAGCTGGTCGACGAGCCGGACCACCGGGGCGCCGCGCGCGAGGTCCTTCAGGGCCTCGACGGTGTCCTCGGACTGGCTGGCGGGCGCGTCCGTCGGGGAGCGCGAGCGCATGTCCGGCGCGGCCTGCTCGAACAGCAGGTCGATCTCCTCGAAGGAGACCACGACGAACTGCGGCTCGACGCCGAGGGCGAGACGCACAGCGCCGAGCCCCTCCTCGGCCGAAGGGTCCGCGACTGCGAGCGCGACGGCGCCGTCGAGCTCGAAGGGATAGGCGAAGGCCTCGCGCAGGAAGCCGCGCGACAGGCCATCGAGCCGCGGCCGCGCCGCGGCGACGTCGGCGAAGCTCATACGGGGCAGCCCATGAAGCGCGGCGAGCGCGTCGGCGAGATCGGGCCCCGGGACGGTGCCTGCCCGCCAGAGCGCCTCGGCTTCGCCGACGCCGTCGAGTCGCGTCTCCGGGTCAACGCGCTCGGCGAGCGGCGCATCAAGCGCGACCCCGAGCCGCGTCAGGTGCCCGGCGAGGTTGGAGGCGATGGGAAGCGGAGCGTTCATGAAGCGGCGATCTGCTTGGACCTGCGAGGGATCATAGCCGCTAAGCCCCTTCCGACAAAGCGAACGCGCGCCGGCGGGCCGGCGCGCGCAGTTCCGGGCGGGCGCTGGTTACTCCGCGACGCCCTGTGTGCCGGCGTCGTTCGGGCAGTGCGGGTGCCCGCTGGTGTCGCCGAAGGTCAGCGCGTCGCTGCCCTCGCTCGGGGCGAGCTTCAGCTTCAGGCGCGTGCGCCAGGCCGTGGAGTGGTCGGCGCAGGCGGTGTCGCCGGACAGGCCGAGCCCGCCGATCGCGGTCTTGCCGTTGTAGAGGCCGAGGCCGCCGCCGAAGGTAATGGTGCCGCCGAGGCGCCTACCGAGCATCGGGTCCTTGTCGGTGCCGAACTTGCCGAAGCCGCCATCATAGATCGTGGCGGCGTCCAGAGGGTTGCCGAAGGCGAGGCCGAACAGCGGATTGCCGCCGCTCGGGCTGCCCTGCACCCACGGATACAGCATCGCGGAGGAGATCGGCCCGCCGTCGAGCGACAGGCCGTTGGCGGTGAAGGCCTTCGCCGCCGCGATCTGACGGCTCAGCAGCCACTGGCTGTCGGCCTTGTCGCCCGAATAGGCGACGGCGCAGATCACCCCCGTGCGGTCGACCACCACAGCCCAGTAGTGGTTGTTGAGGCCGGTCGAATCCGCCTCGTCGGCCTTTGTCAGCGCCTTCTTCAGATCGGCGCTCGTGACCGGACACTCCGGCGCGGCCATCGCCGGCGCCGCGGCGAACGTGGCGAACGCCGCAAGCGCCGCCGCTCCCAGGACGGAAAACCTCATGCTTCATCCCCTTCTTTTTGGTTGGTGCCCGCGCATGCGCGCTCGAAGCGAAGGCTCCGGGCCCGCTCGATGCGATCGGATGTCGATTTCGTTGACGCCAAAGCACGCGAGACGCCGTCCCGGGCGCAGGCAGGCCGTGCTCCGCGACGCTTCGGCAACTCACGCCAGTCAAAGCACTGTGTCAACAAACAAGAAGTCATCGCTTCGGGCCTGCTGCCGCAGCGCAGGCGCTTGAAAGCAAAAGGCAGGTATTATTACGTACGTTGTTCTACTGAGCCTTTTTGCGGCGTCGCCGGCCCGCCCTGTGGCCGCCCTGCATCATCGGTCCGCGTTCCGCGCCCCGCCCAGCGCCCCGTTTCCCCCGCAGCGCGCGGCGGCGATGATCTGGATCCAGAACAGCCGCGCCGCCGGCCGCGCCCGCGCGCCATTCTCCACGGAACGAAAGACCAGCCGTAGCGCAGACGCGCGCGCCGCCAGGGCGACGGCAGTGCTTCAGCGGGCGATATCCTAATATTTAGTTTAAATACCGGATATCATGGTTTATATGTTATTAATGTAAACAAAATCAAAGCCCTTCGAATCTATTTATACTGAATATTTGCGACAGTTTAAGCAATTATTAACCATAATGGCGCGGGTCGTGTCGGTTTGACATTTGGTCTTGGCAAGCATCCAATGGCCATCCGGGCTTGGGGAGAGCTTGGTCGATCGGGGTTCAAGTCATGAAAGCGGCTCGTTTTCTGGGCGTCGGCGCCTGTCTCGCCGTCCTGGCCGCCTGCGCGACGAGCGAGGAGCAGGGTCCTCGTCCATCGCTGTTGAACACAAGCCTCTTTTCCGACGTCTCGGCCAAGAAGGGCCGATCGGACACTGGCCGGGACGGAGCGCTGTCCCTGTCGGTGCCGAACTCCGCCGAGGGTTCCTCCGTGGTCGGCGACGGGGCGACGGGCCCCATCAAGCGGGTCGCCTTCGTCAACGAGGAGGGCGAGGACGACGCGCCTGCCGCCGGCGCAGTCGCCGGCGCGAACTACCGTCTCAATTTCGAGAACGCCGACATCCGGCAGGTCGTGCAGGCCGTGCTCGGCGAGACGCTGAAGCTCAACTACACCATGACCGAGGACGTCTCCGGCAAGGTGACGATCTCCTCGCCGCGCGCGCTGACCGGGCAGGAGCTGCTCGCCGCGCTCGAATCCTCGCTGAACGCGAACGGGTTCTCGATGACGAAGGCCGCCGGCGGATACCGCATCGCGCCGACCGCGGTCGGCGGTGGCGTGGTCGACACCCCGTTCGCGACCCAGCCGAGCTACGGCGTCTCCGTGGTTCCGCTGCGCCACGTTTCGGCGAACACGATGGGCAAGCTTGTCGCCGGCTTCGTCGCCGAGAACGACGGGCTTCGTGTCGACGCGGCGCGCAACGCCATGGTCATCCGTGGCCCCGGCCAGAAGCGGCAGGAGGCGGTCGACGCCATCATGTCCTTCGACGCCGACTGGATGCAGAACCAGGCGGTCGGCATCTACGAGGTGCGGCGGGCGCAGCCTGACGCCGTCGTCACCGAGCTCAACCGCGTGTTCGACGCCGACATGAAGAACGGCGCCGCCGGAAGCGTCATCCAGTTCAAGCCGATCTCGCGGCTGCGCGCCGTGATGGTCGTCACCAAGAACCCGCAGCTGCTGAAGCGGGCGGAGACCTGGGTGCGGCGGCTCGACCGAGACACCGCGAGCGGCGCGGAGAACGTGTTCGTCTACAAGGCGCGGTACCGCGACGCCAAGGAGCTCGCGCGGATCGTCACGCAGCTGTTCCGCGCCGGCGGCGACGCCAACGCGATCGCCTCGCGCACCTCGAACGCGACGCCTTCGGCGACGCCGACCGGCATCGGCGAGAACAGCAGCACGCCCAGTAGCGGGTCGAGCAGCTCCGGTTCGTCGTCCTCCTCGTCCTCCTCGTTCAACCGGTCGTCCTTCGGCCAGAGCCAGACGCCGGGCCAGAGCGGAAGCAGCGGCCAGTCGGCGTTCAACAACCCGAACTTCGACTCGTCCGGGCAGAGTTCCGAGCAGTCGAGCTCCGACAGCGGCTCCGGCGACTCGATCGACCTGACGTCGCAGGCCGCCGCGCAGAAGTCGAACATCCTCGTCAGCGCCGACCCGGCCAACAACGCCGTCGTGGTCTACGCCGACGGCTACACCTATCAGAGGGTCCTCGCCGCGCTCCGCCAGCTCGACACCGCGCCGCTGCAGGTCGCGATCCAAGCGACGATCGCCGAGGTCACGCTCAACGACCAGATGAAGCAGGGCGTGCAGTACTTCGTCGAATCGCACTCGCTCGGGCTCGGCAACGACAACGGCTCGTTCCGCCTGCTGAACGGAACCGCCAAGGCGCTGAGCAGGGCGACCACCGGTTTCAGCGTGGCGCTGGGCTCGAACTCGAGCCCCGACGTCGTCATCCAGGCCCTCGACCAGGTGACGGACGTGGAGATTCTATCGGCGCCCCAACTCGTCGTGGCGGAGAACCAGCCGGCGAACTTCCAGGTCGGCGACGAGGTGCCGGTGCAGACGGGTTCGTTGGCCTCGGCGACGGCCGTAAACCAGAACTCCGCTACTCTTGCGAACACCGTCGAATACAAGGACACCGGCGTCATCTTGAACGTGACGCCGCGCATTGGCACCAACGACGCGGTGACGATGCAGATCGAGCAGGAGATTTCGGCCGTCTCCGGCCAGACCGCCGATTCGTTGACGCCGACGATCTCCAAGCGCCGCGTCGCCAGCAACATCTCCGTCACCAGCGGGCAAACCGTTCTGCTCGCCGGCCTCATCAGCAAGCGCGACGAGCGCAGGAAGAGCGGCATTCCTGTGCTTGGCGACTTGCCGGGCGTCGGCGGACTGTTCTCGACGCGCGAGCACAACAAGAACCGCACCGAACTCGTCGTCTTCATCAAGCCGGTCGTGATTCGCTCCGGCGAGGACGCCTCGTCGGTCGCGAACGAGTTCCGCTCGCGTCTGCTCGTCAGCAATGGCGGCGGCTCGATCCGGACCAACTACACGAAGTGACGCGCTGGCCGCGGGTGTCCCGCGAGGCGTATCTCGAGGCCGGCGGCGCGGCTGCGGCGATTGGCGCGGGCGCGCTGATCGCGCTCAAGCCGTCGTCCGGCGCCGTGCTGGCGCCGGTCGGGCTGGCGCTCATCGTCGGCTGGATCGTTTGGCGCGACGCGCGCGACTTCATCATCCCCGACGGCGCGGCGGTGGCGCTCGCCGCGCTCGCGCTCGGGACGCGGCTCGCGGCGGAGGGCCTGACCTGGAGCGCCGCGCTGGTCGCGCTCGGCGACGGGCTCGCCTGCGGCGGCGTCCTCTGGGCGATTCGCGAGGTCTATTACCGGCTCCGCGGCCATGACGGTCTTGGCTTCGGCGACGTGAAGCTCTCGGCCGGGGCGGGGATCCTCGTCGGGCCGACTGGCTTCGCGGTCGCGGTGCTCGCCGCCTCGCTCGCGGGCCTTGCGATTGTCGGTCTGCGCGCGGCGACCTGCGCCGGATTCGACGGCGCCGCCCGGATTCCGCTCGGTGCCCTGCTCGCCCCCGCGGCGCTCGGCGTCTGGGCGCTGGGCCTCGGCGCGGTCCCGATCTAGGCTCGCGCGATGGCGAACTTCGAATACCGGGCGATCAACCCGGCCGGCAAGCTGGTGGCGGGGGCCATGGAAGGCGTCTCGCGCGCCGAGGTGCTGGCCGAGCTCGACCGCGCCGGCTTCACGCCGATCTCGGCCGAGGCCTCCGACGGCAAGCCGCGCCGCAGCTGGCGCGAGCAGCTGACGCCCGAGCCGAGCGCCGAGCACGTCACCGGCTTCACCCTCGACCTCGCAATGCTGCTGAAGGGCGGCGTGCCGCTCAACGAGGCGCTGCTGATCCTCACCCAGATGGAAAGCCGCCGCTGGCTGGTGAAGCTGATCGAGGCGCTGCATGTCGAGATCTCCGGCGGCAAGAGCTTCAGCCAGGCGCTGTCGCAGCATCCGCGCATGTTCCCGCCGGTCTATGTCCAGACCGTCGCGGTCGCCGAGCAGGCGGGGCGGCTCGAGGAGGCGCTCTCCGACATCGCCCAGGAGCGCCAGCGCAACGAGCGGCTGAAGCGCTCCTTCGTCTCGGCGGTCGCTTACCCGGCCTTCCTGGTGATCGCCGCGCTTGGCGTCATGTCCTTCGTGCTGCTGTTCGTGATCCCGCAGTTCGAGGGCGCGCTGCAGGGCTTCCGGTCGAAGCTGTCGCCGTCGACCACCTTCGTGTTCGACCTGTCGAAGAGTTTTCGCGAGAACATCAATCTCATCGTGCTGTCTGTCGCCGGAGCGCTGGGCCTCGTGCTCGCGGTCAGCCGGCTGACGCGCGGCGGCAATCTGTTCGTGCGCGCCTTCGCGCGCCTGCCGCTGACCGGAACGCTGCTGCGCCACGAGCTCACCGTCACCTTCTGCCGGACGCTCTCGATCCTGCTTTCGAACGGCGTGCCGATCACCAACGCGCTCCGCCTCATCCGCGACATCGTCCGGGTGCCGTCCGCGGCGGCCGAGATCGACACGGCGATCGCCGACGTTCGCCAGGGCGCGCGGCTCTCCGACGCGCTGTCGAAACGCGCCTTTCTTCCGGCGCACGTCACGCAGATGCTGCGCGTCGGGGAGGAGTCGGGCCGGCTCGCCGACTCGGCCTCGCGCATCGCCGGCTTCTACGAGGCGAAGCTCGAGGCGAGCCTCAAGCGACTTGTGGCCGTCATCGGTCCGGTGTTGATGATCGGGGTCGCGCTGCTGGTCGCCTGGCTGATCGTCTCGGTGATGACGGCGCTGACGAGCATCAACGACCTTCTCGTGTGAGTTCCGTGAGTGAGTTGCTGGGGCGAAGCGTCATGACAAGAACGACCGCGACCGAAACGGCGGCGAAGGGCGGGGACTTCCGGAGCAGGGGGGCTCGAGGCGGGCGCCGCGACCGCACCGGCGGGTTCACGCTGGTCGAACTGCTGGTGGTGCTGGTGATCCTCAGCCTTGTGATGGGTCTCGTCGGCCCGCGCGTGCTGAGCTACCTGTCGAGCTCGCGCGAGCGCGCCGCCCGGCTCCAGCTGCAGGCCTTCTCCTCGGCGCTCGATCTCTACTACCTCGACATGGGCCGCTATCCTACGACGTCGGAAGGGCTGCAGGCCCTCGTCAAGGCGCCCGCGGGTCAGGACAAGTGGTCGGGCCCCTATGTGCAGCAGGGCCAGATCCCTGCGGATCCGTGGGGCTTTCCCTACGAGTACCGCACGCCGGGCCGGACCAAGGCCTATTCCATAACCTCGCTCGGCTCGGACGGGCGGCGCGGGGGCGAGAATGACGCCGCCGACATCGTCAGCGACTGACATCCCGGCTCCGGGCGGCGATCGATCCGGCTTCGCGCTGATCGAGGTGATGCTCGCGCTCGTGTTGATCGCGATGGTGGCCGCCCTCGCGCTCCCCAAGGCGCGGCCGAACGACGGGACCGCGGCGCTGCGCGCCAAGGCCTATGAGACCGCCGCCCTGCTACGCGCCGACCGCGACGCCGCCCGCCGGCTCCAGCGCGAGGTGGCGAGCGTCGTCGACTTCGACCGCAGGCGCGTGGCGTCCGGCCTGCAGTCGCAGTCCGTGTTCTTTCCGGGAAGCGTTTCGCTGCGGCTCAAGGCCGATATGTTTCCCGGCTTCCGCTTCTTCCCGGACGGCCGCTCCAGCGGCGGAGAGCTCGCGCTGGCCGCGGGGGCGCGCGGCCTTGTCCTGCGCGTCGACCGGCTGACCTCGGCCGTCGAGATCCGGCGGGGGCTTTCGCGATGAGCCGGGCGCCGCGCGCCGCCCGCGCGGGCTTCACGCTGATCGAGACGCTGGTGGCGCTTGTCGTCTTTTCGGTCGTCGCGGTCGTGGCCGAGCGGGGCATCGTCAGCGTGCGGCTCGGGCTCGAGCGCACGCGCGACACGCTCGCCGCCGAGCAGGTCGCCCGCTCGCTCGTCGAGACCGATCTGGACAGGCTGGTGCGCGCGCCGGGCGAGCAGTCGGGCGAGACCAACGGCGTCGGCTGGACGATCCTGGCCGAGCCGATCGACCTGCCGCTCCCGCCGGCGCCGCCGCCGACCCGGACCCCGACGGCCCAGCAGACCGACGCGCAGGCGCTCGCTGGGGCGGCGCAGGGCGCGGCGAACGGCCAGAGCCCGGCGCAGCAGCAACAGCCGGACATCCAGTGGCGGCTGCTCAAGGTCACCGTCTCCGTCCAGAACGGGCGAGCCCGGCCGCTCCGGGTCCAGACACTGCGGGTCGTGAAGGACGTTTCCCAATGAGCGGGCGCGCGCGGATCCGCGGCCGCGAGGGCTTCCTGATGATCGAGGCGCTGTCCGCGCTCGCGCTCGGCGCGCTGATCCTCGTGGCGATGCTGTCCCTGACCGGCCTGCTGCGGCGCTCCGTCGACCGCGCGGCCTGGGGCGTGGAGGTGTCGGAGGTCTCGACGCGCACGGTCGGGACGATCGCGCGCGAACTCAGGCAGGCGCAGCGCCGCCGCTGGGCCGCGCCGCCCCAGGCGGCGGGCGCGCAGGCGACGCCAAGACCGGCCGGCCCTTCCGTTCAGCCGACGGCGCAGGCGAACGCCTCCGACCCGAACAACCCCGCGGCCCGGGCCCAGCAGATGAACGCGGCCGGCGCGGGTTCGCAGGGCGACGGTGCCGCGGAGGGCGGCAGCGAGGCCGCCGCGCCGCCGCGTCCGTTCGTCTTTTCCGGCGCGCCCGACCGCGTGACCTTCGCGCTGACGCCGCGCCAGGACAGCGGGCTGCGCGCGCCGGTCTTCGTCGCCTATCAGATCGAGGCGAGCGGCGCGGTCCTCCGCGCGGAGGCGCCGCTGCGGCTCGACGCTATGGGTCCGGCCGGCGTCGAGCTCGGCCCGGTGGCTCGCATCGACCCCGGGCCCGAGCGCCTGCGCTTCGCCTATGTCCAGCGCGACGCAGCCGGGAACGAGGCGATCCTCGACGCATGGTCGGATCCCATGAAGATGCCGGCGGCCGTGCGGATCGATCGCTTCGACGCGGCGACCGGACAGGCCGTTGGATCGCTTCGCGTGCCGCTGCTGATCGACGCCGAGCCGGCCTGCGCCGGCCAGAAGGGGCAGTGCAGCCGGGTGGAGAGCGCGGCGGCGGGCGCGCAGCAGCCCGACGCCGTCCAGCAGCCTGGCCAGAAGGGCGCAAACCCGTCCGGAGAGTCCCAATGAGGCGCGCGGGGCGGGGCGGCTTCGTGCTCGTCTCCGTGCTCGGCGCGCTGATCGTGCTGACGGGCCTCGCCGCCGCCGCCGCCTATCTCGTCCGCACCGCCGTGCTCGGCGCGGCCGCGATCCGGTCGGAGCTGTTCACGGACGCCCTGACCCGCGCGGGGCTCGAGATCGCCGGCTTCGAGCTGTTCGAGCTGAAGCGGCCCGCGGCTTCCGTCAACGGCCAGCAGATCCGCCTCGACGACGGGGTGGTCACCCTGTTCGTCGCCGCCGAGTCCGGCAAGATCGACCTCAACACGGCGACGCCCGAGGTGCTGGCGAGCCTGTGGGCCTCTCTGGGCCTCGGCGGGCTCGCGCCCGAGCAGTTCGCCGCGCGCGTTAAGGACTACCGCGACGCCGATTCCGAGCCCGGCGAGAAAGGCGGCGCCGAACTTCAGGACTATCAGGCTGTGGCCGCCGACCGGGCACCGGCCAACGCTCCCTTCGATCAGGTCGACGACATCCAGTTCGTGCTCGGCGTCACGCCCGACGCCGCCCGCGCGCTAGCCCCGCTGCTGACGGTTCACAATCCCGGCGGCAAGGTCTCGGCCTACGACGCCTCTGCGGCGGTGGTGCGGGCCCTTCCGCAAGGCGCGAGCGTGGTCGACCGGATCATGGCGCTGCGGTCGGCGCCGCTCCCCCGGAGCGAGGAGGAAGCCGAGGCGGCAGACAAGGCCGCCCAGGAGTCGCTCGGCCAGGCCGCCAAGAACTTCGGCTTCGAGCGGACGTCGAACGCCTACACGGTTCGCGTCGAGGTCGCGCGCGGCGACGCGCGCCGCGCCACGCAGGCCATCCTCACCCGCTCGCGCGCGAGCGACGCTCTGTACTTCACGACGGATCTGGTCGATCGGCCTTAGGCGCCCCTCGGCCGCTTAAGGGACCTGCGCCTCAGGCCGCGGCGCGCCGCCCCGCGCCGCCCTTCCTCGGCTGCAGGACGCTGCGGTCGATTTCCGGCAGGGCCTCGAAGGCCGGCCTTGCGAGCAGATATCCCTGCAGCAGGTTGATCCCGAGCCCCCTGAGCGTCGCCAGCTCTTCTTTCGTCTCGACGCCCTCCGCGATCACTGAGATGTCGAGGGCGCGGGCCAGCCGGACGATGCACTCCACGATCGATCGCCGTACGGCGCTGGCGTCGATCTCCCGCACCAGGTCCATATCGAGCTTGATGACGTCCGGCTGGAACTCGGCGAGCAGGTTCAGGCCCGAATGTCCGGCGCCGAAGTCGTCGATCGCCGTCGTGAAGCCCTGCCGCTTGTACTCGTTGAGGATCTTCACAAGATGCGGCCGGTCCTCGACGCGTTCGCCTTCCGTGACCTCGAACATGATGCGCTCGATCGGGAACTGGGCGCGCCGCGCCGCCGCGAGCGTGGTGCCGAGACAGACCTCCGGCTGATAGACCGCGTTGGGCATAAAATTGATGCTGATGCGCGTCGCGACGCCGAGGGAGGCGGCAAGCTCCACGGCGCGCCGCCGGCAGAGCTGGTCGAAGGCGAAGCGGTTGTCGTGCGTCACCCTGGACATGACGGCGCCGGCGCCGGAACCGTCGGCGCCGCGCACCAGCGCCTCATAGGCGAAGACTGATCCGTCGAGGACGTCGACGATCGGCTGGAACGCCATCGTCAGGTCCATGTCGAACGGGACGCGGCAGCCGGGGCACCCGGACGCCGCGAGAAGATCGAAGGATTCGTCGCCGACGCCCATCAGGCCCCCCAACACCGCCGCTCGGGGCGGGAGAGCAGATTGGGTCGCAAAGCGTTCCTATCTCGTTACCTCTTCTTGGAAATCGACCGCCGGCGCCGCCCTACGAGGCGCCGTCGTCGGTCTCCGTCGTCAGCCGCCGAGCCGACACTGCGTCCGAGGGCGGGCGATCGTCCGGTCCTTCCTCCCCGTCCCTGCGCTTGGTCCCGAGCTTCTCGGCGGCGTCAGGGAGATCGTCTCCCCGGTCCTTGCGGCCGGCGTCCTTGCCCGAGCTCCCCGGCTCGAACTTGACCTGGCGCGCCGCGTCCGCCTCCGAGGCGCCGGTCGCGGCGGTCTTGTCGTCCTGCGGCTTTGGCGAAACCGACGACATGGCGGATCTCCTGCGTTCCATGGCGAGCGGCGCCCGGCGCGCCCTCTCGTCCGGAACGGCCCGCTGGCCAAGGCGTTCCCGCGCCAGTGGGTGTGACGGTTCGGCGCTGCGCTTATCGGGCAGCCGGCCGGGCGCATGGCCGGCGGCAGGAGTGTGCAGCGCGGACGATCGTCGCTGGCGGCGATCAGTCGGAACGGTGAAATGAACGGTTGAGTGGCGCGCCCGAAAGGATTCGAACCTCTGACCCCCAGATTCGTAGTCTGGTGCTCTATCCAGCTGAGCTACGGGCGCGCGTCGCGTCGGGCGGCGGGGCCGCCCCGAGCGGGAGGCGAGGTCATTAGCCCCTCGATCGCCGCTTGGCAAGCGTTTGCGCGCAGCTCTGTCCAATCCGCGGCCTCCGCCCGTCAGGCGCGGGCGCGTTCCCTGGCGCGGGCCTGAAGGTCGATCGGCCGGTCGGGGATGGTGATGCGGAAGGTCGCGCCGATCGTGCCCTCGACCAGCGAGATCGAGCCGCCGTGCGCGCGCACCAGCTCCGCCGCGATGGCGAGGCCGAGGCCCGTGCCGCCGCTGCGGGTCGAGCCCTGGAACGGCTCGAACAGGTGCTCGCGGGCCTTCTCGGGCACGCCCGGGCCGGTGTCGGAGATCTCGATCACAACGACCGCGCCCTCTCGCCGCCCCGAGACGCGGATCTGGTCCTGCTGCGGATCGGTCTGGCCGCGGCTCTCCAGCGCCTGCAGAGCGTTGCGTCCCAGGTTCAGCAACGCGCGGAACACATGATCGGGATCGGCGTCGACCCGAAGCCCTCGCTCGACCGCCGAGACGAAGCCGACGGAAGAGAGGTCCTGCGCGAGGCCGAGCGTCGCGCGGACCTCCTCGACAATGTCGGCCAGCGGCGCCATGCGCCGGCTCGGGGGATGCTCGTGCGCCGCGCCGTAATTGAGCGTCGACTGGCAGAAGCTGATCGCCCGGTCGAGCGTGGCGACGAGCCGCGGCGCGATCTTCTGCACCGTCGGGTCGGGCACGGTCTGGAGGCGATCGGAGACCAGCTGCGCGGAGGCGAGCAGGTTCCGAAGGTCGTGATTGATCTTGGAGACGGCGAGGCCGAGCGCCGCGAGCCGCGACTTCTGCTGGAGCTGATTGTGGATCTCGAGCTGGAGCCGCTCGAGCTCCGCCTCGGCCACGCCGATCTCGTCGCTGCGGTCGGAGGCGACGATGATGCGGTTCGGATCCTCCGGCGCGTCGCCGAAGCCGACCATTGCGGCGGTGAGACGCCGGACCGGGCGGACGATGATGTGGTTCAGCGCGACATAGACCAGCGCGCCGGTGGCGAGCGAGATCGCGAGCGCGATCAGCAGCACCTTGATCGAGAAGGCGAGCATCGCCTGCCGGAGCCGGGTCTCGTCGACCACGATCTCGAGCACGCCGCCCTGGTCCGGCGCGTCGTCGAGCACCCGGGCGACGCGCTTGTCGCCGCGCAGCAGCGTGTCGAAGGCCTGGAGCACGGCCTCGGCGCCGTCGATCTCCCGCCGGTCGATCGTGAGGGCGACCTGGGGCGGCATGTCGTCGACGGCGAGCAGCCGGCGCGCCTCGCCGGTCTTCAGCGCGAGCGCGCGAGCCCCCACCGTCCTCAGCAGCTTGCGGGCGACCGGCTCCTCGACCATGCCGTCGGGCGCGGCCTCGAGCGCGAGCGCGGCGGTGCGGGCGCGGTTCAGCTGGTCGTCCAGAAAAGTAAGCCGGAAATTCGCGATCGACGGCACGTAGATCAGGATTTCCGAGACCATGACGAACAGAGCGGTCAGCGCCAGCAGCTTGCCCGACAAGCCGAATCCGCGCGCGGTGTCATAGTCGTGTCGGCCCTCCTCAAGAAGGCGCGGCAGGTCCTGTTCGAAGCGCGGTGTTCCCAGGTCGTGGGGCGGCATGCTGAATCACGAGATCTCGACGGCGCGCGATGATGCGGCGGCGTCCGCGCCTCGTCAAACCGCAAGCCGCGGCGGCGGCCTCGAAACCCGTCCGCGACATTGACTTCGCGCGGGAGGCGCCCGTATAAGCCGGCCGTGTTCGCACCCGCGTCGCCCCGCGGGTCTTTTTGTTTTGGCCGAAGGCCTGGCGAGGACGCCGGACGGACGAGGATCCGCAGGCGCTCCCAGAGTCGGCGGCGACCGGAGACTTGAGACCGTGAAACGGACCTATCAGCCCTCGAAGCTCGTCCGCAAGCGTCGTCACGGCTTCCGCGCGCGTATGGCGACCGTCGGCGGCCGCAAGGTCATCGCCGCCCGCCGCGCCAAGGGCCGCAAGCGGCTGAGCGCCTGATCCCGGCCGCGGCGGCGGCGCGGGCGGAAGGACGATGGCGCGCCTTGGCGGCGGGCTCGACGTCCTGCGCCGCCGCGCCGATTTCGTCGCGGCTTCGACGGACGGCGTGAAGATCGGCGGGCCGATCATCGGCCTGCACATGCGCGACAGGGCCGACGCAGGCGAGACGCCGCGCGTCGGCTTCACGGTGACCAAGCGGGTCGGCGGAGCGGTCGAGCGCAACCGGATGAAGCGGCGGCTCCGCGCCGCGGCGCGGCTCGCCTTGGACGGTTTCGCCAAGCCCGGCTGCGACTACGTGCTGATCGCGCGCCGCGCCGTGCTCGACGTCGGCTTCGAGCGTCTCAGGCGCGATGTCGCCGAGGCCGCCAAACGCGCCCACGGCCGGTCGGCCGGCGCCCGCCCGCGCGCCGCGGGTCAGACAGATCCTGCGGCCGGCTCCCGGCCCGAGAGCGGACGATAATGGACAATCGCAACACCATCCTGGCCGTCGCGCTGTCGATCATGGTGCTGATCGGCTGGCAGTATTTCTTCGCGCGGCCGCAGATCGAGGCGCAGCGCCAGCAGCAGGCGACGCAAGCCGCGCTCAACGCCGACAAGCAGGCCGGCGAGACCCCGGGCGCCGGCGCCCCGCAGCCCGGCGCCCCCGCGCCGTCCGCGGCCGGCGCGCCGCAGGGCAAGACCCGCGACGAGGCGCTCAAGGCGAGCCCGCGGGTGAAGATCGACAGCCCGCGTCTCGACGGATCGATCGCGCTCGTGGGCGGCCGGATCGACGACGTTTCGCTGAAGGACTATCGCGAGACCGTCGACCCGAAGAGCCCCGAGATCGTCCTGTTCGCGCCGCTCGACAGCCCACAGCCCTACTACGCCGAGTTCGGCTTCGTGAACGCGCAGGGCGGCACGGCGAAGTTGCCGGACGGCCGCACCGAGTGGAAGGCCGAGAGCGCGGGTCCGCTGACCGACAAGACCCCGGTCGTGCTGACCTGGGACAATGGCGAGGGCCTGATCTTCAAGCGGACGATCTCGCTTGACGCGAACTACATGTTCACCGTGAAGGACAGCGTGACCAACGCCGGATCCGCGGCGGCGACGCTGTACCCGTACGCGCTGATCTCGCGGCGCGGCGAGCCGCATGTCTCGGGCTACTACATCCTGCATGAGGGCCTGATCGGCGTGATCGGCGACGAGGGCCTTCAGGAGCTGACCTACAAGAAGGTCTCCGACGGCCCGCGCAGCTTCAGGCAGAACACCGGCGGCTGGCTCGGCATCACCGACAAGTACTGGGCTTCCGCGCTGGTTCCGCCGCAGGACAAGCCCTATGACGCGCGCTTCGCCTCGACGACCGATGGGGGCAAGACGTACCAGACGGACTACCTGCTGAACGCGATGACGATCGCGCCGGGCGCATCCGCCGAGACTTCGGGCCGCCTGTTCGCCGGCGCCAAGCAGGTCTCGGTCATCGACAAGTATGAGACCGAAGGCGGGGTGCGCAAATTCGAACTGATGATCGACTGGGGATGGTTCCACTTCATCACCAAGCCGATGTTCTACGCGCTGGACTACTTCTTCAAGCTGCTCGGTAACTTCGGCCTAGCGATCCTCGCCGTCACGGTGATCGTGAAACTGCTGTTCTTCCCGCTGGCGAACAAGTCCTACGTCTCGATGTCGAAAATGAAGCTGGTCCAGCCGGAAATGGCGAAGATCAAGGAGCGCTTCCCCGACGACAAGGTCAAGCAGCAGCAGGAGCTCATGGAGCTCTACAAGAAAGAGAAGATCAATCCGCTGGCCGGCTGCCTGCCGATCGTGATCCAGATCCCGGTCTTCTTCTCGCTCTACAAGGTGCTGTTCGTCACCATCGAGATGCGGCACGCGCCGTTCTACGGCTGGATCAGGGATCTCGCGGCGCCGGATCCGACGTCGCTGTTCAACCTGTTCGGGCTGATCCCCTGGGAGGTGCCGCACTTCCTGCTGATCGGCGTATGGCCGATCCTGATGGGCATCACGATGTTCCTGCAGATGCGCCTGAACCCGGCCCCGCCGGATCCGACGCAGGCGATGATCTTCAACTGGATGCCGCTGTTCTTCACCTTCCTGCTGGCCTCGTTCCCGGCCGGACTGGTGATCTACTGGACCTGGAACAACCTGCTCTCGATCCTGCAGCAGTGGGTGATCATGAAGCGGCAGGGCGTGAAGGTGGACATCCTCGGCAACACGCTGGACATGTTCAAGAAGAAGCCGGCGGACGCGCCGAAGACGTAGCCGTCGCCGCCAGAGAGGCGTCATCCCGGCCGAGCGAAGCGAGAGCCGGGATCGTCCTCCGAAAAGGGCGCATCATCCTGACGACGATCCCGGATCGGCCTAACAGCCGTCCGGGATGACGCCTTTCCGGAGCCGGCGCGTGACCGATCCCGCCTCAGAGCCCGAAGACCCCTATCTCGAGATCGGCCGCAAGCTGTTCGCGGGCCCGTGCGACTTCGTGAAAAGCTGCGCGAAGCTCGAGCAGTTGCCTGACATGGACCGCGCCGAGATCGCCTTTGCGGGGCGCTCGAACGTCGGCAAGTCGACCCTCGTCAACGCGCTCACCGGTCGCAAGACGCTCGCCAAGACGTCCAACACGCCCGGCCGCACCCAGATGCTCAACTACTTCGCGCTCGGAACTCCGGCCTATCTGGTCGACATGCCGGGCTACGGCTACGCGCAGGCGCCGGTCGAGCAGGTGAAGGCCTGGACGCGGCTGGTGCAGGCGTACTTGCGCGGCCGGGCGACGCTCGCGCGGGTCTTCGTGCTGATCGACGGCCGCCACGGCATCAAGGAGGTCGACAAGGACGCGCTCGACCTGCTCGACGCAGCCGCGACATCCTACCAGATCGTGCTGACCAAGATCGATCATCTGACGGGCGCAGCGCGCGCGGACCGGCTGGCCGGCACGCTCGACGCGCTGAAGCGCCGGCCGGCCGCCTATCCCGAAGTGCTCGCGACCTCGAGCCGGGACGGAATCGGCATAGCCGAGACACGAGCCGCGATCGCCCGTGTGATCGCCGAACGCCCGATGGGTTGAGGCGACCGGCCTGACGCGACATGTTCCGACGCGCAGGATCGGAGACATCGCGATGAGCGAAGACCACGCCCACGACCATTCCCACGAGCCGCGCTGGAAACACGACGGGGTCCGCGTCATCAAGGGCGACCGGCTCGACAGCAACACCGCCCAGACGCCGGGCATGTTCCGTCAGGCTGCGATCAATCACGCCCGCGTCGGCGCGCAGAAGATCTGGGCCGGTACGGTCTCGATCCAGGCCGACGCCAAGACCGGCGTCCATCATCACGGCGCGCTCGAGAGCGTGATCTATGTGGTCAGCGGCAAGGCACGGATGCGCTGGGGCGATCGCCTCGAATACGTCGCCGAGGCCGGGCCGGGCGACTTCATTTTCGTGCCGCCTTACGTGCCGCATCAGGAGATCAACGCCGATCCGAACGAGCCGCTGCAATGCGTGCTGGTGCGCTCGGACAATGAAGCGGTCGTGGTCAACATCGACGACGTCGAGCCGGTCGAGAAGCCGGAAGAGGTCTATTGGGTCGACCCGATCCACAAGGCGCCTTGAGGAAGAACGGGCGCAAAAACGCCTGACGGGGTCGCTCGGCCCGTCGTCCCGGCCCGGGCCGGGGCCCAAACGCGCCAAGGTCGGCCGTTCAAGGCGCGCCGGCGGACCATCGATCCTGAGGCCGCAGCGGCTCTGGGTCCCGGCTCGGGGCCGGGACAGGAGTTCAGCTAGACCCGTCTGAACAGGCCGACGATCAGCAGCAGCACGATCGCGCCGATCGTGGCGCCGACGATCGCGCCCAGCCAGCCGGAGCCGACGAAAATGCCGAGCTTGGCGAGCAGCCACGAGCCGATGAAAGCGCCGATCACGCCGACGATGATGTTGCCGATGATGCCGAAGCCGAAGCCGCGCACGATCAGGCCGGCGAGCCATCCGGCGACGCCGCCGATGATCAGGATCGCGATGATGCCGTAGCCTGCGAAGGGTTCCATGGAATCCTGCCTGAAGTTGTTGCTTCCCGGCGCGCGAAATAGCGTTGCGGCGGCGCGCGTCCATGGCCTTGGACGTCTCGATGCCGCGCCGCAGCATCGGGCGATGGTCGCATTGCGCGGGCTCGCCGCGGCGTCGTACTCCCGTTCAAGAACAGTTCTCACGACGGACGAGATGACCGCGAGATGAGCGCAAACACCGAGAAGAAAGACCTTTACGAGCTCGGCGAAATGCCGCCGCTCGGTCATGTGCCGGCGAACATGCACGCCTGGGTCGTTCGCAAGGAGCGGCACGGTCCGCCGGAGAGCGCCAACGAGCTCGAGGTGGTGCCGACCTGGCCGCTCGGCGACGAGGACGTGCTGGTCTACGTCATGGCCGCCGGCATCAACTACAATCATGTCTGGGGCTCGCTCGGGGAGCCGATCTCACCGATCGACCGCCACAAGTGCGACATGCACATCGGCGGTTCGGACGCCTCAGGCATCGTCTGGGCGGTCGGCTCCAAGGTGAAGCTCTGGAAGGTCGGCGACGAGGTCGTCATCCACTGCAACCAGGACGACGGCGACGACGAGGAGTGCAACGGCGGCGATCCGATGTTCTCTGACTCCCAGCGCATCTGGGGCTACGAGACGCCGGACGGCTCGTTCGCGCAGTTCTGCCGGGTGCAGTCGCGCCAGCTCATGCCGCGCCCTAAGCACCTCACCTGGGAGGAGGCGGCCTGCTACACACTGACGCTCGCCACCGCCTACCGCATGCTGTTCGGCCACGCGCCGCACCAGCTGAAGCCTTCCGACAACGTGCTGGTGTGGGGCGCCTCGGGCGGCCTCGGCGTGTTCGCCGTGCAGCTGATCGCAGCGTCCGGCGCGAACGCCATCGGCGTCATCTCGGACGAGTCCAAGCGCGACTACGTCATGAGCCTTGGGGCCAAGGGCGTCATCAACCGCAAGGACTTCGACTGCTGGGGCCAGATGCCCAAGGTGAACAGCCCGGAGTACAACACCTGGGTGAAGGAAGCCCGCAAGTTCGGCAAGGCGATCTGGGAGATCACCGGCAAGGGCAAGGACGTCGACATGGTGTTCGAGCACCCGGGCGAGTCCACCTTCCCGGTCTCCTGCCTCGTGGTGAAGCGCGGCGGCATGGTCGTGTTCTGCGCCGGCACCACCGGCTACAACATCACCTTCGACGCCCGTTACGTCTGGATGCGGCAGAAGCGCATCCAGGGCTCGCACTTCGCCCATCTCAAGCAGGCGGCTTCGGCCAACCGCTTCGTCATCGACCGCCGGGTGGACCCCTGCATGTCGACGGTGTTCACCTTTGCCGATATCCCGAAGGCGCACACCCAGATGTGGCACAACCAGCATCCGCCCGGAAACATGGCGGCGCTGGTCAACGCCCCTCGCGCGGGCCTAAGGACGGTCGAGGAGGTCCAGGAGGCCTATGCGGCGTCCAAGGCTTCCAGGCCCGCCGCGGCCTGATGACCGCGGCGTTCCACCTCTGGCTGAAGCCGGAAGAGCCGCTTTACACGAAGACCCGCGAGGGCGACCCCGAGCGGGCGAAGTTCGCGAAGACGAACAACGTCGTCTTCATGGGCTATCCGCCGACCCTCGACATCTTTCTGTACGATGTGATGGCGGGCGACCTGATCGTCGCCCGCTGCGACGGGTTCTGCGGAGTGGGTCGCGCCGTCGGCGCGGCCTATGTCCGCCCCGGCACCAAGGCGAAGGGGCAGGTTCCGCATTTCCGCCAGGTCGAATGGTTGAACGTCACCAGCCGCGGAACGAGCTGCCCTTACGAGGCCCTCCTGCGCGGGTTGAACATGCGGCAGGCGATGAAAGATATCACGGCGCATTGCGGGTCCGGACCGCTCGCGAGCTTCCTGTGAGGCCGGCGATGCAGCAGTTCGTGCGCGCCAAGCTCCATGGGATCCGGGTCACCGGCGCGGATCTCAACTACCACGGTTCCATCACGCTCGATCCGGAGACCTGCCGCCGAGCCGGGCTCGATCCGCTCGAATTCGTCGAGATCTGGAACAAGAATTCCGGAGCGCGCATAAGCACTTACGTCCTCTATGGCGTGCCGGGCTCCAAATGCTGCGTGCTGAATGGTGCGGCGGCCCGAACGTGCCAGGTCGGAGACGAGGTCATCATCGCGTCCTCGACCTTCGGGGCGCTCGACGACATGATCGCTTCGAGCCCGACGGTCCTGACCTTCGGACCCGGCAACGAAGTCGCCGAGGAACTGCGCTATCGCGTGTTCCGGAACGAGCGCGGCGAGCCTGACATGACGATCGAGCAGGATGGCGGGGTGGTCCCCATCCGAGAACTCGTCGGCTGACCTCGCCGCGCCGCCGGGGCCGTCGCGATCAGGAAGTCAGTTCTTTGCGCTTCTCCCGGTCGAGGCCGGAGTTCAGCCGGGTCATCACGAAGGTCGCGAGCGCGACGCCGAAAGCGAAGACCGCAAAAGCTTCGAGCAGGGTCATCTGTCACACCTTTCTGTTGCGGGCCGGGTCCCGCCCCGGACCATTATGGAAATACGTCGTCTGGCCGGCGCGTACGGCAAGCCGTTGGTTGAGCGGATGATTTCCGCCTTGCTTCCGCGATCCGTAAACTTCGCCACGCTTTGAGCGGCGCCGCCTCCGGCCGCCTCGTCGCGACGAACCGATGCGATGACGAGCAGCTCACCTGTCGCAGCCCCGAGCACAGCCAAGTTGAATCAAGTCTGCCAAAGACTTTTCGCGGTGCAATCGCGATCTGGTGTCGTGCATAGCGGGCTGCGAAAGGCGTCCGGAAGATTTGCGTAAAACTGGAGGGATCGGAGCGTCGCCGGCGTTGACAGCCGGCGCCCCCGCCAGCACGGTTCGGCCATGGTCGCGATCAAAGCATCGGCGGTCGACGCCTTCCTGGCGCGGCCGCAGCGGGACGTCTTCGCCGTTCTGATCTACGGCCCCGACGCCGGGCTGGTGGCGGAGCGGGCGGAGACGCTGGCGCGGCGCGCGCTGGAAGGCTCCGACGATCCCTTCGCGCTGGTGCGCCTCGAGGGAGATGATCTCGCCTCGGATCCGGGACGGCTCGCGGACGAGGCGCGCACGATCGCGCTGTTCGGCGGCAAGCGGGTGATCCGCGTCCGCATCGGCGGTCGGTCGGCGACCGCGGCGGTCGAGGCCCTGCTCGAGGGGCCCCAGCCGGAGTCGCTCGCCATCCTTGAGGCGGGCGATCTCAAGAAGAACGCGCCGCTCCGCGCGCTTTGCGAGAAGAGCGCCCGCGCCGCAGCGTTGCCTTGCTATCCGGACGAGGCCGGCGCGCGGGACAGGCTGATCGACGAGGAGATGCGCGCGGCCGGGCTGACGATCTCGCCCGACGCCCGCGCGCTACTGTCGGCGAGCTTCGGTCCCGACCGCCTGGCCGCGCGCGAAGACGTGCGGAAGTTGTGCCTCTACGCCATGGGCCAGGAGCGCATCGAGGCCGAGGACGTCGCGGCGGTCGTCGCCGAGACGTCGGAGGCCGGAATGGACGAGGCGGTGGACGCGGCCTTCGCCGGCCGTCCGGCGGACGTCGCGTCGGCGCTCAGATCGATGCGCGCGGGCGGAACGCCGGCGTCGGTGGCGCTGGCGGCGGGCCTGCGCCATGCGCTCGCGCTTCATCGCCTGCGCGGCCAGGTCGATGAAGGCAGAAGCGCGCGGTCCGTCGTCGAAGGCGCGCCGATGATCCATTTCCGGCGCAAGGACGCCGTCGAGCGCGCGCTGACGCGCTGGACGTCGGCCCGGCTGATGGACGCCGTGACGCGCCTCGCCGGCGCCGTCGCGCAATCGCGCCGTTCGGCGGCGACGGGGGAGGCGTCCGCCGAGCGCGTCCTGCTCGCGATCGGTCAGGAAGCGGCGCGCGGCGCGAGATAGCCGGCGAAGCGGGGCGCCAAGACTCACTCAAAGGCGAAAATCGCGAAATCCGCCGAAAAAATCGACCCCGTCAGAGACTCGCTGGCGGCGATTTCGAGGGTGCTCGGTGTGATCGGACCTTCGCGGAGAAAAGGCCGCCAGCGGGCTTCTGAGAGTCGCGGGACGGCGAGGTCAGTGTTCGCCCTCGCGGATGGCCTGTTTTCGGGCGGTCGACGCTGGCTGTCAACCGCGCAGCCGCCTCGCGAGCATGTCGAGCTGGTCGAGCGAGGCGAAGCGGATCGTCAGCGAGCCGCCCGCGCCCTTTGTGGCGAGCGCGACGTCGAGGCCGAGCGCCGTCGCGAGCTCCTTTTCGAGCGCGACGGTGTCGGCGTCCCGCTCCGGCTTCGCGGGACGCGCGCTGCCCTTGACCTCCGGCGCGCGCGCCATCGCCTCGACCTCGCGCACCGAAAGTCCGCGCTCGACGGCCCTCTTCGCGGCGGCTTCGGGATCGTCGAGCGTGAGCAGGGCGCGGGCGTGGCCGGCGCTCAGCGCGCCGTCCTTCACATAGGACTTCACCGAGTCCGGCAGCTTGAGGAGCCGGATCGTATTTGCGATGTGGCTGCGGCTCTTGCCGATGACCTCGGCGAGCTTCTCCTGGGTGTAGGAGAACTGCTTCTGGAGCTGCTCGTAGCCGGCGGCTTCCTCCATCGCGTTGAGGTCGGCGCGCTGGACGTTCTCGACGATGGCGATTTCGAGCGCCTCGCGCTCGTCCACATCGAGCACGACGATCGGCACGTCATGGACGCCGGCGCGTTGAGCCGCCCGCCAGCGGCGCTCGCCGGCGATGATCTCGAAGCTGTCCGTCTCGTCCGGCAGGCGGCGCACGAGGATCGGCTGCAGGACGCCCTTTTCCTTGACCGACGCTGTCAGGTCTTCGAGCTCTTCCTCGCGAAACGTCTGGCGCGGATTGGCCTTGCTCGGCTTCAGCTGGGCGATCGGCGCTCGGCGCTGGGGGCGGGCGCGATCGAGGCTCATCACCTCCTCGCCGACATCCCCGATGAGCGCCGCGAGGCCCCGGCCGAGCCGGGAGCGCTGCTCCTCCGCCATCATGATGGTCTCCGATACGCCTTTGACGTCACGCCGCACGCAGCGCGCGCTCGCGCTGGATCACTTCGGAAGCGAGCCTGAGATAGGCCTGGCTGCCGGTGCATTTGAGGTCGTAGAGCAGCGCCGGCTTGCCATAGGACGGCGCCTCCGAGACGCGGACGTTCCGCGGAATCATGGTCTCGTAGACCTTGTCGCCGAGGAACTGTCGCACGTCGGCGACGACCTGGCCCGAGAGATTGTTGCGCGGGTCGAACATGGTCAGCACCACGCCGTGGATCGACAGCTGCGGGTTCAGCGTCTGGCGCACCTGCTCGACGGTCCGCAGCAGCTGGCTGAGGCCCTCCAGCGCGAAGAACTCGCACTGCAGCGGGACCACGATCGCGTTCGCCGCGGCCATGGCGTTGATGGTGAGGAGGTTCAGCGAAGGCGGGCAGTCGACCAGCACATAGGTGTAGCGCGTCGCGCCTTCGTCCGCGTGGAGCGCGGCGATCGCGTCGCGCAGGCGGTAAGCGCGGTCTTTCTCCGAGGCGATCTCAAGCTCGACGCCGAGCAGGTCCATCGTGGACGGCGCCAGGTGAAGGCGAGGGACGGCGGTTTCAAGGATCGTCGCGCCGAGCGTGGCGTCGCCGGTGAGCACGTCGTAGGTCGACAGCTTGCGCGCTTTGCGGTCGATGCCGAGGCCGGTGGAAGCGTTGCCCTGCGGGTCGAGGTCGACGATCAGCACGGTCTCGCCGATCGCGGCGAGCGCTGTGCCAAGATTGATCGCGGTCGTCGTCTTGCCGACGCCGCCCTTCTGGTTTGCGAGGGTCAGCACCCGCGGCGCGCCGGGCGGAAAGGCGTTCGAAAGCATGGCGCGGCGTGGCTCCGGAAACGGCGTCGCTCGATCAGCCGGCGGGTCCGTCGAACGTTTCGACGCGCACGATGCGGGCGTGTTCGTCCGTCAGACTCGGGTGGAGCGACGCCCTGAATCTCCAGGATTTCTCTGCTTCGGTCAATTCCGTGGAGGCCTCTCGGCCCTTGGGAAACAGCCCGACGGCTCCGGTTTTCAACAGCGGCGCCGCAAGTCCAAGGAGGGCGGTCAGCGGCGCGAGCGCCCGGGCGCTGACGACGTCGGCCGACAGGCCGGCCAGCGCCTTTTCAGCGCGTTCGGCATGGACAACGACGGTGACGCCCATGGCCCGCGCGGCCTCCCGGAGAAAGGCGGCCTTCTTGCCGTTGCTTTCGACAAGATGCACCGCAGTTCGCCCCGCTAGCATCGCCGCGATTACGAGGCCCGGAAAGCCGCCGCCGGAGCCGATGTCCACCCAACGCTTCGGATTCGCGGGCGCGGGCGCGACGAGCTGGGCGCTGTCGGCGACGTGCCGCGTCCAGATCTCGTCGAGCGTGTTCGGCGCGACCAGGTTGGTCTTGGCCTGCCAGCGGTCGAGCGCTGCGACCAGAGCGTCCAGGCGCGCCCATGTTTCACGTGAAACATCGATCAGCCGCTCGGCGGCTGCGCGGTCCGCGGCCCTGGCGTCGCTCACGCGGCGGCGGCGCGGCGCGCCCTCACGGCGAGCAAGGCGACAGCGGCCGGGGTCATCCCCTCGATCCGTCCTGCCTGACCGAGCGTGCGCGGCGCGACGCGGGCGAGTTTTTCGGAGAGCTCGGCGGAAAGGCCGGGGATCGCCCGGTAGTCGATGCCGGAGGGGAGCGCGAGATCCTCCTCCGCCCTGCGGCGGACGACTTCAGCGGCCTGGCGGTCGAGATAGACGGCGTAGCCCGCCTCGATCGTCAGCTGCTCGAAGGTCTTCTCGTCGATCGCGCCGAGCTCGGGCCAGACGCGGATGATGTCGGCGCCATTCACGTGCGGGAGCGAGAGCAGGTCGAAGGCCGAGCGGCGGCGGCCGTCCTGGTTCACCTGCAGGCCAGCTCGCGCGGCTTCGGCCGGCGTCAGCGTGAGCGAACGGGCGAGCGCCTCGGCGGCGGCGAGCCGATCCGCCTTCTCCGCGAAGGCTCCCGCGCGGCGCGAGCCGACGACGCCGAACGTGACGCCCCTCGCTGTCAGCCGCAGGTCGGCGTTGTCCGCGCGCAGCGACAGCCGGTACTCGGCGCGCGAGGTGAACATGCGATAGGGCTCGGTGACGCCGTGCGTGACGAGGTCGTCCACCATCACGCCGAGATAGGCCTCCGAGCGGTCGAGCACGACGGGCGCCGCGCCGCCCGCGATGCGAGCCGCGTTCAGGCCAGCGAGCAGCCCCTGCGCCGCCGCCTCTTCATAGCCGGTCGTGCCGTTGATCTGGCCCGCGAGGAACAGGCCCGGCAGGCGCTTCGACTCCAGAGTCGGCTCGAGCTCGCGAGGATCGACATGATCGTATTCAATGGCGTAGCCGGGCCTCAGGATCTCGACGCGCTCCAGCCCAGGCATCGACCGCACCAACGCGAGCTGCACGTCCTCGGGCAGCGAGGTGGAGATGCCGTTCGGGTAGACGGTCGGATCGTCGAGACCTTCCGGCTCCAGAAACACCTGATGACCGTCGCGCTCGCCGAAACGAACGACCTTGTCCTCGATCGAAGGGCAGTAGCGCGGACCGCGGCTCTCGATCCGCCCGGAGTACATCGCCGAGCGCGCGAGGTTCGCCCGGATGATCGTGTGCGTCTCGGGCGTCGTGCGCGTGATGTGACAGGCGATCTGCGGGTTCGAGATCGCTTCGGTCATCGTCGAGAACGGCTCGGGCGGCATATCGCCGTCCTGCCGGTCGAGCCCAGAATGGTCGATGGTCCGGCCGTCAAGACGCGGAGGGGTGCCGGTCTTCAGCCGGCCGAGCGTGAAGCCCGCCGCCTCGAGCCGCTTGGACAGGCCGAGCGCCGGCGCTTCGCCGGCGCGACCTGCCGGGATCTGCCGCTCGCCGGTATGGATCAGGCCGCGCAGAAAGGTGCCGGTCGTGATGACGACCGCGCCAGCCCGGACGCTGCGGCCATCGGCCGTGACGACGCCCGAGACCCGGCCGTCGGCGACGATCAAATCATCGATCTCCGCCTCGACGATGTCGAGGTTCTGCGTCTCGGCGAGCGCCTGCTGCACAGCGGCGGCGTAAAGGCGGCGGTCCTGCTGCGCGCGGGGACCGCGAACCGCCGGGCCCTTGCTGCGGTTCAGGACGCGGAACTGGATGCCGCCGGCGTCGGCGCAGCGACCCATCAGCCCGTCGAGCGCGTCGACCTCGCGGACGAGATGGCCCTTGCCGAGTCCGCCGATCGCAGGATTGCAGGACATCGCGCCGATCGTGTCCGAGCGATGCGTGACGAGCGCGGTGCGCGCGCCCGTCCGCGCGGCGGCCGCGGCCGCTTCGCAACCCGCGTGTCCGCCGCCAACGACGATGACGTCGTAGCCGCCCCCGTTCGGATCTGAAGGCTTAAGAGTCATGGGACCGTCGATACTGTCGGGCGCGGCGGCGCGCAATGTTTCACGTGAAACATCGCTGGACTCACTTCCCGATGCAGAAGGACGAGAAGATCGCGCCGAGCACGTCCTCGACCCCGATCCGTCCCGTGATGCGGCCGAGTTCGGTCGCCGCGGCGCGCAGCTGCTCGGCCAGTAGTTCGTCGGGCGTCGCATCCCAGCCGGCGAGCGCGCCGGCGAGCTGATCATGAACTGCGCGCGCCGCGTCGCGGTGCCGGGCGCGAGTGAGGCCGACGTCTTCGCCGGCCCCCAGCGCCTCGCGTCCGGCTTCGGCCAGCGTTGCGACCAGCGTCGCGAGGCCCTCGCCCGTGCGCACGGAGATCCGGTGATCGACCGCGCCTGTCGCATCGGCGAGGTCGATCTTGTTCGCGATCCGCCAGATCCTGACCGCTTCTAACGGCGGCGGTTCGGCCGGGGAGGCGGCGTCGTCGAGCCACAGCACGAGATCGGCGGCGGCGGCGCGGGCCTCCGCCCGGCGCACGCCCTCCTGCTCGGCGAGATCGGACGCGTCTCGCAGTCCCGCCGTGTCTGCGACGGTCACGGGAATACCGTCGAGGTCGAGATGAACCTCCAGGACGTCGCGCGTCGTGCCGGCGGCCTCGGTGACAATGGCGACCTCGCGCTGCGCGAGGGCGTTCAGCAGCGACGACTTCCCCGCATTCGGCCGGCCGAGGATCGCGACCTGAAACCCCTCGCGCATCCGTTCTGCTCGGCGGTCGGCGATCGCGCCGGCGATGTCACCTGCGAGCGCCTCAACCTCGCGCCGCGCTTCGGCGCGCGCGGCGTGGGTCACGTCCTCCTCGTCGGAAAAATCGATGCCGGCCTCGATCAGCGCCATCGCCGCGACCAGGCGCTCGCGCCAGCGCTCCACGACGGCCGAGAGCGCGCCCTCGCTCTGCAGCAGCGCCTGCCTGCGCTGCGCCTCGGTTTCGGCCGCCAGCAGGTCGGCGAGCCCTTCCGCCTCAGCGAGGTCCATGCGGCCGGCCACGAAGGCCCGGCGGGTGAACTCGCCGGGCTCGGCGAGCCGGACGCCGGCGACGGACAGGGCGGCGTCGAGCACCGCCGCGGTCACAGCGCGGCCGCCATGGACGTGCAGTTCGGCGAGGTCCTCGCCCGTGGCGGAGGCGGGGCCGGGGAACCAGAGCGCCAGCCCCCGGTCGAGCAGGGAGCCGTCGCGCGGATTGCGGAAGGCGCGGAACACGGCGCGTCGCGGCTCGGGGACGGCGCCTGCGATCGTCGTGAGGCAGGCGCAGGCGGCAGGCCCGGAAATCCGGATCACCGCGATCGCGGCCTTGCCCGGCGCGGTCGAAACGGCGGCGATCGTATCGCGGGGCTTGAACCCGTCGCCGTCCGTAGCGAGGTTCTGCAGAGACCGACCCGGACCGCTCATGCCAAACCGCCTCGCCGACGCCGCCAGTCCCTATCTCCTGCAGCACGCCGACAACCCGGTCGACTGGTGGGAATGGTCGCCGGAGGCCTTCGAGGAGGCGAAACGGCTGAACCGTCCGGTGCTGCTGTCGATCGGCTACGCCGCATGCCACTGGTGCCACGTGATGGCCCATGAAAGCTTCGAGGACGAGGCCGTGGCGGCGGTCATGAACGAGCATCTCGTTTCGATCAAGGTCGATCGCGAGGAGCGGCCGGACGTCGACCAGATCTACATGGCCGCTCTTCATGCGCTCGGGCAGCAGGGCGGCTGGCCGCTGACCATGTTCCTCACCCCTGCGGGCGACCCGTTCTGGGGCGGCACCTATTTCCCGAAGGAGGCGAAATACGGCCGGCCGGGCTTTCCGGACGTCGTGCGCACGCTCGCGCGCGTCTATTCGGAGGAACCCGAGCGTGTCTTCCAGAACGCGACCGGCATCGCGGCGCGGCTGAAGCCGCGACCGGCGGAGGAAGGCGCGTTCGGGGTCGCTGAGCTCGATGAGACGGCGCGTCGGCTGGTCCGCGTCTTCGACCCCGTCGACGGCGGCTTCCAAGGCGCGCCGAAGTTCCCGCAGGCCGGCGTGCTGGAGCTCATGCTGCGCGCCGCCGCCCGGACCGGCGAGGCGGAGCTCGCCGCGCCCGCCCATCTGACGCTGGCCAGGATGGCGGCCGGCGGCATCCACGACCATGTCGGCGGCGGCTTCGCGCGCTATTCGGTCGACGCGCAGTGGCTTGTCCCGCATTTCGAGAAAATGCTCTACGACAACGCCCAGCTGCTGCCGCTCTATGCGGCGGCCGGGCGCGCGCTTGGCGACGCCCGCCTGCTCGACGCCGCGCACGGGATCGTCGACTGGCTCGAGCGCGAGATGATCACCGAGGAAGGCGCCTTCGCAGCGAGCCTCGACGCCGACAGCGAGGGCGAGGAGGGCAAGTTCTACGTCTGGTCCCGCGCCGAACTCGACGAGGCGCTCGGACCGGACGACGCGGCCTTCGCCGCCGAGGCGCTCGACATTTCCGCCGGCGGCAACTGGGAGGGATCGTCGATCCCGAACCGGCTCGACGCGCCGAAGGAGGTCGCCGTCGACGAGGCGCGGCTGACGCAGGTGCGCGCGCGCATGCTCGCGGCCCGTGCGAAAAGGATCCGGCCGGGGCGGGACGATAAAGCGCTCGCCGACTGGAACGGGCTGATGATCGCGGCGCTGGCCGACGTCGCCGCGAGCCTCCACCGGCCGGACGCCCTCGAACTCGCGAAGCGCGCCTTCGCGGCGATCGTCTCGAGCCACGCCCGCGGCGACCGGCTCGGCCACGCCTTCCGTGCCGGCCGGCTGATCTATCCCGGCTTCGCGTCGGACTATGGCGCGATGGCGCTCGCCGCGATCGCGCTGGCAGGCGCGACCGGCGACGACACCTATCGCGACCATGCCGCGAGGTGGCTCGAGGCGGCGCGCGCTCATCACCGCAACCCTGCCGGCCCAGGTTATGCGGTCGACGCCGACGACGCGCAGCGGCTCGTCGTGCGGCCCGAGGCTCTGATGGACGAGGCCATGCCGAGCGGTACGGCGCTGATCCTCGCCGCGGAGGTCCGGCTCGCGACCTACGACGCGGACGAGACGCGTCTCGCGCGCTTCGACGAGGAGCTTGCGGCGCTCGGCGGACGGATGGGCTCGAACGTCATCGGCCATGCCGGCCTGCTGAACGCGCTCGACGCGCGGCTCAGGCTGTCGTCGATCGTCGTCATGGGTGAGGGGGCGGCCGCAGACGCTCTCCACCTCCAGGCGATGGCGGCGCCGCCATGGGAGCGGGTGGTGAGGCGCGCGCGGAGCGCGTCGGATCTTCCGGACGGCCACCCGGCCCGCGCCGCGAAGCTCTCGGGCGCCGCGGCGCTGGTCTGCGCCGGGCAGGCGTGCTCGGCGCCGGCCACGACGCCCGAGGCGCTTTCCGCCGCGCTCGCGAACCTCACCGATCTCGGGGAGCCCGCGCTGGCGATCTCGCCGAGCGACGGGCCGAACTGACAGTCAGCGCATCGCCGACTGGCGGGCGTAGGGCAGATCGCGGACCTGACGCGGCGGAGGCAGCGGTTCGAGCCGTTGCGGCGCCTGCGGCTCGGCTTCGACGGCTTCCTCGGCAGGGGCGCGCAGGGGAGCTTCCGGAGTCCCGAGCTGGCGCGGCGGCGCGCCGAGCTTTTTCTCCCGCGGCGCGACCGGATCCGCGGCCGCCACTGGGGCCGCTGCGTCCGGCGCGTCATCGGGCGGCGGAGCGACGCCCGGCGGCTCCTGGAAGTCGACCGGCACGCCGGGAACCACGAGGCCGGCGAGTTCGCGCGCGTCCCAGTTGGTCAGGCGCACACAGCCGTGGCTGTTGGTCTTGTCGATCTTCGACGGCTCGGGCGTACCGTGCAGTCCATAGGTCGGTTTGTCGAGGCCGACCCAGGTCGCGCCGACCGGCCCGTTGGGTCCCGCCGGCAGGCGCAGCGCCTTGGTGTTCGTTCCCTGCTGGAAATTGACCTTCGGTCGATACCAGTAGTCCGGATTGATCGCGATCGCCTTCACGGCGTGCGTGCCGGTGGGCGATGGCATGTCCGAGCTGCCGATGGTCGCCGGATAAGCGACCACGAGCTTGCCGGCGGCGTCGTAGCCACGGAGCTGCTTCAGCTGCTTGTCGGCGATGATGTGCGCGACCTTGGCCTTCAGCGGCTTGCCGACATTCGCCACGACGACGTCGACGCCCGCCTCCGTGAAGGACACGTCGGGATTGAGCCGACGAAGGAAGCCTTCGTCCATGTGGAAGCGCTCGGCGAGCATCTCGGCCGCGTCGCGATACGAAAGGCCCGGCAGCTGCGCCTGCTCGGCGTAGTCGCCCGGCATCGTCGGGACGAACGGGCCGGCGACGTCCTCAGGCGTGATCGTGTAGGAGACGAGCGCCGGCTCCGAATAGCCGCCCTCGAGCTCGGCCCAGAGCTCGGCGTCGATGATCCCGTCGACGGTATGGCCGCGCATCTCCTCGAAGGCGCGGACAGCCTTGACGACGTTGTCGCCGGCCATGCCGTCGATCACGCCCGGCGAGGCGTTGTTGCGGTCTAGCAGAACCTGCAGCTTGATCATGCGCGGATCGGCGCGCTGGCCCCTTGGATACGGGTCCTTGGTGTAGACGGCGTCGTTCGCGAGCGAAATCAGCAGGTCGACCGGATAGTCCTGTTCGGCCGCCGCCTTGGGCGTCGCTGCGCGTGGACGCGGCGCAGCCTGCGCCGGCGGAACGGCCGCCGGGTTCGCTGCCGGCGGCGTCGCGATTGGACGTGGCTCGATCGCGCCGGTGGTCGGCACGTCGCGGCGATCGGCGGTCGATCTGGTCGAGGACGGATGAGGCCGCGGCCCGTTGCTCAGCAACGAGTCCAAAAGATCGAACGGTTCGGCCCGGAGCGAGGGGCCGGCGGAAAAGAGGATCGCGAGGGTCGCGACGGCCGTCATGCTGCGCGCCACCGTACGGACTCCTCGACGCGAGAGGTTACGCAACTGGCGGCGTGGAACACGGCGCGCCGATGACCACAGTGGCGCGACAGGGTAAACAAACTGCGACCATCGGCCGGCTAGGCGTCCGTTCGCACGTGCCTGTGATCGCCGCTATCGACGCCACGGCGCTTAGCGACTATATTGACCGAACGGTTCGGTCATGATGGTTTCGGTTCGGGTGACGGGCCGCATAGCCCGATTGGGCAGCATGACCGGCGCTCAACGACGGCGTAGACTCTCAAGATGCAGACGACACTGGAACGCGCCGAGGCCGAGGATGCGATCGACAGCGCCAAGCGCCGTCAGATCCTCGACGGCGCGCGGCGGGTGTTCCTCGCGCAGGGCTTCGACGCCGCCAGCATGGGCGAGATCGCCAAGGCGGCCGGGGTCTCCAAGGGCACCCTCTACGTCTATTTCGAGAACAAGGAGCAGCTGTTCGCGGAACTGGTGAAGCGCCAATGCGCGATCACGGCTGAGCGGCTGTTCGAGCTCGACGTCGGCAACCACGACGTCCGCGAGGTCCTGTTCCGGCTCGGCGTCAGCTTTCTTGAGGCGATGGTTGAGCCGAGCCACGTCTCGACCGTCCGCATGGTCATCGGCGCCGCCGACC
Organism: Chelatococcus sambhunathii; assembly: GCA_031316315.1. GTDB lineage: Bacteria > Pseudomonadota > Alphaproteobacteria > Rhizobiales > Methylopilaceae > Methylopila. The sequence continues at coordinate 48,265 of JADBEO010000017.1, forward strand.
GGAAGCCCGAGATCGGGCAGCTGTTCCTCGACGCCGGACCGCGGGGCGGAAAGCGCAGGCTGGCGAACTGGCTGCAAGCCAAGGTCGACCAGGGGGAGCTCGTCATCGACGACGTCGAGGTGGCCGCCTGGCAGTTCCTGTCGATGTGCAACAGCGCGGTGATGATGCCCGTGCTGATCGGCAGCGAGCCGCCGCCGCCGCCGGAGCGTCGCGCCTACCTCGTCCGGCGGGCTGTCGACGTCTTCCTCGCCGGGTATGGGCCCAAGGACGGCGCCTGAGCAAGGCGGCTCCGCGCAATCGCCGTTTGACGTGGGCGTGCGGATCGGCCGATCAAGCCCCATGACCACTAATCCGGACGCGCGCCGGGGAACGCGGCGGTCGCGCGCTCTCACCGAACTGAACGACGTCGCCCGCGCCCTCGGCGTCGCGACCGTCGGCGCGGCGCTTTTCTATTATCTCGGCCTGCCTGCGCCGGCTCTCATCGGCGCCGTCACGGCGACGACCGCGGCGGCGCTCGCGGGCAAGCTCGGCCCCTTTCCGAAGCGCTGGCGCGACGTCGTCTTCGTCGCGCTCGGCTCGTCGATGGGTTCGGCGGTGACGGCGGAGACCCTCTCCGGCGTCGCGCGCTGGCCCGGCAGCATGGTGGCGCTCGCCGTCGCGGTCACGGCGATGACCGCCTCGTCCTATTTCGTGCTGCGGCGCGGTTTCGGCTGGGACCGCACCACCGCCTTCTACGCCTCGCCGCCGGGCGCGCTCAGCGCGACGCTCGCGCTGGCCGCGACCACCGACGCCGACATGAGCAAGGTCGCGGTGGCGCAGGTGATCAGGGTGTTCATCCTGACCATGGCCGCGCCCATCGCGATCGTCGCGACCGGCGGCCACGCGCCAGCCTCCGCCGCCGCGCCCTTGATCGCGAGCGCCGGCGCGATCGCCGCGGTGATCGGGGCCGGAATCGCCGGCGCGCTGATCTTCCACCGGTTCCGGATTCCGGGCGGGCTGATGGTCGGGGCGTTCCTCGCGAGCGCGATCCTGCACGCGAGCGGGCTCGTCGTCGGGCGGCCGCCGTGGTGGATGACGCTGCCGTTCTTCGTCGCGCTCGGCGCCATCGTCGGCACGCGCTTCGTCGGCCTCAAGCCGTCGCTCATCCTGTCGCTGCTCAAGGCCTCGCTCGCCTCCTTCTTCGTAACGGCGGCGCTCGGGATCGGCTTCGCCGTCGGGATCGGCTGGACGCTCGGCCTGCCGAGCGCGCAGGTCTTCGTCGCTTTCGCGCCCGGCGCGCTCGAGACGATGATGCTGACGGCATTTCTGCTCGGCCTCGATCCGGCCTATGTCGGGGCGCATCACGTCGCCCGGTTCCTCGCGCTGTCCTTCGCCGTGCCGCTCGCCGCCCGCCTCGTCGGCGCGAGCGCGCCCGCCGAGGCCGCGCCCGAACCGACCGACGAGGACGTGTAGGGCTAAAGTCGCGCGGCGGCGCGCTTCGTGCTATGTGGCGCGCTTCCTCGAAACTGAGCCGCCGAGCCTTATCTCCGGACGCTGAATGACCGCGCTCGACATCTCCTTTGACCGCCGCCCCGAGGCGGACGCGCCAATCGCTCCGTCGCCGGCCGCGAAGACCACGCTCGTCGGCCTGACGCGCGCGCGCCTCGGCGAGGCGTTGCTGTCCGCGGGCGTCCCCGAGCGGCAGCTCAAGATGCGCGTCGCGCAGCTCAACCACTGGATCCACAATCGGGGCGCCGCCTCCTTCGACGCCATGACGAACGTCTCCAAGGAGATGCGCGCGGCGCTCGCGGAGAACTTCACGCTCGACCGTCCGGAGATCGTCAGCGAGCAGATCTCCGTCGACGGCACCCGCAAGTGGCTGCTGCGGCTGCCAGCCCAGGGACCGCGCGTGCGGCCGGCCGAGATCGAGACGGTCTACATTCCGGAAGAGGGCCGCGGCACGCTCTGCGTCTCGAGCCAGGTCGGCTGCACGCTGACCTGCACCTTCTGCCACACCGGCACGCAGGTGCTGGTGCGCAACCTCACGGCCGCCGAGATCGTCGCCCAGCTCGTCCTCGCGCGCGACCGGCTCGGCGACTGGTCGGGCGGCGCGGCGCCGGAGGGTGCGGTGGTTCCGGGCGACGGCGGGCGCTTCGTCACCAACATCGTCTTCATGGGTATGGGCGAGCCGCTCTACAATCTCGACGCCGTGCGCGACGCGATCGAGGTGATGGCCGATGGCGAAGGCCTCGGCGTCGGGCGCCGCAAGATCACCGTCTCGACCTCAGGCGTCGTTCCCGAGATGAAGCGGCTCGGTGAGGAGACCGGCGCGCAGCTCGCCATCTCGCTCCACGCCGTCAACGACGCGCTGCGCGACGTGCTGGTGCCGATCAACAAGAAGTTTCCGATCAAGCAGCTGATGCAGGCCTGCCGGGACTATCCCGGCGCGTCGAACGCCCGGCGCATCACCTTCGAATACGTCATGCTGAAGGGCGTCAACGACAGCCCCGCGGAAGCGCGCGAACTGGTGCGGCTGCTCGCAGGCCTGCCGGCGAAGATCAACCTCATCCCGTTCAATCCCTGGCTGGGCAGCCCCTATGAGTGCTCCGACTGGGACACGATCGAGAAGTTTTCCGAGATCGTGTTCCGTGCGGGCTATGCCAGTCCGGTGCGCACGCCGCGCGGGCGCGACATCGCGGCCGCCTGCGGGCAACTGAAATCCGAGACCAAGCGGCTGCGCGCCAAGGAGCGGGAGGCGATGGAGGCCGCGGAGTGATCGTCGCAGCCGCGAACCCGGTCCCTCCGGGTGCGTTCTGACGTCATGGTGGCCCGACTCGCAGCCCGCCTCCTGCTCGCCCCGTTCGGCTTCGCCTGCGGTGTGCTCGCCGCTTTCGCGACCGTCGCCGCGATGGCGACCGGCGGCCTTGGCGACACCCATCTCTTTCCCGAAGAGATCGCTGTCCTCGGCTACGACCTCACCATCAACGCCGCGACCGTCGCTCTGCTGTTCGCGCCGCTGATGGGCGCGCCCGCGATCGTCGCCGTCGCGATCTCGGAGATGTTCTCGCTGCGATCGTGGATCTATCACGCCGGAGCGGGCGCCGCCTCCGCGCTGCTCCCCTGGTCGTTGGCGCCCTCGAGCTTCGAGGGGCCGGTGTTCACGACGAGCCAGGTCATCGCGGCGGGCCTCGTCGGCGGCCTCGTGCACTGGCTGGTGGCGGGGCGTACGGCCGGGCTCGCCGATCATGAGCGCCCAGGCGGAAACGGTCCGGCCGCCAAGCCCTAGATCGCCTATGCAGCGGCGGCGCTCGAATAGTCCATCGCCTCGAGATCTTCGATGAGGCCGGGTCCCGTCGGCCGCCAGTCGAGCGTCTCGCGCGTGAGCGCGCTCGATGCTGCGAGATCAAGCCCGACGAACATAGCGAGCCAGCCGAAATGCGCCTTCGCCTCGTCGGGCGACAGCGAGACCACCGGCAGGCCAAGCCCTTCGGCGACCGCCTCGGCGATGTCGCGGGCCGCAACGCCTTCCTCGCCGACCGCATGATAACGGGCGCCCGCGCGTCCCGCCTCGACCGCCAATCGGTAGAGCTTCGCGACGTCGCTCACATGGGCGGCGGACCACCGGTTGCGACCCTGGCCGACATAGGCGACCGAGCCCTTCGTCCGGGCGAGTTCGATATAGGGCGTGATCAGCCCCTGCTTGCGCGTGTCGTGAACCTGGGGAAGCCGTACGACCGAGACATTGACGCCTGCGTCGAGCATCGCCCGGCCGGCCAGCTCCGAGGCGACGCGCGGCGTCGGATGGTTTGCGTCGAAAGCGTCTTCGGTCGCGGGGCGACCCGGCTCCGATGCGCCTATGCCGACGCCGGAGGTGATGACCAGCGGTCTGTCCGAGCCCGCCAGCGCCGCGCCGAGCGCCTCGATCGCGCGGCGGTCCTTGTCGCAGTTCGCCGCAAAGTTCGAGAAGTCGTGATCGAAGGCGGCGTGAATCACCGCGTCGGCGTCGCGCGCGCCGGCGCGAAGCGTGTCGGGATCTTCGAGGTCGCCGCGATGCACGCTCGCCCCAGCCGCGACGAGCGCGCGCGCCCGCGCGTCGGAGCGGGCGAGGCCGAGGACGTCATGCCCCGCGGCGATCAGTTCGGGGACGATGTGCGACCCGATAAACCCGGTCGCGCCCGTAAGAAAAACACGCATGAAGCATCTCCGTGATTGAACGGGACGCTATCTGGCCGCAAGTTCTATCCTGTAAAAGTAGTGACGTTATCATGTTATAATAATTAACAGGTTCGGGATGCTTCGTGACGACGCCACGCCTACCCTCGGTGCTTTCCTGCGCGACCGACGCGCCCGGCTGGACCCGGCGGCGCTCGGCTTCGAACGAGGCCGCCGCCGGACGCCGGGCCTGCGCCGCGAGGAGGTCGCCCACCGGGCGAACATCAGCCCGACCTGGTACACTTGGCTGGAGCAGGGACGCGGGGGGTCGCCGTCCGCCGACGTGCTCGACCGGCTCGCTTCCGGGCTGATGCTGACCGAGGCCGAGCGCGAGCATCTCTATCTGCTCGGCGTCGGCCATCCGCCGGAGCCGCGCTACGAGAAGATCGAGGGCGTAACGCCGCGGCTCCAACGTCTGCTCGACGCCATGCCGGGCAGCCCCGCCATCATCAAGACCGCGATATGGGACGTGGTGGCCTGGAACGAGGCCGCCGCCGCCGTTCTGACAGACTATTCCCGGCTGCCGCGAGACCGGCGCAACATCCTGCGTCTCATCTTCTCCGACGAGCGCGTGAGGGCTGCGCAGGAGGACTGGCTCGCGGTCGCGCGCTTCGCTGTCGGCGCCTTCAAGGCCGACGTGGCGCGCGCGGGAGCGAACGCGGAGATCTCCAACTTCGTCGACGAGCTGTCTCGTGAGCGTCCGGACTTCGCGGCCCTCTGGCGGGAGAGCGGCGTCGCCGAGCGCCGCGAGGGCCTGAAGCGCATCAGGCATCACGAGGTGGGACTTATCGAGCTCGAGTTCTCGTCCTTCGCCGTCGACGGGCGGCCGGATCTCGGGATGATTGTGTTCAATCCCGCGACGAAAGAGGCCGCGGCGCGCATCGAGGGCCTGATGCGCGCGAGAGCCGAACGAGCGGCTGCGGACGCCTGAAGGGCCGATCAAAAGCGAAGGGCGCGATCCGTGAGGATCGCGCCCATCGAAAAACCTGGATGATCGAGCCGTAGGTTACTGCGCAGCGGCCGTTGCGGCCTCGCCCTTGGCCTTCTGGCTGCGGTCCTGCTTCTCGACGATGCGGGCCGACTTGCCGCGGCGATCGCGCAGGTAATAGAGCTTGGCGCGGCGGACCTTGCCGCGGCGCACCACCTTCACGCTGTCGATCAGCGGCGAGTAGAGCGGAAACACGCGCTCGACGCCCTCGCCATAGGAGATCTTGCGGACGGTGAAGTTCTCGTTGAGGCCGCCGCCGGAGCGGGCGATGACGACGCCCTCATAGGCCTGAACGCGGGTACGCTCGCCTTCCTTGACCTTCACATTGACTGTGACGGTGTCGCCGGGAGCGAAATCCGGGATCTCGCGCTTGGCGGCGACGGCGTCCATCTGCTCGCGATCGAGCTGCTCGATGATGTTCATAGGTTTTGTCTCCGCGTCTCCCGCTCAACACGGGGCGCACGAGAAGTTTCAGGTGAATCTCGTGATCGGCGGCTCTCCTACTCGCTTTCGCCGCGTTTGTCGACGCCCCCTGTCAACGATGCGACATATTTCGCCCAGAGGTCCGGGCGACGGACCCGCGTCGTCTGCAAGGAGAGGCGTTTTCGCCACCGCTCGACGGCCGCGTGATCGCCGGAGAGCAGCTCCGGCGGAATGGCGAGGGCCTCGAAGTCGCGCGGCTTGGCGTAGTGCGGATGTTCGACGAGCGGCCGCTCGAAGCTCTCGACGTCTCCGGACGCCGCGTCGCCCATCACGCCCGGCAGCAGGCGCACGCAGGCGTCGAGCAGCAGTGTCGCCGCCGCCTCGCCGCCGGAGAGCACGACATCTCCGACCGAGATCTCCTCGAGGCCGCGCGCCTCGACGACGCGCTCGTCGACGCCCTCGAATCTGCCGCAGACGATCAGCACGCCGGGGCCGGCCGAAAGCTGGCGCACGCGCGCCTGGCTGAGGGGCTTGCCGCGCGGCGTCATGAGGAGGCGCGGCCGGTCATCGGCTTCGGCGGCGTCGATCGCCGCCGCGAGCACGTCGGCGCGCAGCACCATGCCGGGGCCGCCGCCGGCCGGCGTGTCGTCGACCGTGCCGTGCCTGTCGGCCGCGTGCGCGCGGATGTCGCGCGCCTCCAGCGACCAGGCGCGGCCGAGCGCGCGGCCGGCCAGCGCATCGCCGAGAAGCCCCGGAAACATCGCCGGATAGAGGGTGAGAACAGTCGCGCGCCACATCGGCGGCAGGGCCTCGTCCGTTTGAAACCGCCCCTCCTTGCCCGCCCACGCGAGCCGCGTCCACAGCTCGTGATCGCAAGCCGCGCCGAAACTTGCCGATAAGCGCTTGTCGGTTCGGCGAAGCCGGGCATACTCTCGTCTCGTGAGCACCGTGGCCATCGACATCCGGCCTGCCAACGCGGACGACGCCGCATCGATCGCCGCCGTGCATGACGCCGCCTGGCGCAACGCCTATCGCGGCCTGATCCCCGGACGAGAGCTCGAGCGGATGATCGAGCGGCGCGGACCCTCCTGGTGGTCCGGCGCGCTCCGGCGCGGCAGCCGCGTGAGCCTCCTGATGTTCGGCGGCGAGGCCGTCGGCTACGCCTCCTCCGGCCGCAACCGCGCCTCGACGCTGGCCGTCGGCGGCGAAGTCTACGAGCTCTATCTCAAGCCGGAATATCAGGGTCTTGGCCTGGGCCGCCGCCTGTTCAACGCCGCGCGCGGCGAGCTCGCGGGGCGCGGGCTGATCGGCGCGTCGGCGTGGTCGCTCGCCGGCAACGATCCGGCCTGCGCCTTCTACGCCCGCCTCGGCGGCAAGTTGGCCGCCCGCGGCGTCGAGCATTTCGGCGACGTCACCCTCGAGAAATTCGCCTACGTCTGGCGTTGAGGCGCTGCGCACGCGCGGCGCGGCGCGCGAGAGGCGATTGACATCGCGCGGCTCCGCGCCGCAAAGCTCCGGCGCGTTCAAGACCTGCCGGAGCCTTCCTCATGAGCCATGCCGACCTCGCCGCCGCGATCGACGACGCCTGGGAGAAGCGCGCCGAGATCGGGCCTGAGACGACGGGCGCGGCCCGCGAGGCGGTCGAGACCACGCTGGCCGGCCTCGACAAGGGCGAGATCCGCGTCGCCGAGAAGTCCGGCAAGGACTGGACGGTGCATCAGTGGGCCAAGAAGGCCGTGCTGCTGTCGTTCCGCCTGAACGACATGGGCCGCATCCCCGGCGGCCCGGGCCATGCGGCGTGGTGGGACAAGGTGCCGTCCAAGTTCGACGGCTGGACCGAGCCCGAGTTCCGCGAGGCGGGCTTTCGCGCCGTGCCGGGCTCGATCGTGCGTCGCTCGGCCTATGTCGCGCCGAACGTCGTGCTGATGCCGTCCTTCGTGAACGTCGGCGCCTATGTCGACACGGGGACGATGGTCGACACCTGGGTCACGGTCGGCTCCTGCGCGCAGATCGGCAAGAACGTGCATCTGTCGGGCGGCGTCGGCATCGGCGGGGTGCTGGAGCCGCTTCAGGCGGGCCCCGTGATCATCGAGGACGACTGCTTCGTCGGCGCCCGCTCGGAGGTCGTCGAGGGCGTGATCGTGCGCAAGGGCTCGGTGCTGTCGATGGGCGTGTTCATCTCGGCCACGACCAAGATCGTCGACCGGGCGACCGGCGAAGTCTTCATGGGCGAAGTGCCGGAATATTCGGTGGTCGTTCCCGGCGCGCTGCCGGGCAAGCCGCTGCCGGACGGGACCCCGGGACCGTCGCTCTACTGCGCCGTGATCGTGAAGCGGGTCGACGCGCAGACCCGCTCGAAGACCGCGATCAACGAATTGCTGCGGGACTGAAAGGCGGTGGGATCAGCGGACTGCGTGCTTCGAGACGGCCCTCACGGGCCTCCTCAGCATGAGGATTGTGAGAGGATGCCAATCGCCAATCCTCCTCATGCTGAGGAGCCGCGCAACGCGCGGCGTCTCGAAGTACGCACTCGGCTGATGCGACCATGACCATCGACCCCAAAAACCCCGTCGACGTCGCCCGCGCGCTCATCGCCTGCGAGAGCGTGACGCCGGACGAGGGCGGCGCGCTCGCGCTGCTGGAGCGGCTGCTGGCGCCGCTCGGCCTTGAGGTCGAACGCCCGGTCTTTTCCGCCGATGGCACGCCCGACATCGAGAATCTCTTTGCGCGCCGCGGCGACGGCGAGGCCTTCGTCTTCGCCGGTCACACCGACGTCGTGCCGCCGGGCGACGTCGCGAAGTGGCGTCACAACCCCTTCGTCGGCGCGGCCGAAGCGGGCGAGCTGTTCGGGCGCGGCGCCGTCGACATGAAGGGCGCCATCGCCTGCATGGTGGCGGCCGTCGCGCGCCGGCCGAACGCCGGACCGGTCGCCTTCCTGATTACCGGCGATGAGGAGGGCCCAGCGATCAACGGCACCGCCAAGCTGCTGGAATGGGCGACCGCGCGCGGCGAGCGCTTTGCGAGCTGCCTGCTCGGCGAGCCGTCGAACCCGAACGCGCTCGGCGACGAGATCAAGGTCGGCCGGCGCGGCAGCCTCTCGGGGACCGTGACGATCGCCGGCGTCCAGGGCCACGTCGCCTACCCTCACCGCGCCGACAATCCGGTGCGCCGCCTGCCGAAGGCGCTGTCGGCGCTGATGGACCAGGCGCTCGACGACGGCACGGAGCATTTCCAGCCGTCGAACCTCGAGGTCGTCTCGGTGGAGAGCGGCGCGGGCGCCTTCAACGTCATCCCCGGCGAGGCGAAGCTGCGTTTCAACATCCGCTACAACGACCGCCACGACGCCGCGAGCCTGACCGGCCTCGTGCGCGAACGGCTCGACAACGCGCTCGGCGCCGGCGGCTACAATCTCGATCTCGAACCGCACACCGGCGACGCCTTCCTCACTCCGCCCGGCGCCTTCAGCGACGTCGTTGCGGACGCCGTCGAGGCCGAGACCGGCCGGCGGCCGGCGCTCACCACGACGGGCGGCACGTCCGACGCGCGCTTCATCAAGTCCTATTGCCCGGTGGTGGAGTTCGGCCTCGTCGGCCGGACCATGCATCAGGTGAACGAGCGGGTCTCGATCGCGGATCTGGAGACGCTGACGCGCATCTACGAACGCGTGCTCGAAAAGGCGACCGGCGCATGACCATCGCTCACTGGTGCGTTCTGTTCGGCGGGCTGCTGCCGATCCTCTGCGCCGGGCTCGCGAAGTACTGCGCGGCGGATTTCGACAATTCGCGTCCCCGTGAATGGTTCGAGAAACAGTCCGGCTGGCGCAAGCGCGCCGACGCCGCCCAGCGCAATGGCTGGGAGGCCTTTCCGCTGTTCGCGGCCGCCGTGCTGGTCGCGACCACGCAGGGCGCGAAGACCGGCGCGGTCGACGCGCTCGCGCTCGCCTGGGTGGCGCTGCGGCTGGCTTATGTCTGGGCTTATGTGAGCGACCGCCCGTCGCTCCGCTCGGCGCTGTTCGCCGCCGCGCTGCTCGTCACGCTCGCGATTTTCACCGCGCCGCTCTGGACGTGACGCCTATTCCGGCGCCAGCGCCAGACCGAGCTCGGACGCCTTGGCGTGGACGTCCGACTGGTCGCGCCGGAGCCTGAGACTGATCAGGCTGGCTGGCACCTTCTCCCGTATGAGCTCCTGAAGCTGCTGGACGTTTTCGGGCGTCCACGGACGGTCTTCGCTGACCTCGGCCATTGTCGAGCCTCCTTGTCGCAGGGAGAGGTATGGACCGGCCGCAGCGCCGTCGAGCGATAGGCACGCCTAAAAAGGCGGCGCCGCGTCAGATCGTCAGAATTGCCGTGACACCATCATGTGCTTGATTTCGGCGATGGCCTTCGCCGGATTGAGGCCCTTCGGGCAGGCCTTGGCGCAGTTCATGATCGTGTGGCAGCGATAGAGCTTGAACGGGTCTTCCAGCCCGTCGAGCCGCTCGCCGGTCGCCTCGTCGCGGCTGTCGATCAGCCAGCGATAAGCCTGCAGCAACGCGGCTGGGCCCAGATAGCGGTCCCCGTTCCACCAGTAGCTCGGGCAGGACGTCGAGCAGCAGGCGCACAGGATGCACTCGTAGAGGCCGTCCAGCTTCTCGCGGTCCTCATGGGACTGCCGCCATTCCGCGCCGGGCGCGCGGGTGTCGGTCTTGAGCCAGGGCTCAATGGAGGCGTGCTGCGCGTAGAACTGGGTGAGATCGGGAACGAGGTCCTTGATCACCGGCATGTGCGGCAGCGGATAGATCTTCACCGTGCCGCCGTTCGAGCACTCGTCCATGCCCTTGGTGCAGGCGAGCGTGTTCGTGCCGTCGATGTTCATCGCGCAGGAGCCGCAGATGCCCTCGCGGCAGGAGCGGCGGAAGGTCAGCGTCGAGTCGACGTTGGACTTGATCCAGATCAGGCCGTCGAGAACCATCGGCCCGCAGTCGGCGCGGTCCACGAAGAAGGTGTCGACTCGCGGGTTGATCCCGTCCTCCGGGTTCCAGCGATAGACCTTAAACTCGGTCGTCTCCTTGGCGCCCGCCGGCTTCGGCCAGACCTTGCCTTCGACGAGGCGGGAGTTCTTGGGGAGGGTGAGCTGGACCATCGGGGCTTCAAACTTTCTCTTGTCCGCGGGGCATATCAGCCGCCCGCCCAAAGCAAGTCACTGTCTCGCGTCGATCGCCTCGGCCGCGCTGCGGACCATCGTCTTCACATCCGCGGCGCGGCATTTGCGAACGAACGCTTCATCGGCGGTGACCAGTTCGCCGTCGCCCGCCATCGCGAGGTAAAAGCAGTCGTAAGCTGAGTGATTGAGCTGAATAGCCAATCTCAAAGATGCGTCGAACAGAGCGACGGTGGATCCCACACGGCCGATCGCCCTTCTGAGTTCCGCGAGAGAGACGGCCGCCTGTCTCGAGGAGGTCATCCCGCCGCGCACTTTCTTGCACAGAACGTTGGCGACTTCCGCGAACAGGATGTCGGGCGCACCAAATATTTCGTCGAGTTCAAGCAGGCGAGCCGCGTGCTCGCTTCCGGGCTCTTCGACGACCCATTTCAACGCTATCGAGGCGTCGATGACGATCAACGGTCACGATCTTCCCTGAGGAGAATGACGCTATCAGTCTGATCGACGTTGTACGGCGTCATGTCCCGAATGAGCTGAAAGGCGCGCGTACGAGCCGCTCGCTTCGCTTCAGAAACGCGTTCACGCTTTGTGGCGGCGCTTTCATCAAGCGCGAGAAGCCTGTTGATGCGATCGACTTTAACGTCGATCTGCCGAAGATAGCGCAGGATCAGACTGTCGGATTCGTCCGTCATGGTCGGCCCTCAATACACCCGCGCCTTCGGCTCGATGTACTGGATGTCGTTGGTCATCGTGTAGGTATGGACCGGCCGGTAGTCGATCGACACCGTCCTCGCCTCGACGTCGGCCCAGGCGAGCGTGTGCTTCATCCACTGCTTGTCGTCCCGGTCCGGGAAGTCCTCGCGGGCGTGGGCGCCGCGGCTCTCCTGCCGGTTGACGGCGCTTTCCATGGTCACGACCGCCTGCGAGATCAGGTTGTCGAACTCCATCGTCTCGATCAGGTCGGAGTTCCAGATCAGCGAGCGGTCGGCGATCCCGACGTCGCCGGCGCCCGACCAGACCTGGTGGATCAGGCCCTTGCCCTCCTCCAGCACCTCGCCGGTGCGGAACACGGCGCAGTTCGACTGCATGACCTTCTGCATGTCGAGCCTGAGCTTCGCCGTCGGCGTGCCGCCGGAAGCGTTTCGCAGCCTGTCGAGGCGCTCGATCGCCATGTCGGACGCGCCCTTCGGCAGTTCAGCATGCGAGGCGTTGCGCTCGACGGTGTCGGCGCAGCGGTCCGCCGTCGCGCGGCCGAACACGACCAGGTCGATCAGCGAGTTCGAGCCGAGGCGGTTCGCGCCGTGGACCGAGACGCAGGCCGCCTCGCCGATCGCCATCAGCCCGCGGACGACCGAATCCGGGTCGCCATCGAGCTTGGTCAGCACCTCGCCGTGAAAGTTCGTGGGGATGCCGCCCATGTTGTAGTGCACGGTCGGCAGCACCGGGATCGGCTCGCGGGTGACGTCGACCCCGGCGAAGATCCGGGCGCTTTCCGAGATGCCCGGCAGGCGCTCGTGCAGGATCTTCGGGTCGAGATGGTCGAGGTGGAGGTAGATGTGATCCTTGTTCTTGCCGACGCCGCGGCCCTCCCGGATCTCGACCGTCATTGAGCGCGAGACGACATCCCGTGAGGCGAGGTCCTTCGCGGAAGGCGCATAGCGCTCCATGAAGCGGTCGCCTTCGGAATTGGTGAGGTAGCCGCCCTCCCCGCGCGCGCCCTCGGTGATGAGGCAGCCCGCGCCGTAGATGCCGGTCGGGTGGAACTGCACGAACTCCATGTCCTGGAGCGGCAGGCCGGCGCGCAGCACCATGGCGTTGCCGTCGCCGGTGCAGGTGTGGGCGGAAGTCGCCGAAAAATAAGCGCGGCCGTAGCCGCCGGTCGCCAGGATCGTGCGCTTCGACTGAAAGCGGTGGAGCGTGCCGTCGTCCATCTTGAGCGCGACGACGCCGACGCACTCGCCCTCCTCGTTCATCATCAGGTCGATGGCGAAGTATTCGATGAAGAACTGGGCTTTGGCCTTGAGGGCCGCGCCGTAGAGCGTGTGCAGGATGGCGTGGCCGGTCCGGTCGGCGGCCGCGCAGGTGCGCTGCGCGGTGCCCTTGCCGTAATGGGTCGTCATGCCGCCGAACGGCCGCTGGTAGATCTTGCCCTCTTCCGTGCGGGAAAACGGCACGCCCCAATGCTCGAGCTCGTAGACGGCGGCCGGCGCGTTCCGGACGAGGTACTCGATCGCGTCCTGGTCCCCCAGCCAGTCGGAGCCCTTGACGGTGTCGTACATGTGGAAGCGCCAGTCGTCCTCGCCCATGTTGCCGAGCGCGGCCGAGATGCCGCCCTGCGCCGCCACCGTGTGCGAGCGGGTCGGGAACACCTTGGTGATGCAGGCGGTCTTCAGCCCGGCTTCCGAGCAGCCGACGACGGCGCGCAGCCCCGCGCCGCCCGCGCCCACGACCACCACGTCGAACTGGTGGTCGGTGAAGGGATAGGCGCGGCCGTTGACCGAGGGGCCCGTCCCATTCGTCTGCGCGGCCATGGAGGTCAAACTCCGAAGCTGATCTTGAGCAGGGCGAAAGCAGCCGCGAGGCCGACGACGATGGCGAAGAAGGTGTTGCCGATCAACGCGGCGATCTTGAGCAGATCGTCATGGACATAGTCCTCGATGATGACCTGCATGCCGATCCGCATATGGATGGTCGCCGAGAGCACGAAAAGCAGCATCAGGATCGCGATCCAGGGATTGCCGAGCAGGGCCGTCGCCCCGGCGTGGCTGGAGCCCGAGAGCGCGATGACGACGCCGACGAAGACCAGCACGAGCGAGAGATTGCCGATCGCGGTCAGCCGCTGGAGCCAGAAGTGCCCGGTTCCCGACTTCGCCGAGCCGAGGCCGCGGACCTGGCCAAGGGGGGTGCGCATCATGTCGCCTTTCTCAGCCCGCCGCGCCCTTCAGGGCGTATCCGACGATCCAGATCAGAACCGTGAGGCCGATCCCGCCGAAGAGGCAGACCCGATAGATCAACTCGCGCTCCGGGCCGAAGCCATGGCCTACGTCCCACATCAGATGCCGGACGCCGCCGAGCGCGTGGTGCACGAGCGCCCATGTATAGAAGAACAGCACGAGCTGGCCGAGGATGGAGCCGTAGATGGCCTGGACGGTCGAGAAGGCCGACGGGCCGGCCGCAGCCGACACGAGCCAGATCACGACCAGCAACGTGCCGAAATAGAGCGCTCCGCCCGTGATCCGGTGCGCGATCGACATCATCATCGACAGCATCGGGCGGTAGATCTGCAGATGGGGCGACAGCGGCCTGCCGGATTCGGCGTGCGGCGAGTCCATGGGCTGTGGACCTTTGCCTGTCTTGAGCAATTCGAAGTTCCGCCGACGAACTAACGGATGCTGCGCCGCAGCGCAACGTCGGGCGTCGGCATGGCGGGGTCGCCTTTAGGCCATGACGGCCCGCGAAATATGAGCCAGCCGTGCGACGCGGCAAGCTGAGTTGGCCAGATTACAATCATTTAGGAGCGTCCGAGACCGCCGCAATCTTTCACGCGCGCCACGCCAATGCGTCCGTTTTCCCGCGAACCTTCGATGGGAACCGGCACATGACGGATGCTGCGGCGGATGCCTTGATAGGGATCCGCCTGCTGTTCCAGGCCGACCGCCGGCGCGGCCCCGCTATCGCGGCAGCAACAGCCAGAGATCGAGGTCGAGCACCACCGCCGCATGGTCCTTGCCGTCCTCGCCGCTCCGCGGAAAATCGCCCGGGGCGTGGTTCTTGAAGCCCGTCGTCCGGACCCTCAACGCCCCGACGTCGGTGCGGCCGGGCAGCGGCTGCTTGTCGAGGATTTCGGACCAGGCGTAGAGCGTGTCGCCGGCGAAGATCGGCGCGACGTGGCGGCCGCCATTGATCCCCGCGACGTGGAAGGCGTTCTCGAGCCCGTTGTAGCTGAGCGACCGCGCGAGGCTGATGACGTGGCCGCCATAGACGAGCCGCTTGCCGATCTTGCTGGATTTCTGGGCGAAGGCGTCGAAATGCACCTTGGCGGTGTTCTGCCAGAGGCGCGTCGCAAGCTGATGTTCGGCCTCCTCGACGGTCATTCCGTCGACATGGTCGATCTTCTCGCCGACCTGATAGTCGTCGAAGCGCCGGGTCGATCCCGCCTCCGCGTCGTCCCATTTCGACAGGTCGATGCGCGGGCAGGCCGCGCCGAGGTTCGCCGGATCGACCGCGGCCGGCAGGTCGGGCACGACCGTGTCCTGCACCGGCCGGCCGCCCTGCATGCGCACGAGGACCCAGCGGACATATTCGAGCACGGCCGCGCCGTCGGACCGCTTTCCGCTGGTCTTCACCCAGACGACGCCGGCGTCGCCCTTGGAGGTCGGCCTGACGCCGATGACTTCCGACGTCGAGACCAGCGTGTCGCCCGGATACACCGGCCGCAGGAACCGTCCCGCGGCGTAGCCGAGATTGGCGAAGGCGTTGAGCGACACGTCCGGCACCGTCTTGCCGAAGACGACGTGGAAGGTGATCAGGTCATCGACCGGACTGCGCGGATAGCCGACGGCGCGGGCGAAGGCGTCGGAGGACTGCACGACGAACCGGTTGCCATAGAGCGCCTGGTTGAGCGCGACGTCGCCCTGGGTGACGGTGCGCGGGGTCGCGTGACGGATCACGTCGCCGACGATGAAATCCTCAAAGAATCGACCCGCTCCGGCCATCGTCGCGCTCCCGCAAACGCCATTGTGCGGCGCCGTAAATGGCACGATGCGCCCCGCCGGGCGACTTCGACATTCGCCGCACGCCCTTTCCGGATGGTGAAGGCGGGCGAGCGATTGCTCCACATTCGCTTCACGCGGTTTTCAAAGGCGGCATGCCAACGTGCCTCCCGTCAGAGGCCGGGCCCGCCGGGCCGACGCATCGGGGAATTTCATGTCGCAGGTCGAGCTGATCCACCCGCTGAGCGAAGTCGTCGAGATCGACGTTCTCGACCGGGCCCGGCTGGCGCTCGGCCATGAACGCGCCGGCCGTTTCCGCCAGGCGTGGGAGGAGTGGGAGACGCTGCGAGCCGCCAATCCGACCCGTTTCGACTGGAATGCGCCGCTCGCCGCGAGCTATCTGCGCTACGCCTTCGAGTGGACGGCCGACGCCGGCTCGGGATCGCTCGCCGAGGCGGAGACGGCGCTGCTGCGCGGCGTCTCTATCCTCACGATCGACCTCGCCGAGCGGACGGACGACGTCGTGAAGTTGATGCTGATCGCCCGCGCCTGCGAGCAGCGCTGCCTGCTGCGGGCCTATGGCGACGGATGGACGAAGGCGGCGCGCGAGGCCCTCGACGCAGGGATCGCGGCTCCGCTCACCGGCGACGCCCGGCAGATCCTGGCCGCAGGCGTGGCCGCCACCACGGCGCTCGACCTCGTCGCCATCTCCGCGCCGTCGCTGGCGACGCTCGCAGCGGAGCTTGCGCAGAGCTGCCTGAGGCTGTCCGCCACGCTTCGCGCCGCGGGCGCCACCGATGAGGCGCAGGGGCTGGAGCGACGAGCCGAGGCGGTGCTGCGCGGTCCGCGTCCGGCGCCCGAGGCGCGCCGGGCCGCGCTGGTCGCGATCGAGGGCGGCGGCGAGCCCTCCCCGCCGCGCCGGCCTCAGCTGAAGCTGGTCACCAATCCGACAGGGTGACGTCGTCGCTCCATTCGACGTCAGGCACGTCCTTGCGGATCGGCTGGCCGCAGATCACCGTCTTCTTTTCCGGGTCGTAGGTCAGCGTCGCGGGACCCGCGAGCTCCCAGCCCTTGCTGAGCGCGGCCGAAACGCGCTTGCAGAAGGCGCTGTCGTCCGGGCCCGTGAGGTAGCGGTAGAGCTTCATCGTCCTGTCCGTTCTGTCCGGCCGGTTCAGCGGCAGACCGTGATCTGGTTCGAGCAGAGCCGCGTCGCCCAACCCCGCACCGTCTTGGCCCGGAACTCGCCCTCGACCTCGGCCCATTCGCCCTTGCAGTCGAAGATGCGGGCCACCTCGAAGCGATCCACTTTGCCGGCCGGGCTGCTGGAGTTCGGGCTGTAGAGCGTCGCGGCGACCTTGGCGGTCGCCGAAGGGCCTGCGCGCAGCACGACGTCGCCGACGTCCGATCCCGTGAGCTTGCCGGAGACCCAACCCTTCTTCTCGAACACCACGCCGGCCTTGTCCGGCTCGCCATAGTCCTGAAAGCGGGCGCGGTCGATCAGCAGCCAGCCGTCCTTGGCGCCGATGACGTGCATCTCGACCGCGAAGTCCTCGCCGTCCTGCGAGCGGCTGTTCTCGAGCGTCGCGATCACCGGGGCGGAGCCCGAGGGCGCCGCGCGGATGTTGAGGCCTTTCGGATCGTCGTCGAGCGAATAGACGTCGATCGAGCAAGGCGTCGCGCCGGCCGTGTCGACGGGGGGCTGGGCGGCGTGCGCGACGCCGCCCAGCAGTGCGAACAGCGCCAGCCCTCCGACGAGCCGGCGCATGGTCTTCTAAAGCGCGAGGAGAGCGGCGGTCGGCAAGGCGATCAGCCGCGCTTGCCGTATTTGCGGTCGAAGTCGGCAGCGATGTGGCGCGCGTACAGAATGCCTGCGGCCGCAATGATCAGACCGCCGATCGGCACGCCCCATTCGATCCAGACCGGGATCACCATCGCTTCAGTCCTCGCTCCGCAGGGAGCCAAGCGCGACCTGCGCCGCCAAATGTAGGACGACTGCGATCACAATCCAAATCAAGGATAGGAGTCCAGCAGCTCCGGCGACGACCGGCACCAGAACGGCGACGCCGACGACAGTCATGCCGAGCGTATTCATTGTCGTCGCGAGCAGTTTCAGCCGCTCGTTGGCGCGCTTCGCCCGAAGACGTCGTTCGAAGTCTTCGGGCGTAAGCTCGGCCATTCAGCCGTCAGGCCGCCTGCTTAAGCAGGCCGCGATTGGCGAGGCATTCCGCGATCTGCACCGCGTTGAGCGCCGCGCCCTTGCGCAGGTTGTCCGAGACGCACCAGAGCACCAGGCCGTTGTCGACCGTCGGGTCCTCGCGGATGCGGGAGACGAAGGTCGCGAAGTCGCCGACGCACTCGACCGGGGTCACGTAGCCGCCGGGCTCGCGCTTGTCGACGACGAGGATACCCGGCGCCTCTCGCAGAATGTCGCGCGCCTCGTCGGCCGAGATCGGGTTCTCGAACTCGATGTTCACCGCCTCCGAATGGCCGACGAACACCGGCACGCGCACGCAGGTCGCGGTCAGCTTGATCTTGGGGTCCAAGATCTTCTTCGTTTCCGCCACCATCTTCCATTCCTCCTTGGTGAAGCCGTCCTCCATGAAGACGTCGATGTGAGGAATGCAGTTGAAGGCGATCTGCTTCGGGAACTTGCCGCCCTCATGCTCCGGCGGCTGGTTCACATAGATGCCCTTGGTCTGGTTCCAGAGCTCGTCCATCGCCTCCTTGCCGGCGCCGGAGACCGACTGGTAGGTCGCGACCACGACACGCGTGATCTTGGCCGCGTCATGCAGCGGCTTCAGCGCGACGACGAGCTGGGCGGTCGAGCAGTTCGGATTGGCGATGATGCCCTTCTTCACGTAGCCCGCGACCGCGTCGGCGTTCACCTCCGGCACGACGAGCGGCACGTCCGGATCCATGCGCCAGACCGACGAGTTGTCGATCACGATCGCGCCCTGCGCGGCGATCTTCGGGCTCCACTCCTTCGACACGGCGCCGCCGGCCGACATCAGGCAGATGTCGATCTTCGAGAAGTCGAACTGCTCGAGATCCTTGCATTTCAGGGTCCGGTCGCCGAACGACACCTCCGTCCCGAGGCTCCGGCGCGAGGCCAGGGGGACGAGCTCGTCGACCGGGAACTCCCGCTCGTCGAGGATGTTCAGCATTTCGCGGCCCACATTGCCCGTGGCGCCGACGACGGCGATCCGATAGCCCATTTCCAACTCCCTCAGCCGGCGGAGATTTGGCGCCGCCGGCCCGGTCTTTTGACGCGGCGTCATGCCGCGCCGGTTCCATGACGCGAAATCGCGCGGATTTCAACGTCGTCGCTCAAGCGCGGCTTGCAACCCTGTTCCCGATCGGGCGTTCTTCCAAATATGGCGACATGGCGCCTGGAGACCCCCGAAATGACCGCTTCCCGCCCGATCCTCCTGCTGGCCGCCATCGCGGCGATCGCCTCCCTTTCCGCCGTAGCGCCGGCGGCGGCCGAAGGCGGCGTGTCGGTCACGATCCGCAAGGG
Organism: Chelatococcus sambhunathii; assembly: GCA_031316315.1. GTDB lineage: Bacteria > Pseudomonadota > Alphaproteobacteria > Rhizobiales > Methylopilaceae > Methylopila. The sequence goes on from JADBEO010000017.1 coordinate 67,238, forward strand.
TCCGAGCTATCTCAACACCCGCACCACGCCGACCCCCGGCTCCTATTCGCGCGCGGCCTACCAGACCAACGCGGCGACCCAGTCCACCACTCCGACGCGCGGCATCGGTTTCACGCGCTGGCCCCTGCCGTCGAATTTCGACCTGCCCGGCTACTGACGCGGGCTCCGCGCTGCTCCGGAGCCGTCGGTAAGGCGCGGCTATGACGCGCGCGCTGCTGATCGTGCTGGACTCCGTCGGGGTCGGCGGGGCGTCTGACGCGGAGGCGTTCGGCGACGCAGGCGGCGACACGGTGGGCCATGTGGCTGAGGCCTGTGCTGCGGGCCGGGGCGATCTCGCGGGCGTTCGCGCCGGTCCTCTCAGGCTGCCAAACCTTGTCGCGCTTGGGCTCGGGCAGTCCTCCCGCATCGCCTCCGGGCGCATTCCTCCGGGGCTGGAGGGAGCTGCGACCAACGGGCTTTTCGGCGCTGCCCAGGAGACCTCGCACGGCAAGGACACGCCCTCCGGCCACTGGGAGATCGCGGGATGCCCGGTCTCCTTCGACTGGGGCTATTTTCCGAAGACCGAGCCGGCTTTCCCGGCGGCGCTGACGCAGGCGCTGATCGACCGGGCCGGCCTGCCCGGCGTGCTCGGCGACCGGCACGCCTCCGGTGCCCAGATCATCGTCGACCTCGGCGAGGAGCACGTTCGGACGGGCAGGCCCATCTGCTACACCTCGGCCGACAGCGTCTTCCAGATCGCGGCCCATGAGGAGGCGTTCGGGCTGGAGCGCCTCTACCGGACCTGCGAGATCGCGCGCGAGCTCGTCGATCCGCTCGGGATCGGCCGGGTGATCGCGCGTCCTTTCACCGGCGCCGACCCGGCCTCCTTCCGCCGCACCGCGAACCGGCGCGACTATGCGACCCCGCCTCCCGAACCCACCCTGCTGTCCCGTGCGAGCGCGGCCGGCCGCGCCGTGGTCTCGGTCGGCAAGATCGGGGATATCTTCGCCCATGTCGGGACAGGGAGGGTCGTCAAGGCCGACGGCAACGCCGCGCTGCTCGACGCCGCGCTCGACGCCTTCCGCGGCCTGCCGGACGGCGGGCTCGTCTTCGTGAACCTCATCGACTTCGACACGCTGTACGGACATCGTCGCGACGTCGCCGGCTACGCCGCGGCGCTCGAGGCCTTCGACGCCCGCATCCCCGAGCTTCGTTCGGCGCTGGAGCCCGGAGACCTCTGCGTCATCACCGCCGATCATGGCTGCGATCCGACCTATCGCGGCACGGACCACACCCGCGAGCGGACGCCGGTCCTGGCCTTCGGACCGGGAGTCCCCGCGGGTACGATCGGGCTGCGGACGAGCTTCGCCGACATCGGCGCCAGCCTTGGCGTCCATCTCGGCCTGGGTCGGGGCGCGCATGGCGCTCCGTGGAACGCCTGACTCTTGTCGCTCCGAAGTCGCTCCGCTACGACTGCGCCTCGGCTCGGGCCCGGGGGGAAGGCATGGCGCGATCGTCGGTCGGACTTTGCGCGAGCTTCGCCATCGTGCTGAGCGCCGCGCCTGCGCTTGCGGATTCGAGCTACTGCGCGCGGCTCGGCGAGAACGATCACTACAGCTCGAAGGGCCAGCGGCTGACGAGCGTCGGCGCCGTCATCCAGCAGGACCGCGCGAACTACCACCGCTTCGGCCGGCCCGACCCGGAAGACCAGGGCGATCCGGTGTTCTCGAACAAGGCGAGCCGCGACCTGCTGAACAGCCGGGTCGACGACAACGCCCTGTCGCCCGCAGAGCGTCGCGAGATCGTCGAGGGCGCGCCGTACGTTTGCCTGAGCGTGACCGACGACGGCCACGCCTACATCACCTCGATCCGCTGAGGAAATCGCGCATGACCGGCGCCGTCGTCGTCGATCACCCGCTGGTCCGGCACAAGCTCACCTTGATGCGCGAGGCCGACACCTCGACAGCGAGCTTCCGCCAGTTGCTGCGCGAAATCTCGCTTTTGCTCGCCTACGAGGTGACGCGGGACCTGCCGGTGGAGCTGGTGGAGATCGACACGCCGCTGACGCGTATGAAGGCCCCGAAGCTCGCCGGCAAGAAGCTGGTCTTCGCCTCGATCCTGCGGGCCGGCAATGGCCTCGTCGACGGAATGCTCGACCTCGTGCCCTCCGCCCGCGTCGCCCATGTCGGGCTTTACCGCGATCACGAGACGCTGCAGCCGGTGCGCTACTTCTTCAAGGCGCCGGCCGACCTTTCCGAGAGGCTGGTGATCGTGGTCGATCCGATGCTCGCGACCGGCAACTCCGCCGTCGACGCCGTCACCGAGCTCAAGGACGCCGGGGCGAAGGATCTCCGCTTTCTGTGCCTGCTGGCCGCGCCCGAAGGTCTTGCGCGCTTCGCCGAGGCGCATCCGGACGTGCCCGTCGTCACCGCCTCGATCGACGAGCGCCTGAACGAGCACGGCTATATCGTTCCGGGCCTCGGGGACGCCGGCGACCGGCTCTACGGCACGAAGTAGAACGAGCGCGCCGTTCAGTCCCGGCTGAGCAGGAAGACCCCCTGCGCGCCGAACAGGTTCCAGAACCACCAGGGCGCGTTGACACGCACCGGCCGGCCGGTCGGATCGAGCGCGACCGCCCGCTCCATCCGCGCGCCGAGCATCCCGACCAGATCCACGAAGTCGCGGATCGTGCAGAGATGGATGTTGGGCGTCTCATACCAGGGATCCGGCAGATTCGAGTTGGTCGGCATGCGGCCTTCCGCGAAGAACTGGAGGCGCGTGCGCCAGTGCCCGAAGTTCGGGAACGAGACGATCGCCCGCCGGCCGATCCGAAGCAGATCCTCCACCACCTGCCGCGGCCGCCGGGTGGCCTGGAGCGTCTGGGACAGGATGACGTAGTCGAAGGCGTCGTCGGGGTAGTAGGCGAGATCGGTGTCGGCGTCGCCCTGCACGACCGACAGGCCGTGAGCGACGGAGGCGTTGACGCCGGCCTGCGAAAGCTCGATCCCGCGGCCGTCCACCCCGCGCCGCTCGATGAGCAGCCGGAGCAGCGCGCCGTCGCCGCAGCCGACGTCGAGCACGCGCGATCCCGGCCGAACCATTTCGGCGACCAGCAGATGGTCAGGGCGCGGCGCGGACGCGAGCGTCTCGGCCGAGGGGAGGCGGTCCGGCGCAAGGCTGTCTGAGACGGCGGTCATCGGGGCTCGGTTCACGACGCTGCGATCCGGCGCGCGCTGGACGGCGCGAACCACAAGGCTAAAAAGCAGTTTCTCGATTAATCGATCCCGTCCCGCCCGCAAAGACCAGCCCGCGCCGCCGGCGCGGCGGAACCCTCCCACATGGCAAGCTCACGCCTCGATCCGAACCCGCCGCTGTCGACGCTGATCTTCCCGGTCGCGGGAATCGCCTTCTACGGCGTGGTGACGGCGCTCGGTCTCGGCAAGTCCTTCTCGGGGACGGCGGCCGATCTCGCGGTCGCGATCGGCCTCGTCCCCGTCCTGTTCGGCGCGGTCTTCGCGGCGGTACACCACGCAGAAATGATCGCCCACCGGACGGGCGAGCCCTTCGGCACGCTGGTGCTGACGATGGCCGTGACGGTGATGGAGGTCGCGCTGATCGCCTCGGCGCTCCTCGCCGACGAGCCCAACCCGACGCTCGCGCGCGACACGATCTTCGCGGTGGTCATGATCGTCGTGAACGGCCTCGTCGGGCTCTGCATCCTGCTCGGCGGCCTGAAGCATCGCGAACAGAGTTTCCGCGTCACCGGCGCGAACGCCTATCTCGCGGTGCTGATCCCGCTCGCCGCGCTCTCGCTCGTGCTGCCGAACCACACCTTCACGGCGCCCGGCGGGGCGTATTCGACCAGCCAGCTGGCATACGTCGCTGCGGCGACGCTCGCGATCTACGCCTCGTTCCTCTACACGCAGACCATCCGCAACCGGGAGTATTTCGCGGTGGTCATCGATGACGACGAGGCCGCGGACAAGGCGCATACCCCGTCGAACCGCGCCACGATGATCTCCTCGGTCTTCCTGATCCTCGCGCTCGCCGCGGTGATCCTGATGTCGAAGACGTTCACGGCCGCGGTCGAGTTCTCGCTCGATCGTCTCGCCGCGCCGAAGGCGCTCGCCGGCGTCATCGTCGCGCTGCTCATCCTGCTCCCGGAATTTACCGCAGCCATCAAGGCCGCACGCGCGGACAAGATGCAGAAGAGCCTCAATCTCGCGCTCGGCTCGGCCTGCGCGACGATCGGCCTTACGATCCCGGCCGTCGCGGTCGTGTCCGTCCTCTACGGCGCGAGGCTCGAGCTCGGCCTGGACGAGAAGGACACGGTGATCCTGCTGGTGACCGTCGCCGTCGCGCTGCTGACCTTCGGCACGGGCCGGACCAACATCCTCTATGGCCTGATCCACCTCGTCCTGTTCGCGACCTACGGCTTTCTCATCCTGGCGCCGTGAGGCGGCGCCCTACTCGATCGTCAGGATCACCGGGACGTGGTCGGACGGGCGCTCCCAGCCGCGCGCGGCCTTGAGCGTCTCGACGCCCGTCGAGCGCGCGGCGACGTCCTCGCTCGCCCAGACATGGTCGAGCCGGCGTCCCCGGTCCGACGCCTCCCAGTCGGCGGCGCGGTAGCTCCACCAGGAATAGAGCTTTTCGGGATAGGGCACGTGCCGGCGCACCGCGTCGACCCAGCGGCCGGCGCGCCGCATCGCCTCCAGCCCCTCGGTCTCGACCGGCGTGTGGCTGACGATCTTCAAGAGCTGCTTGTGGCTCCAGACGTCGGACTCATGCGGCGCGATGTTGAGGTCGCCGACCATGATGCGCCGGTCCGTCTCCGCGATCCGCTCCGACCACTGGTGCAGCTCCCGCACGAACTGAAGCTTGTGCGCGAATTTCGGATTGATCGTCGGGTCCGGTTCGTCGCCGCCGGCCGGAACATAGAAATTGTGCACCGTGACGCCTTCGAGCGGCCCGGCGGCGAAGGTCGTCGCCAGATGCCGCGCGTCGTCCTTCTCGGCCCAGCGCTCCTTCGCGACGGTGACGAAGGGGTAGCGCGAGAAGGTCGCGACGCCGTGATAGCCCTTCTGACCGTGGATCGCGACATGCTCGAAGCCGAGCTTTCGGACGGCGGAGAGCGGGAAGCAATCGTCCGCGCACTTTGTCTCCTGCAGGCACAGGACGTCCGGCGCGTGCTCTTCGACGAGCTTCTGGACCAGCCCGATGCGCAGGCGCACGGAATTGATGTTCCAGGTGGCGAGGCGGACGGGCATGCCGGCTGGATAGTCGATCCGCCGGCATGCGCGAAACGCGAAATCGCCGCCGCGGCTCGGCGCCGGCCGCAAATCCACGACTTTCTTCGCGAAATGGCGTCCCGACGCAAAGACGCCCGACCGTCGGGGGAGCGGCCGGGCGTCCGCGCGCTTGGCGCCCCGCCGCATCGGAGGAGACGGCGGGCCACGAGACGATAGCGCCGATGCTGCGACGGGGGAACGCAGCTGGTCGGCATCGTCTCGCTCGCCGACTCAAGTGGTGGGGCGGTCAACCCCCTTCAAGCGGCGTCGAAGACATTTTTTGAAACAGGTCGTGAGGTGGCCGTGAGCGCTGAAAATTCAGTCGCGGCGCATCTGCGGCCAGCGCTGCTGGACCACCTTGAACAGGTTGTCGTCGAGCTTGGCCACCTGCTGCACGTCGGAGAGCTGGACCGAGGTCTCCATGCCTTGCGCGTCGGTCACGATCCACTGTTGCAGGGCGTAGGTCTTAGAGTTGAACATCAGCTGGATCTGCGCCTTGCCGCCGATCGAGTTCTTCTCCTCCATGACGACCGAGACGAGCTCGGGCTCCTGATAGACGCCGAGCACGTTGCCGTTCCTCAGAAGGTCGATGTTGTTCTGCAGCAGGAAGCGCAGCGGCGTCTGGCTGAGCGGCCAGAGCTCCTGGGTCGCGAGCTTGCGGTTCTTCACCGAGACGGACGATCCGTCCGAGACGATCTCGAGCGGGCTCGGCGGCGCGTACTGGAACCGAATTTTTCCGGGGCGCGACAGATAGAGCTTGCCGACCGTGCGCGAGCCGTCGGGCCCGGTCTGCTCGAAATTGGCCGTCACGTTCGACAGCGTGTTGAAATAGGCGTTCACGCGCTGAAGCGTCGCCTGCTGCGCCGGATTGAGCTGCGAGGTCGGCACGGCCTCCTTGCCCTTCCCCATCAGCTTGTCGAGGAAGTTCTGCGCGCTCGCGGGCGTCGCCGCCGGCGCGGCGAGGAGAAGTGCGGCGAAGAGCGCGGCGAGCGGGCGGAAGCGCTTGATCGTCAAAGTCGTCTCGGTGTTTGGGGCGGCCTTCATCGCCGTTCTAGCTAGTGCGGCTTCGTGGCGATTTCACGCTTTGAGCTCGACGCCCCCTCTCAGGATGTGCCTACGCCCGCGACGCTAGCGGAACCGCCCCCTCAACCGGCCTCCGCCTTCGGCTCCGGCCACCTTGTGCCACGAGGGAGAAGGGAAGTACCGTTCACGCCGCGTCGTCCGCGCCTTCCGTCTCGAGCAGGATCTCGCGCTTGCCGGCGTGGTTCGCGCGGCCGACGACGCCTTCCTTCTCCATCCGCTCGATGAGCGAGGCGGCGCGGTTGTAGCCGATCTGCAGGCGGCGCTGGATGTAGGAGGTGGACGCCTTCTTGTCGCGCAGCACGACCTGGACCGCCTGGTCGTAGAGGTCCGGGCCCTCGTCGCCGAACGCGCCCTTGTCGAAGACCGAGCCGTCGCCGTCGCCGCCCGCTTCGTCCTCCTCGGCGGTCACCGCGTCGAGATAGTCCGGCTGCCCCTGCGCCTTGAGATGCGCAACGACCTCCTCGACCTCCTCGTCCGAGCAGAACGGGCCGTGGACGCGACTGATCCGGCCGCCGCCCTGCATGTGCAGCATGTCGCCCTGCCCGAGCAGCTGCTCGGCGCCCATCTCGCCGAGAATGGTGCGGCTGTCGATCTTGGACGTCACCTGGAAGGAGATGCGTGTCGGGAAGTTCGCCTTGATCGTGCCGGTGATGACGTCGACCGAGGGACGCTGGGTCGCCATCACGATGTGGATGCCGGCGGCGCGCGCCATCTGGGCGAGGCGCTGGATGGCGCCCTCGATCTCCTTGCCGGCGACGAGCATCAGGTCCGCCATCTCGTCGACGATCACGACGATGTAGGGCAGCTTCCCGATCTCCATCACCTCCTGCTCGTAGATCGCCTCGCCGGTCTCCTTGCAGAAGCCGGTCTGGACGGTGCGGGTGATGGCCTCGCCCTTGGCGAGAGCCTGTTCTGCGCGGGCGTTGAAGCCGTCGATGTTGCGCACGCCGAGCTTCGACATCTTCCGGTAGCGGTCCTCCATCTCCCGGACCGCCCACTTCAGCGCCGTCACCGCCTTCTTCGGATCGGTGACGACCGGCGTCAGCAGATGGGGGATGCCGTCATAGATGGAGAGCTCGAGCATCTTCGGATCGATCATGATCAGCCGGCACTCCTCCGGCTTCAGCCGGTAGAGCAGGCTGAGGATCATGGTGTTGATCGCCACCGACTTGCCCGAGCCGGTGGTGCCCGCGATCAGCAGATGCGGCATGCGGGCGAGTTCGGCGATCACCGGCTCGCCGCCGATCGTCTTTCCGAGGCAGAGCGGAAGGCGCATCTTGGCCTTCTCGAAATCGGCCGAGGACAGCAGCTCGCGGAGATAGACGGTCTCGCGGCGGGCGTTCGGCAGTTCGATGCCGATGGCGTTCCGGCCCGGAATGACGGCGACGCGAGCGGCGACCGCGCTCATCGAGCGGGCGATGTCGTCGGCGAGGCCGATGACGCGGCTCGACTTGATGCCGGGGGCGGGCTCGAGCTCGTAGAGCGTCACGACCGGTCCCGGCCGCACGTTCACGATCTGGCCGCGCACGCCGTAATCCTCGAGCACGCCTTCGAGCAGGCGGGCGTTCTGCTCGAGCGCTTCCTGGCTCAGGGTCGGGGCCTGCCCCTTCTTCGGCTCGGCGAGGAGCGTGAGCGGCGGCAGTTCGTAGAAATCCCGTTCGAGCAGGTCGGGCTGCGCCTCGCGCTGGGCGCGGCGGCCGGGTCGGATCGGGCCGGCCGGCCGGGTGATGCGCGACGGCGCCTCCCGGCCGCCGACCAGCTGGCGCGGCGCGCCCCCGATCCCTCCGGTCGAGCGCAGCACGGGTTCGCCGTCGAGGTCGACGTCCATCGGGCCGTCGAAGCCGGGCTCGCGGCGCCCGCGCGAAAAATCGTCGGGGTCGCGGCTGGCCCGAGCAAGAACGCTGGAGAGCCCCCCGGCCTCGCTATCGCGCCGCGCCGAACGGCGCGCGAAGAAGCGTGCGGCCGCGCCCTTGGCGGACAGCGCCCAATGGGTGAGGAGCCCGAGCGAGATCAACCGCCCGTCGTCGTCCTCGTCATAGACCTCTTCGGGCGCCGGCTCGGGTTCGCGGCGAACGACGCCGCGGCCGGCCTGCTCCGGCTTGTTCGCCGACAGGCGCCGATGCGCGACCTCGGCGTTGGTCGCGGGCCGCGCGGCGCGCTCGCTCGGGGCGATGACGCCGAGCGCCAGCAGGAAGGCGATAAACGCGAAGACGACGAGGATCGCGCCGAGCGCGACGCCGCCGACCGGCCCTGACAGGCCGGCGGCGTCCGCGGTCACTGCGAACAGATCACCGAGGACGCCGCCGAGACCCGCCGGCAAGGGCCAGGAGGCGGGCGCGGGGACGAGGCCCGCGACGCCCGCGAACAGGATGGCGGAGATCGGCCATGCGGCGAGCTTGACCTTCTCGCCGTCGATCGTCCGCTGGGTCATCAGCCGCCAGCCCCAAACGCCGATCGGCAGCACGAAGGCCGCTGCGGCGAGCCCGAAGGCCTGCATGAACATGTCGGCGATCACCGCCCCGACGGCGCCGAGCGCATTGTCCGCCGCCCCGGCGCTCGCATGGCTGAGGCTCGGATCCTGGGCCGACCAGGTCGCGAGGGAAACGCCGATTATGGCCGCGTTCGCGACGAGCGCGAGACCGCCGAGCTCGACCGCGCGCCGGATCAGCATGGCGCGGATGCCGTCGGGAAGGAGGCTGACGGACTGATATCCGCGCGGACGCGACCTCAACGCGCGCATTGTCATCGGGGGCTCCTCAGTACCGCTCGCGATGCGTCCGCGCGGTCGGCGCGCCCCCGCGCGCCAGCCTTTCCACCCGGTGTCCGCATCCGTGCGCCGTCGTCCTGTCGGTCGGCCGCAAGGGCCGCGCGTTGGTCTCAGACGGTAGCGGGAAGAGGGTTAAGGCGGGCTTACCCCGGTCGTTCGGGATCTCCGGATCGACGATCATTCGCTTGGGCGGAAACGAAAAGGGCCCCGGCGTCGCCGGGGCCCTCTCCAGTCGCGGATCGCGCTGTCGCGCGCGGCTCACATGTTGTAGGCGCGCTCGCCGTGCTCGGTGATGTCGAGGCCTTCGCGCTCCTTCTCCTCGGTGACGCGGAGGCCGATGAGGACGTCCACGATCTTGTAGAGGATGAAGGAGCCGACGCCGGACCACACCACAGTGAGCAGCACGCCCTTGCACTGGGCGATCACCTGGGTGGCGAGGTCGTAGGCGCCCGCGGTGCCCGCGCCGCCGTCCAGCGTGTAGTCGACGACGCCCGCACCGCCGAGGGCGGGGTTGACGAGGATGCCGGTCGCGATCGCGCCGACGATGCCGCCGACGCCATGCACGCCGAACACGTCGAGCGAGTCGTCATAGCCGAGCGCGTTCTTGATGCTGGTGCAGGCGACGAAGCAGATCACGCCGACCACGAGGCCGAGCACGACCGAGCCCATCGGACCGGCGAAGCCGGCCGCCGGGGTGACCGCGACCAGACCCGCGACCGCGCCCGAGGCGACGCCGAGCAGGCTCGGATGACCTTTCGCCATCCACTCGACGAACATCCAGGCGAGAGCCGCCGCGGCCGTGGCCACGAAGGTGTTGATCATGGCGAGCGCGGCGTAGCCGTTGGCCTCGAGGTTGGAGCCGGCGTTGAAGCCGAACCAGCCGACCCACAGCAGACCGGCGCCGATCAGCGTCATGGTCAGCGAGTGCGGGGCCATCAGATCCTTGCCGTAGCCGACGCGCTTGCCGAGCACCAGGGCGCCGACCAGGGCGGTGATGCCGGCGTTGATGTGGACCACGGTGCCGCCGGCGAAGTCGATCGCGCCGAAGGACCAGCTGAGGCCGGCGCCGGCGACGGTCGCGTCAGCCGGGTTGGTCGAAGCGAACTCCGGCCCAGGCCACCACCAGACCATGTGCGCGATCGGGAAGTAGATGAACGTGACCCAGAGCGCGATGAACAGCAGCAGCGCCGAGAACTTGATGCGCTCGGCGAAGGCGCCGACGATCAGCGCGGGGGTGATGGCCGCGAAGGTCATCTGGAAGCAGACGAAGACGAGCTCGGGGATCACCACGCCGCGCGAGAACGTCTCGACGGTGGTGGTGACGTCGACCCCCGCCAGGAAGGCCTTGGAGAAGCCGCCGACGAAGGAGTTCAGGCCGCCGCCGTCGGTGAAGGCGAGAGAGTAGCCGTAGACGACCCAGATGATCATCACCATGCAGGCGATGACGGTGACCTGCATCAGCACCGAGAGCATGTTCTTGGTGCGGACGAGGCCGCCGTAGAACAGCGCGAGGCCGGGGATGGTCATCAGCAGGACGAGCACGGTGGAGACAAGCATCCACGTGGTGTCGCCCTTGTTGGGCGTCGGCGCGGCCGGAGCCGCTGCGGCGGCTGGCGCCGCGGCGTCCTGCGCATAGGCGGACGCGGCTACGAGAAGGCCGGCGGCCAGGGCCGGCGCTCCCCAGCGTAGTACGGAACCCAGTTTCATCGAGTGAACTCCCGAAGCTTCAAATCTGAGGAAAGGCGTCGACCGCGCGTCAGAGCGCGTCGCCGTCGGTCTCGCCGGTGCGGATGCGGACGGCGGCGTCGATCGAGTAGACGAAGATCTTTCCGTCACCGATCTGGCCGGTCTTGGCGGCCGAGGCGATCGCCTCGACGACCTTGTCGACGGAGCCCGAGGCGACCGCGACCTCGATCTTCAACTTCGGCAGGAAGCTCACGGCGTATTCGGCGCCGCGATAGATTTCGGTATGCCCTTTCTGGCGGCCGTAACCCTTGACTTCGGTGACCGTCAGGCCGTGAACGCCGATGCCGGTGAGGGCGTCTCGCACCTCATCCAGCTTGAACGGCTTGATAATGGCCATCACGAGTTTCATGCGTTGCGTTCCCCGTTGGCCCACCGTCCGGGACCGCAATACGCCGCGGACCGGCCAGTCGACTGTTGACATCGCTCGGGACGGGGAGGCACGGCCGCCACGTCTCGCCGCGCGGCGGAATTCAAGCGCCGTGCCAACTTTCAAAGTGCGATCGCGAGTCGTTGATTCCTGAAGCTGCCCAAGAGTTCGGCAGAGCCGCCTGGGCGCTCTCGTCCAAACAATCGATCAAGAGGGCGGCAATTTGCCTAAAAAATACTCTTACAATTGTGGAAACGAAAGGGCGGAGCCTAAAAATCAGGCAAAATGCGACCTTCGTCGTCTCAATCCGTCCGCCGGCGCCGAATGAGGCCCTCCTGCGCGACCGAAGCCACGAGCGTTCCGTCTTCCGTGTAGATGCGCCCTCGCGCTAATCCGCGCGCGCCGCCGGCGAAGGGGCTGTCCTGCGTATAAAGCAACCACTGGTCCGCGCGGAACGGCCGGTGGAACCAGAGCGAATGGTCGAGGCTCGCCGCCTGGATCTCCACGGAAAACACCGAGGCGCCATGCGCCACCATGGCGGCGTCGAGCAGCGTCATGTCCGAGGCGTAGGCCAGCACGCACTGGTGGATCGCCGGGTCGTCGGGCAAAGGCGCGGTGGTCCGGATCCAGACGCTCTGCATGGGCGGCCGCGGCTTGCCGTCGACGTAGCGCAGCGGATCGCAGTGGCGGAGCTCGATCGGCCGTTCGCGCTCGAAATAGGCGCGGATCGCCTGCGGCATGGTCGGCATCAGCTGCTCTTTGAGCATCTTCTCGCTCGGCAGCTCGTGCGGCCGCGGGACGTCCGGCATGTCCATCTGGTGCTCGAAGCCGGGCTCATCGGAGTGGAAGGAGGTCGACATCGAGAAGATCGCCGCGCCGTGCTGGATCGCGACCACCCGGCGGGTGAGGAAGGACCGCCCGTCGCGGATGCGATCGACTTCGTAAATGATCGGCACCGTCGGATCGCCCGGCCGCATGAAATAGCCGTGCAGGGAATGCGGCCGGCGTCCGTCGACGGTGCGCGTCGCCGCGACCAGCGCCTGCCCCACCACCTGCCCGCCGAAAACCCGCTGCCACTCCGCCTGCGGGCTGCGCCCCCGGAACAGGTTCACCTCGAGCGGCTCGAGGTCGAGAATCGCGAGCAGGTCGGCGACGGCGGACATGTCTTTCTCCGGCGGAAGGACGGACGAGCATCCCTGTCGACCCGCCGCCGTCAACCTCGACGTTCGAGCCTAAAGGATCCGACCAAGCTTCTCCCGCGTTTAAAGCTCAATGGACCGACCGGAGCCCCGCCGATGCTCGCCCTCGTGATGACCGTCTGCCTGCAGGCCGAGCCGAACCGCTGCAGGGAGGAGCGGATCGACTTCAACGGTCCGCCCATGGCCTGCCTCGTCCAGGGCTCGCCGATCATCGCCGAATGGGGGTCGGATCATCCGGAGTGGACCATCAAATCATGGAAGTGCGGTCGCCTCGGCTCGTGATAGTCATGGCCGTATGACGGCCGACACTTCCCAACGCATCGACATTGCGATCGCCGGCGCCGGCCCGACCGGCCTGACGCTCGCCCTCGCCTTGCGCCGCGAGCTCGGGCCGGCGCTCGCAGTTGCAGTCTTCGATCCGTCCCTCGCCCGCCCGTCGGCGCCGGACGCGCGCGCCTCGATGATCGCGGCGGACGGCCGCCGGCTGATGGAGAGCGTGGGAGCGTGGCCGGCCGAGGCCTTTCCCGTCGCCGGGCTGCACGTCACCGACAGCCGGCTCGAGGACGTGCTGCGTCCCACCTTTCTGGAGCTCGCCGGGTCGACGCCGGACGGCGAGCCCTTCGCCCACATGATCCTCGACGCCGACCTGCGCGCCCGGCTCCGCCAGCGCGCGGAGGCTGACGGCGTCGCGCTGATGCCTGCGGCCGTCACCGAACACGCGGCGGGCGCCGGGGCGCTTCGGCTGGTCGCCGGCGGGCGGATCTTCCGCGCGAGCCTCCTGATCGCCGCGGACGGCGCGGCTTCGCCGACGCGAGGCCGCGAACGGATCGCCGTCCATCAGTTCGCCTATGACCAGACCGCGCTTGTCGCGACGCTCGCCCACGAGGCGCCGCACGGCGGCGTCGCCGTGCAGCATTTTCTCCCCGGCGGCCCGTTCGCGATGTTGCCGCTGTCCAAAAACCGCTCCTCGCTGGTCTGGAGCGAACGTCGCGACGTCGCGAAGCGCATGGCGGCGCTCGACGACGAAGCGTTCGTGGCCGAGGTCGCGGCGAGGGCGGGCCCCGAGTTCGGGCGCATCACGCTCGCAGGCGCGCGCGGCGCCTTCCCGTTGCGCTTTCTGCTCGCCCGCAGCTTCGTCGGACAGCGCGTCGCGCTGGTCGGCGACGCCGGCCATGTCGTCCATCCGCTCGCCGGACAGGGCTTCAACCTAGCGCTGCGGGACGTCGCTTCTCTCGCCGGCATCGTCGCCGGAGCCGCGCGGCGCGGCGAGGACGTCGGCTCGCCCGCCACGCTCGCGGCCTACGAGCGCGCCCGGCGCTTCGAGACGGCCAGCCTCGGCGCCGCGACCGACGGGCTCTACCGCCTGTTCGGCCATGAATCCGCGCGGGGCCTGCGCGACGTCGGCATGGGCCTCGTCGACCGCGCTCCGGGTCTGAAGCGCCGTATCGTCGCCGCGGCCTCCGGCCTTTGACGCCTCGCTTGCCAATCGACCGTCCAGCCGCCTAAGACCCGCGCGCAACGACAAGACGCGCGAGGAAATCCCATGACGACCAAGAACATCCTGCTGCTGGCCGGCGACGGCATCGGCCCGGAGGTCATGGGCGAGGTCAAGAAGATCCTGGCGCTGATCGAGTCGAAGGGCCTTCTGTCGTTCCAGATCGACGAGGACCTCGTCGGCGGCTGCGCCTATGACGCGCATGGCGTCGCCATCTCCGACGCCGCCGTCGACAAGGCGCAAGCAGCCGACGCAGTGCTGCTCGGCGCGGTCGGCGGTCCGAAGTGGGACGGCGTTCCCTACGAGCACCGTCCGGAAGCGGGCCTGCTGCGGCTGCGCAAGGACCTCGAGCTGTTCGCGAACCTCAGGCCCGCGATCTGCTATCCCGCGCTCGCGGACAGCTCGGCGCTGAAGCGCGAGCTGGTCGACGGGCTCGACATCGTGATCGTGCGCGAGCTCACCGGCGGCGTCTATTTCGGGGAGCCGAAGGAGATCACGGACCTGCCGAACGGCCAGAAGCGCGCCGTCGACACCCAGGTCTACGAGACCTATGAGATCGAGCGCATCGCGAAGGTCGCCTTCGAGCTCGCGCGGGTGCGCGGCAATCGCGTCACCTCGGCCGAGAAGCGCAACGTGATGAAGTCCGGCCTGCTCTGGAACCAGGTCGTCACCGCGACCCACAAGGCCGGCTACGAGGACGTCAAGCTCGACCACATGCTGGCCGACGCGCTCGGCATGCAGCTGGTGCGCGCGCCGAAGCAGTTCGACGTCATCGTCACCGACAACCTGTTCGGCGACATCCTGTCCGACGTCGCCTCGATGCTGACCGGCTCGCTCGGCATGCTGCCGTCCGCCTCGCTCGGCGCCGAGGACGCCTCCGGCCGCCGCAAGGCGCTCTACGAGCCGGTGCACGGCTCGGCGCCCGACATCGCCGGCAAGGGCGTCGCCAACCCGCTCGCCATGATCGCGAGCCTCGCCATGGCGCTGAAGTATTCGCTCGGAAGACCCGATCTCGCCGATCAACTCGACCAGGCGATCTCCGCCACGCTCGCCGACGGTTACCGCACGGGCGACATCTGGAGCGACGGCTTCAAGAAGGTCGGGACCGCCGAGATGGGCGAGGCGGTGCTCAAGCATTTCGAGTCGCTCGTCTCGGGCTAGAGCGCCGAATGTTCGACTGAGGTGGGATCGTCCCGTTCGCCTTGACGAGGCGCGCCCGAGCGACACGTTCCTCAGCATGATCAAGCCTGCAGCCATTGTCGCGATGGCCGTGACCATCGCGCCCGTCGCGTCGGCGGCGCCCTCGAGCGCGGCAGGCCTCGACGCCTATCGGAGCAAGGCGCGGCCCGTGCTGGTCTTCGCGCCGCGCCACGGCGACCGGCAGGTCGTCGAACAGCTCGGCAAGCTTACCGCAGCCGGCATGGATCTCGCCGAGCGGGACATGCCGGTGCTGGTCGTCACGGGCGACGACGTCGCCGACCTCGCCGGAGGCGACGCAGAAGCGCGCGCGAGCGGAGAGCAACTGCGCAAGGCCTATGGCGTGGCGGACGGAGCCTTCGCCGTCATCCTCGTCGGCAAGGACGGCGGCGAGAAGTTTAGGTCTGACAAGCCGGTTGAGCCGTCGCGGCTGACCGGGCTTGTCGATGAGATGCCGATGCGCCGGAACGAGACGCGCTCGACCGGCTCCGTCAAATAGCCGTCAGCTCAGGCGCTCCAAAACGATCGGCCGGCGTTCCGCCGCCCCTCCCGCTTCCGTGACGCGATACGCCGCGCGCACCGTTTCGACCGCGCGTTCGCCGGTCGCGCGATCACGCGCGTGAACGACGGCGAGCGGACGGTCCGGTCCAACCTCTTCGCCGATCCCTGCGAGCGCCTCCAGTCCGACCGCGGGGTCCACCTCGTCCTCCGCGCGGGTGCGGCCGCCGCCGAGCGAAACGACCGCGAGACCGAGCGCGCGCGTGTCCACCCCGGCGACGACGCCGCGCCGCATCGGGACGACCGGCAGCGTCGCCGGCGCCGCGGCCAGGTGGACGCGCGGGCGCTCGACGAGGTCGGACGGGCCGCCGAGCGCGGCCGCCATCCGGGCGAACCGGTCCGCGGCGGCGCCGGAGGACAAGGCGGCTCGGATCCTCGCCGCGCCCTCCCCGGCTGACGCGCACAGCCCTCCGAGCGCAAGCGCTTCGCCGCCGAGCGCCGCCGTCGCCTCCAACAGCCGCGGGTCGCTTCGGCGCCCCGCGAGGATCTCGATCGCGTGCAGAGTCTCGAGCGCGTTGCCGGCGACGGCGGCCAGCGGCTGGTCCATGTCGGTGATCAGGGCGACCGTCGGCAGGCCTGCGCCGCTCGCCACATCGATCAGGGAGCGCGCGAGCGCCCGCGCCTCGTCGATCCCGGTCATGAAGGCGCCGGAGCCGCATTTCACGTCCATCACCAGGCCCGCGAGGCCGGCGGCGAGCTTCTTCGACAGGATGGAGGCGGTGATGAGCGGCAGCGACTCGACCGTCCCCGTCACGTCGCGGGCGGCGTAGAGCCGGCGGTCCGCCGGCGCGATCTCCGCGCTCTGACCGACGATCGCGCAGCCCGCCTCCCGAACGACGCGGCGCAGAACGCCGAGGTCGGGGCGCGTCCGGTAGCCCGGGATCGCCTCCAGCTTGTCGATGGTGCCGCCGGTGTGTCCGAGACCGCGCCCGGCGATCATCGGCACGAAGGCCCCGCAGGCTGCGAGCGCAGGGGCGAGGAGCAGGCTCACCGTGTCGCCGACGCCGCCGGTCGAATGCTTGTCGACCGTCGGGCCGGGAAGGCCGGACCAGTCCAGCGTGGCGCCCGAGCGCGTCATCGCCCGCGTGAGCTCGACCGTCTCCGCCCGGTCGAGCCCGTTCAGCAGCGCCGCCATGGCGAAGGCGCCGAGCTGCGCGTCGCTGACCGCGCCCGAGACGACGCCGTCGATGAAGTCGTCGATCTCCACCGCAGAGAGGACCTCGCCGTCGCGCTTGCGGCGGATGATCTCCTGCGGCAGCAGCAGGCGCCCGCCGGCGTCAGCCATCGGCGCGCCCGAGCGCGTCCGGTCCGAAGCTCTCGGGCAGCAGCTCGCCGAGCGAGAAGCGACGGCGCACGCCCTGCTGTCCCGCCACGATCACCGGCGTCGCCTCATCCCCGAACTCCCGCAGGCGCTGCCGGCAGGCGCCGCACGGCATGCAGAGCGTCTCGCCGCCGCCAAGGACGAGCGCCGCGGCGACCCGCTTCCCGCCCGCGGCGACCATGGCCGCGACCGCCCCGGCCTCGGCGCAGAAGCCGACGGGAAACGCCGCGTTCTCGACGTTGCATCCGGCGAACACCGCGCCGGACTCCGACAGGACCGCGGCGCCGACAGCAAAGCCGGAATAGGGCGCATAGGCGTTGGCCCGCGCCTTCTTCGCCGCATCGAACAGGGCGTCGATCCGAAGGTCGTCGATCGTGACGGAAATGGCGTCGCGCTCCCGGCGGCGTGCGGTTTCGGCCACAACATAACGCGCCGGCGCCGCTGCGGAACCCATTCCGCCGCTTGCGGATTCGCGGATGTCCGTCATGCTTTCGACATGCGGCCCGAAAAACTCGGGCCGAGTCGAGGGGTTGCGGAATGGTCGCGTCCGTCCGCCCTGGCTTTTTCCGCGCGCAGGCGGGGCTCGCTTTGGCGGTCCTGCTTGCCTGGCCCGCGCTGTCGTCGGCGCGCGTTCTCGCCGACGACGCCAATGTCGACCTCGAGCTCGTTCTGGCTGTCGACATCTCCTATTCGATGGACTCCGAAGAGCAGCAGATCCAGCGCGACGGCTACGCCGCAGCGATGGTTTCGCGGCCCGTGCTGGACGCGATCGCGGGCGGCGCGCTCGGCCGGATCGCGGTGTCCTATGTTGAGTGGGCCGGCGCGGACGAGCAACGTACGATCGTCCCCTGGACGCTGATCGACGGCGCGCCGGCGGCGCAGGAGTTCGCTGCGAAGCTCGTCTCCGCGCCTTTGCGACGCGCCTACAGGACCTCGATTTCGGGCGCGCTGATCTATTCGGCTCGCCAGTTCGGGACGAGCGCCTTCGCCGGCGCGCGTCGCGTCGTCGACATTTCCGGCGACGGGCCCAACAATCAGGGCGAGACGATCGAGGCAGCTCGGGACGAGCTTCTGGAGCGCAGGATCACCATCAACGGGCTGCCGCTGATGCTGAAGCGTCCGAGCCTCGCCATGACCGACATCGGCGACCTCGACGCCTACTATCGCGACTGCGTCATCGGTGGGCCGGGCGCGTTCATGGTGCCGGTGCGGGGCGTCGAGCAGTTTCCGGACGCGGTGCGCACCAAGCTGGTGATGGAGATCGCCGGGCTGGGGCCCGAGACCCCGGAAATCCCGCTCATGGCGCCCCGGCCGAAGCCGGTCGCCGATTCCCAGCCGGCGCGTGTCGACTGCACGGCCGGCGAGCAGCTCTGGCGGGACCGCTTCGGCAACTGACCGCCGCTGGACAAGCGGGCTGCGTGCTTCGAGACGCCCGCCGATGGCGGGCTCCTCAGCATGAGGAATGTTCAGGGCCGCAACTCAACCTCCCTCATGGCTGAGGAGCCGTCCATACGGACGGCGTCTCGAAGCAGGCAGTTCGTTCGTGCCGGAAGTCGATGAGCTCTGACACTTCCTGCGATGGAAGTGCTAGGAGGCGACGCCCTCCCGACGCCTTCGCCCTCCATGGTCGCCTTGTGTCCATTCCTCCCGAAGTTCTTCTCGTCTTCGCTCTCGTCGGCCTGTTCGCAGGGGCGGTCGACGCCATCGCCGGCGGCGGCGGGCTGATCACCGTGCCGGCGCTGCTGCTCGGCGGGCTCGATCCGGTCTCGGCGGTCGCGACCAACAAGCTGCAGGGGACGTTCGGCACGGCGATGTCGACCTTCCGCTTCGCGCGCGCCGGCATGATCGACTTCCGGTCGCGCGAGGCGTGGGGCTTGGCCGCGGCCGCCTTCGCGGGAGCGATCGCGGGTGCGGCGCTGGTCGCCTTCGCGCCGGTCGGGGCGATGCGGACGGCGCTGCCGTTCCTGCTGCTCGCGACCGCTCTCTATTTTGCAATCGGCCCGAAGATGTCCGACGTCGACGCCAAAGCGCGCCTGTCGCCGGCGGTCTTCGCGCTCGCGATCGCAGCGCCGATCGGGCTCTATGACGGCCTGTTCGGGCCGGGCGCCGGCTCGTTCTACATGATCGGCCTCGTCGCGCTCGCTGGCGTCGGCGCGGTCAAGGCGGTCGCGCGCACAAAACTGCTGAACTTTTCGTCCAACCTCGCCGGGCTGCTGTTCTTCATCGCTGCCGGCCATGTGGTCTGGGCAGCCGGCCTCGCCATGGCGGTCGGAACGGTCGTGGGTGCGCAGATCGGCTCGGCGCTCGCGCTCAGGCACGGGGTGCGGCTGGTGAAGCCGCTGCTGATTGTGGTCTCGCTTGCGCTCGCGCTGCGCTTGATGCTGGATGCCTCCCATCCGGTCGGGGCGGCCTTGCGCGCTATGATCGCCGCGCCGTCCTGAACGACCGGACACGTAATGGCGGCCGAAGCGCTCCGGAGCTTTAAGCCCCGCGACGCGCTTTCGGACGGGAAGCGGCAAGGTCGTCGACAATGACGTCTTCCAGGCGATCACCCGGCGGCGGCCGACCGAGGCGTTCGATCGCCGGCGTCGTTCTGGCCGTGCTGCTGGCGCCTCCGTCGCTTGCGGAGGAAACCGGCGGCTGCGGCAAGTTCAAATGGCCGATCGAGGCCGACAAGGCCCTGCTCGCGACCGCCGAGCGCGTCCCGAGCGGGACGCAGCTCGATGTCTCCGGCCCTAAGGGCGTGCGGGTCGAGTTGGTCGACGCCGACAAGGCGGGCTTCGAGGTCCAGCCCGAGAAGCCTTATCCGCCTGGCGCTCCGGCGGGCGTGCTGCGCTTCGAGGTCAGGGCAGGCGTCTACCAGATTACCACGACGGACCGATTGTGGTTCGACGTCGTGCAGGACGGCAAGCTCGCCGAAGGCGCCGAGTTCTCCGGCGTGCTCGACTGCGATGGCGCGCGCAAGAGCGTCCGGTTCAGGCTGAAGGACGGCCCGGCGCTGCTGCAGCTGTCCGGTTCTCCCGCGCGCACCACGGCGGTGGCGATCAGCCGGATGCCCTGAGAGGGACGGAACAGTTAGCGACCCGGTCGCCGCTCGATCCCTCCCCTGGGACAGGGGAGGGTAAGGGTGGGGTGCGTTTCAGGACTGCGCTTCAC
>JADBEO010000018.1 GCA_031316315.1 Chelatococcus sambhunathii
TCGGAAGCAGCGGCTCGATCAGCCGCCACTCCGCTTCGCTGAGATCGTAGCGCGCCATCCAAGATCCTCCCCAGACCTTGAATCAGCCACCAGCGCGCCACGCAAACTTTATGAGTTCAGAACCTAGAGCAGCTTCAGGCCGCGGAAGCTCGCATGGCCGTCCCGGCCGACGATGACGTGATCGTGGATCGCGATGCCGAGCGGCTTCGCGATCTCGACGATCGTGCGCGTCATCTCGATGTCGGCGCGGCTCGGCGTCGGATCGCCCGAGGGGTGATTGTGCACGAGGATCAGCGCGGTCGCGCGCAGCTCGAGCGCGCGGCGCACGACTTCGCGAGGATAGACCGGCGTGTGGTCGATCGTGCCGCTCTGCTGCACCTCGTCAGTGATCAGGGCGTTCTTCTTGTCGAGGAAGAGGATCCGGAACCGCTCGCGATCGTCGAAGGCCATCGCCGTGCGGCAGTAGTCGATCACAGCCGACCAGGACGACAGCACCGGCCGCTTGCCGATCGCCCCCTTCGCGAATCGGCGCGCGGCGGCCTCGATCACCTTGAAGTCGGTCGCCGTGGCGTCCTTGATCCCCTTGATCTCGACCAGCCGCTCGTAGGGCGCCGCGAGCACGTCGGCGAAGGAGCCGAAGGTGGCGATCAGCTGTTTCGCCAGCGGCTTCACGTCCGCGCGGGGCAGGGTGCGGAACAGCACCAGCTCCATCAGCTCGTAGTCGGGCAGGGATTCCGGGCCGCCGTCGAGGAAGCGCGCCTTCAGCCGCGCGCGATGGCCGAGATAATGGGGATCGCCAGGCGCGACTGGCTCTTCGCCGAGACCGGGAAGGTCCGGAGCGATCGAGGCCTTCGAATTGGGCTTCGGCATGAAGCGGCGTCCGGCTGAAACGCCTTATGGTGCCGTCGTCGCCGACGAATCCGCAAGCGTGCGGACGGCCGGAACGCAGAAGCGCGGCTAACCCTGGCTGAACACCGGCATCTCGGTCCCGCGCGGCGAATAGGTGAAGACCTCGCAGCCGTCTTCGGTGACGCCGACCATGTGCTCGAACTGGGCGGAGAGCGAGCGGTCGCGCGTCACTGCGGTCCAGCCGTCGCCAAGAATCTTCACATGCGGGCGGCCGAGATTGATCATCGGCTCGATCGTGAACAGCATGCCGGGCTTCAGCGGCGCCCCTTCGCCGCGGCGGCCGTAGTGCAGGATGTTCGGCTCGTCGTGGAACAGGCGGCCGATGCCGTGGCCGCAGAAGTCTCGCACGACCGAGCAACGCTCGCCCTCGGCGAAGTCCTGGATCGCGGCGCCGATGTCGCCCGTGGTCGCGCCGGGCTTCACGGCGGCGACGCCGCGCTTCAGCGACTCGTGGGTGATCTCGATCAGACGCTCGGCGCGGCGCGGGATGGGGCCGACGGCGTACATACGGCTCGAGTCGCCGTGCCAGCCGTCGAGGATGTAGGTGACGTCAACATTGACGATGTCGCCCTCGCGCAGCGGCTTGTCGTTCGGGATGCCGTGGCAGACGACGTGGTTGATCGAGGTGCAGATCGTGTGGCCGTAGCCGCGATAGTTGAGGCAGGCAGGCAGGGCGCCGTGGTCGAGCCCGAACTCGAGCGCGCGCTTGTCGAGCGTCTCGGTCGTGACGCCGGGCTCGACCATGTCGCCCAGCATGTCGAGCGCCTCGGCGACCAGTCGGCCGGCCTTTCGCATGCCCTCGAAGGCTTCCGGCCCATGGAGCTTGATCGCTCCGGTCTTGCGAAGAGGGGCGCTGGCGGCTTCGACGAAGGTCATGAACGGTCCGGATGAGAAAGCGCGTGGAACATAAGGTCTCGCGCGCGTCGAGCCAAGCGAGGCGGCCGCGCTCGCCTCGGCCCGCCTGCGCGCGCCACTCGCAAGACCGCCGGAAATTTCCTATCTTGTTGATCGAAGCGACGCACCGACCCGCTTCGAAGGAGTGTTCTCATGGCGTCCAATCGCCCGCGCCCGAAGGTCATCACGCTGACCGACCGCGCCGCCAACCGCGTGAAGTCGATCATCTCGCGTTCCGAAACGCCTGTCGCAGGGCTCCGGATCGGCGTGAAGACGGGCGGCTGCGCAGGGATGGAGTACACGCTCGACTACGCCGCCGCGCCCGGTCCGCTCGACGAGGTCGTCGAGGACAAGGGCGTGACGGTTCTGATCGATCCCAAGGCGGTGCTCTACCTGCTCGGCACGGAGATGGACTTCGTGACGGAGAAGCTCACCCAGCGTTTCGTGTTCAGCAATCCGAACCAGGTCTCGGCCTGCGGCTGCGGCGAGTCCGTCTCGATCACGCCGGCGCTTCCCGAGAGCTACCAGCCCGTCGCCTGATGGCGCTCGATGCCGAACGCGCCGAGGAGATCTTCGCGTCGTTCGGGCCCGTCAGATGCAAGCGCATGTTCGGCGGGTCCGGCGTCTTCGTCGGCGACCGCATGTTCGCGCTCGAGGCGCGCGGCGTTCTGTACCTGAAGAGCGACGAAACGACCGACGCCGAGTTCGAGCGGGAGAGCTGCGAACCGTTCTCCTATGACGCCAAGGGCGGCAGGCGCGTGGTCATGTCGTATCGCCGGGCGCCCGAGCGCCTGCTCGAGGATCCGGACGAAATGGCGGTCTGGGCGCGGCGCGCTCTGGCCGTCGCCGACGCGGCGCGCAAGCCCAGGCGCAAGGCGTCGGCCGAGCCGTAGCGGTGATCGGCGCCGCTCGGCCGCAATGGGTCGTCGCCATGAACGCAACGGCCAGGCGGATGCGCCGCGGCGAACGCCGCCTATGTTAATCGCCGAACCACTCGGTTGATGCCTCATAACCACATCTCACCCGGAGCTATTCAGATGTCCCAGGACGTCGACGCTCTCTTCGCGCCGCTCAAGGCCGGCGCGATCGAGCTTTCCAACCGCATCGTCATGGCGCCGCTCACGCGCAACCGCGCCGACCACGCCTCGCTCGCGCCTCACGCGCTCAACGCCGAATATTACGCCCAGCGCGCGTCCGCCGGCCTGATCGTAAGCGAGGCGACGCAGATCATGCCGGAAGGGCAGGGCTACGCCTGGACGCCGGGCGTCTATTCGGCCGCGCAGGTCGAAGGCTGGAAGGCCGTCACGGACGCCGTGCACGACAAGGGCGGGCGCATCGTCCTGCAGCTCTGGCACGTCGGCCGCATCTCCCATCCCGATCTTCTGCCGGGCGGCGCCCGACCGGTGGCGCCGTCGGCCATCGCCGCCAAGGGCCAGACTTTCACGCAGACCGGCTTCAAGGATCTGGTGGAGCCGCGCGCCCTGGAACTCGACGAGATCCCGGGGATCATCGCGCAGTATGGCGAGGCGGCCTCTAACGCCAAGGCGGCCGGTTTCGACGGCGTCGAAATCCACGGCGCCAACGGGTATCTGATCGACCAATTCCTGCGCGACGGGACCAACAAGCGCACCGACGCCTATGGCGGCTCGATCGAGAACCGGGTGCGCTTCCTGGTCGAGGCGACCGAAGCCGCCGCCAAGGTGTTCGGAGCGGATCGCGTCGGCGTCAGGCTGTCGCCGCTGAGCCCGTTCAACGACATCGCCGACTCCAATCCCGGTCCGCTCTTCACCCATGCGGTCGAGCGCCTGTCCGGTCTCGGCGTCGCCTATCTCCACGTCGTCGAAGGCGCGACCGGTGGCGCGCGCGACGCCGGCGGCTTCGACCTTTCGGTCCTGAGGCAGGCTTTCAAGGGCGTCTACATCGGCAACAACGGCTACGATCCGGCGCTCGCCGCGCAGCGCGTCGCCTCGGGCGCCGTGGACGCGGTGGCGTTCGGGCGCTGGTTCATCTCGAACCCGGATCTCGTCGAGCGCATCCGCAAGGGCGCGCCGCTCGCCGAGCCGAATCAGGCGACGTTCTACGGCGGCGGAGCCGAGGGCTACACAGACTATCCGGCGCTGAACGGGATCAGCGAGGCCGCCTGAGGCGGGAGCGGGGAGGGTCGCCTGACGGTCAGGCGACCCTTCCGAACTCGTCTTCTGCGACGCGCGGATCGTCTTCGGTGACGACCATGTTGCGGCCGTTCCGCTTGGCCGCATACATGCAGCGATCGGCCCGATCGACGACCGTCTGGGCGCTGTCGCCGCGCCGCCACGTCGAGACGCCGATCGAGACGGTGATGCGGCCGAGATGCTCCCCGGTCGAGCGCTTCACGAGATCCTTGGTCATGACGGCGCGGCGGATCCGGTCCGCCACTGCGGCGGCTCCGGAGAGCGCCGTGTCCGGCAGGATGATCGCGAATTCCTCACCGCCGAAACGGGCGGCGAGGTCCTGGCCCTTGACGTTCTGCTTGAGCGCCAGCGCCACGAGCCGCAGGACCTGGTCGCCGGTGAGGTGACCGTAATTGTCGTTGAACGTCTTGAAGTGGTCGATGTCGACGACCAGCAGCGAGAAGCGCTGGCCGTTCTCGGCCGCGTCCGCGATCGAGCGGTCGAGCGTTCCCTGCAGGAACTTGCGGTTCGCAAGTCCAGTCAGAGGGTCGGTGAGCGACTCCGCGCGGATCACCTCCAGCGCGTTGTGCAACTCCTGCATCTCGTCCTGTGAGTTGGCGAGCTGCGACTCGAGATCTTTGGTCCGCTCGACCATGTCGGCGGTCGCGGACAGCATGTTGCGCGCGATCGTCCCGAGGATGTCCCCGAGGCCGCCCAGACCCGCGGTCTCGGCGGCGAGGCGCTCCAGCGTGCGGGCGTAGTCGCCGTTCTTGTCCCGCGCATCGCGCAGGACGCCGGCGACCTCCTTGATCTCGGCGAGAATGCGGGTCCCGACGGAATCTACCCGCTCGGAAAGCCGGAGCGGGGAGAGGTAGGTCTCGTAAAGAAGATCGAGATCCGCCTCGGAAATCGCGGCGGAGCGCGTCAGGGCCTCGTTGATCGCGCGGTTGAGCGCCGCGTTGTAACCCGTCGCGTAGGTGTACCAGAGCTCGTAATTTCGGGGATAGGCGGGATGTCCATGCACGCGAATGCGCTGAACCGCCGCCTCGCAGAAAGCGATCGTCCGTTCGTAATCGCTCTGCGCCGCCACCATCAACTCCGTCCGACGAAGCGTCGCCTGCGGCCGGAGGATCCGTTCCGCGGTTCGGTGCATTTTTGGCGCGGACGATGAAGGCGGAGTTAACGTTCCAAGCGGTCGAGCGGCGTATCAGGCCTTCACACGCACCGGGCGCAGCAGGAACGCGGGAACGTGATCCCCAAGCCCGACGACGCGCTCGTCCGGCTCGGCCGCCTCGGGGCGGGAACGCCCGCGCGGCTCGGCGGGCTTGGCGGGCGCGGGAACGGATTCGGCGGTCTTGGAGCGCACGGGGACGGTTTCGGCGGGCTGAGGACCGCGCGCTCCCGCCTCGTCGCGCGGCGAGCCGGTCCGATCGCGCCGTCCGCCGCCTTTCTTGCCGCGCGGCTCGTCGCCGCCGCGTCGCGCGCGGCCGCCCGATCCCCGCCGGCCGTCCGCCGCCAGCTCTTCCGGGTCGATCGTGTCGCCGCGCCACTCGATGGCGTCGCCGGTCATCTTCTGGATCGCGGACAGGTGCTTGCCGTCGGCCGGCGTCACCAGGGTGAGCGCGACCCCCGAGCGGCCGGCCCGGCCGGTGCGGCCGATGCGGTGGACGTAGTCCTCGGCATGGATCGGAACGTCGTAGTTGATGACGTGACTGACGTCCGGAATGTCGAGGCCGCGCGCTGCGACGTCGCTCGCGACGAGCAGCGAGACCTCGCCGGTCTTGAAGCTGTCGAGCGCGGCCATGCGGGAGCGCTGGTCGAGATCGCCATGCAGAGCGGCGACCTTGAAGCCATGCTTCTTCAGCGAGTTGTAGACCACGCCGACGTCGCGCTTCCTGTTGCAGAAGACGATGGCGTTCTTGAAGTTTTCGCTCTCGCGGATCGCGCGACGAAGGGCGTCGCGCTTGTCCGACGGTTCAGAGCTGCAGGCGACCAGTCGCTGTGTGACGGTCGCGGCCGTCGTCGCTGGACGGGCGACCTCGATGCGTTCGGGATCGCGCAGGAACTGGTCGGTCAGGCGCTGGATCTCCGGCGGCATGGTGGCCGAGAAGAATAGCGTCTGCCTGGAACCCGGGATCAGCTTGCAGATGCGCTCGATGTCCGGGATGAAGCCCATGTCGAGCATGCGATCGGCCTCGTCGATGACGAGGATCTCGATGCCGGTCAGAAGGAGCTTGCCACGCTCCGAATGGTCGAGCAGACGGCCGGGCGTCGCGATCAGCACGTCGACGCCGCGCGACAGCTTCGCGTCCTGGTCGCCGAATGAGACGCCGCCGATCAGCAGCGCCATCGAGAGCTTGTGGTTCTGGCCGTACTTCTGGAAGCTTTCCTCGACCTGCGCCGCGAGTTCGCGCGTCGGTTCCAGAATAAGGGTGCGCGGCATGCGCGCCCGCGCGCGGCCGCTTTCGAGCCGCGTCAGCATGGGGAGTGTGAAGGAAGCCGTCTTGCCGGTGCCGGTCTGGGCGATGCCGAGCACGTCGCGGCGGGCGAGCACGTGCGGGATCGCTGCCGCCTGGATGGGCGTCGGAGTGGTGTAGCCGGACGCCTCGACGGCGGCGAGCACCTTCGGGCTGAGGCCGAGTTCGGAAAAGCTCATATCGTCCTTGTGCGATCGAAACAGGCGCAGCAGGGAGCCGCGGCCGCGAAAGTCCCGCGCAGAAACGCGCCTGAACCGCCGATCACGCTGGGAAATGAGGCTTTTCGCCCTGAAAGTCAACTTCCGGGCGGGATTTGCTTCCGATCGACCGTTCAGTTCGTCGCAGGACCGAATCGGACGTCGCCAGGACCACCGATCACCAGGACCCAGGTGTCGCGCAGGCCGTCATTGTCGGGGACCGTGTCCAGGAACACGGTAATGCCGCCTTTATCCTCCGGCTCGGCGCGAATGTCGCCGAATGTCAGCTTTGCGGCCTCCTCGTCGTCGAGTTCGACCGCATCGATGACTTGCCCGTCTGGCTCGGCGAGCCACTGGACAGTCAGCTTCTGCTTGTCGCCCTCAAAGGCGCCGATCACCCGGGAAAAACCCTTCCTGCCGTCCGCCTCCCAGCCGCCGGCGATCCGGACCGCCCACACCCGCGCAGGAACGCCGATCTTGTCGCCGGGCGACGGTTGACGCTCGGCCGCCGCGGGCTGCTCCGCCGGCGGAGGCGGGGAGGGCGTCTGCGCCACTGCCGCCCCGCAACTCACGAGCAGCACGGGCAGAACCATTTGGATCAGAGCCTTCATGGCGAGCTTCCTACGACGCCCCGTCGCAATCGTCACACGCCAGATAGGGCTGCGCCCTGCGACCGGCGCTCAAATGTCGATGAGCTCGCTCGCGAAGGCCGCGCGCTCCTGGATGAAGCGGAAGCGCGCCTCCGGCTTGGTTCCCATCAGGCGCTCGACGGCGTCGCTCGTCCCCTCGGCGTCCTCCTCGTCGATCGCGACGCGCAGCAGCGTGCGCTTCGCAGGCGCCATCGTGGTCTCCTTCAGCTGGGCGGGGAGCATTTCGCCAAGACCTTTGAACCGGCCGATCTCGACCTTCTTGCCCTTGAAGCGCTTGGCCAGAAGCTCGTCCTTGTGGGCGTCGTCGCGGGCGTAGAGCGTCTCTCCGCCATGGCTGAGGCGATAGAGGGGAGGGACCGCGAGGAACAGGTGGCCGCGCCGGATCAGCTCCGGCAGCTCGCGATAGAAGAAGGTCATCAGCAGAGAGGCGATGTGCGCTCCGTCGACGTCGGCGTCGGTCATCACGATGACCCGGTCGTAGCGCAGGTCGGCGTCCGAATAGCGCGCGCGGGTCTGGCAGCCGAGGGCGAGCAGGAGGTCGGCGAGCTGCTGGTTCTGCAGCAGCTTGTCCGTGCCCGCGCTCGCAACGTTCAGGATCTTGCCCCGGAGCGGCAGCACGGCCTGGGTGGCGCGGTCGCGCGCCTGCTTGGCGGAGCCGCCGGCCGAGTCGCCCTCGACGATGAAGAGCTCCGACCCGACCGATCCCGCCTGGCTGCAATCGGCCAGCTTGCCGGGAAGCCGCAGCTTGCGGGTCGCGGTTTTCCGCGCGACCTCCTTTTCCTGACGGCGGCGCAGCCGCTCCTCGCCGCGGGCGATGACGTTGTCGAGGACGCGGTTCGCCTGCTGGGGGGAGGCGGCGAGCCAGTGGTCGAAGGCGTCCTTGACGGCGCCCTCGACGATGCGGGCGGCCTCCGGCGTCGCCAGCCGTTCCTTGGTCTGGCCCTGGAACTCCGGCTCGCGGATGAAGGCCGAGAGTATCGCGGCCGCGCCCGCCATGACGTCGTCGGCGGTGAGGATCGCGGCGCGCTTGTTGTTGGTGAGCTCGGCGTAGCCTTTCAGGCCGCGCAGCAGCGCGGCGCGGAGGCCCAGTTCGTGGGTGCCGCCGTCCGGCGTCGGGATCGTGTTGCAGTAGGAGCGGCAGAAGCCGTCGTCGCCGTCGTCGGTCCAAGCGACGGCCCATTCCGCGCCGCCATGGCCGCCGGCCCGGCCGTGCGATCCGGAGAAGATCTCGCCCGCAAGGCTGCGGCCGGCGAGGGTGGTTCCCAAGAACTCCTTGAGGCCGCCCGGGAAATGCAGCGTCGCGCGTTCGGGGGCGGCGTCGGAATCGTCGAGCAGCTCCGGCGCGCAGCTCCAGCGGATCTCGACGCCGGAGAAGAGGTAAGCCTTGGAGCGCGCCATCCGGAACAGGCGGCCGGGATGCAGGCGCGCCGGCTCGCCGAAAATCTGCGCGTCCGGCTTGAAGCGGACCTTGGTGCCGCGCCGGTTGTGGACCGGCCCAACGTCCTCCAGCGGCCCAATCGGCGCGCCGCGCGAAAAAATCTGGCGGTAGAGGCGCTGGTTGCGGGCGACCTCGACCTCGAGGCGCTCCGACAGCGCGTTGACCACCGAGACGCCGACGCCGTGCAGGCCGCCGGACGTTTCGTAGACCTTGCTGTCGAACTTTCCGCCCGAATGGAGCGTGGTCATGATGACCTCGAGCGCGGACTTGTCCTTGAACTTCGGGTGCGGATCGACCGGGATGCCGCGGCCGTTGTCGGTCACGGCGACCGAGCCGTCGGCGAGCGCGTCGACCGCGATGAAGGTCGCGTGGCCGGCGACGGCCTCGTCCATCGCGTTGTCGATCACCTCGGCGAACAGGTGGTGCAGCGCCTTCTCGTCGGTGCCGCCGATATACATGCCCGGCCGCCGGCGGACGGGCTCCAGACCCTCGAGAACCTCGATGTCGGCCGCGGTGTAGCCGGCCTCGCCGGTGGTCGAGCCGGACGAGGGAAGGGGCTTCGCCGGCCGTGCGGCGGCGCGCCGCGGCTCCGGCGCCTCGCCGCCCGCAAAAAGGTCATGGGTCTTGGCCATTTTAGCCCTGATCGTTGATTCGCCTTGGCGGACCGCGGTCCGCAGTGTTGCATAAGCGAAGCGGCCGCGCCGCCTCAGGTCCGATCCGAATGCGCCCTTTCCAACCCGTTTCCGACCCGGCGATCCGGGTCGGCGGCCTCATCGAGTCCCGCGCGCTCAGCGCGCAGGCGCGGCTGCTTCGGGTGGTGATGCGCTATGCGGTGAAGACGCGCGTTCACGCCGACCCCGACATAGCCCGGATCCGCCGCTCCGTGGAGAGGCTCGCGGCGATCGCGCTCGACCAGCCATTCGGCGTCGCACGGCGGGCGGCGACCGTCGGCGGACGCTCCGCCGAAATCCACACCTTCGGGCGCGAGCCGGACCGCCACGTGCTCTACCTGCATGGCGGCGCCTTCGTGTGCGGATCGCCGCGGACGCATCGCGGCATCGCCGGACGGATCGCGCGCGGGGCGAGGGCGGAGGTCGTCGTGCTCGACTACCGGCTGGCGCCGGAGCACCCGTTCCCGGCCGCTCTGGAAGACGCCGAGGCGGCGTATGTCGGGCTCATCGAGCGGGGCGTCGACCCGTCGCGGCTGGTGATCGCCGGCGACTCGGCGGGCGGCAATCTCGCCTTCGCGCTGCTGCTCAAGCTGAAGGGGCAGGGCGGGCCCATGCCGGCGGCCGCGGTCGGCCTCTCGCCCTTCGTGGATTTTACGGCGTCCGGCGAGAGCTTCCGGCTGAACGCGGCGCTCGACCCGCTGCTCCACGTCAACGGTTTGCCGAGCGTGGTCGAGGCCTATGCGCCGGGCGCCGACCATCGCAATCCGCTGCTGTCGCCGATCTTCGGCGATCTTTCCGGCCTTCCGCCGACGCTGATCCAGTGCGGCAGCGACGAGATCCTGCTGGACGACGCCCGTCGGCTCCACGCCGGGCTCTCGGCGGCGGGCGTCCCTTGCGACCTCGAGATCTGGCCGCAGATGCCGCATGTCTGGCAGGCCTTCGCGATCTTCCTGCCGGAGGGCAGGCTCGCTCTGAACCGGATCAACGCCTTTTTGCGGCGCATCTTCGAGAGCCGGGGCGACGAGTCTTGCGGGGCGCAGTCTGCTCCAGGCGCACCGGACCGCAACCGGCCGGCCGCCTGAGACCGGGCAGGGCGGTCCCTACTCCGCCGCCTTGCGTTCCGCCGCTTTGGCCTCGTTCCAGAGCGCGTCCATCTCGGCGAGATCGCTGTCGGCGGGCGTGCGGCCCTGCGCCGCGAGCGCCGCCTCGATCGCGCGAAAACGCCGCTCGAACTTGGCGTTGGAGCGGCGCACGGCCGCTTCCGGATCGACGCCCGCATGACGCGCGAGATTGGCGACCGCACAGAGCAGATCGCCGATCTCGTCCTCGATCGCGTCGCGGTCGCCGGAGCGGACGGCCTCCGACACCTCTTCCGCTTCCTCGTGGATCTTCCCGACCACGAGCGCGACGTCGTCCCAGTCGAAGCCGACCGTGGCGGCTTTCTGCTGCAGCTTGATCGAGCGGCTGAGGCCGGGCAGGGCGGCCGGTATCCCGTCCAGCAGGCTCGCCGCCCCCGCCTCCTCATCGCCGCGCTCGGCCGCCCTCGCCGCCTTCTCCTCGGCCTTGATGCGGTCCCATTGGCCGTTGACGGCGTCGGTCCCGAGGCCGCGCGCGTCGCCGAAGACGTGCGGGTGGCGTCGGACCATCTTGGCCGTTATCGCCTCGACGACGTCGCCGAAGGCGAAGGCGCCGATCTCCTCGGCCATCCGCGCGTGATAGACGACCTGCAGCAGCAGGTCGCCGAGCTCGTCGCGCAGGTCCAAGAGGTCGCCGCGCTGGATGGCGTCGGCGACTTCGTAGGCTTCCTCGATCGTGTACGGCGCGATCGTCTCGAAACTCTGCTCGAGGTCCCAGGGACAGCCGGTCACCGGCGTACGGAGCGCCGCCATGATCTCGATCAGTCGCGCGATGTCTCTGGACGGCGTCATGCTCGGCCTCGGCTGGTTCGGCTGACGGGTCGCCCAACGACGCTTGCCGGTCAAGCCGCGGAGCCGGGCCGGGGGCTGAAAACCCCAGAAGGCGCCAGCCTCCGGCGCCAATCCACGAGACGCATAAGATATATTATGGAACTCAAATCTGACGCCGGGCTGACGGCGGCGGTCAGCTTGGCGAGCCGAACCCAGGCCCATGGTGGCGACCCGATCCCGCGACGGTCAGGACGACCTCCATGCTGACATCATCCATATCCATTTATCGCCTCGCCGCCGCCGTGGCCGTACTGACCGCGGCCGGGGCTGCGTCGGCGGCGCCGCGGCCGTTCGACGTCGCCCACGCCCAGGTCGCCTTCGACGTGAACTCCATCGGCTTCGGCAAGACGCACGGCGAATTCCGCTCGGTCAACGGACGGCTCTCTCTCGACTTCGACCGTCCGCAGAACAGCCGCGTCGATTTCACGGTGGCGACCGGCTCGATCGAGACCGGCTCCCGCCAGCTCGACGACTACATCCGAAAGACCTTCCTCGACGCTGGCGATTTTCCGGAGATGCGGTTCCGCTCCACCGCCGTGCGCGAGATCGACGGCTCGCATGTCGACGTGACCGGCGACCTGACGCTCCATGGCGTGACACGGCCGCTGACCGTGCGAGTGTCCGTCGACGCGACGGAGCGCGGCCAGCCGGTGCGTTTTACTGCGGTCGGCGTCATCCGCAGGAGCGAATTCGGCATCCGGGCGGCGACGCCCATCGTGGCCGACGAGGTCGCGATCCGCGTCGCGACGCAGGCCGTTCCGGGGCGCTGACTCATGCGCTGGAGCGGGACCGCCAAGGCGCTGCACTGGACCACCGCGGCGCTGATCCTCGGGCTGCTGGCGCTGGGCTGGGTCATGACGCGGGCCGACATGAACGCGGCGCTGCGGTTCGACCTCTACCAGCTCCACAAGTCCTTCGGCTTCGTGGCGCTCGGGCTCGTCTGGCTGAGGCTGATCCACCTGACGTTTCGGTGCGCGCCGGAGCCGCCGAAGTCGCGGCTCGAACGCCGCCTGGTGCGAGCGGGCCGGGCAGGCCTCTGGACGCTGATGATCCTCGCGCCGCTGTCCGGCTGGGCGACGGCCTCGGCCTCGCCGCTGGAAATCCCGACGCTGTTCTTCGGCCTGTTCAAGGTTCCCGACGTCGTCAGGCCCGGGGAGGCTGCCTTCGCCCTCGCCTCCTCGGCGCATTTCTGGCTCACGGCGCTCTTCGCCGCGCTGATCTGCTTGCATGCCGCCGCGGCGCTGAAGCACCACTTCATCGATGGCGATGACGTGCTGACCGGCATGCTGCCAAGGCGCCGCAGTGGACCGAGCGGCCTAAAAAAAGTCCGTCAGGACAACGTCTTGAAACGACTCGATGAAGTTCGGTCCAAACGCTTTTGACGGCGTCTGGAAGCCCGGAGCGACTTCGCCGTCCGCTGCGCGCCGCGCGGCTTCAACGGCGGTCCAGGCCGTCAGCGTGTAGGCGTTCGGGATTGTCAGGCGGCTCGCCGCATGGCCGCCCGCGTCATCCCACGCTTCGGCGACGACGACAGCGCCGGAGCCGGCGCGTTGCTCCGCGGTCGGTCCCGGCGGCATCGCGACCTCGATCAGCCTGCCAAGGAGGCGCTGCGTCGTCCGCGCCCCGAGCAGCCGTCGCACGAACTTCGGCGCGCCTGCGGCCTGCCGCATGGCGGGCGTCGCCTCGAAGGCGACGTCGATGTGCGGGACGCCGGTCGAGTGAAAGGCCGTCGAGACGTCGCCCCAGCTGACGCCGACCACCGGACGCGGTCCGGCGCCGAAATCCGCGACGCCGCTGGGCGCGGGATCGATTTCGACGATCGGTCCGCCGCGGCGGGCGCGGCAGCCGAGGCCGGCCGCTTCCAGCATGGTCTTGGCGGTGCCGCGGCTCGCGCTTGCGAGGCTTCCGAAGCCGCCGATCGCGATCCTGAGCCGCGTCGCGGACGGCAGGCGGCCGACCACATGCGCGGCGAGGCAGTCACTCGGGACGACGTCGAAGCCTGCGCCCGGGAGGAGGGCGACTCCCCTCGCCTTCGCCTCGGCGTCCCTCGCCGCGAGCGCCTCGAACACGTCGATCTCGCCGGTCACGTCGACATAGTGGACGCCTCGCGCGAGGCACGCGTCGGCCATCGGCTGCGACGTGGCGGAGAACGGCCCGGCTGCATGAAGCACGGCGTCGACGCCGGCCAGACCCTCCGCGAGCTTCGCCGGCTCGTTCAGCGGGAAAGCGCGCCAGTCGAGCCCGAGCCGTTGCGCCAGCGCCGCCACCACAGGCGCGCTGCGGCCGGCGAGGATCGGCGCTAGGCCGCGCGCTGCGGCCTGTTCGGCGCAGAGC
The DNA here is from genome assembly GCA_031316315.1 of Chelatococcus sambhunathii. Classification (GTDB taxonomy): domain Bacteria; phylum Pseudomonadota; class Alphaproteobacteria; order Rhizobiales; family Methylopilaceae; genus Methylopila. The sequence goes on from JADBEO010000018.1 coordinate 13,688, forward strand.
GTCCCCGTGTAGCCGGTCGCGCCATAGATCAGGAACCGGTTCACAGCGCCGTCTCGATCACCATCCCGTCGTAGGCCACGTCGATCTCCGGCGGGAGCCGCGACTTCAGCGTGGCGTAGTCCATGTCGGTGTGGAGATTCGTCAGGACCGCGCGGCGCGGCTTCAGCCGTTCGATCCAGTCGAGCGCGTCGTCGAGCGAGAAATGCGTCGGATGCGGCGTGTCGCGCAGGGCGTCGATGATCAGGACGTCGAGCCCTTCGAGCATGGCCGCCGAAGCGTCCGGAATGTCGTTGACGTCCGGCACATAGGCGAGGGAGCCGAAGCGGAAGCCGAGCGCCCTCTCCTGCCCGTGCGCGACCTCGAGCGGCAGCGCCTCGATCGAACCGCCCGGCCCTGCGATCGACGCCGGCTCCCCTGCGATCAGCCGATGCTCATTGAGGATCGGCGGGTAGTCGCTGCCGGGCGGGCTCGCGAAGACATAGCCGAAGCGCTCGTTGAGGAAGTCCGACATCTTGGCGTCGCACCAGATGTCAACACGCGCCCGGGCATGGATTGCGAGCGGCCGAAGGTCGTCGATGCCGTGGCTGTGGTCGGCGTGCTCGTGGGTATAGAGCACGCCGTCGACCCGGTCGACGCCGGCGCCGATCAGCTGATCGCGCAGGTCCGGTCCGGTGTCCACGACCAGCCGGGTCACTCCGCCCGGACCCGACCTCTCCACCAGGATCGAGCATCGGCGGCGGCGATTTTTCGGCTCGCTCGGGTCGCACTTGCCCCAGCCGCTCGCGACGCGGGGAACGCCGCCGGAGGAGCCGCAGCCGAGGATGGTGACCTTGAGGCTCACGCCGCGTCCGCAGCCTCTGTCGTCACAAGAGCGTCTCTCGGCACTTTATTGAACAACCTGAAGAAATTTTCTGTCGTCGTGAGAGCAGTCTGCTCGATGTTCCAACCGCGGACATCGGCCAACACGGCGGCCGTCTTCGCGGTCAGCGCCGGCTCGTTGCGCTTGCCCCGGAACGGCTCCGGCGCGAGATAGGGAGCGTCCGTCTCGACCAGCAGCCGGTCGGCCGGAACCTCCGCCGCGATCGCGCGCAGTTCCTCTGATCGCTTGAAGGTCAGGATGCCGGAGAACGACACGTAGAGCCCGAGCGCGACGCCGCGGCGGGCGAGCTCCGCGCCGGACGAGAAGCAGTGCAGGACGGCCGGGAAGGCGCCCTTCCCCGTTTCCTCCTCCAGCACCTCGATCATCCGCTCGTCCGCCGAGCGGGCATGGATGATGAGCGGCAGGCCCGACTGGCGCGCGGCGGCGATGTGGGTGCGAAAGCCCTGCTCCTGCGCGGCGTAATCGCCCTCGTAATGATAGTCGAGACCGGCCTCCCCGAGACCCACGATCTTCGGGTGCTCCGCCAGCTGCACGAGCTCGTCGACCGTCACGTCGAGCTCCTCATGAGCCTGGTGCGGATGGGTCCCGACGGTTCCAAAGACGCTTGGGTAGCGCTCGACGAGAGCAAGGATCCGCTCGAAGCGGCGCACTCGCGTCGAGATCGTCACCATCAGCCCGACCCCGGCCGCGTGCGCCCGCTCGACGACGGCGTCGCGCTCGGGCGCGAAGTCGTCGAAATCGAGGTGGCAGTGGCTGTCGACGATCGTCACGACGCAGCCTCCGCCGCCGGCTCAACGTAGCGCGGGAAGACCGGCTGCGGCGTGGGGAGCGCGGAGCCGGCCGCGAGCCGGCCGCCCTGCCCCAGAGCGTCGAAGCCGCGCGCCTCGGCCGGCACGCCCAGCAGGTCGAGCAGCTTCGAGGCGGCTTCCGGGATGACGGGCTGCGCCAGGATCGCGACCTGCCGCACGGTCTCGGCCGTGACGTAGAGCACGGTCGCCATGCGCTCGGGGTCGGTCTTCTTCAGTGCCCAAGGCGCCTGCCCCGCGAAGTAGCGGTTCGCCTCCGCGACGACCGCCCAGATCGCCGAAAGCGCGGTGTGGAGCGCGAGGTCCGCGAAGGCGGCGCGGGTCTTCTCCAGCAGTTCGTCGGCGCTCGCGAGCATCGCCGCGTCCGCCTCGGAGAAGGCGCCGGGCGTGGGGACCCTGCCCTCGCAGTTCTTGCCGATCATCGACAGCGAGCGCTGCGCGAGATTGCCGAGATCGTTGGCGAGGTCGGCGTTCAGCCGCCCGACGATGGCCTCGTGGCTGTAGGAGCCGTCCTGCCCGAACGGCACCTCGCGCAGCAGGAAGTAGCGCACCGCGTCGACGCCGTAGCCGTCGGCGATCGCGAATGGGTCGACGACGTTGCCGACCGACTTCGACATCTTCTCGCCGCGGACGTTGAGGAAGCCGTGCGCGAACACCCGCTTCGGCAGCGGCAGGCCGGCCGACATCAGGAAGGCCGGCCAGAACACCGTGTGGAAGCGGATAATGTCCTTGCCGATGACGTGCAGGTCCGCCGGCCACCAGCGCCACAGCTCGGACGTCTCGTCCGGGAACCCTGCGCCGGTGATGTAGTTCGTCAGCGCGTCGACCCAGACATACATCACGTGCTTCGGATCGTCCGGCACCGGCACGCCCCAGTTGAAGGTCGTGCGGCTGATCGAGAGGTCGGCGAGCCCGCGCTTTACGAAGGCCAGCACCTCGTTGCGCCGGGCGTCGGGGCCGATGAAGCCGGGCTGCTCCTCGTAGAGCTTCAGCAGCCGGTCCTGATAGGCGGAGAGGCGGAAGAAGTAGCTTTCCTCGACCACCCACTCGACGGGCGCGCCGGACGGCGCGAAGCGCGTCCTCCCCTCTCCGACCGTGGTTTCGCTCTCGTCGAAATAGGCCTCGTCGCGGACCGAGTACCAGCCCTCATACTTGCCGAGATAGACGTCGCCGGCCGCCTGCATGCGCCGCCAGAGCTCCTGGCTCGCGGCGTAATGATCCTTGTCGGTCGTGCGGATAAAGCGGTCGAACGAGATCCCGTAGCGCTCGTCCATCTCTTTGAAGCGCGCGGCGTTCTTCGTCGCCCAGTCGAACGGGCTCACGCCCTCCCGCGCCGCGGTCTGCGCCATCTTCAGGCCGTGCTCGTCCGTGCCGGTCAGGAAGCGCACGTCGCGGCCGTCGAGCCGGTGGAAGCGCGCGATCGCGTCCGTCGCGATCGCCTCGTAGACGTGGCCGATATGCGGCGCGCCGTTCGGATAGGCGATTGCGGTGGTGACGTAGTACGGGGTCTTGGAGTCCGGCATCGCGATCTTGGCTCTTGGCGGGAGGCGCACCCTAAAGCCTGCCCGTGAGTAGGGAAACCGGGGACGCGCGGCTGCGCTGCGACATGCCGGCTCACGAGCGCCGCCATGCGCGGACCGTCTGGTTCAGCCGCGCGCGAGACCTGACAGGTCGGTCAGGGTCTCCAGCACATAGGGGCGACGGTCGAGATTGAACGTCTCGACCTCCCGCGCGGCGCGCGTCGCCTTGTCCCACGCTTCCGCAAAGCGCTGGAGACCAGGCTCGCCGGTCGAGGCCCCCGCCCTCACCCGATCGTGCAGCCAATCGCCGACTAGCCCGACGAACAGCGCGAAGCGCTCCTCCGCGCCTTTGCGCGCCAGGTCCTCCGCAAGCGCGTGGCTCGCCTTGACGTCGACCGCCGGCAGGCGGTCGAGCAGCGTGGCGACCGTCCTGCGCAGCGACGCCCCGTCGCTACGAAGCAGCGAAAGCGCGCGCGCGACGGTGCCGTCGGAAAGCTCCGCGGCCCCGGCGATCTCCTCGGCGTCGTGCGCCTCGACGATCTCCGGCAGCCCGGACAGGATCTCGGCCACCTCCGCGGCGGCCAGCGACCGGAGGGGGAGCGTCCGGCAGCGCGAGCGCACCGGCGCCGGAAGCGCGCGCGGCGTCGCGGCGACCAGGAAGAAGATGGTGCGCGCCGGCGGCTCCTCGAGCGACTTCAGCAGTGCGTTCGCGGCCGCGCCGTTGAGGTCGTCGGCGGCGTCAACGATCGCGACGCGCCAGCCGCCCTCCCCGGTCGTCGACCCGAAGAAGGACGTGGCGCGGCGGACGTCGTCGACGCGGATTTCGCCATAATGCGTCTTGCGGTCGGCGTTCCAGCCGCGCCGCAGGACCAGAAGGTCCGGGTGCGCGAGCCGGGCGACGCGCCGGAAGGCGGGATCGTCCTCTCCGACTGCCAGACCGGCCGCAGCGCCGGCGGCAGCCGGGTTGGGATGGGCGAAGGCGAAGCGCGCCATCCGGTAGGCGAGCGTCGCCTTGCCGATCCCCTCAGGGCCGGTCAGCAGCCAGGCGTGATGCATCCGACCGGACCGGAAGGCGGACAGCAGAGCGCGCTCGGGCTCGGCATGGCCGACGAGCCGCGCCGTCTCGCGCGGATGCGGGCAGCCGTCGCGGCGGTCGGCTTCCGGCAGGCCGTCGGGCTCGATCATACCGCCCGGCTCTTGGTTTCGGTCAGGCCGAGGCGCCGGGAGACGACGTCCCAGACGCGACCGGCCACGACGGGCTCCGGACCTTCCGCGTCTACAAGCACGCAGCGCTCCGGCTCCTCGCGGGCGATCTCGACGAAGGCCGCCCTCAGCCGGCCGTGGAAGTCGCGCCCCTCCGACTCGAACCGATCACCGGCCGCGCCCTGCGCGCGGTTCGCCACACGCTCGAGGCTGCGTTCGACCGGGGCGTCGAGGATCACAGTGAGGTCCGGCCACGCGCCGGCCGTCGCGACGCGCTCCAGCGAACGGATGCTCGCCTTGTCGAGCCCGCCGAGCGAACCCTGATAGGCGCGCGTCGAGTCGACGTAGCGGTCGCAGAGCACGATCGCGCCGCGCTGCAGCGCCGGTCGGATCACCCGGTCCACATGGTCAGCGCGGGCGGAGGCGATCAGGGTCGTCTCGGCGAACGTCCCAAACCGCTTGGCGCCCCCCGACAGCAGCGTCTCTCGCAGCCGCTCGGCGCGCGGCGAGCCGCCCGGCTCGCGCGTGAGCACGACGTCGTGGGCGAGATCTCGCAGGCGTTCGGCGAGGCGTCGGATCTGCGTCGATTTCCCGACGCCCTCCCCGCCCTCGAAGGTGACGAAGCGCCCCGCCATCAGATCTTTTCGGCGACCTGACCCACGAAGCCGCTGACCAGTTCGAGCGCCCCGTCGATCGCGCGGCGCGTAAGGTCGCCGACCGGAACGTCGGCCGCCGCATAGACCGGGGCCTCGATCGTGAGCATCGCGCCGCGCCAGACCTTCAGCGTGCCGATTCGCTGGCCCTTGGTCACCGGCGCGGCGATCGGACCGTCATAGGTGACGCGGGCCACGACGCGGGCGTCGTCGCCCTTCGGCGCGAGCAGATCGACGGGCTTCTGCGCGACCAACGGCACGTTCATCGAAGCGCCGCCGAACACGCGCGCTTCCGCCACCGCGTCGTCTCCCTCGAACAGGCGCCGCTGCTCGAAGGCGTTGAAGCCCCAGTCGAGCAGCTTCCGGGCTTCCTCGGCGCGCTGCTTCGCCGTCTCGAGGCCATTGATGACGATGATCAGCCGGCGGCCGTCGCGCGACACCGAACCGACGAGGCCGAAGCCGGAGTCCTCGGTGTAGCCCGTCTTCAACCCGTCCGCGCCCTGGTAGTCCGCCAGAAGCGGATTGCGGTTGCGCTGGGTGATCTTGCTCCATGTGAACTCGGGCTCGGCGAAGATGCGGTAGTACTCGGGATAGGTGTCGATGATGTAGGCGGCGAGCTTGGCGACGTCGCGCGCCGACATCTTCTGCTCCGGATCGGGCTGGCCGGTCGCGTTGCGAAAGGTCGAATAGCTGAGGCCGAGCTCCTTGGCGCGCTGATTCATCAGCCCGACGAAGGACTGCTCGGACCCGGCGAGCCCTGTCGCGAGCGTGATCGCCGCGTCTGTCCCCGACTGGACGATCACGCCGCGCAGCAGGTCGGAGACGGCGACCTCGGAGTTCAGCTTGGCGAACATCGTCGAGTTGCGCGACGGCGCGCCGCCGCGACGCCAGGCGTCTTCGGTCACTCGAAAAGTCTGGTCGCGGGAGAGCCGACCTTCCTTCAGCGCCTTGAAGACCAGCTCCAGAGTCATCAGCGTCGCCATGCTGGCCGGCGGCGTCGGCATGTCGGCCTTCGCCGCATAGAGCGTGGCGTCGGAGGTGACGTCGTAGAGATAGGCGAAGGGCGCGTTGGTCGGGGCCGCAGGCGGCTTGGCGTCCTTGGCGGCGAAGGCGCCGAGGGACGGCGCGAACACGGCGACGAGGGCGAGCGCCAAGGCTGCGCAAAGCCCGCGCGCGCCGCGCAGAATGCTACTCAGAAACATGGCGACGCCCTTCGACCCTACCCGCGAAAGGTAAGGCGGAACTGTGACGCCGACAATGGAGCGGCGCGGCTTTCGGCCGGAAGGTTACCGCGCCGCTTCCGCCGTCACAGACCCGCCTGTCGTGAAAGTGGATCTCGGCGCTCCGAACATGTCGAAGCTCGACGCGATCCGCGACGAGACGTCAGGCGTTGACGAGACCGACGAGCTGAGCGCCGGCGTCGCGCTCGCAAGCACCGGCTCGCCCGGCTGCACGACGCGTTTCGGCTCGGATGCCTGGCCGGTCGCGATCACCGGCGGCGCGGAAGCGAGCGCCGGCTGCTGGGCCGCATAAGCGACCGGCGCCGCCGGCGCCTCGGCGGGAGCGGCTCCGGCGGCGGGAAGGATCCTGCGAACCGCCGCCTTCGCGGTCTGGGCGGTGGCGGAGGCCGCCGACCGGGCCGTCGAGACGGCGCTCTCCGCCGACGCCACCACGTAGTCCGCGGTCCGCGACACCGCGCGGCTCGCCACGGCGTAGGCGCCGCCGGAACCGGCTTCCGCCGCCAGGTCGGCGTCGGTCACAGGCGCGAGCGTCGCGACCTGCATGCCGGGCGCCGCCGCGGGGCGCCCGAACTCCTGATAGGAGGCGAGAAGCCGCCGGTCGTCGCTGCTCTCGGGCGCCGCGCCGATATAGTCGAGCTTTACGGTTCCGACGCCGTGCCCCCGGAATCCGAGCACGTCGGCGGTCCGCCGGGAGACGTCGATGACGCGCCCGCCATGGAACGGTCCGCGATCGTTGACCCGCACGACGATCGACCGTCCGTTGCTGACATTGGTCACCCGCACGTAGGACGGCAGAGGGAAGCTTCGGTGCGCCGCCGTGAAGCCGCCCATGTCGAACCGCTCGCCGCTCGCCGTGCGTCGGCCATGAAAGCGGTCGCCGTACCAGGAGGCGAGCCCGCCGCCGGACTTGCCGATTCTCGCGGGCGGCGCAGCGGGCCTGGGCTGCGCCGGGACATTGGTCTGCGCCGATGCGATCACGATCGGCTTTGCGTCCAGCGGAGGGGCGATCGGCGGCAGCGGAACGCTGGAGGACGCGAGCACGGTCATCACGCCGACCGCTTGCGCCGGCGCCGCGGACGCCTCGGCCGATTCGCCGCCCGACGCCTGGCCGCCGGAAGCGGCGCGCTCATGCGCGGAACAGGCCGCAAGGCCGGCGCAAAGCGCGACCACGCCGACGGATCTCAGGCTCGCCGCGAAAAGCTGCACGGGAGTCTGGCCGAATACGAAACGCGACATCAGGCGACGCCTTCGACGCGGATCATGCGGCTCTCCCGTAGGCGGCCCGAGTCGGCCGCATGCGTGCGGAACTGGCGCCCACAATACGGCGCGGGAGCGTCCTTGCAACAATGTTTTACGGTTCGTGAATGGCGAATGCGCCGGTTAAGAGATCTCCGGAACGCCGCGAAACGCCGAACCGAGTTGCGGCGGACCACGCCATGGCGCAAACATCGCCGCGCCGGAAGGGTGGCCGAGTGGTTTAAGGCAGCGGTCTTGAAAACCGCCGTGGGGGCGACTCCACCGTGGGTTCGAATCCCACCCCTTCCGCCAAACCTCGAATAAAAACAATGACTTATAGGTCGTTTTTGGCCAAAACCTACGACTTGCCATAACCTAGGATTTTCGGCGCCGGATGCGCCTCGCCGCCTCCCTGCAGCCCGACCCGCAATAACTCTGGCCTCGATGCCACCCTAGGAAAGGCTCGCGGCAGATGGCGCAGACGCCGGAAACCCGCCGGCGATCGACGAGCTCGCGCCCTTGCGCGTAGTAGCGCGCCGAGCGCCCGCAGCGCTTGCTGCAGTAGACCGACGAGGCGATCTTTTGCGCTGGGATTTCCCCTCCACAATACCGACAAGGACGCCCAGCGTTGGCCTCCAGCCTCGCCAGCGTCGTCAGGCGGGCGTAGTCTTCCAGCAGACACGCGCGCGAGCAAAACTTGCGCTGCCCGTAGAGTCGATCAGTCGGAAGCGCCGCGCCGCAGTTCTGACAATTCGCGGCGTCGTCGAACAGCTCGTCGAGCTTCAGGGCTTTGGCTCCACATATTGCGATTGGCGACGCGATCATAGGCGACGCCGTCCTCGGCCTGGCGCAAAGCAGCCAGGTGCATGTTGTGTGCGTCGCCGCACAGCCGGCCGCAGAACTTTGTGTGATCTTCCGGAAGTGGCGAGCCGCAGCGAACGCAGCGGGTGCGCTCGATCGGGGAATGGCCGTCCTGCGTCCATTCCGGCTGACCCTGCTTCCACGTCGGCCGCTGCGCGCCGATCTGGCGTAGCGCGGCCAAAACAATGTCGAGCGCGACGGCGTCCGCCTCTGACCAGCGCCATCCGCTAAGACACAAGCGAGACCGGATCGCGTGTCGACACGTCGCCTCGAAAGCGAACGGCGTGGGGTCGCCGGCCCTCATGATGGCGACCACGATGACGACGAGATGCTGGCGCCGGTCGCGGTTAAGCCGCCGCTTGACCGGCCTTCGGACGATGACGGGCGCCGGCGTCCATGAGAGCCGCGAGAGCATTGATCACTCCGCCCAATCGATGAACCCCAGCGCGTCCTTGACGGTTTCGGGCGCGAGCCCTGCTTCCTTGGCGGTCGCCATCGCCTGCAGCATGGCGCCGAGCGCCCTCGCCTTTCCGCCGTGATCGAACGCCTGCGCCGGCCGCACCACGTCGATCAGAACGCTCGTCCCGAGCTTCGCCGTCGCTTCCTCGGCCATCAGTTGCGCGATCGGCTGCAGCACCCACTGCGCGAGATGCCGCTGCGCTTCGCGCACCAGCGGCCCCGTAGTCGCGGGATTAAGCAGGCCGGGCAAGATGCCGAAAACACCATAGATTTCGCTCTTGGCGTCCGTCAGCAGCTTATCGGCCAGCGTCCGCTCCAGATTGGGCGAGAGCTGATCCGGCGACTTGCCGAGCTGCGGGTGCATGCCCGCTCCGACCGCCTGCGCCACGCCCTCGATAACGAGAGCCGCGCCGCGCCTGCCCCGGAAACTGCCCCGCAGCGCCGCCATGTCGTCCGTCGAGCCCTCGGGAACAGGCACGATTTGGGAGCCGAGCGGCGCGTCGCGGAACACGTCGCGCAAGGCGGTCTCGATCTCCTCAAGCAATTCCGCCGACAGCCGCGCGCGACGCAACGGCGCCTGCCCGGTCCACGGCGCGGCTGGATCGGAGCCGATCTTGAAATGCAGAACCTCGGCCGCGAGCGCGGTCTCGGTTCGCCCGCCGCCGATCTCGGGAAGGCCCAGGCGGTAGGCGCGCGGCTCGCCGTAGCGGGTCGCCATGTCCCAGTCGGTCGCCGGCACGAGCCGGTCGCGAATCAGAAAGACCGCCTCGCCCCGCAGCGCGAGCGAGCGCGCCGTCAACGCCATTGTCCGGCGGTCGAGCATGTCAGCGCCGGACACGTCCGCAAGGGACATTCCTGCCTCCCACAACGTGATGGACGTTTGAACGGCGGCGGTCAGCTCGGCGAGCCCCGTCGCGCCGCTGATCCAGCCCTCGCGCGCGGCCATGAGCGCGGCGGTATAGCCGACCGGAGCCGCACGGGTCTCGACAGGCTTGCGCCGGAAGATGTCGAGCATGCCCATCAGAGCCTCCAGCGATTGAGCGGATGGCGCGTCGCGCTGCGGGGTGCGGTCGCCGGCGCCCACGCCCGCGCCTCGATCTGCGCCGCCGGGTAAGCCGGGCGGGTGACCGCCGACAGCTCGAACAGCGCCGCCACTGTTACGGTGCGCACCACGCCGTCGCCGCGCCGCTCGACGCGCTCGCCGCCGTCCGCGACGCGGAAGCCGGGCGAAAGCCCCCGGATCAGTCCTTCGGCATGCGCGGCCAGGAAGTCCCGAGCCCAGCTTGTGCCCTCGCCTATGGTCGCCTCGACGGTCAGCGCCTCGTCGCCGTCAGTCAGCCGCAGCGTTCCCGCCGAGCGGGACGCCAACGGCTTTCCGAAGTCATGGCCGGACAGCAGATGGATCTCGTCGCCGGTCTCGATCCGGCTTGCGAAGGCGCGAGAGGCGATGATCTCGCGCCGCCCGGCCGCCAGCTCGGTCTCGACGCCATAGGGGAACGTCGCCCGGAGACGGGTCGCCCCGCCCTCCGAGCGCAGCTCCAGCGCGCCGGCCGGCGTTCCCCAAAGCATCGTCAGGCCCCGACGCCGGTCAGGATGCGCGTCTGCAGCCCCCTCGGGACGGTGAAGTCCGCCGTCACGAGCCCGGTCAGGACCAGGGCGCCCGACTGCGCCTTGGTATAGGGGTCGCGGATTAGGTCGACGCCGCCATAGATGCCGAGATAGCCCGGCGCGACGCCCTGAACGGTCGCCGTCATGATCGCCGTTTCGTCGGGGATGACGTTGCTGATCGAGGGCGTGCCGACCTGCTTCGTCAGCCGGTCCCATTCGGAGACCGCCGTCCCGTCGATCAGCGCCTCGTCGAGGTCGGACCAAATTGCCGGATCGAAGGCCAGATTGACTTGGCTCGGGCTGCTGATCGCGTTCGCTTCCATGAAGGCGACTATTTCGGCTCGGAAAGCCGCCCATGTCGCGGCGGCTCCTACCGGCGTCGAGGCGATGCCGTAGGTCGCCGCGCCCGGAATGATGCCGAGCGGCTGGCCGGCGGAGCCCGAGCCGTTGATCGTCACGCGATCCAGCTCGGCCCCGATGACGGCGTTGAGGTCGCGCCGGATCGCAGCCTCCAGCCCGTCGCCGGCCTGCTTCAGCGCCTTCCGCGAAATGACCATCTGCGCGCCGCCGGTATAGTCCGGCGTCAGCGAGCGCTCGGCCGTCTCGTAGGGCGACGCCGCGCCGACGTTCGCCAACTCGGTCGTCTGCCAGCCGAAGGTCGCACCCGCCGTCGCGACCGGGAAGGCGAGCGAGCCGGAGACAATGTTGACGCGCTCGATCCCGAGCTTGGCGGCGATCGAGTTAGGGAAGATGCGGTCGATGATAGGGCGGATGGCCTTCGGCGAGGGCGCATCCTCGGCGACGGTCTCGCCGGCGCGGGTCTCCAGCGCCGCCAGCGGGACCGGAACGCCGCGATAGCCGCCCTTGGCGCGCATCTCCTCGACGATCTCCTTGGTCGCCCCGTCGAGCGCCCTGCCCTCGTCGAGTGCGAGCGCGACCTGCCGCAGCTCGAACTTACCAATCAGTTCCGCATAGTCGCGGTCGGAACGGGTTTCGAGGTCGGCGCCGGCCTCGCGGCGTTCGTCGTCCTCCGCGACGAGCGCGGCGCGATAGCGCGTCTCGTTCGTGCGGTACTCCGCATCCAGACCTTCCATCTGGCGCGTCTCTTCGTCGGTCGGCTTGTCCTTGCCGACGACCGCGGCGAGGTTCTGGCGGATTTCGGACTGCCGCCGGGCGATCTTCACAGATTCCAGCATGGTGATTTCCTTCCTGCCGGGGTTGCTGGGTCCGGCGCCAGATCGGCGACGGCTCGGGACCACGCCCGGCGTTCGGGCGATGGTTCGGGATGCCCGCATTCGATGCGGGTTTTTCGGGTGTGGCACTGGCTGCAGAGCGTCTGCAGGTTCGCCGCGTCGAACGCCTTTTCCGGCACGTTTCGCACCGGCCGGACGTGATCGACTTCCAGCCGGCCGCGCGCTCCGCAAGACCGGCAGGCCCAGCCGTCGCGCTCCAGAATCTGATGACGCAGCACCTGCCAGCGGGCGGTCTTCAGAACCGGCCGGGAATAGCGGCGATAGGCGTCCTTCAGACCCATGACGCCCTCGCCTTGCGAAGAGGCGCGGCTTTGCGGCGCATGCCCTCGGCGACCGCCAGCACCGTCGCGGCGGCGGCGTCGATCCTGCCGAGCGATCGACCCTTGGCGAGCTTGCAGTTCTGCGCCGGGTCGACGAGCACGATCGCGTCCGCGAACGCCGATCGAAGCAACAGGGACGGCGCCACCCTGATCTCGCCATCGAACAGCGCCCGGCGAAAGCGCTCCACGTCCTCGGAACCGTCTTTCCAGCCGAAGCCGCGCTGAATGAACGGCACGCGGGAGAGCCCGGCCTTGTCGATCGCCTCCACGAACTCCGAGTAGCGAAAGCGGTCGCCGACGATTGCCGTGACCGGAGCGCCGTCGAGGTGGCGGACGATCTGCGCCAGCCACGGGCCGGGCGGCACGGTGTTGTCGCCCATGACGGACAGCTCGCCGCGTTCCTGCATCTCAAGATATCGGCCCGACACGCCGTCCGACGCGCCTCGATCGGCGAGCGAGGGGACCGCCGGGAACGTGCCCAGCGCCTCCAGCCGGCCGGACTCGGGCCAGTAGAACGACGCCGCCGACATAGAACGCGAGCCGCCCAGATCGACGCCCAGGACGCACGGCCCGGCGCGCGGCGGCAGGGCGTCCGTGGCGACCTCGGCCGCCATCCACTCGTCGACTGTGACGAGCATGGAGCGATCCTCGGTAGAGACGCGCTCGTTCCGATTCAGGTTGCGGAAGCTGGATAGCGCCGATCCGCCGCGCGCGATGGCGCGCCGGGCCTGCCCGACGAGCCATTCAGGCGATGCGCCGATCCCTTCGCGGGCGCCGGGATTGGCGATCAGCAGGCTTTCGAGGTCGTCGGCCGGAAGGCCGGGCGGCGGGCGATGCTCCTGCACGTAGGCACCGGGCGGCGGCTCGTCGATCCAGCGGGAAAACGTGTTGGCGTCGTCGGGCGCGCTGGTCGAGATAATCAGCGCCCGCCCGCCCCGCTTGCCGAGACCGCTCAAAATAGCGTTTTCGAGCGCGTCGCCCTTCTCGCGCTCCCATGCAGCGCGCTCGTCGAGGATGGCGAGCGTCGGCGCGCCGCCGAGAATGGATTTGCCGTCCGCCGGAACCACGCGGATCAGACCGCCGTCATTCCCGCTGAACTCGGCCTCCAGCCGCTGCCCATAGCGGATTTTGAACAACTCCTGATCGGCCTCGGGCAGCCGGGAGATGAAGCCGACAACGAACTTGAAAGCGGTCGCCGCCTGATCGCGATTGCGGGCGGCGAGAACGATTTCGCGGTTCGGCTGCCGGTCCCATTTTCCCATCGCGCTACCAAGCGCGAGCCCCGACGCCAAAGCGGTTTTCGCATTGCCGCGACCGATCGACAGGATGCCGACCATGATCTCGTCGGCCAGAGCGCCACGAACGAAATTCTTCTGGTAGTCGGCGAGCCGTAGCGGCTGCCCGGCGAGTGGCCCCTCGGGGATGGTCAGGGTTTCCAGAAACTCGATCGCGATGGACGAAATGTGCGGGGAACAGTCCCCCCGCCGGTCCGCCCTTTGCGAAGATTTCCGGGCATTGGGACCAGCCTTCCGCGTGGTCCTCGTCCGCTTCGGCTTGGTCGTCGCGCCCGTCATGCGGCGACCCGACGATAGCGCGCGGCGATCCGGGCGGCGGCGACGCTCAGCCCCTGCTTGCCGTCCTCCGAGCCGCGCAGATCGTAGTAGCGGGCGACCTGATCGGCGATGGCGAGCGCGAGGTCGGCCGGCACGTCCTCCGGCTCGTCGCCGTAGCCGGCCTCATAGGTGATCGTCACCAGCCCGCCCATGCCCTCGGGCAGTCGCAGGACAGGATGCTTGCCGGGCGTGATTGCATCGGGCGCGACCGCCTCACCGTTGATGGTGACGGCGGTTCCGGGCGCGAGCGGTGCGACGGGCAGGATGACGCTCGTCGCTGTCTCTACGTTCGCCTCGATGGTCCAGATGATTTGCTGCCGGAGCAACGCGACCTCGGCGTGCGCCTCGATCTCGGCCGCCGCCGCGCGGCCCATGTTCGTCAGGCTCAGGTCGTCGTCGTCGAAGTCGACGCGGGCGTGCGCCTTCAGCGCGTCGAGCGTGAAGGGGTCCATTGCTGCAGCCGAGATGCGCGCGAGGGCCATGAACGATGTCCGATTGTGATGATATAACATCACATATCTTAGGCGCCGTCCAACGTTGTCCGTGCATTCTGTCGGGAAGCTAAGCTCCCCCAGCCTCAGCGAAGCCGCGCACTAAACACGGGAGCTTAAACTGGGGCGGGACGATCCAGAGATGATAGGCGTTGCCGACCGCGACGACATCGGAGTGGCGGGGCATTACCTCAATCGCGACGGTGTCTTCCCCGAACAGCTCATTCTTGATGCGCTGCTTGTCGCGCCAACGTGGTTCGCCCTCGCGAAGATCAATGTGCTTCGGATAGATCACGACCTGCAAGAACACACCTGAGGAGGTCTTCTCCTCCATGCAAATGATCGAGAACCTGTCGTTCTCAAATGCCAGATCGTTCGGATGATTAGGGTCGCGTCTCCAGTCCCCCCAGTCGTCGTCACCGGCTGTCAGGAAACGCAGCAGATCAGGGTCCGTGATCATCTCGATAGCCCCTTAGTCGGTTTCCAACCCGCGCCGTTGATTGGTGAAAATCGACCCGTCTCAAGTTTCAGTTTCAGTTTTGGTTTTCGTTTCAGTCTCCGTCTGCGTTTCCTGTTTACGTCTCCGTTTCCGTTTCCTTGTTTGCCAACCGTCTCGATAGGGTTTCGATACGGTATCCAAACCCTATCGGTCGCGGCCGTTGAAGTAGCCCGTTTGCGTTAGCCGCGAGCCCCCCTCGGCGGGCGCAGCCGTCCAGACTTCGGCGAATGCCTCCTCGGCCGCCTCGCGCAGTTTGTCGCTCTCGATGCCGTAGATCATGTTGCGGACGCCCTGCGCATGTTTCGGGTTCGCCGGCGGGCATGCGTGCAGATAGCGGTCGATTGCGATTTCTTCTGTCTCGGGGTCGTGCTGGATGAGGCCGACCGCCTTCACGCGGTCTCGCGCCGCCACATAGTCGTCGAGCTTCCAGCCCAGATCGGCGCAGGCGTAGCCGTCCGGGAGCCGGTAGACGCCGCAACTCGTGATGTGCGCGCAGGTCAGCAGATAAAGGTACAGCAGCCGCTCCCGATCGCCGTGCAGCCGGGCGAAACGCTCCGACCTCCACAGCGACCGGCGCACCATCGTGAACGTCGCGGCGCGGCTCACGAGCCGCCCCCGTCGATGCCGACGCCGGCGATCAGATCGCCCGGCCCCCGAGCGTGCAGGCGGCGATGATGAAACCTGCACAGCCAGGTGACGACGAGCGGCGAGCCGTAATCGTCATGGTGCGCCTCGGCTGCCCCGCCGCAGATGCGACAGGGCTGCGGATCGAGGTTGCCCGCGCGGATGGCGTGGCGGACGGCGCCGTGCGCCCGGATCGCCTCCGGGTGCGCGCGGTTCCATTTGAGCTGCGGCGAGAGCGACATCACGCGCCCTCCGCCACGTACCCGCACAAACCCTCGTCGGTCAGCGCCTGGCGGACGCGGTTCGCTTCCGCGGGCGTCTCGACGAGCCGCGTCTCCATCGGCCGGCAGGTGCGGTGGATGATGATGGCCCAGCCCGTGCCCCAAGGCTCGACCACGAAGTAGCCGCCGGCCTTCGCCTCGAGCCAGTCGCGAATGTTGTTGAACTGGAAGGGAGGCGGCTTCACGGGCGCGGTCATTGCACGCCCCCGAGGGCCGGCATCTCGGCAAGCATCCTCCGCTGCGCGCAGTAGCGTTCGAGACCGACCGAAACCTCAACGAGATGGTCGTCGGCTTCCAAGATTTCGAGAATCCTGAGACGAGCGCCGCTCAGTTTCGGGCTGTCCTGCCCGAGCTCGCGGATGAGAGCGACCGCATAGACAAGGTCCTCCCTCCCGGTGTCCCAGCATTGCTCAGCTAGGCGGTCGCAGAGCAGGCCGAGCAACGTTTTGGTGCGGCGCCGGCTCATATGCCGTCCTCCGGCTCACGCCCGTCGTGCTCGCCGCCCTCGTCCTCACAGGCCCCGCCTTCGTCCTCGCAAACGGGCTCCAGCTCGTCGAGCGAGGCCGGGGTCGGGCCGCCGCCCCAGCAAGTTTGATCGCCCTGGCCCGGCCGGGTGATCGCGCCGGCGAAGTGGTAGGTCGACGTCAGGTTCGCGCCGGTCGGATAGCTTTCGATCGAGCCATATGTCGGCTCGCCGATGTCGTCGACCGCGAGGTCGAGTTCGTCCTCGTCAATCGGGCCGTCGTCGACCGCCTGATCTTCGTCGCCGTCCTCCAGCGCCTCGTCGCCGTCGAGGTCGTCAAGCAGGGCGAGCAGCAATTCGGTGACGCCGGCGAGGCCCTCGCGCATGCCGCGCAGCTTTTCGAGCGCGTCCATCACGCGCCCCCGTTCGGGCGGTCGCGCTCGGCGATGCGGTTAGCGATCCAGTTGGTGACTTCGCTGCGCACGAACGCGAGGCGGCGGGCGCCGATCGGAACCGGCTTCGGGAACCCGCCCTCGGTCCGCAGACGAAAGAGCATCGACCGGCTGCAACTAACGAGCCGCGCCGCCTCATTGACGCTGATAAGTTCGGGAGGTGCCTTCATAACGACCATTCCGTTTGGGGTTGGAATGGTCGCCTATAGTTCACATGCTACTGTTGACTGCCACAATATTGAGGTCCAGAAAAAGAACTACTTTTCTGGACTTGCAACGATACCTTTGGATCGCAAATCGGCGACAGCGCGCTCGTGGAACTCGTAGAGCTCTACGATCTCCCTGCCTCTCGCGAGCGATGCAAGGCAGTTTGCGCGTGAAAATCCCTTTTTGCCGTGGCGCTGCTGCATGGCGAAAACGGCCCCATCGATCGACAGCCCGTCGCGGTCGACCAGCTCCTGCATCTCGATCGCCAGACGCATGTCGGCTTTGGGGCGCCCCGTCTTTTTGCGTTCCAGCCTCAGTGTCCACGGCCAAGCATTTCTCGCCGCCGGATCGATCCCCGACTCAAGCATGGCTGCAAGCGCTCTGCAGAACTCAGGCGATGGCTTTCCTGTCCGTAAGACTGCTGCGACACGTCGAACGCGGTCTTCAAGCGAAATCGGAGGCGCGTCGAGATTGTCGAGCAGGACGCCGCTCCAATCTGGCTTCGCGTCGTTCGTCACGCCGCTCTCCCGTCGCAGAACGCCGACCAGTCCTCCATCAGCCTACGCCGCTTCTCCAGCGCGGTGCCGCGCCGGTAAGCCAACTCGACCTCGTCGCCGACAGCGTGAGCGAGCGCCATCTCGGCGATCTCGCGCTCGTGCTCGGTCTCGTCGCCGGCCCAGTCTCGGAAGGTGGAGCGCATACCGTGAAGCGTCGCCGCTTCGTCTGGCGAGGCAAGCCGCAGCGCCTTGGTCATGGCTGTCTCGCTGATCGGTCGCCGCTCGACGCCGCCGGGGAACAGATAGCCGTCGACGGCGCGCTGGCGCATGGCCTCGACAATCTGCAGCGCGCGGTCGCAAAGCGGCACGACATGCTCGCGTCCCGCCTTCATCCGCTCGGCCGGGACCTTCCAGACCTTCGCCTCCGTGTCGATCTCGTCGAAGGTCGCGCCGCGAACTTCGCCGGAGCGCGCGGCGGTCAGCGTCAGGAACTCGACGGCGCGTGCGGCGACGCCCGACGACTGACGCAGCGCCGCCATCATGGAAGGGACCTGCGCGTGGGCGAGCGCGGCATGGTGCCCGCGCGTCAGCTTCCGGCGCTTCGGCAGCACCTTGTCTAGCAAGCCTTTCCAGCGAGCCGGGTTCGCGTCGCGGCGCCAGCCGTGAGCGATGCCGTAGTCGATCACGGCCTCGATCCGCTGCCGTGTCCGGCTCGCCGTCTCGGGAGCGCGTTCCCAATGCGGCAACAGGCACGCTTTCACATCGCCCAAAGCGATCTCGGCGACGGGCAGATCGTGCAGCGGCTTGGCGTATTCGCGCAGCGTCATCTCGTACTGCTGGCGATGTTTGTCGTTTTTCCACTCGCCTTTTTTCGAGGCCAGCAGTTCGTCCATGCAGTTCTTGAAGGTAACGACGCGCGGCTTCTTGGTCTCGGCGGACGGGTCGAGCCCGCGCGCGAGCTTGTCGCGGATCGCGTCGGCCTTCTCTCGCGCCAGCTTTAACGAGACGGGCGCGGTCCCCTGCCCGTAGCCGCCCAGGCCGATCTCGCGTCGGATAGCGCCGCGCCGGTAGATGAAGATCCATTGCCGCGAGCCGCCCGAGCGGACGCGGAGGTAAAGGCCACCGCCGTCGCTATAGACGCCCGGCTTGTCCAACTTTCGGAGGTTGGAATCCGCCAGTTTCCGCCACACCATCGCCACCCGTTGCCATAACCGCTATTTCGTCCATAGCGATTTCTCTAGCAACTGCAAGGCGTTTGTTCACGTTATGGACGACAAAAACGGCGGAACGCGGGACACCCCTTCCGCCACGTGGCCCTACAGGACGCTCTAGCTCGGTCCGGTGGCGGCCGGCGATCGCTTTGGCGTCCTTCACAAGAGTGCAAGCGAGCCGGTAGCCGGTCCCGGAACTCAGTAGTTCTCCCGATGGCGCCGGGCTCCCGCCGGAATACCTTCGCGCGCCGGGGGAAGCGTCGACCGCCGCCCGCCGCAATGACATCCGAGGGAGACCGTCACCATGACTGGCGCATTCGACTGGCTCGACGACGAACAGGAAGAGTTGCTCGGCGCTTACGCGACCGCGGCGGCGGATAGCGTCATCAAGGGCACCGGCGAAGACGACACGCCGCTCAACGGCGACAAAGCCGACAACAAAATTCTCGGCAAGGGCGGCGAGGACTCGATCAACGGCAAGGGCGGCGACGACACCATCATCGGGGGCGCCGATAATGACTTCCTGCGCGGCGGTTCCGGGGCGGACACCTTCGTCTTCCGCAGCGGGGACGATCAGGACCAGATCGCCGACTTCTCGATCAAGCAGGGCGACGGGCTCGATTTGCGCAAAGCTGGGTTCGGGATCGAGGATCTGAAAGACCGCGACGTCGGCGGCGACATCACGGATCACGACAACGACGGTGCCTATCTTCGCGAAAGCTCCTCGAACGGCGAGCCGGAGGTGACGTTCTACTTCGGGAACGATGAGAACGGATTCGACAGCCTGACCATCACGGGCGTCAGCATCAAGCAATTGATGAAGGACATCCAGGCGCATCCGGACCACTACGACTTCTTCGGCTGAGCGCGGCGGGCTTCGGCTGTGACGCGGGTTTCTGGTGGCGGGGCGCGGGTTGCGAGCCCTAGACGCAACAGCGCGCGCACGCCGCCGGGGCTCAGCGCCTCCCCCGAAAGTATCGCCGCCTCCCGCGAACCGATGCAGGCCGCGCACGTTTCACGCGCAGAGCGGGAGGTCGCCCGCGTCTTCGCGGAGCGAGCCCCGCATGGGTCATCGGCTGAAATTGGGGGAGCCGCTCCGCGCGTTGTCGGCGCTTCGCGCGGCGGTCGCAACAGCCGAATGGCGGCCGTCGGAAGAGAACGCTTCCGCAAGAGGCTCGGCGACGGGAAGGCCGCTCACACGCGATGAGTTCATCGCCTTGAGGGCGCTCCACAGCAATCCGCTGGCGCGCCTTGCCGAAGACGTCGCCGAGACGTTGACGGCCCGTCAGCTGGTCTGTCCCGCCGATGGCGGTATGACGCTGACGGGCGCCGGCCGGGCGGAATATCTCTCCGAGCTGATCCGGGCTTTCAAGTTCGGAATCGATGATCCGCCGGGCGCCGACTGGCCGTCAAAGCAGCGCCACTGATCGCGCCGGGCCTCCCCGGCGCGTAGCGTCAGATCCGTTCGCCGAGCCACTTCTCCGCCCGGGCCGCCAGCGCGTCGCGGAGCGTGTCGATCTGGACCGGCTCCAGGACCTCGCCGATGAAGGCCTGCACCAGCAGCGCCTCGGCTTCCTGCCGCGGGATGCCGCGCGCGAGCAGGTAGAACAGCAGCTCCTCGTCGATAGCGCCGACGGTCGCGCCGTGGCCGCAGACGACGTCGTCCGCGAAGATCTCGAGCTCGGGCTTGGCGTCCGCCTCCGCCGTCTCGGACAGCAGCAGCGCGTTCGCCATCATCTTGCCGTCGGTCTTCTGGGCGCCCGGCTGAACCACGATCTTGCCCTGGAACACCGAGCGCGCCTCGCCGTCGAGCGCCGTCTTGAACAGCTCGCGACTACCGCAGTGCTGGGTGGCGTGATTGACGACGAGGGTCGTGTCGAGAAGGCGGCGTCCGCCGGCGAAACCCGCGCCGGTGAGATTGGCGTGCGCGTGGTCGCCGGAGAAGTCGATGAAGATCTGCTGGCGCGCGGCGGCGGAGCCTGCGGCGAGCATGATGGTTTCGAGCTCGCCCTTCTCGCCGATGCGGGCGGCGAGCGTGCCGAGATGCAGAGTGCCGAGCCCCTCGTCCTGCAGCTTCACGTAGCGGACGTTCGCGCCCTCGGCGATGTCGAGGCCGACGAGGGTGTTGGTCTGATGCGCCGCGCCGTCGCCAACATGGCTCTCGATCAGCGCGACGGAGGCGTTCCTGCCGACGGAGATCAGCACCCGCCCGTAGGTCGCGTGCGCCGGCCCCGTCTGGACGTTGACGACATGCAGCGGCCGGCGGCCGTGGACGTCGTCGTCGATCGCGACGACCAGCCCGTCGGCCGCGAAGGCGGTGTTGAGCTCGACCGCGACGTTGCCCTGGGGCAGGCCCTTCAGCTCCAGCGTCGAGGCGGGGTCGCCCGCGAGCGCGACGGCGAGCGGCGCGATCGAGGCGCCTTCCTGCACGCCGCCCATCTCCGAGAGGTCCGGCGCCAGCCGGCCGTTGACGAAGACGACGCGGCGCGCCTCGACGTCCTGCAGCGGCAGCAGCGCGCGCGCTGCTTCGATATCGGCGGCGGACGGGGCCGGCGGGAACGGCCGCAGCTCGCGCATCAGCGCGCGCAGGTCGGTGTACTTCCAGTCCTCGACGCGCCGGCTCGGCAGGCCCTTCGCCGCCACCTCGCCGAAAGCGCGGTCGCGGATGCGGCGCGCGGCCTCGCCGCCGGGCAGATCGAGGCGCACGGACGCATAGGCGTCGGCGAGCGCGCTCTCGGCGGCCGTGCGTATGGGGCGGACTTCCGCGTTCATCGCCTCACCCATCCTTACGCGGCGTCCGCCGCGTAAGCCGCGTAGCCTTCGGCCTCAAGCTCGTGGGCGAGCTCCGGGCCGCCGGTGCGGACGATGCGGCCGCGCGCCATCACATGGACGACGTCCGGCGTGATGTGGTCGAGCAGGCGCTGATAGTGGGTGATGACGACGAAGCCGCGGTTTTTGGTGCGGAGGGCGTTCACGCCCTCGGAGACGATCTTCAGCGCGTCGATGTCGAGGCCGGAATCGGTCTCGTCCAGCACGCAGAGCCGCGGCTCGAGCAGCGCCATCTGCAGGATCTCATTGCGCTTCTTCTCGCCGCCGGAGAAGCCCACGTTGAGACCGCGCTTCAGCATGTCATTGGAAATACCGAGCCCGTCCGCCTTTTCCCGCACCAACTTCATGAAGGCCGGCGTCGGCAGGTCGCCCTCGCCGCGCGCGCGGCGCTGCGCGTTCAGCGCGGTCTTGAGGAAGGTCATCGTCGCGACGCCTGGGATCTCCAGCGGGTACTGGAAGGCGAGGAACAGCCCCTTGGCGGCGCGCTCGTCAGGCGCCAATCCCAGCAAGTCGTCGCCGTCGAGCGTCACCGAGCCTTCGGTGACCTCGTAGTCGTCCTTGCCGGCGAGCACATAGGACAGCGTCGACTTGCCCGAGCCGTTCGGGCCCATGATGGCGTGGACCTCGCCCGCTTTGACCTCGAGGTCGAGCCCTTTCAGGATCGGCTTGTCCTCGACGGAGGCGTGCAGGTTCTTGATCGAGAGCATTCTCTTCCCGTCTGAAACTCGTCATCCGGGACGCCGCAAAGCGGCGAGCCGGGATCGTTTTCCGATGATGGCGCCAGTTCCTGAGAACGATCCCGGCTCTCGCTTCGCTCGGCCGGGATGACGCCCGCTAACTACCCTACGCTGCCTTCGAGCGAGATCGAGATCAGCTTCTGCGCCTCGACCGCGAACTCCATCGGCAGCTGCTGCAGCACGTCCTTGACGAAGCCGTTGACGATGAGAGCCACCGCTTCCTCCTGCGACAGCCCGCGCTGCTGGCAGTAGAACATCTGGTCCTCGGAGATCTTCGAGGTGGTGGCCTCGTGCTCGAACACCGCCGTGGAGGTCTTGGCCTCCAGATACGGCACGGTGTGCGCGCCGCAGTCGTGGCCGATCAGCAGCGAGTCGCAGTTCGTGAAGTTGCGCGCGTTGGTCGCCTTGCGATGCGCCGAGACCAGGCCGCGATAGGTGTTCTGCGACTTGCCCGCCGAAATGCCCTTCGAGATGATCTTGGAGGTCGTGTCGCGGCCGAGATGGATCATCTTGGTGCCGCTATCCACCTGCTGGCGGCCGTTCGAGATCGCGATCGAATAAAACTCGCCGCGCGAGCCGTCGCCGCGCAGGACGCAGCTCGGATATTTCCAGGTGATCGCCGAGCCGGTCTCGACCTGGGTCCAGGAGATCTTGGAGTTCCTGCCCCGGCAGTCGCCGCGTTTGGTCACGAAATTGTAGATGCCGCCTTTGCCCTCGGCGTCGCCGGGGTACCAGTTCTGGACGGTGGAATATTTGATCTCGGCGTTGTCGAGCGCGATCAATTCCACCACGGCGGCGTGCAGCTGGTTCTCGTCGCGCATCGGCGCGGTGCAGCCCTCGAGATAGCTCACATAGGAGCCCTCGTCGGCGATGATCAGCGTGCGCTCGAACTGGCCGGTGTTCTTCTCGTTGATGCGGAAATAGGTGGAGAGCTCCATCGGGCAGCGCACGCCCTTCGGCACGTAGACGAACGAGCCGTCGGAGAAGACCGCCGAGTTCAGCGTCGCGAAGAAGTTGTCCGTCGCCGGCACCACCGTGCCGAGATACTTCCTCACGAGGTCCGGATGGTCGCGCAGCGCCTCGGAGATCGGGCAGAAGATCACCCCCGCCTTGGCGAGCTCATCCTTGAAGGTGGTCGCGACGGAGACCGAATCGAACACCGCGTCGACCGCGACGCGCCGCTGCTCGACGCCGGCGAGGATTTCCTGCTCCTGCAGCGGGATGCCGAGCTTCTCATAGGTGCGCAGCAGCTCGGGATCGACGTCGGCCAGCGTCTTCGGCCCGGAGCCGTGGCTCTTCGGCGCCGAGTAGTAGTAGAGATCGTCGTAGTCGATCGTCGGATAGTCGACGCGCGCCCAGGTCGGCTCGGTCATGGTGCGCCAGCGGCGATAGGCCTCCAGCCGCCATTCGAGCATCCACGCCGGCTCGCCCTTCTTCTGCGAGATGAAGCGGACGGTGTCCTCCGACAGGCCCTTTCCGGCGCGGTCGGATTCGATCTCGGTGACGAAGCCGTACTTGTACTGGTCGACATCGATCGCGCGGACGCGTGCGACTGTCTCCTGAACTGCCGGCATACTGATGAACTCCTCGGCCGCGATAGGGGACGCGCGGCGCAGATTTGAAACTCTCTAGCAGGGCTTGCGCGCGGACGGAACGTCCGGACCCTTACAATGTCTTAAGCCGCGCTCGCCGCCGGATCGGGCCTTGCTCCCGCGACGCGGGCGAAGGCCTCGAGGAAACGCTCTCCGTCGCCGGCTTTCGACGACCAGCCGAAGCTGATCCTGAGCATTCCTACCGACAGATCGTGATCGACTCCCATCGCGTCAAGCACCGGCGAGGCCTTCATTTTCCCGGAGGAGCAGGCCGATCCCGCCGACACCGCGATCCCGGCGAGGTCGAGCGCGATCATCGCCCGGTCGGCGGCGACGCCGTGCGCCGAGAAGCAGCTGGTGTTCGGCAGACGGCTCGCAGCCTCGCCGAACACGGTCACCTCACAAATGCGTCGCAGCCCGGCCTCCAGCGCATCCCTGTCCGCTGCGAGGCCGGCGAAGGCGCCGAGGCCCGCGAGGGCCTCTTCGGCCGCCACGCCCATGCCGACGACGCCAGGCGCGTTCTCGGTGCCGCCGCGCCAGCCCTTCTCCTGCCCGCCGCCGCGGATGACGGGCGATTCGACGTAAAGCGCCTCGCTTGCGCGGATCAGCGCGCCGACGCCGGCCGGTCCGCCGAACTTGTGGGCGGCGATCGCCATGAAGTCCGCCCCGAGCGCGGAGATGTCGACGGGGACCTTGCCGGCCGCCTGCACGGCGTCGACATGGACAAGCCCGCCGTGCCGCTTCGCGATCTCGGCGGCCTCCGCGACCGGCTGGATCACGCCGGTCTCGTTGTTCGCGAACATAAGGGCGAGCAGCGCGCGCTCGTCCGGCCGCTCGGCGGCGTGGCGTCCGAAGGCGGCCTCGAGCGCCGCGAGGTCGATCACCCCGTCGCCGTCGACGGGAATCGTCCCGATCGCGCTGCGCTCGAAGCGGGCGCCGACCGCGACGGCCGGATGTTCGACCGCCGAGACCAGCAACCGCGTGACTGGCCTTGGGTCGCGCGCGTCGCGGATGGTCGGCGACAGCGCGAGATTCGACGCCTCGGTGCCGCCGCTCGTGAAGGTGACGCAGGCCGGATCGGCCCCGACGAGCGCGGCGACCCGACGGCGCGCGTCCTCGATGAGCTTGCGCTTGGCGCGGCCCTCGGCGTGGATCGAGGACGGGTTGCCCGTGGCGCGCATCGCCTCGGCCATCGCGGAAACGACCGACGGGCGGGTCGTGGTGGTGGCGTTGTGGTCGAGATAGACGCGCTCGATCATCGGCGCCTCCCTGAACATGGCGAAAGGTCCGGCGCGAGGCGCCGCATTCGAGCCGCGACGGGTCACGCGATCCTTGCTTCCGCACGTCCCTTCCGTGCTAGAGACAGCCGGACCGACATGCAAGGCCGCGCCCGTCTAGGGCGCCCGCGCCGGCGAAACTCAAGGACAGAGAATGCCCGAGGTGATCTTCACCGGCCCGGCCGGCCGGCTCGAGGGACGTTATCATCCCGCCAAGCGCCGCCGCGCGCCGATCGCGCTCATACTGCACCCGCATCCGCAGTTCGGGGGCACGATGAACAACCAGATCGTCTACAGCCTCTACTACGCCTTCCTGAACCGGGGATTCTCGGTCCTGCGCTTCAACTTCCGCGGCGTCGGCCGCAGCCAGGGCAGTTTCGACCACGGCGCCGGCGAGCTGTCGGACGCCGCCTCGGCGCTCGACTGGGCGCAGGCGCTGAACCCCGACGCGCGCGCCTGCTGGATCGCAGGCGTGTCCTTCGGCGCCTGGATCGGCATGCAGCTGCTGATGCGCCGTCCCGAGGTCGAGGGCTTCATCTCGGTCGCGCCGCCCGCGAACCGCTTCGACTTCTCGTTCCTCGCCCCCTGCCCCTCTTCCGGCCTGTTCGTCCATGGCGATCAGGACCGCGTCGCGCCGATGAAGGACGTCCAGACCCTCATCGAGAAGCTGAAGACGCAGAAGGGCATCGTGATCGACCAGTCGGTCATCCCCGGCGCCAACCACTTCTTCGAGAACCGCGTCGACGAGCTGATGGTCGAGGTCAACGCCTATCTCGACAAGCGCCTCGGCGCCGTCGAGCCGCTCGCCGAGCTGCCGCCTCCCCCGCCCCCGAGCGAGGAAGACAGCGAGGACGACGACGCGGCGTGAGCGCCGTCTTGTCCCGGCCTTGAGCCGGGACCCAGAACCTCAAGCAAGCAGAAGATACGCGCTCGGTCTCCGCATTGTCCGGAGCGGTCAGCGCGTCTGGGTCCCGGCTCAAGGCCGGGACAAGGGCGGGGCCCTCACGGCCGCGCCAGCACGCCGCCGGTCAGCGGGCGCGGCGCGCCGGTCGTGCCGGGATAGGTCAGCGGAAGGCCTTTGAGGCTGCGCACCGCCAGCACCGCGAAGGCCTGGGCCTCCAGCGCGTCGCCGGACAGGCCGACCTCGTCCGCCGTCTTCACCTCGGCGCCGAGCCGCTCCCGCAGCATCCTCAGCAGCGTCGGGTTGCGCGCGCCGCCGCCCGCGACGACCCACATCTCGGGCCTCGCCGGCAACTGCTCCGCCCCGTGCGCGATGGAGGCGGCCGTGAAGGCCGCCAGCGTCGCGAGCGCGTCGGCGAGCGGCAAGCCGTCCGTCGCTGACGCGTCGAAGGCGTTGCGGTCGAGCGACTTCGGCGGCGTCCTCGCGAAGTAGGGATTTTCCATCAGCCGCCCGACGATCGTCTCGTCTACCGCGCCGGAGGCGGCGATCTCGCCGTCCCGGTCGAAGGCCTGCCCGGTCTCGCGGAAAATCCTGTCGTCCATCAGGGCGTTGGCCGGGCCGGTGTCGAAGGCGACCAGCTCGCCGTCCCGCCCGATGAAGGTGACGTTCCCGACGCCGCCGAGATTGAGCACAGCGAGCGGGCGCGGCAGGCTTAGATTCGCCGTCAGCACCGGATGGATGGTCGGCGCGAGCGGCGCGCCCTGCCCGCCGGCCGCGACGTCCGCGGCGCGGAAGTCGTAGACGACCGGGCGTCCGATAGCGCGAGCGAGCGCCTCGCCGTCGCCGATCTGGATGGTGAGTTTCGCCTCCGGCCGGTGCAGCACCGTCTGGCCGTGGAACCCGATGACGTCGACGTCGGACCGCCGCATGTCGTTGCCGGAGAGGAAGCTCTCGACCGCGATGCGGTGACGGCCGTTCACGATGGCCTCGGCGATCGCGATGACGCCCGGCCGGGCGGCGCGGTCGGTGAGCGCGGCCGCTTCCTCAAGGGCGCGCGCCAGCACGGCGCGCTCCGAGGCGTCGTAAGGATAGTAGCCGCTCGGACCGAAGCGTTCGATCCGCTCCCCGTCCGTCTCGACCAGCGCGATGTCGACGCCGTCGCAGGATGTGCCGCTCATCAGGCCTATGGCGCGCATCGGCGGTTCGTTCGCTCCGCAGGATCGGTCAAGACGCAGCCACGAAGCCGCGAAGCCCGTTTAGAGCCCCGCCATGTAGCTCGGCAACTCGTTGATGTTCGGCACCACGACGAGGCGCGCGATCTCGCCGGCCTTGAAGGCCCTCAGGAAGCGGCCGTAGTCCTTGAAGACGACGCAGCCGTTGGACTGCGAGCGGCTGCCGCCGCCGACATACATGTAGGGGTGGGCCAGAAGGCCGTCCCGGTTGAACACCTTCTTCTGGTCGCGCGGCAGCAGCCGGATCGCCGCCGCGCCGTGAAACAGCGCCTCGCGCATCCGAAGATCGTAGACGTTGGGCGGCGTCGGCCCGC
The DNA here is from genome assembly GCA_031316315.1 of Chelatococcus sambhunathii. Lineage (GTDB taxonomy): Bacteria > Pseudomonadota > Alphaproteobacteria > Rhizobiales > Methylopilaceae > Methylopila. Next base: position 40,948 of record JADBEO010000018.1, read on the forward strand.
GGTTCTTTTCGCGGACATAGGCCGGATTGTCCTGCCGGTGGCCGAGGCCCGAATGCGCCTCGAGCTTCTCGCCGTTCGGCAGGCGGACGGTCGCCGAGGCGATGTCGTAGAGGGCGACGCCGCTTCTGCGATTTGGCAGTCGCAAGCCCTGGTCGCGCTCGAGAAGCTTGCCGAAGAAGTCGCCGGGCCTGTCGCTCTTCGTCTCTGCGTCCGGGCTTGCATAGGCGAGCGCCGTCGCGCGCGGCGCCGGCCCGGCGGACGGCGGGACATCGGGGGCGAGCGAGGCCAGCTGAACGTGCGCCGGCGCTTTCGCGGGCCGCTGCGCCATCCGGGCGAAGTCTGCGGGGCGCGGCTTGGGGAACGGGATGGCTTGGGCAGGCTCGGCCGCCGAAGCTTCCGTCGCCGCTGTGGCGCCAACCGTCTCCATGGGGGTATGCGCGACCGGCTCCTGCGCCGGTGCTGCGACTTCGAGCGCCGCAACCTGGACCGGCGGCGCGGTCGGCGCCACGATGCGCGGCTGGTCGAGGGCTTCCGCCTCGCGCATCACGGGCTCGCGCGAAGGCGAGACGGACGTATCCGTAATCCCGGTCTCGGCGACGTCGATTTCCGAACGGGCATCCGCGAGCCTCGCCCCGAGCGCCTCATGGCCGCGGCCTGCGGCCTCGGCGTCGTCGAAGGCGTCGTCCCAACGGTTACGGTCCTCGGCGACCTTCGCGACCACGTCGCTTCCCGTGGTGCCGAGCCTCGGCGCTTCAAAGGCTCGCCGGGCCTGTCGCCAGCCGTCGCCCGCGATCGGGCGATGCGCGGCGGCCACCGCGAGGTTGCCGGTGGCGGCGAAGGTGATCGCCACGGCGGCGACAAGGGAGGCGCCGCTCGCCAGCATCAGCGCGGCCCCGGTCAGTATCACCCGACCCCCGCGCAAGATACGCGCCGTCCGAACGCTTGTACTCATCGACCGGCTTCCCCGAACGCCGACGCAGAAGCCGGTCGCCGTCGTGAGGTTGCTGGCGCTCAGAGCGTTCGCGCGTCAGTCCGGCGTGGCTGAAACTCCTGGATCATGACCCAAATTCGTTAACCATCTTCGCGAGGGTCGCCCTCGCGCCGCGCCGGCGTGATCGGCGTGGATTCAGCCCGCGAACCTGCTACACACCGCGGCTCTTCCCGAGTTCGAGCCCAACCATGTCCGCCTACAAGTCCGACCTCCTGCGCCTCTACGAAGAGCGTGGCCAGATCCATCAGATCTCCGAGCCGGAGGCGCTCGACGCGCTGGCCCTCGCTGGTCCGGTCACGGCCTATATCGGCTACGACCTGACGGCGCCCTCGCTCCATGTCGGGCACATGGCGAACATCATGATGCTGCGCCGGCTCCAGCAGACCGGCCATAAGCCGATCGTGCTGATGGGCGGCGGCACCACCAAGGTCGGCGACCCCTCCTTCCGGAACGAGCAGCGTCCGCTGCTCGACGACGCCGCGATCGCGCGCAACAAGGACACCATCAAGGGCACGTTCCAGCAGTTCATGACCTTCGGCGAGGGCGCGACCGACGCCGTCATGGTCGACAACGCCGAATGGCTCGACCGGCTGGAGTACGTTCCTTTCCTTCGGGAAATCGGCCGGCATTTCTCGGTCAACCGCATGCTGTCTTTCGACAGCGTGAAGACGCGGCTCGAGCAGGAGCAGCCGTTCTCCTTCCTCGAATTCAACTACATGATCCTCCAGGCCTACGACTTCCTGGAGCTGAACCGCCGCTACGGCTGCCGGCTGCAGATGGGCGGCTCGGACCAGTGGGGCAACATCGTCAACGGCATTGAGCTCGGTCGCCGGGTCGACCAGGCGCAGCTGTTCGCCCTCACCTGCCCGCTGATCACCACGGCGTCCGGCGCCAAGATGGGCAAGACGGCGTCCGGCGCGGTGTGGCTCAACGCCGACATGACTGAGCCCTTCGCCTTCTGGCAGTACTGGCGCAACGTCGACGACGCCGACGTCGAGCGGTTCCTGAAGCTCTTCACCGACCTGCCGCTGGGCGAGATCGCGCGGCTCTCGGCGCTCAAGGACGCCGAGATCAACGAGGCGAAGAAGACGCTCGCCACGGAGGCGACGGCGATCGTTCACGGCCGCGCCGCCGCGGAGGCGGCGGCCGAGGCGGCGCGCAAGACCTTCGAGGAGGGCGCGCTCGCCGAGGATCTGCCGACCGTCGAGATCGAGGCTGCGGCCTTGGCTGAAGGCGTCGGCGTCCTGAACATGTTTTCGGAGATCGCCGGGCTCGTCGCGTCCAATGGCGAGGCGCGGCGCCTCGTCAAGGGCGGCGGCCTGCGCGTCAACGACAAGGCGGTGACCGACGACCGGGCCGTGCTCACCGAAGCGGAGCTGACGCCCGAGGGGGTGATCAAGCTCTCGCTCGGCAAGAAGAAGCACGTGCTGGTGCGGCCGAGAGGCTGAGCCTCACACGTAGCTGATGGTCCGGATCGGCTTCGCCGGCGCGAGCGACTCGGCGGCGCGGACGATCGCCGAGGCGTCGATCTGGTGGTGGCGGTAGACGTCCGCGACCGTTCCCGTCTGGCCGAAGCGCTCCACGCCGAGGGCGCGGGTCTCCTGCCCGCGCACCCCGCCGAGCCAGGCGAGCGTCGCCGGGTGGCCGTCGAGCACGGTGACGATCTTCGAATGGCGCGGCGCGGCCTCGAGCAGGGTCTCGATATGGCTGAGGGCCCTGCCCTCGCCGCGCTCCCGCGCCCGGCGCGACGCGGTCCAGCCAGCGTAGATCCGGTCCGCCGAGGTGACCGCCAGCAGGCCGACGTCGCGGCGATCCTCCGCCATCAGCCCAACGGCCGCGATCGCCTCCGGCGCAATCACGCCGCTATAGGCGACGACGACCTCGGCGTTCGGGCCGGGCTTCCTGAGCCAGTAGGCGCCCTCGATGATGTCGCCCGCGAGCCTATCGTCGATCTCGCGGCTGACTTGTTCGATCGGCAGGGTCGAGAGGCGCAGATAGACCGATCCTCCCTCCTTGTCGTGGGTCTCGCCGCGGTCCTCGGCTCCTTCGGAGGAGCGCTGGATGTAGTCGAACGCCCAGCGCATGACCGTCGCGAGCTCGTCGACGAAGGCCGGCTCGAAGCTCGCCAGCCCGTCCTGCGCCATGCCGATCAACGGGGTCTTGATCGACTGGTGCGCGCCGCCCTCCGGCGCGAGCGTCACGCCGGAGGGCGTCGCGGCGAGAATGAAACGGGCGTCCTGGTAGCAGGCGTAGTTCAGCGCATCGAGCGCGCGCTCGATGAACGGGTCGTAGAGCGTGCCGACCGGCAGCAGCCGCTCGCCGAACAGCGAATGGGTCAGGCCGAGCGCCGACAGCGCCGTGAACAGGTTCATCTCGGCGATGCCGAGCTCGAGATGCTGCCCGGACGGCGAGAACGACCAGTTGAAGGTCGAGGGGATACGCTGCGCCTTGAAGACGTCCGCCATCTCCTTGCGAGCGAACAGGCCGCGCCGGTTCACCCAGGCGCCGAGATTGGTCGAGACGGTCACGTCCGGGGACGTCGTGACGATGCGGTCGGCCAGAGCCGTCTCGCTCTTGGCGAGCTCGTGCATGATCAGGCCAAAACCCTGCTGGGTCGACATGCTCGGCTGCGCCGGAAAGGCGAGCTTCGCCGGCACGTCGATCGCCGGGGCCTTAAAGCGCCGGGGCCCGCCTTTCCCGAAGGGCGCGGCGTCGATGAAGGCCTGAAGCTCGGCCGCGGACTGGTCGAGGCCCTCGAACCGGTCCCACTCGTGGCCCTCGCGGATCTTCATGGCCGTGCGCAGCACGCCGGTCTGCGCGGGGGTCATGAGGCCGGCGTGGTTGTCCTTGTGGCCGGCGAGCGGCAGCGCAAAGCCCTTCGTGGTGTAGGCGATGAAGCAGACCGGCCGGTCATGCGCCCTCGCCGCCTCGAAGGCCTCGAGGATCGAGGCCATGTCGTGGCCGCCGAGATTGCACATGAGTTCGGCCAGCGCGTCGTCGTCGCGCCGGGCGATCAGCTCGGCGGTCGGACCACTCTCGCCGAGATCGATCGTCAGGCGCTTCCGCCACGCCGCCCCGCCCTGGAAGGTGAGCGCCGCATAGTCCTGGTTCGGGCAATCGTCGATCCACTGGCGCAAGCGCTCGCCGCCGGGCTCCTCGAACGCCGCGCGCTGCAGCGCGCCGTGCTTCAGGATGACGACGTCCCAGCCGAAGTTGCGGAACATCGCCTCGAAGCGCGCCCAGAGGCCTTCGCGCACCACGGCGTCGAGACTCTGGCGGTTGTAGTCGACCACCCACCACGTGTTGCGGACATTGTGCTTCCAGCCTTCGAGCAGCGCCTCGAAGATGTTGCCCTCGTCCATCTCGGCGTCGCCGAGCAGGGCGATCATCTTGCCTTCGGGCCTGTCGGTTCCGAGCCCCTTGGCGCGCAGATAGTCCTGCGCGAGCGAGGCGAACAGCGTCTGCGCGACGCCGAGACCGACGGAGCCGGTCGAGAAGTCGACGTCGTCGACGTCCTTGGAGCGCGAGGGATAGGACTGTGCGCCCTTGAAGCCGCGGAAATTCTCCAGCTTCTCGCGGGTCTGGAGGCCGAAGAGATACTGAATGGCGTGGAAGTTCGGGCTGGCGTGCGGCTTCACCGCGACCCGGTCCTCAGGCCGCAGGATCGCGAAGTAGAGCGCGGTCATGATCGTCGACAGCGAGGCCGACGAGGCCTGATGGCCGCCGACCTTCAAGCCGTCCGTGTGCTCGCGCAGATGGTTCGCGTTGTGGATGGTCCAGGTGGCCAGCCACAGCACCTTGCGTTCGAGGGCCGAGAGGGCGGGCAGGCGCGGGTCGGTCACGGCGGCCTCTCATGAACAGGCGCGTCGCGGCGCGGGGAGTTCGCCACGACGCGCTAAGGTGCAGAGAGGCTAGCAGACCGCTTCAAGGACCGGGCGCCAAAGTTGACCGCCCGCGAAGGCAGGATTGGAATGGACCACCCTCTATTCGCCTAGGAATGGAACGCCGTCCCAATGACGCAGCTCGACGCGATCGACCGCAAGATTCTGGCGGCCCTCCAGGCCGACTGCCGCATCACCATGCAGGCGCTCGCGGACCAGGTGAACCTGTCGGCCTCTCCGTGTCATCGCAGGGTGAAGCTGCTCGAAGAGCGCGGGGTCATCAGCCGCTACATCGCGCAGCTCGACCAGAAGGCGCTCGGTCTCCATGTCAGCGTCTTCGTCTCGATCAAGCTCGAGCGGCAGCGCGAGGAGGATCTCGAACGCTTCGCCAAGGCGATCGCCGGCTGGGAGGAGGTCGTCGAGTGCTACCTGATGACCGGCAAGCAGGATTACCTGCTGCGCGTCGTCGCCGCCGATCTCGAGGCCTACGAGACATTCCTCAAGCGCAAGCTGACGCGGCTCGACGGGGTGGCCTCGATCGAATCGAGCTTCGCGCTTCAGCAGGTCAAATATTCGAGCGCCCTGCCGACCTGAGATCGCTACTGCTGGGTCGGCGCGCTCTGCGGAGTCGAGCCGGTGACCGGCTCCTGCCCGCTTTCGCCGTTCTGGCGGAACTCGAACATCTTGCGCAGGAAACCCGGGGCGACGGCCGACATCGGATTGATCGAGACGGTCGGCGAGCTCGTGCCGCCCCTGACCTGGAAGGTCACGCCGACGAGGCCGCCGTTCTTGCCGCCGCCGAGAAGCGCACCGATGATCGGCACGCGGCTGACGAGATTGTTGAGCGCGTAGACGGGAACGAACGTCCCGACAAGATCGACCCGGTCGGCGGCGTAGTTGACCGTGCCTTCGAGCGTCGCGCCGATCGTCGGTCCATAGACCGTCGCCTCGCTGACCTTGATCACGCCGGACTGCTGCACGAAGATCACCTGCAGCTTGTCGAACCGCGTCGAGCTGCGCTGTTGCGCCTCCGCCGGCGCGCTCCGATCGGCGTCCGTCGCCTGGCGCGCGCGCTCGAGGGCGGTCTCGTTGCGCACCGCGAACCTGTTGATCTTGAGCACGCCCGGGCCGCCTGCGAGCGAGGCCGCCAGGGTGAAGTCGCCGCCGTCGATGCGGCTGTAAAGATCGGCGAAGCGGAAGAACGAGCCGGCGTCCTTGCCGGCGATGGCGAGACGGCCGCTTTCCCCCGTCGCGACCGAGATCGGGCCGTCGCCGATGCGGCCGGCGCCGTCGGCGTCGGTCACCTTCCCGCCCCGGACCATCAGCCTCATGTCGAGGCCGGCGATCGCTTCGCCGCCATAGCCGAGCCCGGTGCCGAGCTTCGCGGAGACGTCGAGGTCCTTCGGCACGGCGCCGGCGTCGGACTTGTCGGCGGCGACGCCTGCGCTCGTCGGCTTGCCGCGCACGCGGTCGAGGATCGGCTTCAGGTCGAGCGCCGCGCCCTGCACGGCGACCCTCGTCACACCGCCCTTCGGCTTTTCGATCTCGACCTTGGCGTCGTCGCCGGGGCCCGGCCGGTAGATCGGCAGGCTCGCCGAGACCAGTTCGCCCTTCGGCCCGAACTCGATCGAGCCGCGCACGCTCCGGTCCCCGCTCTCGATGGCAAAGTCGCGGATCAGCGTCCTGTCGGCGTTCTTCTCCACGACGAAGCTCAGCTTGCCGGCCCGGCCCGCAGGCTTTCTGAAGCCTGGCACGACTCCGTCGATGCCGACGCCCGTGAGGTCGGCGCTGACGTTCATCGGCGCGCGGGGCTCGTCGATCATCAGGTCCGCGGAAAGCGGAACCGAGCCGCGCATCGAGCCCGGCACGTCGAGGCCGAGACGCTGGAGGTCGGCGGCGTCGGCGGTGAGGACGACGTTCAGCTTGCGTTTCGTGGGCCCGCCCGGCGCGCTCGGGGCGTCCGTCATCAGCACGGTCGCCGGCGCGCCGCCGACCTGACCCTTTCCGGAGAGCGTCGTCGGTCCCTCGCCCACCTTCAGCTGAAGCGCGCCCTTCTCGAAGTTCCGGCTCGCGAACACTCCGGCGATCCGCACGTCGCGCATGTCGGCGGTCGCGTTGACGACCGGCGGCGGCGACTTGCCGTCGTCATGGGCGAGTTCGAGGTCGACCATGACGTTGCTGGTCAGCCGTCCGGAGACTTTCGAGACGTCGATCTGCGCCGGGACCGGATTCGCGCCGAACGCGCCTGAGCTCAGCATGGACAGCGCGCGCCGAAGCGAGCCATCCGCCTTCAGCGTGAGGCGCGCCTTCGGGTAGCGAGGCGCAAGATCCGCCACGCTGAACAGCACGTCAGACACGCCAAGCTGCCCCTCCTCCCCGCCCGAGACGAAGGCGCGCTCGATCGAGACCTCGGTCTTGCGCGCGGTGGAGGTCACGCGACCCTTGGCGCCCTCGATCCAGGGCATGCCCGCTGAGCCGCGCAGCACCCCGCCCGTGAAGCCGATGTCGAGGAACATCGAGCCGTCCGGAAGCGGATCATGCGGGCCGAGCGTGTGGAGCACGTTCGACGGCACATCGATCGTCAGCGACAGGCTGTCGACCGTCCCCGCGCCGACGTTCTCGACCACCCAGCTGCGGACGGAGCCCGCGAGGAAGTACGGCCACAGGCGCTTGACCGCCGAGGTCGGCATCGGCTCCGTGACGAGGCCGAGCTTGACCGCGGGACTCTCGCCCTCGAACCGCACCGTCGCCGTCGCGGCAGCGCGCGCCGTCGGCCCAAGAAACTGCGCCTTGCCGACGTCGAGCACGCCCTTGGCGGGATCGAAGCTCGCCGCGACGTCGACCCGGTCGAGCCGAAGCGGCGGGTCGCCGACATTCTCGCCCGCAAGCAGGACGTCGCGGCCCTTGACGTCGATGAGCCACGGCTCGCCGGCGGTCGCCGGAGCCGTCAGCGCGCCGGTGAAGCCGCCCTGCCCGCCTTTGCCGCGAATGTGCGAGGGCTCGATCAGCAACGCCCGCTTCTGCGCGTCCCAGCCGAGGGCGAGCTGAAGCCGGTCGATCGAAATCGGGCCGTCGGCGGGTTTTCCCGGGTCTTGCTTGCGCGGCAGCGTGATCAACAGGTCGCGCGCCTCGATCCTGCCCTCTCCGGCCGCGAGCCGGGAGTCCGGACCGATCCGGGCGTTGAGGTGTCCCGCGATGCGTCCGGACACCGGCGGCGCCCCGGCCTTTTCGGCGAAGGGCGCCGAATAGGGCCCGAGATCGACGTTCTCCAGGCCGAGATCGATCACCCGGCCCTTCTCCCCGTCGGCGGCCGAGACCGTCAGCGCGCTCGACCAGCGGCTCTCCGCTCGCGAGGACGCGGCGGTCAGTGCGATCGCGCCTCCAGTTCCGCGCGACAGCCGCAGGTCGACCCCGTCGAACGAGAGCGGCGCGCGGGCCCGTGGGGCGACGAGCAACGTCGCGTTGGAAACGTCGACCTCCTCCAGCGCGCCGGCGGCGCCGTCGGCGCCGAGCAGACGGTCGAGATCGCCGATCGCGGCGAGGATGCGGTCCGGCAGGTCGGAATTCTTGGAGGCGGCGTCGACGGTGGTGTCGAACCTCAGGTCGAGCTTTGGGGCGGTCACGTGGACGCGGCGGACCTTCACCTCGCCGCCGAGGAGGCCCATGCCGTCGAGCTCGAGCTCGGCGCGCGGAACGCGGGCCAGCGCCTGTCCTCCGTCCGTCTTCGTGATCACGAGGTCGACCAGCCGGAGCTCGACCCCCTGCCGGTCGCGCTGGAGCTCCGCGTCCTCGATCGCCACCGCATAGGCCGGACCGAGCCGCTCCTCGATCGCGGCCTTGACCCGCGGAATGACCTGGGACGCCGGCAGAGGCAGGTAGAGGATCGCGAGCCACGCAGCGAGGCCGAGCGCGCCGACCGCAAGGCCGGCTCCCGCGACGATCTGCACGAGCCTGCGCCATGTCGGCTTCGGCGACGCCTGATGGCCGTCCGCGCGCAACCGGCCCGGCCGGCGCCCGATCCAGGGCAGCGCGGCGGCGCGAAGGCGCGATGCGGTCTTGGGCTTCCCGGCCTTCGGCATCAGCTGGTCGGCGTCTCCCGCGTCGTCGCGCCTTCATCCGCGTCCGGCGTTCGTGGGCAGGTGGACGCCGCCGCCGGCCCATGCTTGATCGGCCACGATTCGAATGCGGCCGTCATGCCGAAGCATAGGGGCGTTTTCGTGAAGAGGGAGGTAACGGCGATGTCCTCGACGTTGAAGATCGGCGAAGCTGCGCCGGATTTCGAGCTGCCGGGCGCGGGGAGCCAGACCGTGCGGCTGAAAGACCTCCGCGGCAAGGCGGTGGTTCTGTACTTCTATCCGAAGGATGACACCAGCGGCTGCACCAAGGAAGCGATGGAGTTCAATCGCCTCAGGGGCGACTTCGCGAAGGCCGGCGCCGAGATCGTCGGCGTGTCGCCCGACAGCGTCGCAAGCCACGACAAGTTCCGCGCCAAGTACGGACTCGATCTCAGCCTCGCCGCCGACGAGGACAAGCGCATGCTGGAGGCCTACGGGGTCTGGACCGAGAAGAGCATGTACGGCCGCAAGTATATGGGGGTCGTGCGCACCACGGTCCTCGTCGACCGCGAGGGGCGCGTCGCCCGCGTCTGGGAGAAGGTCAAGGTCGCGGGACACGCCGACGAGGTTCTGGCCGCAGCCAAGGCTCTCTGAACGGTTTAACAAGAAGGCTGGGACCGGCGCGCTGCGTGCTTCGAGACGCCCGCGAGAGCGGGCTCCTCAGCATGAGGGATGTCGAGGACGCCAAAGCGCCAACGCGCCTCATGCTGAGGAGCCGTCCGCAGGACGGCGTCTCGAAGCACGCAGCACCTGAAGTCCAAGCGCGCCGAGCAGCCGGCGTTATCCGTGGGTTAACCCTAACATCCGAACATTCTCCTGGGCTTTGAGCGGTGCGGGAGGCGACATGCGGTTCGAAGACGACAGGTTCGGACGCGCGCTCGACGCGGGGGAGCGGATCGTTTTCGAGCGCGGCGGTCGGCGCAGCGCGGTGCGGCTGCCGCGGCACGGTCTTGTTGCCTGCCTCATGGCCGTGATCGCGCTTGCGGGCTGGGGCGTCGTCTCCGCCGGATACATCTTCTTCCACGACGAAGTCGTCGCCCAGATCCGCGACGGCGCGCGCGCCTCCGCCCGCGCCTACGAGGCGCAGCTGGCCGCGATGCGGGACGAGCTCGAGCGTTCCCGAACGCGCCGCATGGTGGAGAAGGCCGGACTCGACGAGCGCCTGACGGAGCTCGGCCTGCGCCAGAGCCTGGTGGAGAAGCGACAGTCTCGCCTCGCGGAGCTCGCCGGCGACGCGGAGCCGCAGTCCGGCGACGTGCTGAGCTACGCGCCAAAGCCCGCGCCGCTCGACGACGCGTCTTCGGCGTTCGACAGCATCGAGACCGGGACGCTCGGCGATCGCAGGAGCGAGACCGCGACGGAGCGTGCGGAGCGGGTCGCGGCGGCGCTGGACGCCATCGAGGCGAGCCAGGACCGCACGCTGGACGGGCTCTCGGCCAGGAACCGCGAGCGCCGCCGCAGGCTGGAGCAGGTCTATGACGCGGCGGGCGTTCCGCGCCCCGCCCCGGCCTCCGACGGCAAAGGCCGCGGCGGCCCGTTCGAGCCGCTGTCCGAATCGGCGCTGACCTTCGAGATGCGCATGCAGCAAGTGCTGGCCGAGCGCGCCGTGGTCGCCGCCTTCGAGCGCGGCCTCGACAGGACGCCGATCCGCACGCCGGCGAAAGGAGCGTCGCTGTCGAGCGGCTTCGGGGCGCGGCTCGATCCGTTTCTGGGCCGCCCGGCCTTTCATGCCGGTCTGGACTTCGACGTCGAGTACGGCCAGCCGGTGAAGGCGACGGCCGAGGGCCGCGTCGTCTCCGCCGGGTGGAGCGGCGGCTACGGCAACATGGTGGAGATCGACCACGGCGGCGGGCTGTCGACCCGCTACGGCCATATGTCGGCGATCGCGGTTTCGGTCGGCGATCAGGTCCGCATCGGGACCGTGGTCGGTCGCGTCGGCTCGACCGGCCGCTCGACCGGCCCGCACCTGCACTACGAGACCCGGGTCGACGGCGAGGCCGTCAACCCCCTGCGCTTCCTGAATGCCGGCCGCCTGCTGGTGGCGAAGGGCTAGCCAAGGACTAGTCCACGTCCTCCACGTCGCCGGCCGTCACGCCATAGGCGCGCTGAGCGAGCGTCGCCTCCATGAAATCGTCGAGCTTGCCGTCCAGGACGTCCTGCGGCGAGGTCGAGGAGTGGCCGGTCCGGAGGTCCTTCACGAGCTGATAGGGCTGCAGCACGTAGGAGCGGATCTGGTGGCCCCAGCCGATGTCGGTCTTGGCCGCCTGGTCGGCGGCGGCCGCCTCTTCGCGCTTCTTGAGCTCGGCCTCGTAGAGTTTGGCGCGCAGCATGTCCCAGGCGGTCGCGCGGTTCTTGTGCTGCGAGCGGTCGCCTTGGCTGACGACCATGATGCCGGTCGGGTTGTGAACGAGACGGACGGCCGATTCCGTCTTGTTGACGTGCTGCCCGCCGGCGCCGCCCGAGCGCATGGTGTCGACGCGCACGTCGCTCTCGTTGATCTCGATTTTGATCGAGTCGTCGATGACCGGATAGACGTCGATGGAAGCGAAGCTGGTCTGCCGCCGGGCGTTCGAATCGAACGGCGAGATGCGCACCAGACGGTGTACGCCGGCTTCGGTCTTCAGCCAGCCATAGGCGTTGTGGCCCTTGATCTGCAGCGTCGCCGACTTGATGCCGGCCTGCTCGCCGGACTGATGGTCGATGACGTCGATCTTGAAGCCGCGCCGCTCCGCCCAGCGGGTGTACATCCGCAGGAGCATCTCGGCCCAATCCTGGCTCTCGGTGCCGCCGGCGCCGGGATGGACCTCGAGGAAGGTGTCAAAGGCGTCGGCCTCGCCCGAGATCAGCGATTCGAGCTGGCGACGGCCCGCTTCCTCTTTCAGGGCGGCGATCGCCTTCTCGGCGTCGGAGACGACGGACTGGTCGCCCTCCATCTCTCCGAGCTCGATCAGCTCGATGTTGTCCTTGAGGTCCTGCTCGATCTTGAGGACGCCGGCCATGGCGTCGTCGAGCTGGTTCCGCTCCTGCATGATCTTCTGGGCGCGCGAAGGGTCGTCCCAGAGGGTCGGGTCTTCGGCGATGTGGTTCAGTTCATCGAGGCGAGCCTGGGACTGATCCCAGTCAAAGATGCCTCCTCAGCAGCCCGACTGACTGCTCGATGTCCTGGACGAGTTGTTCGATCTCGGCGCGCATGGCGTTGAGGGAATCCGGCTCGGGGGTGAATTGCGCGGGAGCAATAGCCCGCTGCGCGCCGCGCCGCAAACGCGGGCCGCCCACCCCTTGGAGACCCGGCGTCGCGCCCCATACCAGCCTCGTCCGTCGATCCGGCGGGCGAAGCTCTTGAACGAAATGCGAGGCCAAGCGTGAGCACCAAGCTCGTCGTCATGTATCCGAAGCCGAAGGATCCCGCCGCCTTCGACAGCTATTTCCGCGGCACGCACATGCCGCTCGTGAAGAAGATGCCCGGCCTCAAGGCGCATAGCTTCGGCCCGTCGACCGGCCCGGACGGCGGCGAAGGACCGTATTTCTGGATCTTCGTCGGAACCTGGGACAGCAAGGACGCGCTCGGCGCGGCCCTGTCGTCGCCGGAAGGCCAGGCGGCCGTCGCCGACATCCCGAACTACTCGCCCGACGCGCCGACCATCGCGGTGATCGACGCGACCGAAGGCTGACGCGCTAAGTTCTCCGTCGCCCCGGCCGAGGTGCCGGGGCCTATTAACGCTGCCGGGTCAGTCAGTTCTGATCGCGTGGCGACAATGGATCCCGGCCCTTCGGCCGGAATGACGGCGCGGGTTCAGGCGCTCGAGCAAGCCGCTCGACGCTTGCATTTGATCAGTACAGGCCGCCGGTGCCCGAGCGGACCGCGCGGTCCGCTTCCGGCGTCACGGTCTCGCTGCGGGGAGAGGCCTGCCCGATGATCGAGTAGCTATCGGGCGGCGCGGTGCCCGGCTTGAAGGCCTCGAGGATCACCTTGCCGCCGTCCGCGCGCATGCCGGTCGAGGGGTTGATGCGGATCAGCTTGATGCCGGGCGGCACGCGGAACGGGGTCGGCGGTTTGTCGGCGAGCGCCGCTTTCATGAAGTCGCCGAACACCGGCGCCGCGACCTCGCCGCCGGTCTCTCCCTCGCCCATGGAATGCGGCTTGTCGTAGCCGAGATAGACGCCGACGACCATGTCCGGCGAGAAGCCGACGAACCAGGCGTCCTTGTAGTCGTTGGTGGTGCCGGTCTTGCCGGCGACCGGCTTGCCGATCGCCTTCAGGCTCGTCGCGGTGCCGCGTAGCACCACGCCCTCCAGCATCGACGTAACCTGATAGGCGGTCATCGGATCGAGCACCTGCTCGCGCGCGTCGACCAGCTTCGGCTCGTCCTGGTTCGCCCAGGCGGAGGCGGTGCAGCCGATGCACTGGCGGTCGTCGTGGCGGTAGATCGTCTTGCCGGTGCGGTCCTGCACCCGGTCGATCACCGTCGGGATCACGCGCTTGCCGCCGTTCGCGAACATCGAATAGGCGGCGGTCATGCGCAGCACGGTGGTCTCGCCGGCGCCGAGCGACATCGACAGGAGCCGCGGCAGATCCTCCATCACGCCGAAGCGCCTGGCGTATTCGGAGATCAGCGGCATGCCCATGTCCTGGGCGAGCCTGACCGTCATGACGTTGCGCGACTTCTCGATGCCGAAGCGCAGGGTCTGCGGGCCATAGAACTTCTTGGCGTAGTTCTCCGGGCGCCAGATGCCGATGCCGGGGCCCTGGTCGATCTCGATCGGCGCGTCGAGCACGACCGAGGACGGGGTGTAGCCGTTGTCGAGCGCCGCCGCGTAGATGAACGGCTTGAAGGACGATCCCGGCTGGCGCAGCGCCTGCGTCGCGCGGTTGAACTGGCTCTCGTCATAGGAGAAGCCGCCGGCGAGCGCGAGCACGCGGCCGGTGAACGGATCCATGGCGACGAGGCCGCCGGAGATGTTCGGAACCTGCCTCAGGCGGTATTCGCCGGACCCTTGTTTGATCTCCTCGACATAGACGACATCGCCGGGCTTCAGCACCTGCGAGACCGCCTTCACTGCGCGGCCGCGCTCCGGGCCGGTTGCCCACTTGGCCCAGCGCACGCCTTCGAGCGGAATGCGGCCGGTGAGCCGCTCGCGCGTCACGGCGCCGGACTTCTCGCGGCCGGGCTGGAGGCCGATCTGGGCCTCCGAGGCTCCCGAGTCGAGCACGACGGCGAGCTGCCACGGCACGTCGCCGAGGGCGGGGATGTCGGCGAGCGCGACGCCCCAGTCGCCGCGGGGGTCGATCTCCTTCGGCGCGCCGCGCCAGCCGCGCTGCTCGTCGAAGCGGATGAGGCCCGTGCTCAGCACCTTGCGGGCGAGCGTCTGGAGCTTCGGATCCATCGTGGTGCGGACGGAAAGACCGCCCTCGTAAAGGCCCTTCTCGCCGTAGCGCTCGTAGAGCACCCGGCGCACCTCCTCGTTGAAGTACTCGCTGTCGGCGAGCTGCACGCCGGTCGGTCGCGGCTTGACGTCGAGCGCCTCCTTCTTGGCCGCGTCGCCCTCCTCGCGCGAGGCGTAGCCGTTCTCGACCATCCGATCGATCACCCAGTTGCGGCGCTCGATCGCCTTCTCGGTGTAGCGGAACGGATGGTAGTTGTTCGGCGCCTTGGGCAGCGCCGCGAGATAGGCCGCCTCGGCGACGTCGAGCTCGTTCACCGCCTTGTCGAAATAGACCAGCGAGGCGGCGCCGACGCCATAGGCGCCCATGCCGAAGTAGATCTCGTTCAGATAGAGCTCGAGGATACGGTCCTTCGAATAGGTCTGCTCGATCCTGAGCGACAGCAGCGCTTCCTTGATCTTGCGCTCGTAGTTCTGATCGTTGGTCAGCAGGAAGTTCTTGGCCACCTGCTGGGTGATGGTCGAGGCGCCCTGCGGCCGGCGTCCCTGGTTCTGGAAATTGGTGATCGCCGCGCGGGCGATGCCGAAGAAGTCCAGCCCGCCATGCTCGTAGAAGGACTTGTCCTCGGCCGACAGGAAGGCGCCGACGACGCGCTTCGGGACGGACTGGATCGGCACGAACAGGCGCCGCTCCTTGGCGTATTCCGCGATCAGCCGGCCGTCATTGGCGTGAAGCCGCGTCATGATCGGCGGCTCGTATTTCGCGAGCTGCTCGTAGTCCGGCAGCTCCCGCGAATACTTCACGACGAGGAAGCCGATTCCGGCCGCGGCGAGGAGCGCGACGAGCGCTCCGGTCGCGAACACGAAGCCGAAGAAACGCAGAAGAAGTCGCACCCGAACCCCTCGCGATCCGACAGAACGGCGCTTCGCCGTTCGCCCCCGGACGTCGATCCGACGCAGGGTCGGACGGTTTGCTGTCGGACGGCATCACGCCGCTTTGTGGAGAATGTGCGGCGGCGCCGCGCGCGCTTCAATTTACGCGGCCGAGTGTGCCCTGGGCAATACGCGTCTCGAAGTAGCGGTCGACCGATTTCGCCACGGCGTCGGTGGCCTTGTCGCGCCAGGCGTCGGACATCATCGCCTTGGCGTCCTCCTTGCTCGAGAGATAGCCGAGCTCAAGCAGGACGGACGGCACGTCGGGCGCCTTGAGCACCCGGAAGCCGGCCGACCGCAGCGGGTTCTTGTTGAGCTGCGCGGCCTGTCTCAGTTCGCGCACCAGACCCTGCGCGAACTGGGTCGTGAACGAGCGCGTCTCGCGCATGGTCAGATCGACCAGGATGCCCGCCACCTCCTCCGGCTCCTCGGCGAGGTCGAGGCCGGCGAACATGTCGGCGCGGTTCTCCTTCTCGGCCAGCCTGGCGGCCTGCTTGTCGGACGCCTTGTCGGACAGCGTATAGACCGTCGCGCCCCTCACGCCGAACGGATCGGACAGCGTGTCGGCGTGGATCGAAATCATAAGCGCAGCGTTGGCTTCCCGCGCGATCTTCACGCGGCTTGGGAGCGAGACGAAGGTGTCGTCGTCGCGGGTCAGCACGGCGCGGCGGCCGGTCGCCTCGATCTTCTGTTTCAGGGACTTCGCGAAGGCGAGCACGATGTCCTTTTCGCTCGCGCCGTCGGGTCCCGCAGCGCCCGGGTCGACGCCGCCGTGCCCGGGGTCGATCACCACCAGCGGCGCGGCTTCCTCGGGCGGGGCGACGGCGGCGGTCGTCTCCGGATCCGGCGCCTTCTCGGCGGCGGCGCTCGATTGAAGGAAGGTCCTGCGGTCGCTCGGCGTGAGGTCGAGCACCAGCCGCGCCGGCTGACCCTCGACCGGATCGAGCACGAAGGCCTTATCGATCGCGACAGGGCGCTTCACGTCGACGACGATACGCGAGCGCCCTGGCGCCAGAACGCCGAAGCGGTAGGCGTTGATGAGCCCCCGGCCCTCGCGACCGGCCTTTTCCGGGAGCCGGAAGGTCACCTCGGGCAGATCGACGACGACGCGATAGGGATCGGCCAGCGTGAACGCCTTGATCGGCGCCGCGGCGGTCAGGTCGACGACGAGGCGCGTGCGCTGCTCGTCGCCGGCGAGCCGGGCGTCCGTCGCCACCGGCGCGGTCTGCGCGAACGCGACCGTGGCGGCCCCGGCGATCGCGATGGACAGGCCCAGCAGTCGAAGACTCCGGCGAATCATCGCGGCGGCGCGGCTCCCTCGCCGGAAAGGATGTGGCGTCTGCCTAGCAGTTAGAAACCGCAAGGTTAACCGTTCCTAAAATGGGGGCCGAAGGCGCGTCGCAAAGCGGACGATCAATACCAGCCGAATCCAAGCGCCTGGAGCGGACCGTCGTCTTTCTCCACGTCAAGAGCTTGTCAAATATGCGACTGGTCGGTTAAAAACCGGCGCTCACGCGAAAGCGAGACGAGTCTCGACCATCGCGCGCCGCCGGCCTTTGCGGCTTCCGACAGCAACGCGCGACGATCGCTTTTCGCGACCCGCCGTCTGGAAAACGCAGCCAAGGACGGGCGAAGAGCCGCCGGCCAGACCGGCGATCTGTTGATTTCACGGACGCGCCCGCCCGATCGGGCCGCCCAGACTGGCGAGGCTTCTCGAAGGATGCGCACGGCGACCTGCGCCGACAACGCTTCAACCGGGACCTCGACGCGCCGGAACGGCCGGCGCTCGCCTATCGCCTGCGCCGCTCCGACCATTGCGCGCGCCGACGCATCTTTCCACCTTCCGACACACCTCGCCGGGCGCCGATCGCGCGCCTGCCGCGCCCTGCCCTCGTTCGTCGAGAGCGGCCCGCCCGGCCCCATCTACGAGTTCCTTACATGGCCAATAAAATGCTCATCGACGCCACCCACGCGGAAGAGACCCGCGTCGTGGTGGTTCGAGGATCGCGCGTCGAGGAGTTCGACTTCGAGAGCGCCAATCGCAAGCAGCTTCGCGGGAATATCTATCTCGCCAAGGTGACCCGGGTCGAACCGTCGCTGCAGGCGGCGTTCGTCGAATATGGCGGCAACCGCCACGGCTTCCTGGCCTTCTCGGAAATCCACCCGGACTACTACCAGATCCCGGTCGCCGACCGGCAGGCCCTCCTCGCGGAAGAGGAGAAGGTCCAGGCCGAGGAGGACGAGACGTCCGAAAAGCCTTCCGGCGGCCGCAGGAGGCGCGGGCGCGCCCGGCCGAAGGCCTCGCCGCAGTCGGACGAGGCCGTGACGGAAGCGGGCGACGACGAAGAGGACGCCCCGGCCGAGGCGCCTGCCGAGGCGGCGGAGTCCGAAGCCGCGATCGCGGAGCATGTCGCCGAGCAGGAGGAGAAGGCTGAAAAGGCCGACGCCGACGATCACGGCGATGGCGACGACGATCATCCGGTCGAGTCGATCGGCGCCGGCGACGCGCTGGAGGAGCTTCCCGAGCGCAGGCCGCGCCGGCTGCGCTCCTACAAGATCCAGGAGGTGATCAAGCGCCGCCAGATCATCCTCGTCCAGGTCGTCAAGGAAGAGCGCGGCACCAAGGGCGCGGCGCTCACGACCTATCTGTCGCTCGCCGGCCGCTATTCGGTGCTGATGCCGAACACGGCGCGCGGCGGCGGCATCTCGCGCAAGATCACCAGCGCGCAGGACCGCAAGCGCCTCAAGGAGATGGTCGGGGACCTCGACGTGCCGGAGGGGATGGGCGTCATCCTGCGGACGGCGGGCGCCTCGCGCACCAAGCCCGAGATCAAGCGCGACTTCGAATACCTGATGCGTCTCTGGGAGACGGTGCGCGACCTGACGCTGAAGTCGACGGCGCCTGCCCTCGTCTATGAGGAAGGCTCGCTGATCAAGCGGTCAATCCGCGATCTCTACAACAAGGAGATCGACGAGATTCTCGTCTCGGGCGAGGACGGCTACCGTGAGGCGAAGGACTTCATGCGGATGCTCATGCCGAGCTACGCGAAGATCGTCCAGCCCTATCGCGACAGCCAGCCGCTCTACTCGAAGATGGGCGTCGAGACGCAGCTCGACGCGATGTTCTCGAACGTCGTGACGATGAAGTCCGGCGGCTACATCGTCATCAACCAGACCGAGGCGCTGGTCGCCATCGACGTGAACTCGGGGCGTTCGACGCGCGAGCACAACATCGAGGACACCGCCCTCCGCACCAATCTGGAGGCGGCCGAGGAGGCCGCACGCCAGATGCGCCTGCGTGATCTCGCCGGCCTCATCGTCATCGACTTCATCGACATGGAGGAGTCGCGGAACAACCGCGCGGTCGAGAAGAAGCTCAAAGACTGCCTCAAGAACGACCGCGCGCGCATTCAGCTCGGCCGCATTTCGCACTTCGGCCTGATGGAGATGTCGCGCCAGCGCATCCGCACCGGCGTTCTGGAGAGCTCGAGCGAGGTCTGCCCCTATTGCAACGGCGTCGGCACCGTTCGCGCCGTCCCGTCGGTCGCGCTGCATGTGCTGCGCCTGGTCGAGGACGCGCTGCGCAAGGACGCCTCGCGCAACCTGCTGGTCAAGACGCGCGGCGAGGTCGCGCTCTATCTGCTCAACCAGAAGCGCGCCCATATCCGCGAAATCGAGACGCGCTTCGGCGTCACGCTGATGTTCGCGGCCGAGGAGCATCTGCCGTCCGGCCAGCATCTCGTGATCGAGCGGACGGAGCCTGCGACGGGCGAGGTCCGCGCCGTCACCCAGGTGCGCGTCGACAGCGTCGAGCCGGAAGAGCCGGAGGTCGAAGAGATCGCCGAGGCCGAGGAGACGGAGGCGCAGCCCGCCGCGGCCGAGACCTCGGCCGGATCCGAGGGCGAGGAGCGCGAGGGCGGCCGCCGCCGTCGTCGCCGCCGCCGCCGCCGTGGTGGTCGCGGCTCCGGCGAGAACCGCGCCGACGACAATGGCGACGACAACGACGACGAAGACGAGAACGGCGACGTCTCGGCGCAGCCTGAGATCGCCGGCGCCGGCGAAGATCAGGTCGCGGAGATCACAGTCGCGAGCGAGGACGCGCCCGCCGAGGACGAGGCTGCGCCGAAGGCGCGGCGGCGCGGTCGCCGCGGCGGACGTCGCGGCCACGGTTCCAAGGCCGGGGAAGTCGAGTCCGGCGAGGAGACGACCGACGAAAACGTCGGGGCCGTCGCGGAGCCCGAGGCCGAGGTCGCGGCGGCGATGACCGGAACGGCGCCGCTCGCGCCCGAAGCGCCTGCTCCCGAAGCGCTGGAGCCTGCCGAGGCCGAACCCGTCGCGACGGCAGAGGTCGCGCAGGAAGCTCCGGCGGAGGAGACGACGCCGACCCACGAGGCCGCGCCGGAGCCTGAGGCCGAGGTAGTCGCGGCCGAGGAGGAGCCTGCTCCGCCGGCGCCCGTGGTCGAGGAAGATCCCAATCGCCCGCGTCGCACCGGCTGGTGGAGCCGCCGCACCGGCTGAGCTCCAGCCGACGCGACCAAACGCAAAAGGCCCGGAGCGATCCGGGCCTTTTTCATGTCTGGAGTTTGCGAACCTGCGGCTCGCGGACGGCGCCTTACTGGCCGCCGCTCGGAGCCGCAGGACCGGCCGTGGGAGCCGCCGGCTGGTTGCCGGCCCCCTCAGGCGCGGCGGGCTGGGCCGGGGCGTGCTTCACGCCGTCATTGCCGCCGGCCTCCTTCGGGTCGGAGACCTGCGGCGCGACCGGCTGGGCGTCCTGCGGCATCGGCGCGGTCTGGGCACCGCCCGGCTGCTGCTGGTCGGCGTCCCGGGGCGCAGTGTTGGCGTCGCCCTGCGGCGAAGGCACGGCGTCGAACTTCGGCTGATCGCCGTCGGCGGCCGGCTGCGGCGGTTGGCCGGGCTGCGCGGCAGCCTGCGGCGCGGCGCCGGAAGGCTGCGGCGGCTGGCCGGCGCCCTGCCCCTGGATCTTCTTGAGGTCGTTCAGGATGCCGCCGGAGCCGCTGCCGAGCGGCGCCTGGGGACCGCCGGGCGCCGTGGCCGGCTGCTGGCGCGCCGCGCCCGTCGGCTGCAGGCGATCGAACACCGAGCCGCCGCCATAGCCGGCCAGGATCGTCAGGGCCATGCTGGTCGCAAAGAAACCGCCAGCGAGATAGGCGGTCAGCCGCGACAGCGGGTTGGACTGTCCGCGCCCCGCCATGAAGCCGCCGCCCCCGCCGATGCCGAGCGCGCCGCCCTCGGACTTCTGGAGGAGGACGACCACCACCAGCGCGAGGACGATCATGAGATGGATGACGATCAGGACGGTCTGCATGGCGCTCGAATGAGTTCTGGCTGAAGAGCGGGCGATGGGGCACCGGGGCGGGCTCTTTACACCAGCCCAACGTCGGACGCCACCAAATGATCCCTCAGCGCGCGGAGCGAGCTCAGCCCGCTGCTTTGGCGATCGCGAGGAAGTCGTCGGCCTTGAGGCTCGCTCCGCCGACCAGGGCGCCGTCGACGTTCGCGGTCGCGAGGATCTCCTTCGCGTTGTCCGGCTTCACCGAGCCGCCATAGAGGATGCGGATTGCGTCGGCGGCTTCCGCCCCGAAGCGGCCCGCGAGCTCCGACCTGATGAAGCCGTGCATCTCGGCGATCTCGGCCGCGGTCGGGGTGAGGCCGGTGCCGATCGCCCAGACCGGTTCGTAGGCCACGACGACATGCGCGGCGGCCGCGTCGTCCGGCAAGGAGCCCGCGAGCTGGCGGCTCACCACGGCCCGCGCCTCCCCGGCCTCGCGCTCGTCCTTCGTCTCGCCGACGCAGATCACAGCGACAAGCCCGGCGCGGCGCGCCGCCTCCGCCTTGGCGCGGACGTCCGCGTCGGTCTCGCCGTGGTCCGTGCGGCGCTCGGAATGCCCGACGATGACCGCCTGGCCGCCGGCGTCGGCGATCATCTCGGCCGAGACGTCGCCGGTGTGGGCGCCGGCGGGCTTGGCGTGGCAGTCCTGTCCGCCGACAAGGACGCCCGCGCCCCGGGAGGCGGTCGCGAAGCTGGTCAGCAGCGTGAACGGCGGGAACACCATGAGGTCGACGTCGGCCTTCAGGCCGCCCTGGTAGGCGCCGACCACGCGAACGAACTCCGGCGCGGAGGCCGCGAGACCGTTCATCTTCCAATTGCCCGCGATCAGCTTCCTGCGCGCGTCCTTCGCCATCTCGGCCGTCTCCTGAACCGCCCGGCTTCGTGGCGTCCGGGCCGCCGCGGGGCCTATCAGATGCGGCGCGGCTTGGAAATCCGACGCGCGACGCTTGCAAATTGCTCCCGCTCTTGCGATTTGCGCGGGCCGTCGTCGCTTCACTATGGTCGCGCCCTTTGCGCGCGCCGGCGAGGCGCCGCGTGATTGAAAGGTCCTGGTCGGTTCGATGCTTCAGACGCTTCGTAAAGGCGCCGCCGGCTGGGTGGCGAAGGTGTTCTTCGCGCTGCTCGTGCTCAGCTTCGCCATCTGGGGCATCGAGGACGTGTTCCGCCGCATCGGCGGGGACAGCTCGAACGTGGCCGAGATCGGTGACCGGAAGATCAGCGTCGAGGACTTCCGCGCGGCCTACACGAACGAGCTGCGCCGCATCTCGAATCAGGCGAAGCGCGTCATCACGCCCGAGCAGGCGCGCGCGGCCGGACTTGGCGACAAGGTGCTCGGGGACCTCGTCAACGAGGCCGCGATGGACGCCAAGGTCGCGCAGCTCGGCCTGACGCTGTCGGACGAAGAGGTCGTCAAGGAGGTGCAGGACGACGACATGTTCGCCGGCGCCGACGGCTCGTTCGACCGGCGGACCTTCAACGAGATCCTGCGCCAGAACAATCTTACCGAGAACCAGTATCTCGGCCTGCAGCGCTCGTTCTCCGCCCGCAAGCAGCTGACCGACGCGCTGATGGCCAATCTCGCCGCGCCGGAGACTTTTCGGCAGGCGATCCACGCCTTCAACACCGACAGCCGCTCGATCACCTATCTGCAGCTGAAGGCCGAAGAGCCGAGCGCCCTCCCCGCTCCTGCCCCGGACGCGCTGCGCAAGTACTTCGATGAGCGTAAGTCCAGTTTTGCCGCGCCGGAATACCGCAAGCTCGCGGTGCTCTCGCTCGATCCCAAGACGCTCGCGGGCTCGAAGCAGATCCCGGACGACAAGCTGAAGGCCTATTACGACGCCAATCAGCCGAAATACGCCAATCTCGAGAAGCGCTCGATCGAGCAGATCAGTTTCCCGTCCGTCGAGGAGGCCAAGGCCGCCTACGACAAGATCCAGAACGGCGCGCTGTTCGAGCAGATCATGGCGGAGCGCAAGCTCAAGCCCGACGACATCTTTCTCGGCGACCTGACCAAGGACCAGCTGTTCGACAGCAAGATCGCCGACGCCGCCTTCTCGCTTCCGCAGGGACGCGTCAGCGAGCCGGTGCAGGGAACCTACGCCACGGTCCTGCTCAGGGTCACCGGCGTGCAGCAGCAGCAGCTCAAGTCATTCGAGGAGGTCAAGGACCAGATCCGTTCGGTGATGGCCGAGGAGGAGGCGCGGCGGGAGACGCTCGCGCTCCACGACAAGATCGACGAGGCGCGTCTCGGCGGCGCGACGCTCGACGAAGTCGCCAAGGCCAACAGTCTCCAGGTCCGTCAGATCGACGCCGTCGACAGCTCCGGCCGGGGCCCGGACGGCAAGGAGATCGCCGACCTGCCGATGTCGCGCAAGCTGCTCGACGCCGCCTTCGCGGCGGAGGTCGGCGGCCAGACCGAGACGCTGAGCGAGGGCGACGGCTATGTCTGGTACGAGGTCCGCGGCCTCACCCCGCCCCGCGAGCG
Organism: Chelatococcus sambhunathii; assembly: GCA_031316315.1. GTDB lineage: Bacteria > Pseudomonadota > Alphaproteobacteria > Rhizobiales > Methylopilaceae > Methylopila. The sequence continues at coordinate 64,085 of JADBEO010000018.1, forward strand.
CTCGTTCGACGAGGCGCGCGCCGCCGTCGAGAGCCGCTGGCGCGAGGAACAGGTCGGCGTCCGGCTCGACGCGAAGGCCGAGGCGATCCTGAAGGACCTCAGGTCCGGCAAGTCGATGGATCAGGTCGCCCAGGCCAACAAGCTCGAGGTCGAGCAGGCCGAGACGACCCGTCTCGGGGGCGCGCCGTCGATCACCGCCGTGCAGGCGAAGTCGGTGTTCCAGACGCCTGTCGAAGGTTTCGGCATGACGCCGACCGACGAGCGGGGCGGCCGGCTGGTCTTCCGCGTGACCGCGGAGACGGATCGCCCGTTCGACGCCTCCAAGCCGGACGACAGCGGCCAGGTCGAAAAGATCACGCAGAGCATGGGCAACGACGTGGTCTCGGCGCTCGTGCGTCAGCTGCGGACCGATCTCGGCGCCAAGATCGACCAGGCCAACGTCGCCAAGGTCACGGGCTCCGCGAACGCGAACTGACGTCGCGTCGGCGCGGCCCATCGAAGGTTCGACATGATCGTCACTCCAGCGCTCGAAGACTTCGCGCCGCGCTATGAGGCGGGCGCTCCGCAGCTCGTCGCGACGACGCTCGTCGGCGACCTCGAGACGCCGGTCTCCGCCTATCTGAAGCTCGCGGAGGGGCGGCCGAACGCGTTTCTTTTCGAGTCGGTCGAGGGCGGCGCCGTCCGCGGGCGCTATTCGATCATCGGCCTCAAGCCGGACGTCCTCTGGCGGTCGCAGGGCGGCCGCGCCGAGATCAACCGGACGCCGGTCCAAGACCCGGAGGCTTATGTCGCCTGCCCCGAGCGCCCGCTCGACGCCCTGAGGGCGCTGGTCGCCGAGTCCCGCATCGACGGGGCCGAGGCCCTGCCGCCGATGGCTGCGGGGGTCTTCGGCTATCTCGGCTACGACATGGTGCGGGAGATGGAGGAGATCGGCGCGCCCAATCCGGACGTGCTGAAGGTCCCCGACGCCGTGATGATGCGTCCGACCGTCATCGTCATCTTCGACAGCGTGAAGGACGAGATCACCGTCGTGACGCCGGCGCGGCCGCAGGCCGGCATATCGGCCTCGGTGGCGCATTCGCGGGCCGTCGACCGGCTGACCGAGATCATCGACGGCCTGGACCGGCACGTCCCCAAGGAGCCGGCCGCCTCCGTCGCGGGCGGGTACGAACTGAGCTCGAACACCACGCCCGCCGAGTACGAGGCGATGGTCCTGCGCGCCAAGGAGTACATCGCCGCCGGCGACATCTTCCAGGTGGTGCTGTCGCAGCGCTTCGAGGCGCCGTTCGACCTGCCGGCGTTCGCGCTGTATCGCGCTTTGCGCCGGACGAACCCCGCCCCGTTCCTCATCCACCTCGACTTCGGCGGGTTCCAGATCGTCGGCTCGAGTCCGGAGATCCTCGTCAGGGTGCGGGACGGCAAGGTCACGATCCGGCCGATCGCCGGCACGCGGCCGCGCGGCGCGACGCCGGCGCTCGACCGGGCGCTCGCGGAGGAGCTGCTGGCCGATCCGAAGGAACGCGCCGAGCATCTGATGCTGCTCGACCTCGGCCGCAACGACGTCGGCCGCGTCTCGGAGATCGGCAGCGTGACGGTCACCGACCAGTTCTTCCTGGAGTACTACAGCCAGGTCATGCACATCGTCTCGAACGTCGAGGGACGACTGTCGCCCGACTATGACGCGCTGAGCGCGCTGGTGGCCGGCTTTCCGGCCGGGACCGTCTCCGGCGCGCCCAAGGTTCGCGCCATGCAGATCATCGACGAGCTGGAGAAGGACAAGCGCGGCGTCTACGCCGGCTCGGTCGGCTATTTCGGCGCCGACGGCCAGATGGACACCTGCATCGTTCTGCGCACCGCGGTGGTCAAGGACGGTCGGATCTTCGTGCAGGCCGGGGCCGGCGTCGTCGCAGATTCTAATCCCGCATCCGAACAGGCCGAGTGCGTCAACAAGGCCAAGGCGCTGTTCCGCGCCGCCGAGGAGGCCCGCCGCTTCGCGAGCGCGGCCCGGCGCGGCCAGTAGGAACGAAAACGGGCGCTCCGAAGAGCGCCCGCATCAAGCTTATTTGATTTTCGCGAACCGTTAGTCGCACGGGACGCGGATGCGCTCGCCGTAGCGGTTCTCTTCAAAGCACTTGGCGCGGCGGTAGCGACGCGGCCCGCGCGACTCCGAACCGATGATCGCGCCGGTGCCGGCGCCGATCGCGCCGCCGACGAGCGCGCCGGTGGCGGAGCCTGTGGCGAGGCCGCCGATCGCGGCGCCCGCGCCCGTGCCGATGAGCGCGCCGCTCAGGGTGCGCTCGTTACGTGTCTCGCCGCATGCCGCGAGGCCAAGCGCCAGCGCGGATATGGCGGCGAGGGATGCGACTTTCTTCATGACTTGAACTGCTCCAGTTGACCGTCGACCCCCAAGGCCGCGCAGCAACCCCCGTCCGGAGTTTTGCGACTCAGTCGTAAACCAGCTGTTAACGCTGAGATTTCGGCTCCCGATGCTATTTCATGCAGGGATTGGGTCCATTTGGCGGCGCTGGCGGAGCAGCAATGAGACCAGCAGATAGAGTACGACGGCGTTGAGCAGGTGCCACACGAAGTGGCACCCGATCGGGAACAGCTCGCAGATCCGGCCGTCGATCGTGCGGAATGCGAGCGAGATCGCGAACAGGCCTGCGACCGCGGCCAGCTTGCCGCCGGTCCGGCTGTTCTCTCCTCCGGCGAGGCCGAGCCAGAGCGCGAGGCCGACCAACCCGGCGAGGCCGCCGAGATAGCCGCCGAGGCTGAGCAGCGGCTGGGGCGCGTCGAACAGGCGCGGGACGATCCCGACGGCCGCGACGAAGGCGATCATGGCGGCGCCGGCCGCGAAGATCCTGAGCCCCGCGAGCCTGTGCATCGCGACGAAGAAATAGGCGGCGATGAAGATCTGGATGGGCAGGACGTCGGCGACCATCGCCGCCCGCGTCGCGACGGTGTGGAACAGGAAGCTTCCGATCCCGATCACGAACACCAGCGCGGCGAGCGCGCGGGAGGCGACGTCGCCGCGGGCGCGGGCGAACAGGACGGCGCCGGCGATGAGGAAGCCGACATTGCTGACGGCGTTGAACGGCTCCGCCCAGAACGACGGGTCGCCGCCGCGTTCGCAATAGACCCCGAGAACGGGCGCGCTCCAATCCATGGCGTCAGGCGCTCGCGGCTTGTTGAGGCGGCGTGCTTGTCTCCTCGCCGGCGGCCGCCGGTCTGCCCGGGCGGCGTTCGGAACGGGAGAGCGGCGTCATCGCCTCGACGAGCAATGTGAACGAGGCGGCGGGCAATGGCGGCGAGAACACGTAGCCTTGCGCCATCCGCACGCCCTTCGCCCGGAGGTACTCGACCTGCTCGATCGTCTCGACGCCTTCCGCGACCAGATCGAGATGCATGTCTTCGGCGAGCTTCACGAGGCTGTCGACGATGGCCACGGAGTAGCGGTCCGTGCCGATCGCGTCGACGAACATCTTGTCCATCTTCATGACGTCGACGCCGAGCTTGAGCAGATAGGACAACCCGCCATGGCCCGTGCCGACGTCGTCGAGCGCGACGCGGGCCCCGAGCGCCTGCAGCTTGGCGATGATCAGCCTCGCCTTCGGGATGTCCGGCAGCTGCTGCCGTTCGGTCACTTCGAAGATGAGCTGCGACGTGCGTATCGACGAGGATTCGAAGATCCTCTGCACGTCGTCGACGATGGACGGATCCTCGAAATGTCCGGCGCACAGGTTGAAGCTCAGCTTCAGGCCGGGGCGCGCTCCGTAGAGCGGCGCCATTTCATCCCGCGCCCTCTCGAGCAGCGCGAGCGTCATCGGGAAGATCTCGCCGCTCGCCTCGGCGAGGCCGATAAACCGGCCGGGCGGGACGACCTTGCCGTCGCGCTTGATCCAGCGCACCAGCACCTCGCAGCCGTGGATCCGTCCGGTCGCGATGTCGATCACCGGCTGGTAATAGGGCACGAATTCGCCGCGCCGGACGCCGTCCGCGATCTCGCGGATCGGGCCGCCGCTCCGCCTGCCGACGACGACGGCGATCGCGATCGCGAAGATGGCGAAGGCCGTGCCGCCGATATTGGCGTAGACGAACGGCATCGCGTTCGCCTTCAGGACGGCCGATCCGGGCGCCGATATGACGATCCTGAGGGGGTATCGTCTGCTGGACGCGGCCGCCGAAACCGCCAGCGCCGGGGCCGCGTCCTGCGTCCCGACCGGCTCGCCTGACGCGACGCTTCGGCTGAACACGCCGCCGTGCATCAGCTCCGCTTCCGCGGTGAAGCCGGAGGTCATGCGGCTTCGAAGGAAGAGCGGCAGGAAGTCGTCGCCGGGGATGAGGAATCGCAGCCCCGTCCCGTCCGCGTAGCTCCACTGCAGGCGCAGCATTCGCTCATGCGACTCGCTGCCCACCGCGACCACCGAAAGCGTCGCCTCCGGACTGGCGGCGCCATGTTCGGGAGAGACCGCGCGGACGACGCGGGTCGTGCCGAAGCCGGTGCAGGTCGGGCGGCCGTCCTGCCCCGTCGCGGAAATTTCGGAGACGAAGCGCGCCGCGTGCTCGGCTCTCTGCATCGCGGCCAGACCGCCTGCCTTGCAGTCGCGAACGCCGCCGAGGCCGAGCAGGATCAGTTGGGTCATCGCGGCGTCGATGCGCTGCTCGGCGGCGCTGAGCGCCGAGCGGGCGATGTCGTCCATCTCGCGCTGCGCCGTCGTCAGCGCGTTGATCGCCAGTAGGGCGTTGAGGCCGACGATCGGGGCGGCGACGACGCCGAGCGCCGTCAACAGCGCGCGCTTCCAAGTCTTTCGCGCGTCATGCACCGCCAAGCCGCTCCGGCCAACCGGAGGGCCGACCGCCTCTCCGGAAAGGAGCTTCGCGCGACAGCCTTAATTCTCGACTAAGACCCGCCTAAGACGCCGGTCGGCAGCGGCTGTCCCTGCGCCTCCACCACGGCCACCGCCGTCATGTTCACGACGCCCCGCGCCGTGACGGACGGTGTGAGGATGTGCGCCGGTTTCGCCGCGCCGACCAGGATCGGCCCGACAGGCAGCGCGTCCGCCAGCGTCCTGATCAGCTGCGTCGCGATGTTGGCCGCGTCGAGGTTCGGGAACAGCAGCAGGTTCGCCTCGCCTTCGAGACGGCTGTCGGGCAGCAGGCGCTCGCGCAGCGACGGCAGCAGAGCGATATCGCCCATCATCTCGCCGTCGACCTCGAGATCCGGCGCGAGCTCGCGGATGATCGCGAGCGCCTCGCGCATCTTCTTCGCCGACGGCGTGTCGTGCGAGCCGAAGTTGGAGTGCGACAGGAGCGCCGCCTTCGGCGTGATGCCGAACCGCTCGATGACGCGCGCGCAGTGGACCGCGCAGTCCGCGATGCTGCGGGCGTCCGGCTCGGGCGTCACATAGGTGTCCGAGAGGAAATAGGCGCCGCGGCCACTGATCAGCAGCGAGATCGTCGAATAATCCGGCGCGTCGGAGGCGAGCCCGATGACCCTGTCGATCGAGCGCAGATGGTCGTGGAAGCGCCCTTCCAGCCCGCACAGCATCGCGTCGGCCTCGCCGCGCTGCACGGCGAGCGCCGCGATCACCGTGGCGTTGGTCCGCACCACGGTGCGCGCGCGGTCGGGGGTCACGCCCTTGCGCCCCGCCCGCTCGACGTAGAGCGCGACGTAGTCGCGATAGCGCTTGTCGTCTTCCGGGTTGATGATCTCGATGTCGACGCCCGGCTTGAAGGTCAGGCCATAGCGCCGCGCGCGTACGTCGATGACGTTCGGCCGCCCGATCAGGATCGGCGTCGCGATCCCCTCCTCGATCGCGACTTCAGCCGCGCGCAGCGCGCGCTCGTCCTCCCCGTCGGCGTAGATCACCCGCTTCGGCGCGGCGCGGGCGGCGGAGAACACCGGCTTCATGACGAAGCCCGAGCGGAACACGAAGCGGTTGAGCTGGTCCTCATAGGCGCGGAAGTCCGCGATCGGCCTGCGCGCCACGCCGGTCTCCATCGCCGCGCGCGCGACCGCCGGCGCGATGCGCAGGATGAGACGGGGATCGAACGGGCTCGGGATCAGCGAGTCGGGGCCGAACAGCCGCGTCTCGCCGCCATAGGCCTTGGCCACCACGTCGGACGAGGCTTCGCGCGCGAGGGCCGCGATGGCGCGCACGGCGGCGACCTTCATCTGCTCGTTGATGCTGGTCGCCGAAACGTCGAGCGCGCCCCGGAAGATGTAGGGGAAGCACAGCACGTTGTTGACCTGGTTCGGGAAGTCCGACCGCCCGGTGCAGATCATGGCGCCTGGACTGACCTTGCGCGCCTCGTCCGGCATGATCTCGGGCGTCGGATTGGCGAGCGCCAGGATCATGGGCTTCGGCGCCATCGACGCGACCATCTCGGGCTTCAGCACGCCGCCCGCGGACAGGCCGAGGAAGACGTCGGCGCCGCCGATCACCTCGGCCAGCTTCCGCGCCTCGGTCTTCTGCGCATAGACGCTCTTCCAGCGGTCCATGAGCGCCTCGCGGCCCTCATAGACGACGCCCTCGATGTCGGTGACCCAGATGTTCTCGCGCTTCGCGCCGAGGGCGACCAGCAGGTTGAGGCAGGCGAGCGCGGCGGCGCCTGCGCCGGACGTGACGATCTTCACCGATCCGAGGGACTTCTGGGCCAGCTCGAGGCCGTTGACGATGGCGGCCGCGACGATGATCGCCGTGCCGTGCTGGTCGTCGTGGAAGACGGGGATGCCCATCCGGGCCTTACAGGCCTCCTCGACCTCGAAGCACTCCGGCGCCTTGATGTCCTCCAGATTGATGCCGCCGAAGGTCGGCTCGAGCGCGCAGACGACCTCGATCAGCCGCTGCGCGTCGGTCTCGGCCACCTCGATGTCGAACACGTCGATGCCGGCGAATTTCTTGAAGAGGACGGCCTTGCCCTCCATCACGGGCTTGCCGGCGAGCGCGCCGATGTTGCCGAGGCCGAGCACGGCGGTGCCGTTGGTGAGCACCGCGACGAGGTTCTGCCGGATCGTGAGCTCGTCGGCCTGGCGCGGGTCCTCGGCGATCGCGTCGCAGGCGGCGGCGACGCCGGGCGAATAGGCGAGCGCGAGGTCGCGCTGGTTGCCGAGCGGCTTCGTCGGCTTGATCTCGATCTTGCCGGGTCGCGTTCCGGTCGCCGCTGCGCCGCGGTGATAGACCAGCGCGCCCGTGCGCAGGTCGTCGGACATCTGGCTTGCCATGGCGCTTTCTCCGGGAGGTCCGGGCCCGGCGGTCCGGCGTTGATTGTTTTAGTCCGGGCTCTCCGGAATGCCGCCCCCCTCGGGTCCGCGTCAAGACGTCCGCAGGGAGACAGCGCATGCGACGTGAGACAAACGGCGGCGGCGGCCGTACCTACGCAGCGTCGGCCAACGAGAATCCGACGCGAGGAGCGCCCGAGGCCGATGAACCGGAAGACCGCTGGGATCCTCGGCGCGCTCGTCATCTGCGCGGCGACGCTCGCATTCGCGACCCCCTACGCCGTTCGAAAATTCGCGGAAGCCGAGGTCGACCGCTCGCTGTCGCGGATCGCCTGGCAGACCACCTCGCTGGTCCGGCGCGGCGACGTCACCGTCGATGTCTGGTCCTGGACGGTGAACGTGGCGTCGATCGAGATCATCGGCGCCGGCGGCGAGACCCGAACCGAGATCGGCCGGCTGACGATCGTCCGCCCGAGCGGCTCGGACGGCCGGATGACCGCTCGCCGCATGATCCTCGACGACGTGAAGGCTGCCGGGCCCTCGGAGACGATGACGATCCCGCGCGCCGAGATCCGCGGCTATGCGGGTCCCGAGCGCGGCCTGACCGCAACGCCCGGACTCAACCGCGGCGCCAAGAGTCAGGCGGACCTGTTTGAAAACCTGTCGATCGACCGTCTCGTCGCGCCGGTCGTGACCTTCACGGCGAAGAGCGGCATCCGGCGGTCGGTGCGCAACCTGGTCGTGAGCGGCATGCAGGACGGGGTGATCGGATCCGCGACGGCCGACGCGATCACGCTGACGGCGCCATATCTTCCGCGGACCGATCCGGACGCGCCCTCCTCGCTGCTGATCTCGACCGGCGCGGTTCGTTACGAGCAGCTCAGCCTGCCGACGCTCTGGCGTTTCCGCGACGGCGTGAAGGACGAGGAAAGGCGGAGCCTCCTAAAGTCGGCGTCGATCGCCGACCTGAACGTGTCGCTGACCATGCGCCCGGGCGGCCGCTTCTCCGCCTCCGCCGACCGGCTCGACGTCGACGACGTCGCCCTCAGCCCGCTCGGCTTCGAGCTCTCCGCCTTCGATCCGATCGCGACGGGCATGCGCTTCGGCTCGGACGCGACCCCGAACGAGGTGCGCGAGCAGCTGTCGTTCACGGCCTCGCTGCTGCGGGCGGCCTCGTTCCGGAAGGTCGCCGTCACAAACGCCAGAGCGCAGATAAGCTCCGCGGGGGAGCCGCAGACGACCTTCAATCTCGGCTCGGTCCAGGTCGGCCCTTACGCCGACGCGCGCCTGGATACGGTGAAGTTCGCGAAGGCCGCCTATGAGGAGGCGGGGGCGATGAAAGCCACTCTCGACGCCGGCGGCGCCTACGGCTTCGACGCCAGCGGGGTTCTCGCTTATGTCGAGCGGGTCGCCCGCAACGAGGTGCTTCTCACCACCACCCCGACGGCGAGCGAGATGCTCAAGATCATCCCGCGCGTCAAGGCGTTGGACGCGCAGGCGCTGGACGTCTGGACGCCGGACGGGTCGCTCAAGGCGGATCGCGCGCGGATCGACCTCGACGCCCCGCTCGACGCCGTCCCGCAGAACGTGATGGTCCGTCTGGACGGGCTCGACGCTTCTCCGCCCGCGGACAGCGCCGCGCAGAAATGGATCGAGCGCATGGAGCTCGACGGACTGAAAGGCTCCGCGAAATTCTCCGTCACGCTCGATCCGGACAAGAACGCGCTGAAGCTGGACTGGCTCGACTACAGCTTCGAGGGGCTCGGCGCCATCGAAGCCAGCGGATCCTTCGCGGACGTCGATCCGGTGCTGGCGGTCGCGAGCGGCGCCGATTTCGTCGACAAGTTTTCCGCCATCAAGCTCGCGCCGTTCAAGCTCACGCTGAAGGACGGCGGCGCGGCCGACGTCCTCCTCCGTCGTGCGGCCGCCAAAGCCGGCGAGCCGCCGGAGTCGTTCCGCGAGAGCTTCGCGCGGGAGCTCCAGGAGACGATCCCGGCGCTGCTCGGGCCGCCGGCCGAGCAATCCGGCGTCGCGGCCGCGGACTTCATCCGCGACCCGCGTTCGGCCGAGATCACGCTCGCACCGCGCAAGACCGACCAGACGCTGCTCGACCTGATCCGCGCGGCCCAGCTCGGGCCGGTCGGGCTGGCGCAGGTCGTCGACCTGCAGGTGCTGTACAAGAGGTGAGCCACGATCGTCATGCCCGGACTTGATCCGGGCATCCATCATCGGAAACTCGGATGTCGCCGAGTTTCCTATTTGGACGGCGAAGTCGGAAACATCCGACTTCGCGGGCGCGTCCGCGCCCCGACGTTGCGCCGGCAGCCCCCTCACCCGCTCACTTCGTTCGCGACCTCTCCCCGCCGGGGAGAGGTCGACATGGCGACAGCCATGGCGGGTGAGGGGGCGGACGGTGTGAAGACCAGGCGCTTGCGTCGATTGTATCCGAAACCGGACAGCCGTGGGCCAGACTCGGCGACGGCAGCGGAGCGGATCAGCCCTTCTGCGCAGCGGGCGCCTGCGGGATGGCGGTGCGGATGTTGAGCTCGCGAAGCTGCTTCGGCGTCACCTCTGAGGGCGCGCCCATCAGCAGGTCCTCCGCGCGCTGGTTCATCGGGAAGGCGACGACCTCGCGCAGGTTCTCCTCGCGGCAGAGCAGCATGACGATGCGGTCGACGCCCGGCGCGATGCCGCCATGCGGCGGCGCGCCGTAGGTCAGCGCTTTCAGCATTCCGCCGAACTTCGCCTCCAGCACGTCCGCGCCGTAGCCGGCGATCTCGAACGCCTTGCGCATGATCTCCGGCCGATGGTTCCGGATCGCGCCCGACGACAGCTCCACGCCGTTGCAGACGATGTCGTACTGGAACGCCTTGATCGTCAGCGGGTCCTTGGTCTCTAACGCCTCGAGGCCGCCCTGCGGCATGGAGAACGGGTTGTGGGAGAAGTCGACGCGCTTCTCGTCCTCGTTCCACTCGAACATCGGGAAATCGACGATCCAGCAGAACTCGAAGCCGGAGGTGCGAGACAGGCCGAGCTGCGTGCCGATCTGGATACGCGCCTTGCCGGCGAGCGAGGCCGCCTTGTCCGGCGTGTCGCAGGCGAAGAACACGCTGTCGCCCGCCCCGAGCTTCAGCTTGAACGCGATCTTCCGCTGGATCTCGACCGGCACGAACTTGGCGATCGGACCCTTGCCCTCCAGCAGCTTCGCGCTCGGCTGGAGGTGGGTGTCGCTGATCGTCTGGGGCAGCGAGCCGCCCTCCTCGAAGGTGATGTAGCCGAGGCCCGGGGCCCCCTCCCCGCGCGCCCAGTCGTTGAGCTTGTCGAAGAAGGAGCGCGGCTGACGGCCGGCGTGCGGCGCCGGGATGGCGCGGACCACGCCGCCGGCCTCGATCACGCGCTTGAAGGCGTTGAAGGTCACTGACGGGTCGGAGAACTCGGCGGTGACGTCGGCGATCTCGATCGGGTTCCTGAGGTCCGGCTTGTCGGAGCCGTATTTCAGCATCGCGTCGGCGTAGGTGATGCGCGGGAATTTCTGGGTCATCGCCTCGCCGTCGGCGAACTCCTCGAACACGCCGCGCATGACGGGCTCGACCGCCTGGAACACGTCCTCCTGCTCGACGAAGCTCATCTCGATATCGAGCTGGTAGAACTCCCCCGGCGAGCGGTCGGCGCGCGGGTCCTCGTCGCGGAAGCAGGGCGCGATCTGGAAGTAGCGGTCGAAGCCCGACATCATCAGCAGCTGCTTGAACTGCTGCGGCGCCTGCGGCAGCGCGTAGAACTTGCCGGGATGGAGCCGCGACGGCACCAGGAAGTCGCGCGCCCCCTCCGGCGAGGAGGCGGTCAGGATCGGCGTCTGGAACTCGAAGAAGCCCTGCTCGCGCATGCGCCGGCGCAAGGAGTCGATGATCGCGCCGCGCTTCATAATGTTCCTGTGGATGCGCTCGCGGCGAAGATCGAGGAAGCGGTACTTGAGGCGCGTCTCCTCCGGATAGTCCTGCTCGCCGAACACCGGCATCGGTAGCTCCGCCGCCGGCCCCAGCGTCTCGACCTCGGTCGCGTAGACCTCGACTTCGCCGGTCGGCAGGTCCTTGTTCTCGGTGCCGGCCGGCCGCGTGCGGACCTTGCCGTCGATCCGGATGACCCATTCGGAGCGCGCCTTCTCGATCGCGGCGAAGGCGGCGGAGTCCGGGTCGGCGACGACCTGCGTCACGCCGTAGTGGTCGCGAAGGTCGACGAACAGCACGCCGCCATGGTCGCGCACGCGATGCACCCAGCCGGAGAGCCGGACGGTCTGGCCGACATGCTCGGGCCGGAGCGCGGCGCAGGTGTGGGTGCGGTAGCGATGCATCGTCATTCGTCCCGAAGGTCTTGGGGGCGTCGCGGCGGGCGGATCGGCCCCGGAAATTGCGCGCGGGACCACGGCACGCGCTTCGGCGGCTTGTCAAGGATCAGACCCGCGCGAGCGCGAGACAGCGCGATGGTTTGGAGGTATAGGCGCGTTCCATGATGATCACCACGACACAAGAGCTCGCGGACGCCTGCGCGCGGCTCTCGAAGGCCCCTTACATCACCGTCGACACGGAGTTCCTCCGGGAGACGACGTTCTGGCCGAAGCTGTGCGTCGTCCAGCTCGCCGACGACGTGAAGCCCGAAGTGGTCGACGCGCTCGCGCCCGGCATCGATCTTTCGCCGCTGTTCGAGCTGATGGCGGACGAGGCGGTGCTGAAGGTGTTCCATTCCGGCCGCCAGGACATCGAGATCTTCCACCACCTGTCGGGCAAGGTCCCGCATCCGGTGTTCGACACCCAGGTCGCCGCCATGGTTCTCGGCTTCGGCGACTCGATTTCCTACGACCAGCTGGTCGGCCGCACGACCGGGGCTTCGATCGACAAGTCCTCGCGCTTCACCGACTGGAGCCGGCGCCCGCTCTCGGACGAGCAGGTCGCCTACGCCATCGCCGACGTCACCCATCTGCGCGAGGTCTACGAGAAGCTCGCCGCCGATCTCGAAAAGCGCGGCCGCGCCGACTGGCTGCTCGAGGAGATGGAGGTGCTGACCTCGCCCTCAACCTACGAGTCCCACCCGGAGGACGCCTGGCAGCGGTTCCGCACGCGGCTCCGCAAGCCGCGCGAGCTCGCGGTGATGATCGAGGTCGCGGCCTGGCGCGAGCGGGAGGCGCAGAGCCGCGACGTGCCGCGCTCGCGCGTTCTGAAGGACGACGCGCTGGTCGAGATCGCGACGCGCGCGCCCCGCACCGTCGACGCGCTCGCCTCGCTCCGCGCCTTTCCGCGCGGCTATGAGCGCTCGCGCGCGGGCCAGGAGATCATCGAGGCCGTAACCCGCGGGGTCGAGCGCGACCCGGAGAGCCTCCCCGCCATGGAGCGTGAGCGCGGCGGCGGCGGCAATCCGGCGACGGTCGAACTGCTAAAGGTCCTGCTCCGCATGATCGCCGAGCGCCACGCCGTCGCCGCGAAGGTGCTCGCCAATGTCGACGACCTCGAGCGGATCGCGGCCGACGACGAGGCGGACGTGGCGGCTCTCTCCGGCTGGCGGCGCGAGCTGTTCGGCGAGCAGGCGCTGAAGCTCAAGGCCGGGACGCTTGCGCTCGCCGTCGAGCGTGGACGCGTCGTCGCCGTCGAGCGCGACCCGGCCGAGGACGGCCCCCTCCCCGCGCCGAAACCGCGCCATCGCAAGCGCCGGAACGGCGGCGGCGCGGCGCGCGCTTCGGAGACGGCGGCCGCTCCGGACCAATAAGCCGGCCGGCTCATTCCGCGCCTGTCCAGCGACGCCGAGGGGTTGGTCGCCACCTCGCGATTGGATTGTGACAGTCATGTGTAGCAAGACGGCCGGGGCCGATGTCGGCTCGTCCTTGCGCCACCGCGCCCCAGTCCGGACCCAGTCATGGCCGCGCCGACCGAAATCGAGCTCAAACTCGAATGTGACCCTGCGGCTCTAGAGGGGCTGCGCGCGCATCCGCGGCTTGTGGACTCGAAGCGGCGTCCGCTGGCCAAGCTGCGCACCGTCTATTTCGACGCCGCCGACCTCAGATTGCGCCAAGCCGGGGTGACGCTGCGCGTGCGGACGTTCCGTAGCCGGCATACCCAGACGGTCAAGGCGGTCGGCGACGGATTGCTCGAGCGGCCGGAATGGGAAGGCCGCGTCCTCGGACCCGAACCGGACATCGGCCTGCTCGGCGAGACGCCCGTGCCGGCCCTGCTGGCGGACGGCGCCGCCGTCGCGCCCCTGTTCACGGTCGACGTCCACCGGCGCACGTTCCTCGTGACCGAGGGCGCGTCAGAGATCGAGGTCGCGCTGGACGCCGGCCGGATCTTCCTGGACGACGGGAGGACCGCGCCGATCAGCGAACTGGAGCTGGAGCTGAAGTCGGGCGACCTGGCCGACGTCTTCAGCCTGGCCGCGGCGCTCGGCGAAACGGCGGATCTGCGCCTTGGGGTGCGCAGCAAGTCCGAGCGCGGCTTCCGGCTCCTCGACGGGGCGCAGGATACGCCCTGCCATGCCGAAAAGATCTCGCTGTCGAAGGAGGCTTCGACCGCGGACGCGTTCCGCGCCGTCGTGAACGACTGCCTCCGGCAGATCCGCCTCAACGAGGCGATCCTGCTGCGGGGCCCGGACGCGGAGGCGCTCCATCAGCTTCGCGTCGGCGTGCGCCGCTTGCGGTCGGCCTTCTCTCTGTTCGGCCGCGTGGTGAAGACGCCTGCCGGGCTCGCCTTGTTCGCCGAACTCAAGTCGCTTTCGGAGCCGTTCGGCCAGGGACGCAATCTCGACGTCTTCCTGGCCGAGACGCTGCCGCAGGAGCGTGAGCGACGCCCCGAGGAGCCGGGCTTCGCGGGCGTCGAACGGCAGATCGCCATGGAGCGAGACGAGGCCCATCAGGCGGTGGCGTCGCGCTTGAGGAGCGCCGAGTGGCGCAAACTGGTGCTTGCGATCCTCGCCTGGGTCCACGCCGGGGATTGGCTGGCGCCGCAGGACGCCAAGATCGAACGCGCCTTGAGAGGCCCTGCGAGGAAATTCGCCGGCAAAGCTCTCGACAAGCGGCTTCGTCAGGCGAAGCAAGGCCACGACCTCGCTCGCCTGTCCGTCGAGGAGCGCCACAAGATCCGCATCGCCGCCAAGAAGCTGCGCTACGGCGCAGAGTTCTTCGGGAGCCTCTACACGAGCGAGAAGAAGTCCGCCCGGCTCAAGAAGTTCGTCAAGGCGCTGAAGCGCCTTCAGGGAAAGCTCGGCTCGCTCAACGACATCGCCGCCGCGAGCGAGCTCATGTCCGATGCGGCGGCCAACCGGCTCGAGGACCGGTCGAGCCTGTTCGCGGCTGGCTTGACGGCGGGCGGCCTGCAGGCCGGCTCGTCCGATCTCCTCGCAGAGGCGCGGGAGGCCTACGACAAGCTGATCGATCTTCGTCCGTTCTGGCGCTGAGCGGTCACGTCGCCGCCACTGTATCCGCGAGGCGCCGCCGCAGCAGCTTGCCGTTGGCGGAGCGCGGCAGCTTCTCCACGAAGTGGTAGACCTTCGGGCGCTTGTACGCGGCCAGCCGCGCGGCGCAGACGTCCGCAATCCCCTGCTCGTCGGGCTCGGCGCCCTCACGAAGCACGACGAAGGCGGCGATGAGCGAGAGATCGGCCCGCGCGCGCCATTCCGTCACGCCGACCTCCGCGACCGACGGGTGGCCGGCGACGGCCTCCTCCACCTCGAGCGGAGAGACCCGGTAGCCGAGCGCGTTCATCACGTCGTCGTCGCGGCCGTGATGGCGCATGTAGCCGTCCTCGTCGAAAGAGACGAGATCGCCCGAGACGAACCACTCCCCGCGAAACGCAGAGGCCTCCTCGTCCGGCCGCTTCCAATAACCGATCATGAGGCCCGGGTCGGAGCGGTGGACGGCGAGCAGGCCGGTCCCGCCCTGCGGCACGGGCGTCTCTCCACCCTCGGGCGGAAGCGCGACGATGCGGCGCCCCGGCTGCGGCCTGCCGGGCGAACCGGGCCTCGCCGGCGCGCTCGGGCAGGAGGAGACGAAGGTCGAGATCTCGCTCATGCCGAAGGCTTCGTAGATCTCGCGCCCGGTTCGTTCGCGCCATTCCTCGAGCAGCGGCGTCGGCAGCGCCTCGCCGGCTGCGACGCCGTGGCGAAGGGAGGCGAGCGCCCGGTCATCCGATAGGCCGCGCTTCAGGATCTGCCGGTAGACGCCCGGGACGGCGGCGAAGATGGTCACGCCGTGACGCCGGATGATCTCGGCCCAGAGCGACGGGTCCGAGACGTCGCGCGCGAGCGTCGCCGCCGCGCCGCAGAACCACGGATCAAGCACGCCAACGCCGATCGTGTAGGTCCAGTTGAACGCGCCGGCGTGCAGAAGCACGTCCCCCTCGCGGAGGTCGAGCCAGTGACTGTGCATCGGCCGGCGGCCGAGCGCGACGCGATGCGCGTGGACGACGCCTTTCGGCTTGCCGGTCGTGCCAGAGGTGTAGACCAGATAGGCGGGATCCTCGCCGGCCGTGTCGGCGTAACCGGCGAGCGGCGCGGCGCGCTTCAACTCGGCGAGCCGGTCCGGCCCGATCGCCAGCGCCTCGCCGTAGCCACGCTCATGCGCCGCCTCCTTGCCGAGAACCACAGCCGCGGCCTCGGAATTCGCGACGACGAAGCGCGCCTCGTCGCCCGTCAGCATCATCGAGGTCGGAACGGCCACATGGCCGGCGGCGATGATCGCGAAGAACAGCAGGATCGTGTCGACCTCGTTCCCCATCCGGATGACGATGCGCGAGCCGGCCGGAAACCCGAGCCCCTCGATCCCGCCTGCGAGCGCCAGCACGGCGGCCTCGACCTCCGCGAAGGTCAAGGCGAGCGTGTCGCCCCCTGCGCCGTCGACGACGGTCAGCCCGACCTTGGAGCCGCGCAGGCGCGCGTTCTGCTCGAGGCAGCAGCGCGCAAGGTTGAAACGGTCGGGACGGGCTGGCGAGGAGGTCAGCATGGCGCCGATAGATAAGGCCATTCGCGCCGGCGCGGGCATGCCCCGGCGCTCATGCTTTCGGCCAGCCCGGCGAAGGCGGAGCGATGCATTCGGTGCGCGCTCCGACGCCCTCTCCGGATCCCTCCCCTCTCTGAGGGGAGGGTAGGGTGGAGAGCGCCGGGCGTGGAGCTCGACGCCCGAGGCTCGCGCTCGATCCTGAACGATCCCCACCCTACCCTCCTCTTTGCAAGGGGAGGGATCGCGCGTCTCGCTCAGTCACTCGGCGGGAGCGAGAACGGGCGCCGCGTCCGCCCGGCCGTTGAGCACGGCGTCCGCCTTGGCGCGGTCGAGATCGCCCTCCCAGGCCGCGACCACGACGGTCGCGACGCAGTTACCGATCAGGTTGCCGACCGCGCGGGCCATGCCGATGAACCAGTCGACCGACAGGACGAGCACGAGGCCGATCGCCGGGATCGACGGCACCGCGTTCAGCGTCGCCGCGAGGATGACGATGGCCGAGCCCGGCACGCCGTGGGCGCCCTTGGAGGTGATCAGCGAGACGCCGAGCACGAGCATCAGGTCGCCGAAGGAGAGCGGCGTGTTCGTCGCCTGCGCGATGAAGACGACGGCGAGCGTCAGGTAGATCGAGAAGGCGTCGAGGTTGAACGAGTAGCCGGTCGGCACGACGAGGCCCACGACCGACTTCTTGCAACCCATCGCCTCGAGCTTGCGCATGATCTGCGGCAGCACGGCGTCCGAAGAGGCGGTGCCGAGCACGATGGTCAGTTCCTCGCGCAGATAGGCGATGAACTTGAAGATGTTGACGCCGGCGAGGCGCATCACCGCGCCGAGGATCACGACGACGAACAGGGTCACCGCGAGATAGAACAGCGCGACCAGTGAGGCCAGCTGGGCGAGCGACCCCGCGCCGTACTTCCCGACGGTGTAGGCGACGGCGCCGAACACGCCGAGCGGCGCGACGCGCACGATGAGGCCCATCGCCCGGAACAGCACCGCGGCCACCGCCTCGATCATCCCGGTGACCTTCGCGCCCGTCTCGCCGCCGACCAGCGCGAGCGCCGCGCCGAAGATGACGGCGAAGAACAGCACCTGCAGCACGTCGTTGCGCGCCAGGGCGTCGAACGCCGTGGAGGGGATGATGTTAAGCAGGAAGCCGGAGAGGCCCCCGCCCTCGAGCTTGTGGACATTGTCGGCGTGCTTGGCCATGGCGCTGCCGTCGAGCGTCGCCGGGTTGATGTCCATGCCGTGGCCGGGGCCGACGAGGTAGGCGAGCGCGATCCCGAGGATCAGGGCGATCGTCGTCATCGCCTCGAAGTAGACCAGCGCCTTCACGCCGACCCGGCCGACCTTCTTGAGGTCGCCGGCGCTCGCGATGCCGTGCACCACGACGCAGAACACGATCGGCGCGACGATCATGCTGATGAGCTTCAGGAACGCGTCGCTCAGCGCCTTCAGGCTGACCGCGACGTCCGGCCAGAGGACGCCCGCCACGACGCCGAGCGCGAGCCCGGCGAGGACCTGCGCGAAGAGCGAGGTCCAGATCGGCGCCCGGCCAGTGGCCGCGGGCGCGTCGAGTGCGGCGGTGCTCATTTCGGCGTCTCCCCCTCAGGTCCCCCCGCGGTTCGCGAGCGATCACGAGATCCGGAGCAAGCTTGGCGCCAACGCGTCGGGACGCGCCCCGCGCCGCGCAACGACGGCGGGCGCCGATTACGGGTTTTCGAGCGCGCTTTTCCGCCTGTAAGCTCGGCTCTTGCGACTTAAGTCGCGCCGTCCGGCGCGGCGTTCAGCGGGAGCGAAAAGCGATGACGGGAAGTCCGACCAAGCGGAGCGTGACGAACGTGCGCCCTGTGATCCTCGCCGCCTTCGCGGCGTGCCTCGCGCTCGCCGTTCCGGCGCATGTCCAGGCCCAGGAGGCCCCGGCGAAGCCCGAGGCCGCGACCGAGGCGAAGAAGCCGAACATCGTCATCATCGGCACCGGCGGCACCATCGCCGGCGCCGGCGCCTCGACGGTCAACACGGGCGACTACGACAGCGCCAAGGTCGCGGTCGACAAGATCATCGCCGGCGTGCCCGAGATGAAGAGCGTCGCGAACATCCGCGGCGAGCAGATCTTCCAGATCGGCTCGGAGAGCTACAACGACGAGCGCATGCTGAAGCTCGCCAAGCGCGTCTCCGAACTGCTCAAGCAGCCGGACGTCGACGCGGTGATGATCACCCACGGCACCGACACGATCGAGGAGACCTCCTACCTCCTCAACCTGACCCTGAAGTCCGACAAGCCGGTGGTCGTCATCGGCGCCATGCGCCCCGGCACGGCGCTTTCCGCCGACGGCCCGCTCAACCTCTACAACGCCGCGGTCGTCGCGGCCTCGCCGGAGTCCAAGGGCAAGGGCGTGCTGGTCGTCATGAACGACGAGATCCATTCCGCCCGCGACGTCGCCAAGACCAACGCGCTCAAGGTCGAGACCTTCAAGTCGCTCTACGGCCCGCTCGGCGTGGTGGTCGAGTCGAAGCCCTACTACTACCGCCTGCCCGCCAGGCCCCACACGACGGCGACCGAGTTCGACATCGACACGATCGACGCCCTGCCGAAGGTCGACGTGTTCTACGCCCACACCTCGATGGACCCTGGCATCCTCACCGCCATCGCCGACCGCGGCGGCAAGGCGTTGATCTACGCCGGCACCGGCAACGGCTCGGTCGCCGACTACATGGAGGAGCCGCTGAAGGAGGTCCGCAAGAAGGAGATCGTCGTCCGCGCGACCCGCACCGGCTCCGGCCAGGTGGTGCGCAACGGCGAGGAGAAGGACGACGAGAACGACTGGATCGTGACCGCCGACCAGACCCCGCAGAAGGCCCGCCTGCTGGTCTCGCTCGCGCTGACCAAGACGCAGGACACGAAGGAAATCGAGAAGATTCTCTACAAGTATTGAGCGGCCGTCCGCCGCCGCCATTGGCGGTCATCCCGGCGACGTCGCTACAAGCTGCCGGCGACAAAGCCTGGCGCGATCCCTCCCCTTGCAAAGCGGAGGGCGGGGTGGGGATCGGTCAGGATCGAGCGCGAACTTCGGGCGTAGAGCTCCACGCCCGGCGCTCCCCGCCCTGCCCTCCCCTCAGAGAGGGGAGGGATCCGGAGACCATCGCGCAGCTTTTTTTGCGCTCCCCTTACGGGAAGATCGCGAGCTGGGTCAGCCCCTCGGTCTCCTCGAACCCCGCGACGAGGTTCATGTTCTGCACCGCCTGGCCCGAGGCGCCCTTGACCAGGTTGTCGAGGGTGCAGAGCACGATCGCCTTGTCCGGCCCGCGGTCGGCGACCACGCCGATCTGGACGTTGTTCGAGCCGCGCACATGGCGCGACTGCGGGACCTTGCCGAACGGCAGCACGGTGACAAAAGGCTCGCCCCAGTAGGCCGTGGTCAGCGACGCATGCAGCGCCTCCGCGGTCGCCCCGCCCGACAGGCGGACGGTGATCGTCGCGTAGATGCCGCGGTTCATCGGGATCAGCAGTGGCGTGAAGGTCGCGCGCGTCGTGCGGCCGGCCGCCGCGTCGAACTCCTGGTCGAGCTCCGCCGTGTGCCGGTGCCCGCCGACCCCATAGGCGTGGACGCCCTCGGAGACCTCCGAGAACAGCATCCCTTCCTTGGCCGCCCTGCCCGCGCCCGACATGCCCGTCGCCGAGACGATCGAGATCGAATCCGGCTCGATCAGCCGCTCCTTCAGCAGCGGCACAATCGGCAGGATGGAGGTCGTCGAGTGGCAGCCGGGGTTCGCCACCAGCCGCGCGTCCTTGATCGCCGCGCGGTGGAGCTCGCTCACTCCGAACACGGCCTCGCTTTGCAGCTCGAGCGCCTGATGCGGATGGCCGTACCACTGCTCGTAGGCCGCGGGATCGGCGAGCCGGAAATCGGCCGACAGGTCGACGACCTTGATCTCGGGCTTCTTCGCGAACAGCTCGGCGATGACGGTCTGCGTCGTGCCGTGCGGCAGCGCGCAGAAGACGAGGTCGATCTCGTCGAGCGCGACCTCGGCGATCGTCGTCAGCTTCGGCAGGTCGAGATGGACGAACTGAGGAAAGACGTCCGCCATCGCCTGCCCGGCCTTGCGGTCGGCGGTGAGCGCGCGGATGGCCACTTGGCGGTGCCGCGACAGCAGGCGCACGAGCTCCGAGCCGGTGTAGCCGGAGGCCCCGAGAATGGCGACGTTCAAGGCGGTCATGTCTTCAGCTCCGCGCGCCGTCATCCCGGCCGCAGCGAAGCGAAGAGCCGAGATCGTTTTCAGGCGTTATTTCAGGAAACGCTTCGTCGTCCTCCGGCTTGACCGGAGGACCCACGTTTCGAGTCAAGCTCGATGCCCGGCGTGGATGGTCCGGTCAAGCCGGACCATGACGAAGTATTATTCTGACGGCGATCCCGGATCGCGCTTCGCGCGTCCGGGATGACGCGCTGGATCAGATCTCCACCACCACGCGGCCGCGCACCTTGCCGTCGATGATGGCCTTGGCGGTCGGGATGATCTCGTCGAACGAAATCGTCCTGGTGATCGCCGCGAGCTTCTCCTTGTCGAGGTCCTGCGCGAGGCGTCGATAGGCCTCGACGCGGATCGGCTTCGGCACCGTCACGCTGTTGATGCCGAGCAGCGAGACGCCGCGCAGGATGAAGGGCGCGACGGAGGTCGGCAAGTCCATGCCGGCGGCGAGCCCGCAGGCCGCGACCGCCCCGCCCGCCATCGTCTGCGCGATGGCGTTGGCGAGCGGAACCGAACCGACCGAATCCACCACGCCCGCGAAGCGCTCCTTCTGCAGCGGCTTGCCGGGGGCGGCGAGTTCCGCGCGGTCGACGATCTCCGTCGCGCCGAGGCGCTTCAGCCAGTCGCCCTCCTCCGGCCGGCCGGTCGAGGCGACCACGTGATAGCCGAGCTTGCCCAGGATGGCGCAGGCGACCGAGCCGACGCCGCCGGCGGCGCCGGTGACGAGCACCGGCCCGCGCTCGGGCGTCACGCCGTGCTTCTCGAGCGCCATCACGCAGAGCATCGCCGTGTAGCCCGCCGTCCCGATCGCCATGGCCTCGGCCGCCGACATCCCCTCCGGCAGCGGCACCAGCCATTCCGATTTCACGCGCGCAGCCTCGGCGTAGCCGCCGAGATGGGTCTCGCCGAGGCCCCAGCCGTTGAGGATGACGCCGTCGCCGACCTTGAACTCGTCCGTCTCAGACGCCGTGACGACGCCGGCGAAGTCGATGCCGGGGATCATCGGGAAGCGGCGCACCACCGGCGACTTGCCGGTGATGGCGAGGCCGTCCTTGTAGTTCACCGTCGAATGGGAGACGCGCACGACGACGTCGCCCTCCATCAGCTCGCTTTCGGGGAAGTCGACGACCGAGATGGTCTGGCCGTCCTCGGCCTTGTCGATGCGAAGCGCGCGGAAGCTGGACATGGAGGGTCCTTCGTCTGGGATCTTCTCGGGACGGCTAGATAGGGAGCGGGCGCGCGTTCGACATCCCGCCGGGGCGGTGTGTCGGATCGCGGCCTCCCAACCGCTCTTCGAGGCAGGTGTCACAGTCAGTCATCCGATTCGCCTTCGAGACGCTTGAGGATGGTCTCGAGCACCCCGTTCAGGTCGGCATCGACGTCGGAATTCCAGAAGCGCATCACCTGCCAGCCGAGCGCACCCAGAGCACCGTCCCGTAGCGCATCGTCCGGCCCGCCATGCTGTCAGCCGTCCACCTCGATGACGAGCCGCTGCTTCCGAAAGGCGAAATCGGCGACATAGTCTCCGAGCGGAACCTGTCGGCGCGGATGGTAGCCAAGCTGGCGGAGTTCGCGCAGGCGCACCCAGAGCTTCACCTCCTGCGGCGTCAGCTGCTTGCGAAGCGATCTGGCGCGTTCGACAGACATCCTCGGAGAACCCCCTTCTGATCCCTGCCCCGCGGCAGCGGGGAGGGTGGCCCCGAGCGTCAGCGAGGGGTCGGGTGGGGACTTGGGG
>JADBEO010000019.1 GCA_031316315.1 Chelatococcus sambhunathii
GCCTGTTCCGTATCGGGCAGGGGCTCGGCCTCGGCGGCGAGTGGGGCGGGGCGGTGCTGCTCGCGACCGAGAACGCGCCTCCTGGCAGGGAGGCCTGGTACGGCATGTTCCCGCAGCTCGGCGCGCCGATCGGCTTCCTGTGCTCGACCGGCAGCTTCCTGTTGCTGTCCGATCTTCTGACCGACGACCAGTTTCTCAGCTGGGGCTGGCGGATTCCCTTCGTCGCGAGCGCGGCGCTCGTGCTCGTCGGCCTGTGGGTCCGGCTGAAGATCGCGGAGACGCCGGCCTTCCGGAAGGCGATCGAGCGCGAGGAGCGCGAAAGGGTCCCGCTCGCGGCCGCGGTGACCGGACATGGCGGAACGCTCGCGCTCGCGACCGTCGCGGCCGCGGCCACCTTCGCGATCTTCTATCTGATGACCGTCTTCACGCTCAGCTGGGGCACCTCCGTGCTCGGCTATACCCGTGGAGAATTCCTGCCGCTGCAGATGATCGGCGTGCTGTTCCTTGGCCTCATGATCCCGGTTTCGGCCCGGCTCGCCGACCGCTACGGCCGGGAGGCGATGCTAATCGCGGCGAGCCTCGGGATCTTGGCCTTCGGCTTCACTTTCGAGAGCCTGTTCGTCGCCGGCAGCGCGACCTCGGTCGCCGTGTTTCTGTCGATCGGGCTCGGGCTGATGGGGCTGACCTACGGCCCGCTCGGCGCGGCGCTGGCTGAGCTGTTCCCGACGGCGGTCCGCTACACCGGCGCGTCGGTCGCCTTCACCCTCGCCGGCATCCTCGGCGCCTCGCCCGCGCCGTATGTCGCGACCTGGCTCGGCAAGACCTACGGGCTCGGCTCGGTCGGCCTGTATCTGTCGGCGGTGGCGGCCGCCGCGGCGATCGCGTTCTGGATCATCGCGCGGCGCCGGATCTTCGCCGCGAACGCCGCCGGCGCGGCTGCGTGATCCCCTGGGTCCATCTCGACAGCGCGCTGGCGCCGGGCGGCGATCACGAACTGCGTCTGCTTCGGCGCGGCGGGGAGTTCTCGATCCGGCTCGGCCATAACGAGCTGATGAACAGCCGCCTGAGCGGCTCCGAGAAGGCGCTCGCGACGCTGACGGCGGCGAAACTCACTGGCCGGACCGCGCCGCGCACGCTCATCGGAGGGCTCGGCATGGGTTTCACGCTCGGCGCCGCGCTCGCCAGCCTGCCGGCCGACGCCAAGGTGGTGGTGGCGGAGCTCGTGCCGGCCGTCGTCGCCTGGGCGCGCGGGCCGATGGCCGAGATCTTCGGATCGAGCCTCGACGACCCGCGGGTCGAGATCGTCCAGGACGACGTCGGCGCGCTGATCCGGTCCGGCCGCGGCGGCTGGGACGGGATCATGCTCGATGTCGACAACGGACCCGAGGCGATGACGCGCTCTGCCAATGACGGGCTCTACGGCCCGGAAGGGCTCGGCGACGCCCACGCGGCGCTTCGGCCGGGGGGCGTCCTCGCGGTGTGGTCGCAGGGGCCGGACCCTGCCTTCGGCAAGCGCCTGTCGCGGACGGGGTTTGCGGTCGAGGAGAAGCGGGTGAGGGCGAGCGACAGCGGCAAGGGCGCCCGGCACGTGATCTGGCTTGCGACCAAGCAGGGCGCGCGGGCGCAACTGAGCGAGTCCGGGTCCCCGCGACGCAGGCGCCGGCCTGTCAGGCGATCGTCTTAGGCTCGAACGGGCAGAGATCGGCGATCAGGCAGCGGAAGCACTCCGGCCGTCGCGCCTTGCAGACGTAGCGGCCGTGCAGGATCAGCCAGTGGTGCGCGTGCCGGCGGTAGCGGAGCGGCACCGTCTTCTCCAGCCCGAGTTCGACCTCGAGCGGCGTCTTGCCGGGCGCGAGGCGGGTGCGGTTGCCGACGCGGAAGAGATGGGTGTCGACCGCTATGGTCGGCTCGCCGAAGGCCGTGTTCATGACCACGTTGGCCGTCTTGCGGCCGACGCCCGGCAGCAGCTCCAGCGCCGCCCGGGAGGGCGGCACCGCGCCGCCGTGCTCGGCGATCAGCTTCTCCGACAGCGCGATGACGTTCTTGGCCTTGTTGCGATAGAGGCCGATCGTCTTGATGTGCCCGCGCACGCGGTCCTCGCCGAGCGCGACCATCGCCTCGGGTGTGGACGCCTCGGCGAAGAGTTTTCGGGTCGCCTTGTTGACGCCGACGTCGGTCGCCTGCGCCGACAGCACGACGGCCACGAGCAGAGTGTAAGGATCCGTGTGCTCCAGCTCGCCCTTGGGCTCAGGGTCGCGCGCCTCGAAGCGGCGGAAAATCTCTTCGACAGTCGGCGCGGGCAGGCGCGCCGGTCCACGCTTGCGCGCGGGCTTCCTCGGCGACGGCTTCTTGTCCGGCGAAGGTTTCGTCGGGGAGGACTGTCGGGCGGCCATCTGGCGGTTATACTGAGGCGATGACCGAGCGCGCCACCGACGACGAGGCCGCAGCGCCGGGCGTCCACCGGGAAGTGGACGCCGAATGGGACGGCTTTCCCGCCGACGCGCACGTCTTCGCCGCGGAGATCCGCCCGCATCGCTCGCTCGGGCCTAAAGGCGTCTCGATCGTGCTCGGCGTCTTCGGCGTCTTCTCCGCTATCCTCAGCGTTCCGTTCTTCGTGATCGGCGCGTGGCCGGTGATCGGATTCCTTGGCCTCGACGTCCTGGCGCTCTGGCTCGCCTTCCGGTTCTCCTTCGCGCAGGCGCGCGCCTGCGAGCAGGTGGCGCTCACCTATGTCGAGCTGCTCGTGCGCAAGGTGACGGCGCGCGGCGCGGCGCGTGAGTGGCGCTTCAACCCGAACTGGGTCCGGCTCGAGAGCGAGCAGGACGAGGAGTTCGGCATGACGCGGCTGTCGGTCGCCTCGCGCGGCGCGCGGCTCGAGGTGGCCGACGCGCTCTCGCCGGACGAGCGGGCGGACTTCGCCGACGCCTTCGGCCGCGCGCTCGCGACGGCGAAGGCGGGACCGCGCCGTCCCTCGACTTTATGACAGGAAGAGATTCCGGAACGTCTGCGCCGGCGGAGCGTTGAACGGTTGCGGCGGCGCGTGTCGATCGGGGAGCGGCCGGCGCTTTGAACTGAACCCCGGTTGCGTCTCAACTCGGAGGGCGAGGAGACATGGAAGGGCCGCTCATCGGCATTTTGATCACCGTTCTGGTGATCGTCCTCGTGCTCTGGCTGATCGGCATGCTGCCGATCGACGGGCGCGCGAAACAGATCGCCCGCATCATCGTCATCATTATCGGCATCATTTCGCTGCTGAAGTATCTCGCGGTGTTCTGAGGAGCCCCGCTCGGCTCAGCTCGCCCGCCGCCTCATGGCGGCCGGGCGGGCGGCCCCGGCCGTCTTGCGGCCTGGCCGCCACAAGGACTTTTCCCAACGCAGGGCGTCGCCGACGATCTGATCGAGGTCGGCGTGACGCGGTCGCCAGCCCAAAGTTTCGCGGATGAGGCTGGCGTCAGCGATCGAGACGTAAGGATCGCCCGGCCGCGCCGCCGCCTCGCGCACCGGAAAGTCGCCGGCCGCCCGGCGCACGGCGGCGACGACCTCCTTCACCGAATAGCCCCAGCCGTAGCCGCAGTTTAGCGTCACGGTCTTTCCGCCTCCACGCAGGTAGGCTAGCGCCGCCACATGGGCGTCCGCGAGATCCGAGACGTGGATGTAGTCGCGCACGCCGGTGCCGTCGGGAGTCGGCAGGTTGGCGCCGAAGATGCTCAGCCCGGGATTGAGCCCCAGCGCCGCGCGGGTCGCGACCGTAATGAGGTTCGAGGCGCCGGCCGCGCGCTGGCCGTTCCGGCCCTTGGGATCGGCGCCGGCGACGTTGAAGTAGCGTAGCGTGACGCAGGCGAGGTCGTGCGCCGCGCTGGTCTCGCGGACGATCCATTCCGACATCAGCTTCGAGACGCCGTAGGGCGAGCCGGGCGCGCAGGCGGCCGTCTCGGCCGTCGGCGTCGGCGGGTTGAGGCCATAGACCGCGGCGGTCGAGGAGAAGATGAAGCGGCCGACCTTGGCCGCGACGACCGCGGCCAGCAGGTCGCGGGTCTTGCCGGTGTTCGCCGCGAAGTAGCCGAGCGGATCCCTGACGGATTCCGGCGCCGAGATGCGGGCCGCGAAATGCGCCACCGTGTCGATCTCGTGTTCGGCGAGCACCCTCAGCACGAGCGCCGCGTCGCCGACATCGCCGACGACGAGCGGAACCCCGTCCGGGACCGCGGCGCGCTCGCCCGTGGAAAGATCGTCGAGGACGACGCACGCTTCGCCGGCGTCCCGGAGCGCGAGCGCCATGTGCGACCCGATATAGCCAGCGCCCCCGGTGATCAGCACCGCCATCGGCAGACAGCCCCTTCGATCCTAACGCCCGGCGCTCCGGCGCATCGTTCGGATGATAGCGAGCTGTTCTTTCGGTTTCGTTGAGGCGCGGGGGGCCCGCGTCAACGCTTCATTCACCGTAAACGGGCAAGTTTCGCGCGACCGGCGACGCATCTCCATATCCCCGGCACCGACAGGCGAAGCTCGATGGCGAATGCAGGCGCGGCTGCGGATGGCTGGCGCGGCCGGAACCGCTGGTGGCGCAGTCTCGCTGCCCGCGCCACGATCGCCACCGCCGCCATGCTGGCCGCGCTGTCGATCCTGCTGGTCGCGATCGCGGCCACGGAAACGCGCGAATCGGCCGAGCGAGCGATCGAATGGTCGGCGGCGGCCGCCGCGGGGGCGATCGGCGACCGGCTGGCGTCGGGCGAAGTCTCGCCTCGGGACGTCTCGACCGCCGCCGCAGGGGCGTCGCTCGACTACGCCTTTCTTGAGGGTGCGTCAGGAATGGTCATCGCGGGAGAGCGCCCCGGCGGCGCTCCCGCCATGTCGCCCGCAAGCGTCGGAGCGACGCAGCGGTCGGGCGTCGCGCTCGTGACAAGATCGCGGGACTTCGCTCACGCCGCGAAGGCCGTGATGATCGGCGGCGAGCCGATGACGCTGCGGGTCGGGAGGTCGCTCGCGCCGGCCGCGGTCGCCGAATCCGAAACGGTGGTCAGGGGCGTCATGGCGGCGCTCGCCTTCATCGGGCTCGCCTTGCCGCTGCTGGCGCTTCTCGTCGACCGCGTGGTCGCGCCGCTCCGAGCGCTGACACGCGCGGTGACGTCGCCAGGTTCGGCCGAGGCCGAGGTTCGGGCCGCCGGGGGGCGCACCGATGAGGTCGGGGCGCTCGCCCGCGCCCATCTCGCGATCTCGAAAGATCTTGCCGAAAACGCGGACGCGCTTCATCGCCTGACGTTCGATGACCCGCTGACCCATCTGCCCAACCGGGCCAACCTCACGAGCCGGCTCGCGAGCGCCCTGCAGGTGGGGGAGTCGCTGGCGCTGCTGAAGATCGAGGTCCAGGGCCTGTCGCGGATCGCCGCCGGGCTCGGGCAGCAGTCGGGCGACGAAGCGGTGCGACGCGCGGCCGAGCGGCTGCGGGAGATGGCGACCGACTGGGCGCGCGAGTCGCAACTCGTCGAGCAGCGCGTTCCGATCATCGCGCGGATCTCGGATACGGGATTCGCGCTGCTCGCCCACGGCGCCGACGCCGGCGCGGCGAGGGCGCTCGCGGCGGCCGCGCTCGCGGCCTTCGAAACCCCGCTCTTCGTCGGCGAACATCACGTCGCGACGGCGCTCGCCGTCGGCGTGGCGCTGGCGCCCGAGGACGGCGACGAAGCCGCGACGCTGCTCCGCTCGGCGGCGGCGGCCGTTTCGGCGGCGCGCGCCGCCGGCCCGCAGTCCGTGCGCTTCGCCGGCGCGGAGCTCAACCGCATGGCTTATGGCCGCCTGAAGCTCGAACAGGACCTCAGGCGCGCGATCGACAACGGAGAGCTCGAGCTTCACTACCAGCCGCAGATCGAGCTCCAGACGCGCGCCGTCTCGGGGGCCGAGGCGCTGGTGCGCTGGCGCCATCCGATCCGGGGCATGATCTCGCCGATGGAGTTCGTGCCGGTCGCGGAGGAGTGCGGCCTGATCGAACCGCTTGGCGCTCTGGTCCTCGCGCAGGCCGCCCGAAAGGCGGCCGACTGGCACGCGCGCGGGCTATCGGCGCGCATCGCCGTCAACGTCTCGGCCATCCAGTTCCGGCGGCAGCGCTTCGCGGAGCGCGCCCTCGAGATCATTGGCGCGGCCGGCGCCGATCCGAGCCAGATCGAGCTCGAGATCACCGAGAGCGCCGCGATGGGCGACCCCGCTCACGCGCTCAGGGAGCTCGCGCCGCTGAGGCAGGCCGGGGTCAAGCTTGCGATCGACGACTTCGGCACCGGCTATTCGAACCTGTCGTCGCTCACGCGGCTGCCCTTCGACGTGCTGAAGATCGACCGATCCTTCGTCCGCGACGCCGTCGCCGCGGGCGGAGCCCGGGCGGTCGTCGGCGCCATCGTGGGCCTCGCCGCGAATCTCGGCTTCGAGACGATCGCCGAAGGCGTCGAGACCGAGGAGCAGCTCGCCTTCGTCTCGCGCCAGGGCTGCTCGCACGTGCAGGGCTACCTGTTCGGCAAGCCCATGCCGGCGCCGGCCTTCGAGGCCTGGTACGCCGAACGCACGCTCGCGGAGCTGAAGGGGCTTCTCGACGGGGGCGCGGCGCGGCCGACGGTCGGCGGGGCCGTCGCTCTCGCGGGCCGTCCGTGAACCGGCGTCATTGAGCCGTCGCCGCGAAGCGACTAGAACCGCCGGCCTGACCTGACCGACGGACCAGCCGCGAACACGCCCTCGATGACGCCCGTTTCCAATCCGCACGACACCGCCCGGATCCTCGTCGAGGCGCTGCCCTACATGCAGCGCTACGACAACGCGACGATCGTCGTGAAATACGGCGGCAACGCCATGGGGGACGCCGACGCGGCCCGATGGTTCGCGCAGGACGTCGCGATCCTGAAGGAGGTCGGCATCAATCCCGTCGTGGTGCACGGCGGCGGGCCGCAGATCGGCAAGATGCTGGATCGGCTCGGCATCAAGTCCGAGTTCAAAGCCGGGCTGCGCGTCACCGACGCCGCGACCGTCGAGGTGGTCGAGATGATCCTCGCCGGCTCGATCAACAAGTCGATCGTCGCCTCGATCAACGCCGAGGGCGGCCGCGCCATCGGTCTGTCGGGCAAGGATGGCGGCATGGTCACCGCACGCAAGGTGACGCGGTCGATGATCGACCCGGAAACCAAGGTCGAACAGATCGTCGACTTCGGCTTCGTCGGCGAGCCGGACAAGGTCGATCGCACTGTGCTCGACTGGGCGATCGCCTCGGACCAGATCCCGGTCATCGCGCCGGTCGCGCCGGGCGGCGACGGCACCCAGACCTACAACGTCAACGCCGACACCTTCGCCGGCGCGATCGCCGGCGCGGTCGACGCCAAGCGCCTGCTGCTGCTGACGGACGTGCCGGGCGTGCTCGATAAGGATAGGAACCTGATCGATCAGCTCACCGTCGAGCAGTGCCGCGCGCTGATCGCCGACGGCACCATTTCCGGCGGCATGATCCCGAAGGTCGAGACCTGCATCTACGCGGTCGAACGCGGAGTCGAGGGCGTCGTGATCCTCGACGGCAAGACGCCCCACGCCGTGCTCATCGAACTCCTGACCGAAGGCGGCGCCGGTACGCTGATCACGCGGTGACGCGGGCGTGACCGTCATTCCCTTCAAGCGCCCGGAGCAGAAGAAGCCGCTGGCGCAGGCGCGGCGCTCCTTCGCCGAATTCGCCGGCGCCATGGCGCTCGCGGGGCTGGTCTTCTTCCTGCTGCCGATGCTCTGGTCCGGGATCCCGACGCAGCTGCTGGCCGTGATCCATCTGCTGATCGCGGTCGTCTACTTCCAGCAGGGTCCGAGGATCGCGGCCGGGATCTGGATCGCGCTCACGCTCGCCACGCTCGTCGTCGTCTCGGCGCCCTCTCCCGTCACATATCTTCTGGAGCGCGGCGCGCGTGCGCTGGACGCAACGGCGGTCGGGGCTCCGCCCGGATAAGCCGCGGGTCGCGGGCGTCGCTGGCGCGGTAAGGATCGCCTAACCATATTGGCGCGACGCTTTGCCCCCGGGACGAGAGGATATGGTCCGCGCTTCATGACCGTAATGCCCAAGGACGCGATCTTCACGCCCGTCGAGGCCCACGCCCGCGCCGCCGAGGCCAAGGGCTTCTACCATGTCGACACCTGGGTGTTCGACCTCGACAACACGCTCTATCCGGCGTCCTCCCGCCTGTTCGACCAGATCGACGCGAAGATCACCGCCTATGTGATGGCGAGGAGCGGGCTCGACGGCCTGTCGGCCCGCGCGCTGCAGAAGTTCTACTACCGCACGCACGGCACCACGCTGCGCGGCATGATGACGGAGGACGGCCTCGACCCGGATGAGTTCCTCGCCTTCGTGCACGACATCGACCATTCGGTGCTCGCGCCGGCTCCCGCGCTTGCGGAAGGCATCGCGCGGCTTCCGGGCCGGCGCTTCGTCCTCACCAACGGCTCGCGGCGCCACGCCGAGAGCGTGATCGCTCGGCTCGGCGTCGCCGAGCTGTTCGAGGATGTTTTCGACATCGCCGCCGCCGGATATGTGCCGAAACCCGAGGCGGAGGCCTATCGGCTGTTCCTCGATCTGCACGGCATCGAGCCCGCCAAGGCCGCGATGTTCGAGGACCTGTCCAAGAACCTCGTCATCCCGCACGCGCTCGGCATGCGCACCGTTCTGGTGACGCCGCAGGACGGCGAGCCGGAGGGCCTGGAGCGGCTGACCGCGCCGGACGACGCGGATGCGGCCCCGCATGTCGACCACATGACCGACGATCTGCCGGGCTTTCTGGCCGGCCTCGCGCTTGTGGCGGGGGAGTAGCGGGCGGTCTATCGACCCGCCGCCCTGGCTTGCGCGCGAAGATCCGAGATCGTCATCGTCGGCGTGATCGCCTCCGGGTCGAGCCTCACATGCACGACCGCGGGTCGGCCACATGCGCGCGCGGACGCGAAGGCGGGGCCGAACTCGCCGGCCTGCGTCACCGAAAACCCTTCCGCTCCGAACGCCCGCGCATAGGCGGCGAAATCCGGGTTCTGCAGCGCCGTGCCGAACGGGCGTTCCGGATAGGCGCGCTCCTGATGCATCCGGATCGTGCCGTACTGGCCGTTGTCGAACACCAATACGACCAGCGGCAGGCGATGCTGGACGGCGGTCGCGAGCTCCTGCCCGGTCATCAGAAAACAGCCGTCGCCTGCGAGCGCGACGATCTCGCGATCTGGATACAGCCGCCGCGCCGCGATGGCCGCGGGCAGGCCGTAGCCCATCGATCCGGAAGTCGGCGCGGCCTGGGTCCCGTAGCGGGTGACGCGATGGAAGCGGTGGAACCAGGACGAGTAGTTGCCGGCGCCGTTGGTGACGATCGCGTCGGCCGGGAGCTTGGCGAAAGCCGCCAGGACCTCGGCCATCTGCACGGCGCCGGGATGCGCCGGGACCGTCTCGCTCCAGGCGAGATAGTCGCCATGGGCCTCTTCCGTCGCCGCCGCCCAGCCGAGGCTCGCCGATGGCTGCACGCCCTCGAGCGCCGCCGCGAAGGCGTTGGGCGAGGCGTGGATCGCGAGCGCCGGCTGGTAGACCCGCCCGAGTTCCTCGGCGTCGGCGTGGACATGGACCAGCGTCTGGCGAGGTGAGGGAACGTCGAGCAGCGTGTACGCCTGCGCGGGAATCTCCGACAGCCGCCCACCGATCAGCAGGACGAGGTCGGCCGTCTTCACCCGCTCGACGAGCTTCGGATTCGGCGCGATTCCAAGATCGCCGACATAGGACGAATGGTGGGCCGGAAAGAGCATCTGCCTGCGGAACGTGACGGCGACCGGCAGCGCGAACCGGTCCGCGAACCGCGCCAGACGCGCCGCGGCGCCCTCTGACCAGCGCCCTCCGCCGACGATCGCGATCGGGCGCTCCGCCGCCCAGAGCAGCTTCTGCAGCTGCGCCATGTCGGACAGGCCCGGCCAGGTCTCCGCCGGCGTCACGGCGGGCGCGTCGAAAACGTCGGCGCGCTCGACAAGCATGTCTTCCGGCAGGGCGATCACCACCGGTCCCGGCCGCCCTTGCGTCGCCGTGCGGATCGCCCGCGACAGAAGCTCCGGGATGCGGGCTGCGTCGTCGATCTCCACCACCCACTTGGCGACCGAGCCGAATACGGCGCGGTAGTCCATCTCCTGGAACGCCTCGCGATGGCGGAAGCCGCGCTCGATCTGGCCGACGAACAGCAGCAGCGGCGTCGAATCCTGCGCTGCGACATGGACGCCGCTCATGGCGTTGGCGGCGCCCGGGCCGCGCGTGACGAAGCAGAGGCCCGGCTTTCCGCTCAGCTTGGCCGAAGCGTCGGCCATCATCGAGGCGCCGCCCTCCTGCCGGCAGATCACGAAGTCGAAGTTTCTGGCCCGCATCGCCTCCAGCACGGCGAGATAGCTCTCGCCCGGCACGCCGAAGCCGGTGGCGAGGCCGTTCGCGAGCAAGCCGTCGACGAGGATTTCGGCGCCGGTTCGGGAAGGGGGCATGGCTGTCCTCGAATGCGGGCGCCGGCCGCCGCGCGATCAACATCCCTTGATGCGGGCCGCGCGGGTAGGCCGAAGCTCCTGCGAGGCATAGGGTTTGCAGGAGCGGATGGCCAGACCGGCGCGCTTCTCCACCCCAGTTGGATCAGACGACATGCCCAGAACAGCCGCACTCCTCGCTGCCCTGACGCCCCTGTTCCTGTTGGGCGCCGCGGCGCCGGCCGCCGCCGACGTGCTGCAGGACATCAAGGCGCGCGGGGTTCTCATCGCCGGCATCAAGGCCGACTACAAGCCGTTCGGCTTCCGCGATCCCTCCGGCCAGATCGTCGGCATCGAGCCCGATCTCGCGGCGGACATCGCCAAGAGACTGGGCGTGAAGCTCGAAATCGTGGCCGTGGTGTCTTCGAACCGCATCGAGTTCGTGAATCAGGGCAAGATCGACCTCGTGATCGCCACCATGTCGGACAAGCCCGAACGCCGGCAGAGCGTGCTCGCCGTCGACCCGCAATACTACTCCGACTCGGTCAACGTCCTGCTGAACAAGAAGGCCTCGTTCACGAGCTGGGAGGAGCTTCGCGGCAAGACGCTCTGCGGCACCTCCGGCGCCTTCTACAACAAGGAGGTCGAGGCCAAGTACGGCGCGACCGTGAAGGCCTTCGACGGCTCGGAGAAGCCGCTCTTCGCGCTGAAGCAGGGCGAATGCGTCGGCTACCTCTATGACCAGACCTTCGTGCAGGGAAAGCTGCTCGACGAGGAGTGGAAGGCCTCATACCACATGCCGCTGCCCGGCATTTTGGAGACGCCATGGATCATGGGCGTGAAGAAGGGGGAGGAGGCCTTCGCCAAGTTCCTGTCGGAGACGACGCAGGACTGGTTCAAGCAGGGCCTGATCGTCGCCGAGGAGAAGAAGTGGGGCATCGCCCCGACCGACTACGCCAAGCGCATGGCGGAGAAGGCGAAGGGCTCCTGAGAAAAGGCCGGCCCATTCCTGTGCTGCTCTCCGTCATGCCCGGGCTTGACCCGGGCTTTCATCATCATTGGAACTCGGGTGTGTCCCGAGTTCCTTGTCAAAGCGCCGAAGCCGGAAGTTTCCGACTTCGCTGGCGCGGGACGCGCCCAATGGACCGCCGGGTCAAGCCCGGCGATGACGTCCGAGACTCGCCAAGGAGCGCTTGGCCTTACTTGTGCGGGTCTTGCGCGATCTCGACAGGGACGCGTGACAGGAACAGGCGGCGCACGAAGCGCGGCAGGACGCGGCCGGCGCGGATCGCGGCGACGATCTGCCAGGGGAAAGCGATGACAGGCCTGCCGGCCTCGATCTTGCGGCGGATCAGCCGCGCCGCCTCGTCGGCCGTCATCTCGAACGGCTTCGGGCCGAGATAGCGCTGGCTCATGTCGCTGGTGACGAAGCCGGGGCAGATCACGCTGACCGTGATCCCGTCGGGCGCGACGAAATCGCCGAGCGCCTCACCCCAGGCCAGCACGCCGGCCTTCGAGGCTGAATAGGCGGCCGTGTCGCCGACCGGCTGGAGGGCCGCGAGCGAGCTCATGATCGCGATCCGGCCGCGCTTGCGCGCCCGCATCGGATCGACCAGCGGGGTGACGGTCGCGAGCGCGCCCTCCAGATTGATCCGAAGCTGCCGCTGCGCGGTTGCGAAGCTCTCGAAGCCGCGTCCGGGCTCAAGCCCCCCGGACACGCCCGCATTGGCGATCACCAGATCGACTGGATGGGCCTTGTCGAAGGCGAGGATCGCCGCGGCGAGGCGCTCGTGCTCGGTGACGTCGATCGCCGCCGTCTCGACGACCGCGCCCCTGGCGACACAATCGGCTGCCACCGCCTGCAGTCGTGGCAGGTCGCGGCCGATCAGCAGCATCGCGACGTTCGACCCGGCATAGACCCGCGCGAGCGCCGCCCCGATGCCGCGGCCGGCGCCGGTCAGGACGATCGAAGTCGGTGGATTGCGACTCACTCGCCGGGAACGGCGGAGCCGGCCTCGCGGAAGCCGGTCTCGGCGCCCCATTCCAGCGCGACGGCGCGCGCCTGCGCGGCGGGCGCCATCGCGACGAGCCGCGCCATCGCGTTCTCGACGGCGATCGCGATCGCCTCGCGCGAATAGAAGCCGCCATTGAGCTGGGTGCGCGCCGACACGACCTTGCGGAAGTTCCGCACGGTTTCCGGATCGGGCGGAGTGGGCGCGTTCCAGAACGTCTCGAGCGTGCCCTGATGGGTGAGGCCTTCGATGTCGTAGATCGCCTGGCCGAGAGCGACGGTCGGGCGGCCGCGATCGATCGCCATGGTGCCCATCGTCGAGTTCACCACCACGATGCCGGCCGCGCCGTCGACCAGCGCCTCGCCGTCGCCGCCGTCCAGATAAACGAGGCGGTCGCCGAGACCGGTCTTGTCGGCGGTGATCTTCGTCTGCCGGCGACGGTTGACGAGGCCGTTGTCGAGCGGGTGCAGCTTGACCACCAGCTTGGCGTTCGCCGGCGCATGGGCCGCGAAGGAGCGCGCCACGAGGTCGACCACCTCGGTCATCGAGCTGAACGGGGAATGCAGGCGGATCTGGTAGTCGCTGTCGAGTTGGAGCGGCAGCAGGAAGTACGGCGCCTTGGAGCGCTTCAGCGTGCGCTCGACCGTTCCGGCGCGCTTCGCCTCCGCCTTGCCGCGGATCTTGCGGCCGACCCAGCCGGCGTATTCGACGAGACAGTGGTTCGGCCGGTAGCGGCGATAGAACGGGTAGAGGTAGGGGACGAAGGTGTTGCTGAGATTGTAGAGCACGTCCCAGAAGGTGCGGGCGCGCATGTCGCCACGGATCGGCGACGGCTCGGCCGGCTCCGAGACCTCGGCGGCGATCCGCTCAAGCGATTTCGGATCGCGTGGCAGGCCGGAGAAGCCGTTGACGCCGCCCTCTTCCATCGTGATCCAGTGCGGGCGGAAGTAGCCTTCCTCGAAAACGTGCACCTTGACGCCGCGCAACTGCGCGGTGGCGATCGCGACGCGGTGGTAAGGGCGTCCGTCGCCGAACAGCACGAGGTCGGTGACGCCACGCTCATCCATGAACTTCGACAGGAAGCCGCGCCAGTTGTCGAACCGGCCGCGATAGTCGACCGCGCCTGGGATGTTCCAAAAGATCCGGTCGCCGAGATTGAGGTTGATGCGGGAGACGCCATAGCCCTGCGCCTTGAGCGCATGCCCGAGGCGTACGAAGAAGGGCGAGGCGAGACCCTGGAGGAACAGGAAGGTGCGGCCGGGCCGCGGTCCAGACTGCTCTCCGCCGCTGATCATAAACAGATACCCCGTTCGGACCGCCAAGACCCGGCGGGCCGATTCGCCTGCTGCCCCCATGTCCCACGACCGCGGCGTAAACTCGAGCCGCGCAGGTCGTGCAGGCGGATCAGGGCGTTGCATCCGCGGCCGGGCGCGATTAGCGCTGACCGCGACGACGGCTTGAACCGACCTCGGACCCGCCTTTTGAACCACAGGCCCGGAAAAGTGGCAATCGTTTCGCGCCTTTTGCGCGGACGGGACGCAGATGTCGCGGCGATTGCGGGCCTTCCTGCAACACGGACCGTGAATAGACATACCGACATCGTCGGTGTTTTTACGCATGCGGGCGATCCGCTGGAAGTCGATGCGACGCTCCTGGCGGCAGAGCGGAACGTTCCGTTACGGACGATTTCTGATAATACTATAAATCTAGTCGCATTAAATCGTCGCGGCCGCCCGCTCAGCTATCGCGTATCCGGCCTGCTCGCCACGGTTCCAGCGGGCGACGCGCCGGCCGATCACGCTATCGCGCTCGAGAATCTGGTGGCGCAGGCCGGGCCTGGCGAAATCCTGCTGCCGGCCGGATTCGATCCCGCGGATCCCGAGATCGTCTGGCTCGACCCATACGAGCGGCGGCGAATCGGCGCGACGCGGGCGCTGGAGATCGCCTCGGACATCCTGCGCCATCGGGCGCGGACCGCGCGCCGTTCCTTTGCGGTCGGCCTGACCAGCTGGAAGCGGCCGATCGCGACGCGGTTTCTCGACGGACCAAACGGCCCGCCGGCGTTCCTCAAGTCTCCGCTCCCGGCGGCGCGCGCCGCGAAGGAGGCCTCCGGCCGGGTCGTCGCCTGGGCGTCCCGCAGGATCGAGGCGGCGGAGCAGGCGGCCCGCGCCGAGGGCGCCCCGTTCGGCAGGCTGGAGGACGGGTTCGTGCGCTCGGTCGGCCTCGGAGCCGCCTTCGTGCCGCCGCTCTCGCTCGTGATGGATGAAAGCGGAATCTACTACGACCCCTCGCGGCCGAGCGACCTCGAGACGATCCTCGCGGCCGCTGAGATCCCGGCGACACTGGCGGAGCGGGCGGCGCGGCTGCGCCGCCGCCTCGTGGCGGAAAGCCTCACCAAGTACAATGTCGGGGAAGCCTCCGAGCCGGTGGTTCCGCCCGGACGGTTCGGAGTGCTGGTGCCGGGACAGGTCGAGGACGACGCCTCGATCTTGAAGGGCGCGGGCGCGGTCCGGACGAACCGTGACCTGCTGGCGGCGGTCCGCGAGCGCCGGCCGGACGCTTTCATCGTCTACAAGCCGCATCCGGACGTCGTCGCGGGCTATCGAATCGGGGCGGTCGCGGATGGCGATCTCCGCAATCTTGCGGACGCGGTCGTGGTCGGCGGGTCGATCACCGCGCTCTACGACCAATGCCTGGCCGTCGAGACCATGACCTCTCTGTCCGGCTTCGAGGCGCTTCTGCGGGGCCTCGACGTCGCGACCCATGGCCAGCCTTTCTACGCCGGCTGGGGCCTGACTGAGGATCTCGCGCCGCATCCGAGGCGAGGTCGCCACAGAAGCCTCGACGAGCTCGTCGCTGCTTCGCTGATCCTCTATCCGCTCTATTGCGACCCGGTTTCCAGGCTGCCCTGCGGCCCGGAAACGGCGCTCGACCGGCTCGTCGAGCAGAAGGCCCGCGCCGCCTCGCCGGCCGGCCGGCTCGCTGCGAGGCTGCGCCATGTCTACGCTCTGGGGCGGCACCGGCTGCTGGGGCCGATCGCGCGGAGACTGCAGTGATCGCGCTCGCCGTCGCCTTCACGCTGTCCTTCGTGTTGTCGCTCGCCCTGGAGAGCCAACCGCCGCGCCTGTCGACGCTGCGGGCGCCCGCACGCGCGCTGGCTCTGCGCCTGCTCGTGCATGTCGTGATCTTCGCCGCCGCGTTCTCGCTGTCATGGCGGCCATGGCACGCCGCGCTTGTGACATGCGTCGTCGCCTTCCTGTTCGGCGCCGGCAGCGCCATGAAAGCGCGCATTCTGGGCGAGCCCGTCGTGTTCTCGGACTTCGCCCTGGTGAAGCTCGCGATCCGGCATCCGCGGCTCTATTACGCCGAGAAGCTCGCCGAGCCGAAGGCGCTCGCGGTCTTCGCTGCGCTCGCGCTTGCGACGGCCGCATGGTTCGCCGTCGAGCCGTCGATCCTGCCGGCCGGCGGGTGGCCGCTGCTCCTTGCGCCTCCGCTCGTCACGGCGCTCGCCGTGCTGGCGTTACGCTCGAGATGGGCGGCGTCGCTTGCACGTCCTCTGCTCGGCGAACAGCCAAATCTCGACCATGAGATCGATCGGTTCGGCCTCGGCGCGACGATGACGCTGCATTGGCTGGCCTGGCGAAGCGATCTGCGGCCCTCGATCGCTGCGACCCGCGCCATGGCCGAGGCGCGCCCGATCGGCGCCCTTGCGCCGGACGTCGTCGTCGCCATCCAATGCGAGAGCTTCACCGACGTCGCCGCCCGTGGGGCGCCGGGGCCGGACCTTCCGAACTATCGGCGTCTTTGCGACGAGAGCCTCGCCTGGGGACGCTGCCGCGTGCCGGCGGAAGGCGCCTACACAATGCGCGCCGAGTTCGGATTCCTGACGGGGCTGCCGAGCGAAGCGCTCGGCTTCGACGCGTTCGATCCGTATCTGGTGTCGCCGGCCTACGCCGCCGCCTCGCTCGGACGCCGGTTCAAGGACGCGGGGCGACGTACGGTGCTGATGCACCCCTATGACCGGCGCTTCTTCTCGAGGGACGAGCTTGCGCCGCAGCTCGGCTTCGACCGCTTCGTCGACGGCGAGGCCTTCGCGCCCTCCGACCGCTTTGGCCCTTACGTGGGGGACGCAGCCGTCGCCGAGGCGATCGCCGCCGAAGTCGCTCAGGCGAACGAACCGCTCTTCCTGTTCGTCGTGACTATCGAAAATCACGGACCCTGGGGACCGGGTCGCCTTCCCGGCGTGGACCGTGGCGAGGATCAATATGGGATCCACCTCTCCAACTCCGACGGGATGATGGGCCGGGTCGCCGATGCCCTGCGGGCGCGCCCCGGCGGCGGCATGTTGTGCCTCTACGGCGACCATGCGCCGGCGCGCACGCTGCACCCGACGCTGTCCGAACGGCGGGCCGCCGATTATGTGCTGTGGGATTCGCGGCGCTCCGGCGCGCCGAGCCGTCTCGACCTCGACGTCGACGCTGTGAGCCGCCTCCTTGTCGAGCGGACGCACCGCTGATTGTTGCCCAAAAAACGCACGCGCGCTGGCAACCGATGGCGCAAATGCGACTGCCGGGACCTGCGTCGCTCCGTTAGTTGTGAGGCAATAGCTTCGGTGCTAACCGGGACTCTCGGGGTTGTACGAAGCGTGAGGACTTATGCGGTCCACGAACGTAACCGGCGTGGCGCTCGCCTGCGTCTTGGCTGGCCTGCTGGCAGGCTGCTCGGCGTTGCCGGCGACGGGTCCGTCGACCCAGCAGATCACGTCGGTCGGCGAGGGCAAGGCGCTCACGGACTATGTGCTGGTCAATCTCGACCAGCGCGCCGTTGATATCCTCTCGCAATACCGCGTCACCGCGTTCTCGCAGCGCTTCGCGGCGCCTCGGCCGAAGCCGAACCAGATCGTCGGCATCGGCGACGGGCTCTCCATCACCATTTTCGAAGCCGGCCAGGGCGGCCTGTTCTCGAGCGAGTACGGCGCGCGCGTGACCTTCGCGCAGCGCGTCGATTCGGATGGGACGATCACCGTCCCCTATGGCGGGAAGATCAAGGCCTCCGGCTCCTCTCCGCAGGAAATCGAGAAGCGCATCGTCGCGGCGCTCGAAGGGCGGGCGATCCAGCCGCAGGCGCTGGTCGCGATTCAGGAGACGGTCGAGCGCACCTATGTGCTGGCCGGCGAGGTCGCGAACGGCGGCCGCAAGCCAATTTCCGCCGCCGGCGACCGCATACTCGACGCGATCGCTTCGGGCGGCGGGCTTCGCGCCGCCGCCTATGAGACGCGGGTGACCCTGCAGCGCGGCAACGCGCAAGGCTCCGCGATCATGAAGGACCTGATCGATAATCCGCCGGAGAACGTCTACGTTCAGCCAGGCGACCGCGTCTATGTCGCCCGCGATCCGGAGATCTTCCTCGCCTTCGGCGCGGTCACGAAGCCCGGGCCGACGGAGTTCGGCTCCGAGAAGGTCACGCTGCTCGAGGCGGTCGGGAAGTCCGGCGGTCTGGTCGACAGCCGCTCCGATCCGGGCGCCTTCTTCGTGTTCCGCTACGAGCCCGATTCGGCGCTGAAGCAGATCAAGCCGGACTATGACGGCCGGTTCGGCGCGAAGGTGCCAGTGGTCTATCGCGTCGACCTGCGCGACCCGAGGGCCTACTTCTACGCCAAGGGCTTCACGGTGCGTGACCGTGACGTGCTCTACGTCGCGAACTCGGCTCTCACCGAGCTCCAGAAGTTCCTGACGATCATCGGCCAAGCCCGGAACCTCGCCTCGACCTACGAGACGCTCGACCGGACCCTCATCAATCCGCGGAACTGAGCGGGGGCCGGCCTCGCGCCGGTCTCTTCTCCGCCGGGATCAGGTTCGATAGACCGCCGCGCCTCCGGTCAGTCCGGCGCCCGCGGCGGCGAGCAGCAGCATCTCTCCGCGGGCGATCGGTTTCGCATGGTGGGACAGGCTGAGCGAAAGCGGGATCGTCGCCGCCGACGAATTGCCATAGTCCGCGACCGTACTCACCATCACGCCGTCGGCCAGACCGAGCTTGCGGCCGACCGCCGCGAAAATCCGCGAATTGGCCTGATGCGGGACGAAGCGGTCGATCGCCTCTGTGGCGACGTGCGCATCGGCCATCGCGTCGCGCGAGCACTCGGTCATCAGATGGACGGCGCCGGCGAACAGCGCCCCGCCGTTCGAGATCGCCATGCGCGTGTCTTCGATGGGCATGCCGGCGGCGAACGGCCGCTCGCTGCCCCCGGCCGCGATCGAGACCAATTGGTAGCCCGAGCCGTCGGATGCGAGAGCCTGGCCGATCACGCCGGAACGAGCGTCGTCCGTCGGGCCGAGCAGCACGGCGCCAGCGGCGTCCGCGAACAGCGCGGCGCCGCCGCGCTCGGCGAAATTGATCCGGCGGCTGAGCAGATTGGCCGCGATCACCAGCGCCGGCCGGCCATGCGCGCGGACATGCGCGTCGGCCAGCGTCAGCGCGTAGACGAAGCCCGCGCAGGCGCCCGCCATGTCGATCGCGCCGGCGCGAGGAAGGCCGAGCTTGTGCGCGACGAGCGGGCCGGAAGGCGGCAGCAGCCGGTCGGGCGTCGAGGTGGCGAGCAGCAGCAGCGCGACGTCCGCCCGGTCGAGTCCGGATGCGGCGAGAGCGCGCTCCCCGGCTGCCGCGGCAAGGTCAGTAAGGGTCTCGTCCGGCCCGGCCCAGCGCCGCTCGCGCACGCCGGTGCGCCGCTCGATCCAGCCCGCCTCAAGGCCGAGGTCGCGCTCGATCTCCGCGCTCGTCACGCGGCGGTCGGGGACCGCGTGGCCGAAGCCGAGGATGGTCGTCCCCGCGGCCTTCATCGTGGACCTCCGAACCGATCCGCGGCGTCTTCGACAGCGTCGTACAGCAGGTCGAGCTCCGCCTCCGTCACGCAATAGGGCGGCATCAGATAGATCACCTCGCCGAGCGGGCGCACGAGCAGGCCTCGTTCCATGAAGAAGGCGCGCAGTCTCGGACCGACATCGGCCAGATAGCCTGGATCTTCGACCTGTAGATCGACGGCGGCGATCGTCCCGCAACTGCGCGCGTTGCGAAACCTGCGATCCGACGCAAGCCGGGAGACGCGCCGCTTCTGGGCTTGCGCCAGCCGCGCGACGCGCTCGCGGACCGGCTCGTCGCGCCAGACCGCGAGATTGGCGAGCGCGGCCGCGCAGGCGATCGGGTTGGCGGTGTAGGACGAGGAGTGAAAGAACGTCTTGGCGCGGTCCGTCGACCAGTGCGCCTGGAAGATCGTCGGCGTCGCGAGCGTCGCCGCGAGCGGGATAGCCCCTCCGGTCAGGCCCTTCGACGTGCAGAGGATGTCGGGCGACAGTCCCGCC
The DNA here is from genome assembly GCA_031316315.1 of Chelatococcus sambhunathii. GTDB lineage: Bacteria > Pseudomonadota > Alphaproteobacteria > Rhizobiales > Methylopilaceae > Methylopila. Next base: position 19,841 of record JADBEO010000019.1, read on the forward strand.
TGCTCGCAAGCGAACAGGGTTCCCGTGCGGCCCCAGCCGGTCATCACCTCGTCGGCGATGAACAACGCGCCATGGGCGCGCGCCGCATCGGCCAGCCGCGCCAAGGCCTCAGGAGTGTACGTACGCATCCCGCCGGCGCCGAGCACCAGCGGCTCGACCAGCAGAGCCGCGAGGTCGCCGCGCCTGCCCGACCGATCGATCGCGTCGAGCGCGTCCTGTTCGCCGCGGCCGCCGGGGAAGGGAATGCGCTCGACCTCGAACAGCAGCGGAGCGTAAGGCGCGTTGAACACGCCCCGCTCGCCGACGCTCATGCCGCCGATGGTGTCGCCGTGATAGCCGCCTTCGAGCACGGCGATCCGCGTTCGCGCCTCGCCGCGATTGCGGAAAAAGCCGAGCGCCATCTTAAGCGCGACCTCGACCGCGGTCGATCCGGAGTCCGAGAAGAACACGTGGGACAGGCCGGACGGGGCGATCTCAACCAGTTCCGCCGCCAGTCGTTCAGCCGGTTCATGCGTGAGGCCGGCGAAGATGACCTGGTCGAGGCTCTCCGCCGTGTCCCGCATCGCCGCCATGATGCGTGGATGGCGGTGGCCATGGGTCGTGACCCACCAGGAGGAGATGGCGTCGAGGATCTTCCGCCCGCCGCTGTCGGTCAGCCACGCGCCCTCCGCCTGCGCGATGACGGGCGGGTCGGGCTCGAGCGCGTGTTGCGTGAACGGACGCCAGACGGCGGAAGAGGACATGCGGGCGTCGGCTTTGCTGCGGGAACGGCGCATCCCTAGCGTCAGAGGGCGCATCCGCCAAGCGCGCCGCCCAAAAGCTCGCGCTGCGCTGCACATCATTTGTTCGCAGGTGCGGGAACACCGGCTGCGCCGTCACGTTGGCCTTCGACGTCCCCTTTCCTCCGAGGCCGACGAATGAAAGCGATGGACAGCCTATCCGCCGCGGTCGCGCAGGGCGTCGACCAACTCGGCTGGCTGCCGGATTGGGCAGTCGTCGTCATCATGTTCGGCGCAGCCGTCGCAGCGCCGCTCGCCATCCACAACGCGCTGTTCGTCCGGCTCCAGAAGCTGGTCGACAAGCGCTCCCTGTTTTGGCGCTCGCTGGTTCAACGAACGCAGGGGCCGTCACGGCTCGCGTTGCTGATCGTCACGCTGGGGATCGCAACGGCAGCGGCGCCGCTGCCGCCGCCCGCGGTCGAGGCCCTGCGGCACGGCCTGCTCATCGGCGTGATGGTGCTGCTCGGCTGGACCTCGGTCACGGCGCTTCACATCTGGACCGTCGTCTACATGCGGCGCTTCAAGCTGGACGCCGAGGACAACCTGCTCGCCCGCAAGCACGCGACGCAGATCAGCATCCTGAAGCGCGCCGGCGTCACGCTTGCTGTCGTCGTCACCCTCGCTTCCGCGCTGATGACTTTCGACGGCGTCCGGCAATACGGCGTCTCGCTGCTCGCTTCGGCGGGCGCGGCCGGGCTCATCCTCGGCCTCGCCATGCAGCCGGTGCTCGCCAACCTCGCGGCCGGCATCCAGCTCGCCATCACCCAGCCGATCCGGCTCGAAGACGCCATCGTCGTCGAGGGAGAGTGGGGCTGGGTGGAGGAGATCACCTCGACCTATGTCGTCGTGAGGCTCTGGGACTGGCGGCGCCTGGTGCTGCCGCTGCGCTACTTCATCGAGCACCCGTTCCAGAACTGGACACGCGACGGCGCGTCGATCATCGGGACGGTGATGATCTACTGCGACCACTCCGCCCCTGTCGCCCTGATGCGGGAAAAGCTCGAGGAGTTCGTGCGCGAGAGCGCGCTCTGGGACGGGCAGGTCGTGAACCTGCAGGTCTCGGACGCCAAGGAGTTCACGATCGAGGTGCGGCTGCTGGTCTCGGCCGGGACGTCGCCGAAGGCGTGGGACCTGCGCTGCGAGGTCCGCGAGAGGATGATCGGCTGGCTCAACGCCGAGCATCCTTACGCGCTGCCGCGTCATCGCGCGGATCTCGGGCGTCAGGCGCCGCCGTCGTCGGACGAAGCGCCGCGCCCGCGGGGCGACGCCTCTCGCCGTCCGGTCGCCCGACGCGGCGCGGTCACCGCCTGAGCGCCTGATTCACCCAACGAAGAAGTTCCGGAACTGCCAGGGATCGCTCTCGTCGATCTCCTCCGGGAACAGGCCCGGCCGGTTCTGAAGCGGCGTCCAGTCCGTGTAGTAGCCCTTCACCGGCCCGAGATACGGCAGCTGGATCTCGAGGCAGCGCTTGAAGTCCATCTCGTCGGTCTCGACGATGCCCTCGTTCGGATTCTCGAGCGCCCAGACCATGCCGGCGAGGATCGCGGAGGTCACCTGCAGGCCGGTCGCGTTCTGATAGGGCGCGAGGGTTCGAGTCTCCTCGAGCGAGAGCTGCGAGCCGTACCAGTAGGCGCCCTTGCCGTGACCGTAGAGCAGCACCCCGAGCTCGTCGATGCCGTCGACCAGTTCGTCCTCGTCGAGCACGTGAAGCGTTTCCTGCACCTTGCCTTCCGCGCCGAACAGCTCGTGCCATGAGAGCACGGCGTCGTCCGCCGGGTGGTAGGCGTAGTGGCAGGTCGGGCGATAGACGGCTTTGCCGTCCTCCCAGACGGTGAAGTAGTCGGCGATCGAGATGGATTCGTTGTGCGTGACGAGGAAGCCGTACTGCGGGCCGGGCGTCGGGCACCAGGTGCGCACCTTGGTCGCCGCGCCCGGCTGCATCAGATAGATCGCCGCCGCCTTCGGGTCGTCGTGCGTTCTTGCGTTGACCGGCATCCACTTTTCGTGCGTGCCCCAGCCGAGCTCTGCCGGCTGCAGGCCCTCCGAGATGAATCCCTCGACGGACCAGGTGTTCAGGAAAACGCCGCGCGGCTTCGGATCGGTGGTGCGCTGGGTGTCGCGCTCGGCGATATGGACGCCCTTGACGCCGATCTGCCGCAGCAGCGCGGCCCATTCCTCGCGGTTCTTCGGCTCCGGGACGTTGAGCTTGAGGTCGGAAGCGATGTTGAGCGCCGCCTGCTTGACGAAGAACGACACCATTCCGGGGTTGGCCCCGCAGGTGGAGACGGCGGTCGGCAGGCCCTTCGGCGAACGTCGGCGCAGGTCGAGCGTGATCTCGCGCAGCGCGTAGTTCGAGCGCTCGGACGGGCCCTTGGTCTTGTCGAAATAGAAGCCGAGCCAGGGCTCGTTGACGGTGTCGATGTAGAGGCAGCCGAGCTCCTGGCAGAGCGCGATCAGGTCGGCCGAGCCGGTGTCGACCGAGAGGTTGACGCAAAAGCCCTGGCCGCCGCCCTTCGTCAGCAGCGGCGTCAGCAGCTCCCGGTAGTTCTCCTTGGTGACGTGCTTCTGGATGAAGGGCACGCCGTGCTTGTCGAGGATGTGCTTGTTGAGGTCGGACGGGTCGATCGCGACGATCCGGTCCTTGTCGTATTCGAAGTGTCGCTCGATCAGGGGCAACGTGCCGCGTCCGATCGATCCGAAGCCGATGATGACGATGGGACCGTCGATCTTTCCATAGACGGGCCAGTCGGTCATTTGAGGCTCCTTCGGCTGCGCTGCGTCGCAGCGATAAAGCCGAAGGAGCCGCCATAATCAACCGAGGCCGGCCGTTGGACGCCTCACCGCCAGCGCCTGGCGACGAGATGGTCGAGCGAGAACACGCCCGGTCCCCGCGCGATGATCAGCAGGAAGCAGGCCGCCCAGGTGCCGTGGGTCGGCCAGGCGTCGGGATAGACGAAGATCTCGATCACCATCGTCATGCCGAGCAAAGCGAGCGCGGAGAAGCGGCTGGCGAGGCCGATGACAAGCAGCGCGGGGAACAGGTGCTCGGCGACCGCGGCGCCGTGCGCCGCCACGGTCGGATCGACGAGCGGGAGCTTGTACTCCTCCTGGAACAGATAGACCGCGCTGTCCGACAGCGCGAAGACGTTCAGGCCCTGCGTCTTCGTCTGGCCGGACTGCCAGAACACCGCCGCGGGGAAGATCCGCGCCGCGAGCGCCAGAAGCGAGTAGGGAATGGCCTCGAACAGACCGAACAGCCGGCGGATCGCTTCGGCCGGACCGGACGAAGCGGGCGTGCGGACGTCAACGGCGCTCATGGCGCGTCTCCCTGTTGCGACGGCGTTTCAATGGCGACGACGAGGCCGCCGCCGATCAGACCGACGAGGTTTTCCGTAAGGTCGAAGGAGGGCGCATCTTGTGCGGCGCGTTCGGCCGCCGCAGCGAGCGTCGCGCCCCCGGCGAGCGCCTGCAGGAAGGCCGCGCCGCCCTCCGGCAGCTTCCGGACGAAAACGTCCATGGCGGGCCGGCAGACCAGCGCGTCTTCCGGCGACCAGTCGTCTATCGAGCCGAGTTCGGCCTCTCCCGAATTCATCGCCCAGATCGTCACGAGTGGATGTGCGGAGCGGACGACCTCGACCGAGGGGTGCAGCGTCAGGCGGACGTCATCGAGCGCGCCGTCGGGCGCCGCAAAGGCGGAGGCCGGCAGAGGATCCGCGTCGGCGGCGTGGTAGGCGCGGGTCCGCGCCGCTTCCAAGCGGGCCACGTCGGCGAGGTAAGGGACATCGGCAAGACCAGGCGCGCGCGCTGCAAAGTCCGGAAAGTCGTCGCCATAGGTCATCATCAGCGGTGAGCGCGGCGCGTGCTGCGAGACGTAGGCGCGGGCGAGCTCGCCGAAGAAGTCGTCGCCGACGATCCGTCGCACGGCCGGGAAGCGCGTCTCGAGCGCGCCGATCAGCGAGACGGCGACGTTGTTGCGATAGACCGAGAAGCGCCGGTCCGGGCGCTGTCCCGACGAGGAAGCCTGGGCGGGCGATCCGCGGCCCGTGTCGCGGAGCGCGGCGGCTAATGCGGTCTGGGTCGCGGCGGACATGGCGTGGACCTCAGGCGGCGCGGCGGCGCGCTGCGGCGATCAGGACGTCGGCACGCTCCGCCTCGGCTGCGAGCGTCGGCCACTCGGGCACGTCGTTATCCCATTCGATGAGGCTCGCGATCGGCCCAGTCCGCGCCAGCACGCGCTCGTAGAGCGTCCACACCGGATGGGCGACGGGCGCGCCATGGGCGTCGATCAGCAGCGCCGCGCCGGCGTCGTCCGTTTGCGCGTCATGGCCGCCGAGATGGATCTCGCCGACAAATTCGAGAGGAAATTCCGCGAGATAGGCCTCGGCGGAAAAGCCGTGATTGGTGGCGGAGACGAAGACGTTGTTGACGTCGAGCAGCAGGCCGCAGCCGGTCAGGCGCGCGATCTCTGAGAGGAACTCGGTCTCCGGTATCTCGCTCTCGGCGAAGGTGACGTAGGTCGCCGGGTTCTCGAGCAGCATGCGCCGGCCGAGCGCGGCTTGCGTCTCGTCGACGTGATCGACGACCCGCGCCAGCGTCTCGCCGGTGTAGGGCAGGGGCAGCAGGTCGTTCAGGAAGACGCCGTCATGCGTCGACCAGGCGAGGTGTTCGGAAAAACTCTCCGGCTCGTATCGCTCACAGAGCGTCCGGAGGCGCGCGAGGTGGTCGCGGCTCAGGGGACCGGCGCCGCCGATAGAAAGTCCGACGCCGTGGATCGACAAAGCGTGGTCTTCGCGAAGCCGCCCAAGCATCGCGTGCGGCGGCCCGCCGGCGCCCATGTAGTTCTCGGCGTGGACCTCGAGGAAGCCGTCGAAGCCGGTTTCCAGAATGGCGGCGAAGTGATCCGGCTTGAAGCCGACGCCGGCGGTGGCGGGAAGGGTCGTGTCGCGCATGGGACGCCTCGGATTGCTGCTGTCGACAAGAGCGTGGCGCCCCTCTCTCTTGCGGGAGAGGGCAGGGTGAGGGATGACGACGGCGCCCTTTTCGGAAACGGCGCCGCCCGCACCCTTCAGCCGACCGGAGCCTCGGGCTCCGGCCACCTTCCCCCACAAGGGGAGAAGGGAAGAAGCGTCACATCTTGATCGGCTCGAGCGAGCCCACGCCCTTCGGGGTCTTCATCGTCGTGCAGGTGCCCTTCGGCACCGCCTTCCAGGCGTTACCCTGGTAGTCGACCTTGGAGGTGCCGGCGCAGGTGGTGCCGGGTCCGGCGGCGCAGTCGTTCTGGCCCTTCATCGCGACGCCGTAGCATTTCTCCTTGCCGGCCATCTTGTCCTCGGCCGCGGAGGCCGAGACGATCGACAGGGCGGCGAACAGCGAGCCGGCGAGCGCGGCGTTGACGGTGCGAGCAGGCATGGTGTTTCTCCTGTTGTCTCCGATCGAGCCGTCGCGCGGCTCGTGACGGGGGGTTCGCCACGAGGGGGCGGCGGCGTTACGCCGGTCACGCATCCGTGTAGAAAAAAATTCGGAGATGCCGCGCCCTTCACGCGCGTAACAATCCTCCGGCTTCGGCCGTAGGCCTCGTCAAAGGACCTCGCGTGAGGGAACGGGAAGCGGACTGGTCGGACTGGATGGCGTCGGCGATCGCAGGCGACGCCGGAGCTTATCGGCGTCTGCTGTCGGCGCTCGCGCCTTTCGTTCGAAGCGTCGTCCGGAACCGGGCGGCGAGCTTCGGGCTCGCCTCCGCAGATGTGGAGGACGTGGTGCAGGAGACGCTGCTCGCGATCCACCTGAAGCGCGGCACGTGGGACGACAGCCAGCCTGTCGGGCCGTGGGTCGCGGCGATCGCGCGGAACAAGCTGATCGACGCGCTGCGGCGCAAGGGACGCCGCGTCCACGTTCCGGTCGAGGATTTCGCGGAGGTCCTGCCGGCCGAGACCGGGGACGATAACGGCCTCAGGCCGGACGAGGCGGAGAAGCTCATCTCCGTCCTGAAGGGCCGCCAGCACGAGGTGGTGAAGGCCATTTCGGTCGACGGCGCCGACATCGGCGAGACGGCCAAGAAGCTGAGCATGAGCGAAGGCGCGGTGAGGGTCGCGCTGCATCGAGGCCTCGCGGCGCTTAGCCAGGCCTACAGGAGTTTCCGGGAATGAGGACCGAGGATCTGATCCGCGCGATCGCCGCAGACGCGGCGACGCCGCCGAAGCGCCTGGCGCCGGCGGTGTGGGTCGCGCTCGCGGTCTCGGCGGCTGCGGCGTGGGTCGCTGCCTGGGGCATGCTGCCGCCGCGCCCGGAGGTCGATGCCGCCTTCGCGGCGGTGCGCTTTCCCATGAAGTTCGTGGTGACCTGCGCGTTCGGAGCCGCCGCCGCGGCGCTCGCGATGCGGCTGGCGCGGCCGGGAGCGGCGCTCGGGGCTGCGCGGATCGCGCTCTTCGGCGCCGCCGCGGTGCTGGCGGGGGCCATGCTGGTCGAGATGTACGTCACGCCGAGCGCGCTCTGGCGCGACCGCGTGATGGGGATCAACTGGCTCGTCTGCCTGATCCACGTGCCGATCTTCTCGGCGACCCCGCTGGCGGTGATCCTGCTCGCGATGCGGCGGGGCGCTCCCGGTTCGCCCGCTGGCCTTGGCGCCGCGGCGGGACTCCTCGCCGGCGCGATCGGCGCGACGGCCTACGCGGCCTTCTGCCCGAACGACTCGCCGCTCTTCGTCGGCGTCTGGTACACGCTCGCCGTCGGCCTGGTGACGGTCGTCGGCGCGGCTATAGGGGCTCGCCTGCTGCGCTGGTGAGGAGCGCGTTAAGCCCTTCAATCGAGTTAACTTTAACTTAAAACTTCGCGCCGCCGGGGGGCCTCCGGCGGCGCCATTCCGGCCGCCCCTCGGCTACATCGCTCCTGCGACAGTCGTCGCTGGAGGGGTCGATGGGCTGGAAGTCGCTTGGAGGCTGGAAGTCGCTCGGGGTCGCCTTCGTCGCGAGCTTCCTCACGGTTTCGACCGCGCAGGCCGGGTTGTTCGACTTCCTGTTCGGCCGCCGCGAGCCCGCGTCGGCTGCCGCGCCGGCGCATCCGGACGTGACGATCGCAAAGCCTGTCGCGAAGAAGCCGCTGCGGACCGCCAAGCGCCGCAAGCCGAGCGGGCTCGTCGTACTCAACCCGCTGTCGCCCTTCGACGCCAAGCAGCAGATGGCGCGCGTCATCGACCCGGTCGCAAATCCCGACTGGTGGCTGATCGACCCGACGCTGAAGCGCGGCGACATCCTGGTGCTGGCCGACCGCGTCGTGGTGTTCAAGGGCGGCCAGATCGGCGCGCCGAAGAGCTACGCCTCGCTGGACCAGACGCGGCTTTATAATCGGCGCGAGCGCTTGTTGATCGCCGAGATGACCAGGCAGCCGGTCCAGCCCTTCCTGCTCGCCGACAAGGCCGGCCCGCGCCAGCCCCGCCTCCTGAAGTCCGCGAGCCTGATCAGGCCGCTCGAGCTGCGACCCGGTCTCTGACAGCCCCGCGCGGTGTGAAAGCGACCGCGCCTGTGCCGCGCACCTCGCCCGACGCGCCCGCAAGCGCGCCGGCCCTGAGCTCGAGCGCGAGGAACCGGTCCCGCTCCACCGGGCCCGGCATCGCAAGCTCCGCCGTCGCCTCGCCCGAAAAGCCGAAGCGCTCGTAATAGGGCTTGTTGCCCACCAGGATCACCGCCTCGTGGCCCAGCTCCGCGGCCCGCGCCAGGCCTGCGCGCATCAGGGCGGAGCCGACGCCGCCCTCGCGCGCCTCCGACTCGACCGCGAGCGGTCCAAGCATGAGCGCGGGACGCTCCGCTCCGATCGAAACGTGCCAGAAGCGCAGCGTGCCGATCATGCGGCCGGAGTCGTCGACCGCCTTCAGCGCTAGTCCGCGCGCAGGAATCCGGCCCTCGCGGAGACGCTCGCAGGTCTTGGTGAAACGAGCCGGACCGAAGGCGCGGTCGAGCAGAGCCTCGCGGGCCCCGGCGTCAGCCGGAGCCTCGTCAAGAATGACGGCCATGAAACCCTCCTGAAGGGGGTTATGACGAAATCCGAAGGTCTCCGCCGTCCGTCATGCCCGGACTTGATCCGGGCATCCATCTCGCCGCCCGCGTCCGCGGGCGATGGATCGCCGGGTCAGGCCCGGCGATGACGGCGGAGTGCGATCAGAGCTCAGATGACGTGCGAGGCCAGCGGCGCGAAGCCGTTGAAGGCGACCGCCGCATAGGTCGTGGTGTACGCCCCGCAGGCCTCGATCAGCACCTTGTCGCCGATCGAGAGGCTGACGGGCAGCGCGTAGGGCGCCTTTTCGTACATCACGTCCGCGCTGTCGCAGGTCGGGCCGGCGAGCACGCATGGGGCGACCGCATCGCCGTCATGGGCGGTGCGGATCGGGTAGCGGATCGCCTCGTCCATCGTCTCGGCGAGGCCGCCGAACTTGCCGATGTCGAGATAGACCCAGCGGATCTCGTCCTCGGCGTCCGACTTCTTCGAGATCAGCACCACTTCCGCCTCGATCACGCCGGCGTTGCCGACCATGCCGCGGCCCGGCTCGATGATGGTCTCCGGGATGCGGTTGCCGAAATGCGCCTTCAGCGCCTCGAAGATCGCGGCGCCGTAGGCGTCGATGGCGGGGATGTCCTTGAGGTAGCGGGTCGGGAAGCCGCCGCCGAGGTTCACCATCGACAGATAGACGCCGCGGCGCTCGCATTCGGCGAAGATGCCGGCCGCGGAGGCGAGGGCGGCGTCCCACGCGCCGACATTGTTCTGCTGCGAGCCGACATGGAACGACACGCCATAGGCGGTCAGGCCACGGACATGGGCGTGCTCGAGCACGTCGGCGGCCATCTCGGGCACACAGCCGAACTTGCGCGACAGCGGCCACTCGGCGCCGGCGCCGTCGGCGAGGATGCGGCAGAACACGCGCGAGCCGGGAGCGGCTCGCTCGATCTTCTCGACCTCTTCGCGGCAGTCGACAGCGAACAGGCGCACGCCGCGCGCGAAGGCGGCGGCGACGTCGCGCTCCTTCTTGATGGTGTTGCCGAACGAGATGCGGTCGGGCGAGACGCCGGTCGCGAGCGCCATGTCGATCTCAACGACCGAGGCGCAGTCGAAGCACGAGCCGAGGTCGGCCAGCAGCTGCAGGATCTCCGGGGCCGGGTTCGCCTTCACGGCGTAGAACACGCGGGTGTCCGGCAGCGCGCGGGCGAACTTCGCGTAGTTCTCGCGCACGACCTCGCTGTCGACGACCATGATCGGGCCATCGGCCTGGGCGTTCCGCAGAAATCCTCGGAGGCGGTCGTTCTCGAGGGCGTCGAGGTGAGAGGTCATGGCCGTGAAGTCCCAAACACGATGTGTCGTGGTGGACCGACGCGCGTCCGGCCCGCGCGGTGTGGAGACACGCGGCTCGAAAGGGTGCGTCGTTCCGTGGCCGGCCTCTTGCGAAGCCGAACCGCTCGATCACGCCGTAGTCACGACAATCCCCGGACACGGATGTCCGTTGCTTGGAACCGTCGCCACGCCTGGTCTGGGAGTTACCCGCGCCACGCGCCCGGCAAGGAAGTAGTCGCCTCTTTAGTGTCGCCGGCCTTTGGAGAGCCGACAGAGACCAAAAAAGCCCTCTACGTCGTTGCTTCACGTCGCGTCCGCCGCCGGAGAGGCGACTTAGAGCCGGTTGGGATTTCCGGCCATCGGGTTGCCCGGCGGGGAGTTCCCGCCAACCCGACACACGACACAGGCACGCGCGAAATTGGGCAGGCGCGGAGATATGCGCGTTCGCCCCGGCGCGCAAGCGAAACGTTTGATTTGTGACAGGGTTTTTTCCTGACGGATTCTTAATCGCCAAGAGCATGTTCGCCGGCCGGCCCGACCTTGCTCGAAATCGAGGCGACGGATACGACTCGGCTCCCGCCCGAGGCGTCTCGGGCCCCGCCGACGATCGATCCCCGGACAGCGATGCCCGACACAAAGCTTCCGCCCGTCTCGCGCCGTCGCGCGCTCGCTCTGGCCTCCGGCGTCGCGGCCGCGGCGCTGCTCTGTGGAGATCCGCTCCGCGCGCAGCAGCAGCCGGCGCGCCCCTTCAGCTATGACGACGTTCTTCAGCGGGCGCGCGATCTCGCGACCCGGCCCTACGACGTCGGCGCCAAGGAACTGCCGCAAGAGCTGCACAGGCTCTCGTTCGATCAGTACCGCAACATCAACTTCCGGCCCGAGAAGTCGCTGCTCGACGCCGGCGGCAGCCCGTTCCGGATGCAGCTGTTCCACCCCGGCTTCCTGTTCGTCCGGCCGGTCGTGGTGAACATCGTGCGCGACGGCATCGCCGCGCCGGTGCCCTACGCCGCGGCGATGTTCGACTATGGCGGGCTGAAGCTGGCCCGCCCGCTGCCGGTGGACCTCGGCTTCGGAGGCTTCAAGCTGGCCTATCCGCTCAACGACCCGCGCAACTTCGATGAGCTGATCTCCTTCATCGGCGCGAGCTACTTCCGCGTGCTCGGCCGTGGCGACGTCTACGGCCTGTCGGCGCGCGGAGCGACGGTCGGCACCGGCGGCCCTGCCGGGACGGAAGAGTTCCCCGAATTCCGCGAATTCTGGATAGAACAACCGGGCGCGAACGCCAGCCGCGTCGTCATTTTTGCGCTCATGGACAGCAAGTCGCTGACCGGCGCCTACCGCTTTGAGGTCTATCCGGGCGAGGACACGGTGGTGGAGGTCTCGGCGACGATCGTCCCGCGCAAGCCGATCGAGAAGCTCGGCATCGCGCCGCTCACCTCGATGTTCTACTACGCCGAGCTGAACCGTTCGACCTTCACCGACTTCCGCCCCGAGCTGCACGACAGCGACGGTTTGCTGATCCACACCGGCACCGGCGAGTGGCTCTGGCGTCCGCTGGTCAATCCGGAGCGTGATCCGGAGACCTCGCAGTTTCTCGATCGCAACCCGAAGGGTTTCGGTCTGATCCAGCGCGACCGGAACTACGATCACTACCAGGATCTCGAGCTCGCCTACGAGAACCGGCCGAGCTACTGGATCGAGCCGCATGGGGAATGGGGCGACGGGCGAATCGAACTCTTCGCATTCCACACCGGCGACGAGACGAACGACAACACCGTCATGTACTGGGTGCCGAAGGCGCCGGTGGAGCCGGGCAAGGAGCTCGCCTTCGCTTACCGCCTGACCTGCATGCCCGACGACAGTCAGATCAATCGCGGCGGGCGCGTGGTGAACACCTTCTCGGCGCCTGCCGCCGCGCTCGGCGCGCCGGAAGGGCCGGGCGAGGGCACCCAGCGCTTCCTGATCGACTTCGTCGGCGGGGAACTCGCCTACTACCTCAAGGACCCGACCAAGGTTTCGATCGTCTCTTCGGTGTCGTCGGGCCAGCTGATCCGCAGCTTCCTGATGCGCAATCCGAAGGTCGACGGCTTCCGCGTCGGCATCGATGTCAGGGCGGAGAAGGGCCAGACGGTCGACATCCGCTGCTTCCTGAAGGCCGGCGACCGGGCGCTGACAGAGACATGGACGCTGCCCTTCCGTCGCCTCGAGCCGCTGCCGCCGCCTCCGCCGCCGGCGCAGCCCGAGCCGGCCGCCCAGCCTGCGCCTGCGCCGCAGCCCGAGTCGCAGAGGCCGTAAGGCGTCCCGTCATCCCCGCGCGACCGCCACGCCCTTGATCAGGGCGTAGACGACGCGACCGGGCGCGAGACCGAGTTCATCGGCCGAACGGCGGGTGATTTCCGACTTCAACACCGCGCCGCCGACGTCGACCAGTACGGTCGCGTAGGGCCCGTCGCTGCGGGCGATCTTGCGGACGACGCCCGGCAGGACGTTGCGCACCGAGCACCGCGGCGGCGGGTCGAGCGACAGCGCGACGTCGCGCGCAAGCAGCCTGAGGCGGGCGGTTCCGCCGACCTCGCCCAGCACGCCCGGCGCCCAGAGCCGATGCCGCCCCAGCGCGAAGCCCGACAGCTGGTAGCGCTCGTCGATCTCGTCGATGACCGCCTCCACCACGACGCCGTCGAGAAAGCGGTCGCCCGCGCTGACGAGTCCGGCGGAGGCGATCGCAGCCTCGACCGCGCCTTGCGCGGAAATCTTGCCGTCCTCCAGCACGACGAGCCGGTCGGCGAGCCGCCGCGCTTCTTCGAGCGCATGGGTGACGTAGAGGACGGGCAGGGCTGTCTGCGCCACGACCCGCTCGAGGAACGGCATGATCTCCGCCTTGCGCTCGCTGTCGAGCGCCGCCAGCGGCTCGTCGAACAGCAAAGCGCGAGGTCCGGACAGCAGTGCGCGTCCGATCGCGACGCGCTGGCGCTCCCCGCCGGACAGCGAGCGCGGCCGCCGGCCGAGCAGCGGCGCGACGCCGAGCGTATCGACCACCTCGTCGAAGTCGGGCTCGGCCGCCCCGTGACGCCTGCGCCCGAACATGAGGTTCGATTTCACGGAGAGGTGCGGAAACAGCCGGCTGTCCTGGAACACGACGCCGATCCGCCGCTTGCGCGCCGGCAGGTCGATGCGCCGGGATCTCTCATAAAGAGTGTCCGGGCCGAGCGTGATGCGCCCGTCGTCGGGCCGCGCGAGGCCGGCCACCGCCGCGACCAGCGTCGACTTGCCGGCGCCTGAACGTCCGAGCACCGCGGTCACGCCCGGCGGCGCCTCGAACACGACGTCGAGCGAGAAGCCGCCGACTGTGCGGAGAATGTCGACGGAAAGAGTCATCCGTCGATCCGTCCGGCGAGTCGGCGCGCGAGAATTTCGGAGGCGATCAGCGCGGCGAGCGACAGCGCGATCGAGACCAGCACAAGCCTGAGCGCCGCGTCGTCTCCGCCGGGCGTCTGGGTCAGCGTGTAGATCGCGGCCGGCAGGGTGCGCGTCTCCCCGGGAATGTTCGAGACGAAGGTGATGGTCGCGCCGAACTCCCCGAGCGCCTTGGCGAAGGCGAGCACGATCCCGGCGAGCAGGCCGGGCACGGCGAGCGGCAGCGTGACGGCGAAGAACACGCCGAGGCGGCCCGCGCCGAGGGTCGAGGCGGCGTCCTCGAGCCGCCGGTCGACGGCCTCCAGCGACAGACGGATCGCGCGCACCATCAGCGGAAAGCCCATGACGGCCGCCGCCAGCGCTGCGCCCGTCCAGCGGAACGAAAACACCAAGCCGCAGCAGGCCTCGAGCGCCTGTCCGATCGGACCGCGGCGTCCGAAACCGATCAGCAGCAGATAGCCGGTCACGACCGGCGGCATGACGAGCGGCAGGTGGACCAGCCCGTCCAGCAACGTCTTGCCCCAGAATTTTCCGCGCGCCAGCGCGAGCGCGACGAGCACCGCGAAGGGCAGGCTGGCGAGCGTCGCGACGCTCGCGACCAGCAGGCTCAGCCGGATGGCGACGAGGTCCTCCGGCTCCACTCCAAGCCCTGCCGCGAGCGTCTCCAGCGCGTCAGCTCCCCGAGGGCGGCGCGATCACGGTGAAGCCCGCCTCCTCGAAGGTCTTCTTCGCGCCGGCGGAGGACAGCCGATTCAGGAAGGCGTCGGCGTTCGAGCTGGTCGCGCTCTTCAGCTTGGCCATGGGATAGATGATCGGCGGGTGGCTGTCCGCCGGGAATGTCCCGACGACCTTGACGCCTTTGTCGGCGGCCGCGTCCGTCTTGTAGACGATCCCGAGAGGCGCCTCGCCGCGCGCGACCAGCGCGAGCGCCGCGCGCACGTTCTCCGCGCCCGCGACCTTGCCGGAGACGCTCGGCCAGATCCCGAGCTTCTCGAGCGCCGCCTTGCCGTATTTGCCGGCCGGGACCGAGGAGACCTCGCCCATGGCGAAGCGCCCGTCGCCGAGCAGGGCGGCGAGATCGACGCCCGATTTCAGCTCGACGTCGCCCTTCGACCAGTCCTTTGAGGCGACCAGCACCAGCCGATTGCCGAGCAGGTCGACGCGGGTGGCGGGAACGATGAGGTCCTTCTGCGCGACATAGTCCATCCACGGCACGTCGGCGGAGATGAACAGGTCGGCCGGGGCCGCCTGCTCGATCTGCTTGGCGAGCGCGGAGGAGGCCGCGTAGCTCGCCTTGACCTCGACGCCGCTCTCCCTGGTCCAGTCCTTGGCTATGGCGTCGAGCGCGTTCTTGAGCGAGGCCGCGGCGAACACGACGACCGGAGCCTTGGCGTCGGCTCGCGCCGCGCCCGAACCCGCGGCAGCGTTCGCGACCTCGGCAAGCGCTGCGAAGGGCTGCGCCGCGATGGCGATCGCGATCGCGACGCCGCCGAAAATCCTGCGGGTGATGATGGACATGGGCTTTCGTCTCCGCCGGCGCCTGCGGCCGCCGAGCGATCGTGTGGGAGCGGAAAGCCGCGTCGGCTTCCATCGGGGCCGTGCGGAAACGCGGTCGGACCGCCCTCAGCGGCGGCGCTGCAAACGATGCCAAACCCGCCGCTACGGAGCAAGCGCGCGCCGAACGCTCGGCGCGGCTCTGCAGCCACACTCGCTAAAAGTTGGACCTCAACGGATCCCTAACCGATTCCGGACGTTTATAGCCCCGTGGGCGAACTGACGGTTCCGGGGATCTGAGTTTATGCGCGTCGCGATCTTCCTCTGCGCCATTCTGGCGTTTGTTCTGGCCGCGGCCGCGCTGCCGACCAGCCTTCCGGCCGAAGCGGGCGCGGCTCAGCAGAACCACCCCCAGACGGTTCGCAGCGCCCAGGACCTGAAGGCCACCGTGGCCGCCCTGGAGACCGCCCTTCGCCGGCGCGGCGTGGAGACGTTGGTGAAGGTCGAGCGGCCCGGCCCGAACGGTCCGGCCACGCTCGTGATGTTCGTCGACCCGACTCACCAGAGCGATCCGACCGGCTACGCCATGGACGAGATCGAGCCGCGCCTGCGCGTGCTGGTCTCGGAAAACGGCGGCGCGGTTTCGATCGCCTTCGACGACGCGCGCACCCTTGCCCGCCGCGCCGGCCTCGACCTCGAGGAGGCGACGACCGCGAACCGCGCGCTGCTCGACGCCGCCAACGAGGCCGCGGCGTCGTAAGTCGGCCCTTCGATCGTCCGGGCCGACAGGCCGAGCGCGATCCTCGACTGACGTTCAGAGCCCGGCTCCTCGCGCGCCGGGCTTTTTCTTTGCGG
The DNA here is from genome assembly GCA_031316315.1 of Chelatococcus sambhunathii. Lineage (GTDB taxonomy): Bacteria > Pseudomonadota > Alphaproteobacteria > Rhizobiales > Methylopilaceae > Methylopila. The sequence goes on from JADBEO010000019.1 coordinate 35,698, forward strand.
GTCTCGCCACGCGCGTCGCTCCACGAACTTCACAATCTGTTTCATACGTCTTCACGCCGGCGGAACGAGGGTCCACTGTGGGCGTTCCAGGAAGTTGGCCTCAAGACGCGGGCGAACCGCGCGGGGCCCCGTCGCGAGGAGACGCCGCATGTCGACGCCTGACTCCATTGAAGCCCCCAAGGCGGATACCCACATCATCGACCCGCACGCCCCCGCGACCTTTGGGGAGCGCGTCAGCCGCATTCTCGGCGCCGTCGCCGGAGATCCGACGGCGCGCGCGGAGATCGACATGGCGCGCGTACTCGAAGAGCTGAGGGCGCTCGGCGCCCAGCCCATCGAGGACTGCACGCCGGAGGAGGCGCGCCGGCAGCCTTCGCCGGCCGACGCGGTCTCGTCGCTGATGGCGAAATACGGGATCAGCGATCCGGACTACGACATCCCGACACGCGACGCGAGCTATGAGAGCGGCGGGGAGCCGCTCGGCCTTCGCATCTACCGGCCGGCGAACGGCGGGGATCCCCGCCCGATCGTCGTCTACTACCCCGGCGGCGGCTGGGTGCTCTCGAACCTCGACGACTACGATTCGAGCGCCCGCGCGATCGCGGCGCGCACCGGCGCTGTGGTGGTGGCGGTGGAGACGCGCCGCGCGCCGGAGCACAAGTTTCCGGCCGCGCATGACGACGCCATCGCGGCCTACGCGCATGTCCTGAAGAACGCCGAGGCTTTCGGCGGCACGCCGGACGTCGCCGCGGTCGTCGGCGAGAGCGCGGGAGGCAATCTTGCGATCAATGTCGCCATCGCGGCGCGCGACCACGACATGCAGCCGCCGGTCCATCTCGCGCTGATCTATCCGATCGCCGGAGTCGACACGACGACGCCGTCCTTCCGGATCAACGAGTTCGCGCGGCCGGTGAACAAGGCGATCATCGAGTGGATCTTCGGCCATGCGCTGATGAGTCCGAGCGAGAAAGAGGATCCGCGGCTCGACGTCGTCGGCCGCGCCGATCTCGCCGGCCTGCCGCCGACGACGCTGCTGACGGCCGAGATCGATCCGCTGCGCTCGGAGGGGCTCGAGCTCGGCAACCGCCTGAGGGCGGCGGGCGTCGACGTGAACGGCGTTGATTTCGAGGGGGTCTCCCACGGCTTCTTCGGCATGGGCGCGATCGTGCGCCACGCCCGCACAGCGCAGGAGATCGTCGGCCGCGACCTCGCCGCCGCCTTCGCCGTCGACGGCCGAGGCTGCCGTGTGGGACGGGCGCTGTAGAGAGCGTTTCCGACGGTTCGCGCGTCATGGAGCTGACCACCCAGTGCTGTGTCGCAGGGGGCGGGCCGGCCGGGCTGATACTCGGCCTGCTGCTCGCGCGCGGCGGGGTAGACGTCGTCGTGCTCGAGAAGCACGGCGACTTCCTGCGCGACTTCCGCGGCGACACGATCCAACCCTCGACGCTCAACATCCTCGACGATCTCGGGCTGCTCGAGGCGTTCCTGCGGCTCCCGCACCAAGAGGTCGAGACGCTGACCGGGTTCGTCGAGGAGGAGCCCTTCGTCATCGCCGACTTCCGGAAGATCGACGCCGTCCTGCCCTTCATCGCGTTGCTCCCCCAATGGGATTTCCTCGACTTCATCGCCGGCGAGGCGGCGCGTCATCCGAACTTCCGCCTGATCCGCCGCGCCGAGGCGCGCGAGCTGATCCACGACCGCGGCCGGGTCGTGGGTCTGAGGGCGGAGACGCCTGACGGCGCCCTCGAAGTCGCCTGCGATCTCGTGGTCGGCGCCGACGGCCGCCGTTCGACGATCCGCGCCGCGGCCGGGTTCGAGGTCGAGACGCTCGGCGCGCCGATGGACGTGGTCTGGTTCCGTCTCCCGCGGCGCGAAGGCGACGGCGAGGCGACCGGCGGACGGTTCTCCGCCGGCGGGCTGTTCGTCACCATCTATCGCGGCGACTATTGGCAATGCGCGCTGGTCATCCCGAAGGGCGGCTGGGACGCGGTGAAGGCGGCAGGCCTCGACGCCTTCCGCGAACGGATCGCGCGGCTCGCGCCGCCGCTCGCCGACCGCGGCTCGCTGATCGACGGCTGGGACAAGGTCAGCGTGCTCTCGGTCGCCGTCGACCGGCTGAAGCGCTGGCATGCGCCCGGCGTGCTCTGCATCGGCGACGCCGCCCACGCCATGTCGCCGATCGGCGGCGTCGGCATCAATCTCGCGATCCAGGACGCGGTGGCGGCGGCCAACATCCTGGCGGAACCGTTGCGGCAGGGCAGGGCGAGCGACGACGATCTCGCGAGGGTTCAGGAGCGTCGGCTGTTTCCGACGCGCGTGATCCAGCGGCTGCAGATCGCGGTCCAGAACAGGGTGGTCTCGCCGGTGCTGGCGTCGACCGGGCGTTTGCGTCCGCCGCTCGCGCTCAGGCTGATGCGCGCCGTGCCGGCCCTCCGGGCGATCCCGGCGCGCATCGTCGGGATCGGGGTGCGGCCGGAGCGGGTCAAGACCCCTGCCGTCGCGACGCCGCGATAAGGCTCAGGGACGTCCCGGCTCCTCCGGCGAGCGCGCGTCGATCGCGAGCGCATGGACGGGTCCCGACAATTCACCGGCCAGAAGCTGATTGACCCGCCGGTGGCGATCGACGCGGCTGAGGCCCGAGAACGCCCCGGAGACGATCCGGACCCGGAAGTGCGTTTCGCCTTCAGGCCGCGCCCCGGCGTGGCCGGCGTGAAGATGGCTCTCGTCGATGACCTCGAGGCGCTCGGGCTTCAGCGCCTCCGTCAAAGCGGTTTCGATCCGCGCGCGAACGCCCATGTCGATCTCTCCCGATCCGGTCCGGGCCGCGGAGATGTCGACGGCGGAGAGGCCCGTCAAGCCCCCCGCGGCCGGCGGGGCCATGCGTCGCGCGTTCTTGTTCCGTTATGCCGCGCCGCCCATAATGGGCGTCGCGATGAAGCTCGATAGCGAATGGTTCGACAAGGTCCGGGTGTCCCGGGGCGAGGAACGCCCCGAGCCCGAGGGCGCGCGCTGTCAGCATCCGGGCTGCCGTGACGCGGGCCTCTACCGCGCGCCGAAAGGCCGCGACCGCGAGAACGAGTACTGGCGCTTCTGCCTGCAGCACGTGCGCGAGTACAATCAGTCCTACAATTTCTTCGCCGGCATGTCGGACGAGGCGCTGCGCGCCTATGAGCGCGACTCCCATGTCGGCCACCGCCCGACCTGGGCGATGGGCCGCAACGGCGGTCCGTCCGCAGAGGCGCGCAACGGCGCGGATCGCAGACGCGGGCGAAACCGCGGCTGGGCTGGGAACTTCTCCTTCGAGGACGAGTTCGGGATGTTCGGCGAGGACGGGCCGCAGGCGAGGCCGGAGCCCCGGCGCGAGATCAAGAAGGTCGAGATGAAATCGCTGGAGGCGCTCAATCTCGGCGCCGGCGCGACGCGCGACGAGATCCGCGCCCGCTACAAGGAGCTGCTGATCCGCTTTCATCCGGACACCAACGGCGGCGACCGCGGCGCAGAGGACAAATTGCGCGAGATCATCCAAGCCTATAACTATCTTCGATCCGTCGGCCTTTGCTGATTTCAACGGTTCCGGCGCGCCCTGGGCGCGCCCTCAGCGGGGCGCGCCCCGGCCTTTTCCGCCTCGCGCCCGCCAGGAGATTGCATGACCACGCTTGACGCTCCCTCGGTCGAAGCGCCGTCGCCCGACATGAAGGTGTCGGCCCGCCAAGTGTTCGGCATCGACAGCGACATGGAGGTGCCGGCTTACGGCGAGGCGAAAGGTGCGGTGCCGGACCTCGATCCGGACTACCTGTTCGACCACGACACGACGCTCGCGATCCTCGCCGGCTTCAAGATGAACCGCCGCGTCATGATCACGGGCTATCACGGCACCGGAAAGTCGACCCATGTGGAGCAGGTCGCGGCGCGGCTCAACTGGCCCTGCGTCCGCGTCAATCTCGACAGCCATGTCAGCCGCATCGACCTGATCGGCAAGGACGCGATCGTCCTCAAGGACGGCCAGCAGGTCACCGAGTTCCGCGACGGCATCTTGCCCTGGGCGCTGCAGAACAACGTCGCGCTGGTCTTCGACGAATACGACGCAGGCCGCCCGGACGTCATGTTCGTGATCCAGCGCGTGCTGGAGGTCTCGGGCAAGCTGACCCTGCTCGACCAGCGCAAGATCATCCGCCCGCATCCGGCGTTCCGCCTGTTCGCCACCGCCAACACGGTCGGTCTCGGCGACGCCTCCGGCCTCTATCACGGCACCCAGCAGATCAATCAGGGCCAGATGGACAGATGGTCCATCGTGACCACGCTGAACTATCTCGCGCACGACAAGGAAGTGGACATCGTCCTCGCGAAGTCGCCGCACTACCAGAAGGTCCCGGACGGCCGCGACACCGTCTCCAAGATGGTCCGACTGGCCGACCTCACGCGCCAGGCCTTCATGAACGGCGACCTGTCCACCGTCATGAGCCCGCGCACGGTCATCACCTGGGCAGAGAACGCCGACATCTTCTCCGACATCGGCTTCTCGTTCCGGCTGACGTTCCTGAACAAGTGCGACGAGTTGGAGCGTGGCCTCGTCGCCGAGTTCTACCAGCGCTGCTTCGGCAAGGAACTCCCGGAGAGCGCCGTCAACGTGGCGATGAGCTGAGGCGAGGGAAGAGACCGTCCGCCCGTGATCTCCAACCGCAAGCCCGGCGAGAAGCTTCCGCCCCCGGCCGAGCCGCTGAAGCGGGCGATTTCCGGCTGCCTGCGCGCGATCTCCGGCGACCCGGAGGTCGAGGTCGCCTTCGCCTCCGAGCGGCCGGCGCTGATGGGCCGCAAGGCCCGCCTGCCGGAGCCGCCGCGCCGGCTCGATCCGAAGGACGTCGCGATTCTGCGCGGCTATGCGGACTCGATGGCGCTCCGCATCGCCTGCCACGACCAGGCGACGCACGCGCGTCTCGCGCCGCATGGCGCGGAGGCGAAAGCCGTGTTCGACGCCGTCGAGCAGGCGCGAGTCGAGGCGATCGGCGCGCGGCGGATGGCCGGCACGGGCGACAACATCTCGGCCATGCTGGAGGACCGCTACCTCCGCAGCCCGCACGCCGACGTCACCGACCGCGCCGACGCGCCGCTCGAGGACGCGGTGTCGTTGCTCATCCGGGAGCGCCTGACCGGCCGGAAGCCGCCCGAGGCCGCGCGCAAGCTGGTCGACCTCTGGCGGCCGTGGATCGAGGAGAAGGCGGGCGGCAACCTCTCCAAGCTCGACCGCCTGCTCGAGGATCAGGGCGCCTACGCCCACGCCATCCGCGATCTGCTGTCCTCGCTCGACATGGGCGAGGAGCTTTCGGCCGACCGGGAGAGCTCGGAGGACGAGAGCGAAGGCGAGGGCGATCAGCCGCCGCCGCAGGACGGCGAGGCCGCCGACGCTCCGAACGACGCGGACGACGGCGCCGACGAGAGCGAGACGGAATCCTCCGCCGAGTACGAGGACGACGCCGAGCAGATGGAGGCGGCGGACGCGCCGCCGACCGACACGCCGGAGGAGGACGAGCTCGGCGAGGCCGAGGAGGCGACCGATCCCTGGCGGCCCAAGGACGACCCGCGCAAGGATCGCGAGAAGCTCGAATATTCCGCCTTCACGACGAAGTTCGACGAGGAGGCGCTCGCTGAGGAGCTCTGCGACGCGGAGGAGCTGGCGCGGCTGCGCTCCTATCTCGACAAGCAACTGAACCAGCTCCAAGGCGTGGTCGGCCGGCTGGCGAACCGGCTGCAGCGGCGCCTGCTCGCCCAGCAGAGCCGCGCCTGGGACTTCGACCTCGAAGAGGGCATGCTCGATCCGTCGCGGCTGTCGCGCGTCATCATCGATCCGATGAGCGCGCTCTCCTTCATGCGCGAGCGCGACACCGACTTCCGCGACACCGTGGTCACGCTCCTGCTCGACAATTCCGGCTCGATGCGCGGCCGGCCGATCACGGTCGCCGCGACCTGCGCCGACATCCTCGCCCGCACGCTGGAGCGCTGCGGGGTCAAGGTCGAGATCCTCGGCTTCACCACGAGAGCCTGGAAGGGCGGCCAGTCGCGCGAGCAGTGGCTCGCCGCCGGCAAGCCGATGGCGCCCGGACGGCTGAACGATCTCCGCCACATCGTCTACAAGGCCGCCGACGCGCCCTGGCGTCGCACGCGGAAAAACCTCGGGCTGATGATGCGCGAGGGGCTTTTGAAAGAGAACATCGACGGCGAGGCGCTGTCCTGGGCGCATGACCGGCTGCTCGCCCGGCCCGAGCAGCGGCGCATCCTGATGGTGATCTCGGACGGCGCGCCGGTCGACGACTCGACGCTCTCGGTCAATCCCGGAAACTACCTCGAGAAGCACCTGCGTCGCGTCATCAACGACATCGAGACCCGCTCGCCGGTGGAGCTGATCGCGATCGGCATCGGCCACGACGTCACGCGCTACTACCGCCGCGCCGTCACCATCGTCGACGCCGAGGAGCTCGGCGGCGCGATGACGGAGAAGCTCGCCGAGCTGTTCGACGAGACCACCGCGCCGGCGCCGCGGCGACTGCATTGAGGCGTCTTGCGCTCGCCGCGCTGCTTGCGGCGACGCTCGCCGGCTCGGCCCCCGCTCAGGACGCTTCCGGCCCGGTCCCGATCGATGTCTCGGCCGTGCAGATCGAGCGGTTCGGCGCCGCGACGCCGGTCGGCGCGCGTTATGGCTCGCTGACATTCCTCGGCGGTCTGAAGCTCATTTCGTCCGATCCGGATTTCGGCGGCCTGTCCGGCTTGCGCCTCGATGCGGACGGCGAGGGCCTCACCACGATCAGCGATCGCGGAAACTGGTTTCGCGGCGAGCTGGTTTACGCGGAGGGCCGCCTCGCCGGCGTCATCGGGATGAAGCGCATGGCGACGCCCGGCCGCGACGGCAGGCCCCTGCCGGGCCGCAGGGGCTTCGACACCGAAGGCCTTGAGATCGAGGGGCGAACCGCTTGGGTGACCACTGAGCGGGTGAACTGGCTGACGCGCTACGCTCTCGGCCCAGACGGCTTCCCTGTCGGGGCAGGGCAGGCGATCGCCCTGCCGAAGACCGCGCCCGGCATCGCGCGCAATGGCGGCTACGAGTCGCTCGCGCGCTCGCGCGACGGCGGCCTGATCCTGATCGCCCAGTCCAGCAAGAGCGAGGACGCGTTCCCGGCCTTCGTCGTCGGCGGAAAAAAGCCGTTCGCCTTCTCGCTCGCCCGCTCCGACGATTTTCGCCCGACTGACCTGACGCGCCTGCCCGGCGGCGGCTTCGTGCTGTTGGAGCGGCGCTACCAGCCTCCGTTCTCGCTCTCAGTGCGGATGAAGCGGATCGCCGAAAAGGACATCGCGCCGGGCGCCGTCGTTGACGGGCCGGTGCTGATGGAGGCGAGCCTTGCGCAGGGAATCGACAACTTCGAGGGGATTGCGGCCCATCGCGGCGCGGACGGCCGGACGGTGCTGACCGTGATCTCCGACGACAATTTCCATCCTCTGCAGCGCACGCTGCTGATGCAGTTCGCGCTCGGCGAGTAGTCTCACTTCGCCGCGTCGATCTTCGCCAGACAGCTCTGCTCGGCCTGCTCCATCTTCGGGCGCATCTCGGCCTGCATCTCCGCAGGCTGCTTGCCGCGCAGACGGTCGAGGTCGCTCGCGGTGATGCGCGTCGCCATCGCGTCGGCGTAGCATTCGCAGTAGGCGGCGATGGTCGCCGGCGGCACGGACGCGTTGTCCGGGCTCGCCTTCTGCAGGGCGACGCAGCCGTCGACCGCGGACTTCAGGAAGCCCGCCCGCTGCTCACCGGAGAGCGGGGGACCTGCGTCGCGCGCCGCGTTGAAGCGCCAGATCGACACGCCGAGCGCGACCAGCGCCATCAGCACGATCCCCATCGCGATCCGCCTTGCCATCGCGCGGCTCCTCAAACGAAAACCCCGGCCGCGAGGGCCGGGGCGAAAGGTCTCGCGATCCGCGAAGGCGTCACTTCTTGGTGGCGACGCCGAAATTCGCGAACTTCTTGTTGAAGCGCGACAGGCGGCCGCCGCGGTCGGTCAGCTGCGCCGCGCCGCCGGTCCAGGCCGGATGGGTCTTCGGGTCGATGTCGAGCTGCAACGTGTCGCCGGCCTTGCCCCAGGTGGAGCGGGTCTCGTACTCGGTCCCGTCGGTCATGACGACCTTGATGACGTGGTAGTCGGGATGGATGTCGGCCTTCATGGCGGTCTCTATAAGCTTCTCGGTCGCGTCGGCGCGTCCCGCGCGGCGAAGGTGCGAAAATGGCGTGAGGCGCGAGCCTATAGCCCAAACGCGCGCTGCGGACAACCGCCGCGCCGAAGCGCCGCGAAAGGCGGGGTGGAGATTGCAGGCTGCGCGAGGCATAACCCCGCGCATGTTCTCTGGAAGCGTTATGACCAAGGCTCCCGATGGCCCGCCGCAGCCGCGCAGCTGAATCTGGCCGCGACGACGCTCCGCCGTCCCGCTCGCTGAAGCCGCTCGCCGCGCTCCGGCCCTTTGCGCTGGCGCACAAGGGCCGCGTCGCCGGCGCGTTGGTCGCGCTGACCCTCGCCTCCGCCGCGACGCTTGCGATCCCGGTCGCCGTCCGGCGGCTGATCGACTTCGGCTTCGCGGCCGAACATCCGGGCATGGTGAACCAGTATTTCGCCGCCATGCTCGCGGTCGTGGGAGTGCTCGCCTTCACCAGCGCCGCCCGCTACTGGTTCGTGACGACGCTCGGCGAGCGGGTGGTCGCGGACCTGCGCACCGCCGTTTTCCGTCACCTGACCCTGCTGACGCCGGCCTTCTACGACAGCCAGCGTTCCGGCGAGATCGTCTCCCGGCTCACCGCCGACACGACGCAGATCAAATCCGCTTTCGGCGCGACGGCGAGCCAGGCGCTGCGCAATCTGTTCCTGTTCCTCGGCGCGTCCGTGATGATGGTCGTGACGAGCCCGAAGCTGTCCGCCTGCGTGCTGATCGCGATTCCCGTGATCGTGCTTCCGCTCGCCGGTTTTGGCCGCTCGGTGAGGCGTCGCTCCCGTCAGGCGCAGGACACGCTGGCGGACGCCTCGGCGCTCGCCGGCGAGGCGATCGGCGCGATGCGAACCGTCCAGTCCTACAACGCGGAAGGCCTCGTCGCCGGGCGCTTCTTCGCCGCCGTCGAGCGCGCCTATCGGTCGGCCGAGAGCTCGATCACCGCCCGCGCGATCCTGACGGCCGTCGCGATCTTCCTGATCTTCGCGAGCGTCGTCGGCGTGCTGTGGTATGGCGCGAACGCCGTGCTGGCCGGCCAGATGTCGGCGGGCCAGCTCGGCCAGTTCGTTCTCTACGCAGTGTTCGCGGCGGCGGCGATCGGCGAGCTGTCCAACGTCTGGGGGGAGATCTCGCAGGCCGCGGGCTCGGCGGAACGCCTCGGCGAGCTGCTGCGGATCGCGCCCGCCGTCGCGAACCCGACCGATCCGACGCCGCTGCCCGAGCCGGCCCGCGGCTCGCTCGCCTTCGAGCATGTCAGCTTCGCCTATCCGGGCGGCGAGGCGGCGGCGGTCGAGGATCTGAGCTTCACCGCGTCCCCGGGCGAGACCGTCGCGATCGTCGGACCGTCAGGGGCCGGCAAGAGCACGCTGTTCCAGCTCGCCTTGCGCTTCTACGATCCTGCTTCCGGGCGCGTCACGCTCGACGGCGTCGACGTCAGGGACGCCTCTCTCGCCGAGGTCCGAGCCCGGGTCGCCCTGGTCCCGCAGGATCCCGTGCTGTTCGCCGCGAGCGCGCTCGACAACATCGCCTTCGGACTGCCGGAGGCGGAGCGCTCCGAGATCGAGGCGGCCGCACGCCTCGCCGGCGCCGACCGCTTCATCGCGGCGCTCCCTCAGGGCTACGACACGCCGCTCGGAGAGCGGGGCGTTACCCTCTCCGGCGGTCAGCGCCAGCGCGTCGCGCTCGCCCGCGCGCTGCTGAAGAGCGCGCCCGTGCTGCTGCTCGACGAGGCCACCTCGGCGCTCGATGCAGAAAGCGAGACGCTGGTGCAGGAGGCGCTCGCCGCGACCGCCGCCGGCCGCACGACGCTCGTCATCGCGCACCGCCTTGCGACAGTCCTCGCCGCCGACCGCATCCTCGTGATGGACGGCGGCCGGATCGTCGAACAGGGATCGCATGCCGAACTCGTCGCGCGCCGCGGCCTTTACGCCCGGCTTGCCGAGCTCCAGTTCGGCGCGGGCGAGCCGGCCCGGCGGATCGAGGCCGTCGCCGGATAGAGGGTCAGGGATGCCGCCGCCCGCCAGCCGCTGACGAGACGAACTTCTCGATCTCCCGCTGCATGTACGGCTTGGAGATGAAGGCGGCGTCCCTCAGCGCCTCCGGCCGGTCGTCCGAATTCGACCCGGACACGAAGGCGAAGGGCAACTGGCGCTCCTTCAGCGTCTCGGCGAGCTCGTAGGACTTGCCGTCGAGGACGTCGATGTCGAGCAAGGCGAGGTCGAAGCCGGCGAGGAGCGCCTTCTTCGCCTGCGCGACCGAGCGGCAGGACGTGATGTCGGCGTCCGTCCAGCAGGCTACGATGGTTGCGAGATCGAGGGCGAGGATCGCGTCGTCTTCGAGGATCAGAACACGAAATGGCGCCATGACTCAGTACTCCGGCGATACGCGACCCGCCGCTTAACGCGCGAGGCGGCCCGGAGTTTCGTAGTTGCCGGATTATGACGCGAAAAAACGAAAATTACTTAATAGATATTAAGACTTATGGACGCCAGAAGGGGCCGTGGGGGCCGCCTCCGCGGTCGCGGAGCCGGCCCGTTTGCGTTCAGATCACCTTGACGGTCGTCCCGACGTTCACGCGCTCGTAGAGATCGATCACATCGTCATTCGTCATGCGGATGCAGCCGGACGAGACCGCGTGCCCGATCGTCCAGGGCTCGTTGGAGCCGTGGATCCGGTAGAGCGTGTTGCCGAGATAGAGCGCGCGCGCGCCGAGCGGGTTATCGGGCCCGCCTGACATCATCTCGGGCAACTCCGGCCGCCGCGCGCGCATCTCGGCCGGCGGGTACCAGTCCGGCCATTCGCGCTTGGCCGAGATCTTGTTGGTTCCCTTCCAGGTGAAGCCTTCCTTGCCGACGCCGACGCCGTAGCGGATCGCCGTGCCGTCGCCCTGGACGAGGTAGAGGTAGCGCGTGCGGGTGTCGATCACGATGGAGTTCGCGGGCTCGGAGCCGCTGTAGCGCACTGTCGTGCGCGCGAACTTCGGGTCGACGGTCCGGCGGCCTTCGCTCGCGCCGAGCGCGGAGGGCGGTCCGGCCAGGCGCCGCGGCGCGCTCCGGATCTCCGGATCGATCGACTCATACTCGTATTCGCGGTCGCTGTAGTAGCGACGCCCGCGGCCATAGGTCCGCGGCTCGACCTCGTACTCGTAGTCCTCGGCCGAGCGATAGCGGCGCACGGTCGGCGCCCTGCGCGGCAGAGCTCGGCGGTCCTGATAGTAGGCGCCGCCCTCGTCGTCGAAGAGATCGTCCGCATAGGCGCGCCGCCCGTAGCGCCGCGGAGCGCCGTAGTCCTCGTCGACATAACGTTCGTAGGTCTGCGCGGCCTGAGGCAGCGCCTCCCGCGGCGCCGCGATCTCCGAAGGCGCGGCGAGCGGCTGCGCGGACGTCGGAACGCCGCCGAGCCCGAGCGCGAGCGCGCCGCCCGCGAGCGCCAATGCAAAAGCACGGACCAATCTCACTTCAGGAACTCCTCGACCCCCGCGACGGGCTCCGGTCGGGAGCCGTCTGGCCGGCGTTAACGCACTGACGCTGCGAAGGTTCGCCCGCGTCTCTGTCCACAAGAGGGCGCAAATGCGCCCGCCATCACGGTTAGGCGATTTCGCCGCCGCTGTCGCCATCATGCACCGGCGAAGGTTAGCGTCGTTCTTCCGGCGTCGTCTCGATGACGACGTGCTGAGGATAGAAGGCGAGACGCCCCGCGATCCCGGCGACCGCCGGATAGGGACGCTCATAGCTCCAGACGGCGTCTTTGATCAAAGCGCTGCCCACGCGAAGGCCGAAATAGCTCGCCTCGCCCTTGTAGGGGCAGCTCGTTCTCAGAGCGCTCGGCTCGAGCAGATCCATCTCCGCGTCGCCGCGCGGCAGGTACAGGACGGGCGGATAGGCCGCTTCGCGCAGCTCCAGCGCGTCACGCGTCGATACGAGGACGGTCTCGCCAACCTTGACGACGACGCGGCCGGCGACCGGCCGGATCGTGATGGGATGATTTTCGTCGGGTGTGCGCATGCCTCGCCGCCGGTTTCCAGGCGTCCTCGCTCACTCATGTAGATCGCCGCGCGACGCGCTAAAGATCGCTTTTGACGATCATCGGCCCATATGACGCGGATGGGCTCGCGGCGGACGCCGCATTCTGGAAGTCGGCCGGAGATGACGGACCTTATCGTCAGAGAAGCGAGGGACGAGGACGCGGGCGCGCTCGCGGCGCTCGTGCGCGCAGTGTCGCAGGATCAGCCGGACGGCGCGGTCGAGGCGGCGGAACGACCCTCGCTCGATCAGCCGGCTGCGTCCTTCGCCGAACGAGACGGCCGGCTGTGGCTGCTGATGAGCCAGGACGAGGCGGTCGGCGCCCTCGGCGTCTATCGCGGCGCGCGGCCCAAGGAGTTCGATCTGGCGCTCATCGGACTGGACCGAGAACAGCGCGGTCTCGGCCTCGCCGCGGCTCTGCTCGCTGGCGCGGAGGCTTTCGCGGCGGCCTCGGGCGGGGCGGCGCTCGGCGTGTGGGTCGACACGCGCCTTTCCGACGCGATCGACTTTCTCCAGCGGCAAGGGTTCGTCAGGGAGCCCGGCCTCAAGGGCCGCCACGAGGGTTCGGACGCGGTGGAGATCAGGTTCTCACGGCCGATCGGCGCCGGCTCGGCCGACGGCGACCCGGTCAGCCGACAGCCTTCCGAAGCTCACCGAGACGCCGCCGTGTGACCTGCCAGGAGCCGTAGCCCAGCCGCTCCTCGATTTCGCTTTGCGCCTGCCGCCAGAGCGGAAGCGCCGCCTCCAGAGCCTCGATGCCCTCTTTCGTGAGCAGCGGGCGCTGCCGGCCGTTCATGCCCTTCTCGGGCGCGACCAGCCCTTCCTTGCGCAGGAGTTGGAGGTTGCGGACCAGCGTCGTCCGCTCGATGTCGATCAGCTCGGCAAGATCGGTGATCGACGCCGCTTCTCCCGCTTCGATCGCCGCGAGCAACACGAACTGCGTGCTCTTCAATCCGGAGGAACGCAGCGCTTCGTCGTAAAAGCGCGTCACCGCGCGCGAAGCCATCCGGATGTGCGAGCAGGCGCACATGTTGTGGATGTCGATCATTTCCTCGCGCGACGCCATGAGACCGAGGATCGTCAAGACATCGCGGGGAATCAAGGGAACAGAGGTCGCGTTCGGCCTGTTGACGCACTTATTCGATTGCGCCGCGCACGATCCCAACGCGGCGTTGCTGCATTGCAACAACTTGATCCCCCGGAGCGTCGCGCGACATGGAGCGGGAGCTCGACGCCCGTGGCGCTTACGACAATCGAAAGGATTGCGATAGAAGTTTTTCTATGATCTTTGTCGAGTTATCGGCATGGAGCATTCGCGTGCGCGGGAAGTGGTTCGAGAAGGCGAAGGCGAGCGGCGCGGAAATCGCTGTCGAGGGCTACGAGTTCGCGCTGAAGCGCGGAGAGCGGACGAGCCGGGATCTGGTGGTCGCGTTTTCCTCGGGGCGTCGCTTCGCGCTCTACCGGCACGACTTCGGTCGTGACGCGCTCTACGTGGCTGATCCCCAGCTTTGCTACTTCCTGAAGGAGGCAGACGGACTGGCGCGCGAAATCCTGCGCTTCGTGGAACGGGAGGGCTACGAGCGCGTCATCTTCGCCGGGTCGAGCAAGGGCGGCTTCGGCGCCTTGGCGGTCGCGCGGCTGTGTGCGCGCCGGCGCCCGGCGCGGACGTTTCACGCCGTCGCGTTCTCGCCGCAGGTGCGGCTGTTCCCGCACAACCCGGCGCTCTACTTCAGCAGCTACCGTCGGCTTGAGCGCCGCGCCTCCGCCAGGCCCGGCCTGATGCGGGACCTTCGCCGCCACGGCGACGTATCGAACGTCGGCGCGCAGCCCAATCTCGTGGTCGAGATCGTCTGCGCCCGCGACTCCGCGATCGACCGGGCTGAGGCCCGCCGCGTCGCGGGTCCCAACGTCTCCCATCGCGTCGTCGCAGGCGCGACCCACGGCACGGCTTTTCACTTCATGTGCCATGGTATGGACCGCGCGGAGATTCGTGAGCGGATCCTGCGCGCCTACCGTCGCTCCGGGGATGCGGATCTGCGCCAAACCCGTCCGAGCGACCTGCGCGCCATGGTGGAGGAGGTCGCGCGGTCGGCGGTGAAGGAGCCGTCTCTCAACAATCTGTTCGAGGATGTCCTCTCGCGCAGGCCTGCGCCGACCACCCGCCGCGGGCGCCTGCTCGCGTCGGCCCGGCGATGGCTCGACGCGCTTGCGGTCTCCGCAGAAAAAACCCGGTCCCTCGCCCTCGGCCAATCTTGACTCCGCCTGGGGCCGATCGTATCTCGCAGGCGCTTTGGCACTCCTGAACAGGGAGTGCTAACAGCGGCGGCGGCCCGTCCCGCCGCGGCATTTGCAACGCCAGCAAATCAGCGCATCGCGCGAGAGGATTTGACCTTATGAGCTTCCGTCCGCTGCACGACCGCGTGGTCGTCCGCCGCCTCACCGCCGAAGAGAAGTCCAAGGGCGGCATCATCATCCCGGACACCGCCAAGGAGAAGCCGCAGGAAGGCGAAGTCGTCGCCGTGGGCCCCGGCGCCCGTGACGACGCCGGCAAGATTGTCGCGCTCGACGTTAAGTCCGGCGACAAGATCCTGTTCGGCAAGTGGTCCGGCACCGAAGTCAAGATCGACGGCGAAGAGCTGCTGATCATGAAGGAGTCGGACATCATGGGCGTGATTGTCTGATACTCCTGAGCATTTCGGCCGGCCGCGCGCTCTCCCCCGATCGCCCCGTGCCGGTCTTCCACGAACCCTCTGAGAGGAATTGAGAACATGGCTGCGAAAGACGTTCGTTTTTCGTCAGACGCGCGCGACAAGATGCTGCGCGGCGTCGACATCCTCGCCAACGCGGTGAAGGTCACGCTCGGCCCGAAGGGTCGTAACGTCGTGATCGAGAAGTCCTTCGGCGCTCCCCGCATCACCAAGGACGGCGTGACCGTCGCCAAGGAGATCGAGCTCGAGGACAAGTTCGAGAACATGGGCGCGCAGATGGTGCGCGAGGTGGCCTCGAAGACCAACGACATCGCCGGCGACGGCACCACCACCGCCACCGTGCTCGCCCAGTCGATCGTCCGCGAGGGCGCCAAGTCCGTCGCGGCCGGCATGAACCCGATGGACCTGAAGCGCGGCATCGACCTCGCCGTCGGCAAGGTCATCGAGAGCCTGAAGGCCTCCTCCAAGAAGATCGCGACCTCCGCCGAAGTCGCCCAGGTCGGCACCATCTCGGCCAATGGCGACGAGTTCATCGGCCAGGAAATCGCCAACGCGATGCAGAAGGTCGGCAATGAGGGCGTGATCACGGTCGAGGAGGCCAAGAGCCTCGAGACCGAGGTCGAGATCGTCGAGGGCATGCAGTTCGACCGCGGCTACCTCTCGCCGTACTTCATCACCAACGCCGAGAAGATGATCGCGGACCTCGAGGACCCCTACATCCTCATCCACGAGAAGAAGCTCTCCGGCCTGCAGGCGATCCTCCCCGTTCTCGAGGCGGTCGTGCAGTCGGGCAAGCCGCTCGTCATCATCGCCGAGGACATCGAGGGCGAGGCTCTGGCCACGCTCGTCGTCAACAAGCTCCGCGGCGGCCTCAAGGTCGCGGCCGTCAAGGCGCCGGGCTTCGGCGACCGCCGCAAGGCGATGCTCGAAGACATCGCGATCCTGACCAATGGCCAGGTGATCTCCGAGGACCTCGGCATCAAGCTCGAGAACGTGACCCTCGACATGCTCGGCCGCGCCAAGAAGGTGACGCTCGAGAAGGAGAAGACCACGATCGTGGACGGCGCCGGCGAGAAGTCGGCGATCGAGGCCCGCGTCGGCCAGATCAAGGCCCAGATCGAGGAGACCACCTCGGACTACGACCGTGAGAAGCTCCAGGAGCGTCTCGCCAAGCTCGCGGGCGGCGTCGCGGTCATCCGCGTCGGCGGCGCGACCGAGGTCGAGGTCAAGGAGAAGAAGGACCGCATCGACGACGCGCTGAACGCGACGCGCGCCGCGGTCGAGGAAGGCATCGTCCCGGGCGGCGGCGTCGCGCTGCTGCGCTCGAAGAAGGCGATCGCGGACCTCAAGTCCGAGAACTCGGACATCCAGGCCGGCATCAACATCGTGAACAAGGCGCTCGAGGCTCCGATCCGTCAGATCGCGGCGAACGCGGGCGTCGAGGGCTCGATCGTGGTCGGCAAGCTGCTCGAGAACGACTCGGCGACCTACGGCTTCAACGCCCAGACCGAGAAGTTCGTGGACATGATCGAGGCCGGCATCGTCGACCCGACCAAGGTCGTCCGCACCGCTCTCCAGGACGCGGCCTCGGTCGCGGCCCTGCTGATCACCACCGAGGCGATGGTCGCCGAGCTTCCGAAGAAGGAAGCGGCCCCGGCCATGCCGGGCGGCGGCATGGGCGGCATGGACTTCTGAGGAAGTCCATAAGAGCCGCCCATCACCAAAAGTGGCGAAGCCGGAAACATCCGGCTTC
The DNA here is from genome assembly GCA_031316315.1 of Chelatococcus sambhunathii. GTDB lineage: Bacteria > Pseudomonadota > Alphaproteobacteria > Rhizobiales > Methylopilaceae > Methylopila. The sequence goes on from JADBEO010000019.1 coordinate 52,416, forward strand.
GCTGGCGGCATGGACTTCTGAGGAAGTTCGCTTAGACAGCCAAGTGAAGAGGGCCCCGGAGCGATCCGGGGCCTTTTTTCATCGCCGGACGCCCGTCAGGCTTCGCGACGCCGGCGCGCCGAACGTCCGGCGGAAATCATGGGCGAAGTGCGCCTGATCCGCGAAGCCCGCTTCGTGCGCGGCTGCGGTGAAGTTCCCGCCGGCGATCACGGCGTCGATCGCGCGCCGCATCCTGAGCCATGCGCGATATCGGCTGAACGACGCGCCGATCTCTTCCGCGAAGAGGCGGCGCAGGCGAGAGGCCGACAGGTTCGCGATCGGGGCAAGGGCGGAGAGGTCCGGCGCTGCGTCGCTCGCCTGGGCGAGGGCGGCGGCCACCCGCGCGATCCGGGGATCGATCGTCCGCCGCGACCGCGCGCCGCCGAAGGCGAGCAGGTCGTCGAGCGCGGCGTCCGTCCAGCCGAGGCTCGCGTCGTCCTCGTAAAGCGCACGGACCAGCGGGATGATGTTCGAGCGCCCGACCAGCGCTCCGCCGATCTCCTCGGAGTCGGCGAGCAGCGGCGTGAAGACATGGGCGCCGGCCAGCGTCGGCTCGACATAGAGCACCGCGATCGGCTCGCCCCCGACCTGGAGTTCGTGCACCCTGCCGGCCGGCACCATCGCGGCGTGGCATGACAGCCATTCGCCGGCGCCGTCGAGCCGGAGCCCGAAAGGCGCGCCGAGGCTCGACAGGAACACGGGCGCGCCGTGCTCGTGCGGGGCGTTGTAGTCGAGCGGACCGACGAACAGGGTGCGGCCGGCGTCGAGCCGCCACAGCGGCCTCGGCCCCGCAGCCTCTCCGTACAAGCGCCGCCCAGTCCCGGTCATCTAGCGTCTCCTGGTCTATCCAGGAGAAGACGCCAATGGCGGTTCAAAATCCACCGGTTCTGAGCCGGCGCGCGGCGCTCGCGGGACTTGCGGCGCCGGCCGCGCTGTCGCTAGCCGCCGTAAGGCCGGCCGGCGCGCGCGCCGCACCCGCGGCGACCGAGCCGCCGCCCTTCCGGCGTTTCGCGCTCGGCCGGCTGACGATCACGGTCGTCTCCGACGGCGGCGCCATGGTGGACGGGCCCTGGCCGATCGTGGGCGAGGACCGGCCTCCGGAGGAGGTCGAGCGGCTGATGATCGAGAACCTGCTGCCGCCCAAGCGTTTTTGGCCCGGATTCAGTCCGATCGTCGTGGACGACGGGACGACCCGGACGCTCATCGACGCGGGCAACGGCGCGGACGGATTTATTCCGAGACCCGCCGGCGGACGGCTGGTCGAGAACCTCAGGGCCGCGGGCTACGAGCCGTCCGACATCGACCTCGTCGCGCTGACGCACGGCCATGTCGACCATATCGGCGGCGTCATGGAGGCGGGCGCGCCGGCCTTTCCCAAGGCGCGCTACGCAATGGGGGCTGCCGAGCACGCCTTCTGGTCGGAGCCGGCGAGGCTCGGCGCGGCGGAAGGGTCGAACGAGTTGAAGTCGGCGCGTCTGTTCGTCCGAACCTTCCCGGCGCTCGCCGACCGCACGACGCTGCTGAAGCCGGGACAGGAGGCGGCCCCAGGGATCACGGCGCTGGCCGCCTTCGGCCATACGCCCGGCCACCTCGCGTTCCACATCGAAAGCCAGGGCCGGCGGCTGCTCGTCTGGGGCGATTGCGCGCATCACGACGTCGCCTCGCTCGCCCATCCCGAATGGAGCGCCTTCTTCGACATGGACAAGGAGCAGGGCAAGGCGACCCGGGCCCGGATCTACGATATGGCTGCGACCGAGCGCCTGCCGGTCCTCGGCTACCACACGTCGTTCCCCTCGATCGGCTTTGTCGCTCGCAGCGGCGCCGGCTTCCGATGGATCCGCGAGACCTACCAGCTCGCGGAATGACACGCGGGCATGGGGCCCTGTCAGACGGCGTGTCGGACGCGCGGCGAGTTTTGCTTTGCTTGGTCGGCGAGCCGCGCGAGCGCCCACACGCCGAGTTCGCCGAGGTCGAGCGGCTTGCAGATTTCGTAGCCCTGCAGCCCATCGCAGCCGACCTCGCTGAACAACGCGATCTTGGCGGGGCTGTCGATGCCTTCCACGACGACGCGCATGCCTTGCGCATGGCAGAGCGCGACCAGGGCGCGCAACGTCTCGCGCGAACCGCAGAGCCGTTCGGCGAAGAATCGGTCGAGCTTGATCGTGTCGGCCGAGTATTCGGTGACCTGCTGGATCGAGGTGTAACCGGCGCCGAAATCGTCGATCGCGATGCGCACGCCGGTCGCCCGCAAGGCCTCGACATTCTTTCCGACCTCCGGGCGGGAGCCTGCGGCGAAGGTCTCCGTCAGCTCGATCTCGACATGCCCCGAATGCACCGAGCGGGCCGACAGGCGTTCTGCGAGGTAGTCGCCGAGATACGTTGTGCCGAGTTCCGCGGAGGACACGTTGATCGAGACGATGGCGTCCTCGCCGAACAGTGTGGCGATGTGCATGTGATCCGCCAGCGCCTTGTCGATCACCCATCGGTCGATGGCGGCGAACAGCCCGCTGCGTTCGGCGATGGGGATGAACTCGTCCGGCCTAACGTCTCCAAGCGCAGGCGACGTCCAGCGCAGAAGCGCCTCGCATGCGATCACACGCGCCTCGACATCCACGATCGGCATGTAGACGAGCCGGAACTCCTCGTCGGGATCGATGACGCGCAGCGCGTCGCGGATCGCGCGCTCGCGGCTGCGCTTCTCAAGCAGCTCGCGCGAGAAGCTGGCAGTCCGGTTCTTGCCGGCGGCCTTGGCCTCGTACATCGCGGCGTCCGCGTCGGCGAGCAGTTCGTCGAGCGAAGCGGTGGATCCTTCCGACGTCGAGGCGACGCCGATGCTGACCCCGATCGGGAAGCGCTCGCTGAAGCCGATCGCGCTGGCCGCGAGGATGCCGCGCGCGACCTCCTCCGCGGTCGCCGCCGCATCGTCGCTTTCGACCAGCACGGCGAACTCGTCGCCCGAAAGCCTGGCGAAGATCGTCCTCGCTACGGTCTCCCGCTTGGAGACGGCTGCGACGACTTCGGCGAAGCGGCCCGCCAACTCCCTGAGGAGGCCGTCGCCGATCTCGTGGCCGAAGCGGTCGTTGACGAACTTGAAGTTGTCGACGTCGATGAACAGCAGGCCGCATTGCGAGCCGCGCCTTGCGGATGACTCGAGGGCCTCTGCGGCCAGCACGTTGAAATGCGCGCGATTGCTGATGCCGGTCAGCGTGTCGGTCCAGGACGCCGTCTGGATGCCGCGCAGCGAACGGATGAAGTCGTCGTGCAGGTTCTTCATGTTGCTCGAAAGGCTGCCGATCTCTCCGGCCTCATCGGCGATGGAGATAGACGCCCTTTCGCCTGCAAGCACCTCGGTCAGCTGCCTGTCGAGCCGGGCGATCGGCCTCGTGATGAAGCGTCGGACGAGGGCGATGAGCAGGCTGATGGACAGCAGGCTGACGAGGACCGTGCCGAGCGACAGCCAGAACTTCAGGGGCCAGAGTCGGCTCGCAAAATAGCTCTCCGCGGGCGTCATCCTGGCGAAGGCGCCGGGCATCAGCTCCGTCGCCATCGACAGGCCATCTGCGGCCGGGAGCGGTCTGTCGGAGATTTCCAGGCGCGCGCCGTACTCGGACTCGATCCCGCGCTTCATCGCCAGGAACCGTTCCGGCCGGATCGCGGCCATCAGCAAAACCGCCGCGGAAACGCGGCTTGCGAGGGGGCGGTTCATGGTGAGCGGATCGACGAACTCCGCATGAACGATCCACGGCCGCCTGCCGTCGGGCGCCAGAAACGCCCAGGAGTTCTCGCCGCGCCCGGCCATCACGCGTTTGGCGAAAGCCAGCTGCTCGGGGTCGATCTCCGCGAAGGGGTCGGTGCTGTTCTCGAAGTAGTGCTCCAACTCGAGCGCGCTGTTCATCACCGAAAAGGTCAGCAGGGCGCGCTTGTCGCCTGCGACCGACTCGATCGCCTGCTGCAGGCGCACGCCCAGCGCATGGCTGCGAAAGGAATCATCGGTCTCCTGCAGAAAGCTGCGCAGGGCGCCGCCTCCGGTGATGGCGTGCAGGAAGTTGCGGTCGACCGCGTCGTCATTCTCGAACAGGACCCGCAGATGATCGAGCTGCTGGTCGAGGCGCGCCTGTTCGAGCCGCAGCTGGCTATCGCGCTGCGTGACGTAGACGAGGCCCGCGGCGATGGCGTAGCCGGCGAGGACGACCGGAAAGATGAGGAGAAGAGCCCGCCTACCGAGCGTCACGGAAATTCACCAGCGAGCTGATGATCCGCCTCCGGATCTGGATGCCCTCGGGCGTGAGTTCGCGCGGCGCTTCGCTTTTCTCCAGAACCTCTGCTGGGGGATAGATCATCTCGTCCTTGCGCATGTCTTCCGGCGTCTCCGCCAGCGCCTTCAGATTGGGCGTCGGACGTCGCAGCCTAACCGCATTTGTCAGCGCGTTCGGCGCGGAGGCGACATGGTTCAGCAGGTCGAGCGCAAGCGCCTTGCGAGGCGACGTCGCGACCACGCTCATGCAGTCGAGCCAGTAGAGCGTTCCCTCGCGCGGAACCGCGAATTTCCAGTCGCCAGTCGACTTCGGCGTCTCGTTCAGCGCGAACTGGTCGCCGCTGTAGCCGAGCGCCATGTAGAGCTCGTCGCCATAGGCCCGGTCCTGCGATGACGTCAGGATGTAGTCATAGGTGCGAACCGCCGGCCCCTGCGCCTTCAGCAGCTCGAACGCGGCCCTCAGGGTGGGCTCGTCGGATGCGTTGATGGATTTACCGAGAGCGATCAGCGGCGCGACGAACATCTCCGTCGGGTCGTTGTACATCGCCACATGGCCCTTCAGCGCGCTCGCTGGATTCATCAAGTCGTTCCAGGAGGTCGGCGGGACGCTCACTTTGTCGGAACGGTAAAGGATGCCCATGGTTCCCGTGAAATAGGGAACGCCGAACGCGCCGCACCGAGCGCGCAGATCTTCGGGATACTCGGCGAGCGACGCGACGTTCTTCTGGTCGAACGCATCAAGCACCCCGCGGCGGCCATAAAGCCGCGCGGCATTGTCCGAGATGACCACGAGGTCGACGTTGCTGAGGGGGTCGGTCAGGATCTCGTCCCGGGCGTCGCCGCTGTCGAAGAAGGTCTGCCGCACCGCGACTCCGGTCTTCGCCGTCCAGGCGTCGAGGATCGACTGGTCGATATATTTCTCCCAGTTCAGCAGATTGAGTGTTTCGGCCCGCGCCGGAAACGCCACCGCGAGCGCGGCCAGCAAGGCGAAAAGGGCGGTCTTCGGCATGCAGCCTGCTCGTGTTCAATCGAACATTTGTGCCACGACGAGCTTAAGAACTTGTGAGGGACGTATCCGCTACCGCAGCGCGAGATGGTCGGCGCCTGCGGCGAATTCGGTGGAAGCCCCTCCCGAAAGCGCGTCGACGTCATCGTTTATCTTAAATCGCGCATAACCTACGGTTCGCGGCCGATCCGGGGTAACGTGGTCGAGAACGACGGCATGTAACCGGCGCCGCTGTTGAAATGAGCGCCGGGCACGGGGATGCGTATCGGAGCCTCGGATGAGCCCAAAGGGCTTGGTTACTCTGGTCATGGCGAGCCTGCTGCACGGCGTCGCGCTCGCGGCCGAACCCGTGCGCGATGCGCCGACCGGCCTGTCCGTGCAGCCTCCGGACGGCTACGAGGCGCGCAAGGCCGAGGGCGACCCGCGCTATGCGGCGGTTTACGCCGTGCAGAAGAAGGGCGAGGTCGAGACCGGCTGCAAGATCGCCTTCCAGGCGAGCCAAGCGCCCGGCTCGGACCCGGCCGAGGCGCTGAGCCAGGCGGACATCAACGACTTCACCAGGAAGAAGGAGTGGACGGACCTGATCCGCGCCACCCTCGCGCTGCGCTATGACGTCTCGACCGTCGAGCCGTTCGAGCATCAGGGCCTCATGGGCGCGGCGGTCGTAGCGGACTTCAAGCCGATCGAAGGCGAGCCGCAGACGACGGAGGTCCGCTCCTACCTCGTCGTGCTGGACACGCCGAAGGGCCGCACCACGATCGTCTGCGTCGGCGACAAGAAGAGCTTCGCCGGCCGCAAGGCCGAGTTCGAGGCGGTGGCGCGCTCGGTGACGCCGCCGAAGTGACGCCGCCAAGGCCCCTCGGGGCTGACTTTGGCGTGAAGGCTTTGCGGCTTGCCGCGCCGCCGCTGTAGTGTCGCTTTCCTTCGCGTGACCGCCGTCCATCAGCCGGGCAGGAAGCCGTGACCAAGACGATCCGACCCGACGCCCGCGCGATTTCGCTCTATGACCGGTTCACCCATGGCGAGATGGGCCGGCGGGAGTTCCTCGAGCGGCTGACCGCGCACGCCGGCTCCGCCGCCGCCGCGACGGTCCTGCTCTCGACGCTCTCCAACGACTATGCGCGCGCGGCGATCGTTGAACCCAACGACAAGCGGCTGGCGATCGAGACGGCGCGTTATCAGGGCGCGAGCGGCGAGGTCTCCGGGCTGATGGCCCGGCCGAAGGGCGGCGACAAGCGGCCGGCGGTGATCGTCATCCACGAGAACCGCGGCCTCAACCCGCATATTCAGGACGTCACGCGGCGGCTCGGCGTCTCCGGCTTTCTCGCCTTCGGCGTCGACTTGCTGTCGCCGGCGGGGGGCACGCCGGCCGACGAGGATAAGGCGCGCGACATGATCGCCGCGCTCGACCTCGACAAGGCGACGCGCGATCTCGCCGAGGCCGTGACCTTCCTGATGTCGCATCCGGAGTCGAACGAGGGCGTGGGCGCCGTCGGCTTCTGCTGGGGCGGCGGCATGGCGAACCGGCTGGCGGTCGCCGCGTCGGACCTCAAGGCTTCGGTCGCCTATTACGGCCAGCCGCTCGACGCCGCGCAGGCCGCGGAGGTCAAGGCGCCGTTGCTGCTGCATTACGCCGGGCTGGACGAGCGCATCAACGCCGGCGTTCCGGCCTTCGAAAAAGCGCTGAAGGACGCGGGCAAGGAGTACCAGATCGAGATCTACGAAGGCGCGAACCACGCCTTCAACAACGACGCCAACCCGGCGCGCTACGAGCGCAAGGCGGCGGCGCTGGCGTGGGACCGAACGATCGCCTTCCTGGAAAGCCATCTGGGAGCCGCCGTTCCGCCGACGCGGTGAGGCCGCGCAACTTTTTTTCGCGACCAGGGAACCGGGGCTCGAACTCGACGTTGTGGCGGTGAAGGCTCTGCAACGGAGCTTTTCGCACAGGCGGCCAGCTCCCCCGACTGGCCCGCCTCGATGAGGCGGAACCGCTATCCCCCGAGGCGGTTCCGCCTTTTTATTTCCAGCGCCGTTTATCAGGATTTCGTGGCGAACACGCCGGTTCTCCGCGCGTAACGCCGGCGACGGCCGCTGTTCCGCGCGAGCGCAATTTGGGCTGGCCCTTACGGCCGGAACTCCAGCGTCGCGGTCTTTACGTCCTCGGCGTCGAAACCGGCCATGACGTCGATCGGGCCGGGCGCCATGATGCGCTGGCCGTCGACATCCCAATAAGCGAAGTCGTCGGCCTTCACCTCGAGCTCGACCGTCTGCGTCGTGTACGGGTCGAGCTTCACGCGCTTGAAGCCGCGGAGCTGCTTCAGCGGCTGCGACACCCGCGCGACCCTGATCCCGACATAGATCTGCACCATGGCGGTGCCGGCGCGCATCGAGTCGTTGGAGACGTCGACCTTCACCTTCGCCGTCTCGCCAGCGCGCATCACCTTCCGGTCGAGCTGCGGCGCGCCGTAGGAGAGCTTGGTGTAGGTCTTGCCGTAGCCGAAGGCGTAGAGCGGCTTGATCGACGTGTCGCCGTAGCCCGCGCGGAAGCCTTCCATTGGGTCGAGATAGGGGCGGCCGGTCGGGCGGTAGTCGTGCGACAGCGGCACCTGCCCGAGCGAGCGCGGAAAGGTCATCGGCAGGCGCCCGAGCGGCTCGACATCGCCCATTAGCAAGCGGGCGATGGCCGGGCCCGTCATGGTGCCCGGCTGCCAGGCGTAGATCAGCGCGGGCGAGATCTGGTCGAGCTCGGTCAGCACCAGCGGGCGTCCGGCCATGACGATGACGATGGTCGGCTTGCCGAGCGCGAGCACCTTGCGGGCGAGCTCCATCTGGCGGCCGGGCAGGTCGAGGTTCGCGCGGGCCTGCGCCTCGCCGGTGTCGGCGAAGGCTTCGCCGAGCGCGAGCACCACAACCTCGGCGTCACGGGCGGTCTCGACCGCGGCGGCGATCTCCTCGTCGCGGGCGTCATGGGTCCGGCCGCCAGGCGTGGTGACGACCTTGGCGTTAGGCAGGCGCTGCTCGAGCCCCTTCTTGAGGGTCACCACCTCCGACAGCACCGAGCGCGCGCTCCAGGCGCCGACGACGTCGTCGGCATTGTCGGCGAGCGGGCCGACGAGCGCGACCTTCTTCACGTCCGGCGAGAGCGGCAGGATCTTGCCGCCGGCCTGCGCATCGGAGCCGGAGTTCTTCAGCAGCACCACCGACTTCTCGGCGAGCTCCTGCGCGACGGCGAGCGCCTCCTTGGTCGGCGGCGGCGTCTTGGTGCGGCCGGGCTCGAGGCCGTGATGGGGCGTCTCGAACAGGCCCATCTCCTCCTTGACGACCAAGATGCGACGCACGGCGTCGTCGACGTCCTTCTCGGCGATCACGCCCTCGCGCACGAGCTTCGGGATCGCGCGGAAGAAGTCGTTCGACTGCATGTCGAGCCCGGCGCCGGCCTGGAAGGCGATGCGCGCCGTCTCGATCCGGTCGCCGTCCCGGACGAGCCCATGCTCGACCAGCGCCTTCACGCCGTCGAAGTCGCTCATCACGATGCCCTTGAAGCCCCATTCGCCGCGCATGACGTCCTTGAGCAGCCAAGGGTTGGCGATGGTCGGCAGGCCATCGGGCGCGTTGAGCCCGGCCATGAAGCAGCGCGCGCCCGCGTCGAGCGCCGCCTTGAACGGCGGCAGGAACTCCTGCCGCATCGCGCGCTGCGAGACGTCGGCCGCCGTGTATTCTCGCCCGCCGATCACCGCGCCGTTCGCGCCGATGTGCTTTACGCAGGCGAGCAGAGAGGTCTTGTTCGACAGGCTGTCGCCCTGAAAGCCCTTGATCCGGGCCTCGGCGATGCGCGAGGCGAGCCAGACCGACTCGCCGGCGCCCTCCACCACGCGGCCCCAGCGCGCGTCGTGGGAGATGTCGAACATCGGCGCGAGCGTCATGTTGATGCCGTCGGCCGTCGTCTCCTCGGCGGCGACGCGCTCGGCGCGGCGGATGGCGTCGAAGTCCCAGCTCGCCGCCTGGCCGAGCGCGATCGGGAAGATCGTCCGGAAGCCGTGCAGGATGTCGTGCGCCATCAGGAGCGGGATTTTCAGCCTGCTCTCCTTGACGGCGATGTCCTGCATCTCCCGCGCCTGGTTGACGTTGTGCACGTTGTAGACGCTGCCGACGGCGCCCGCCCGGATCGCGTCGCGGATGTCCCTGTAGTTGGACTCCTGCGGCGGGAAGGTCGTGTTCATCGTGAGCTGGCCGGCCTTCTCCTCGAGCGTCATCTTGGAGATGAGCGCCTCGACGCGCGGCGAGGCGGCCGGGTCGGCGGAGGCCTGCAACGGGATCAGGAAAGCGAGCGCAAACGCGAGCGACGCGACACGACGCGGGTTCAATCGGGCCTCCGGACTGGCGGGATCAGCGGATCGAGGACGGGACTTCTCAGGTACCACAGCAGGCGCACGGCCGGCTGCATTTTGAACAGAAGGGCTTTAATGCAGCTGAAGGAAGCCTGAACGTCTTCGCAGCCGCATTTTCGCTGACGCCACACATAGAGCGGCCGCGGGAACAGCCGAGGGAATGAGGTGGATACGATGACGTTACAATCAGGCGCGCGGATCGCGGTGCTGGGAACCGGCCTGATGGGCGCGCCGATGGCGCGGCGACTCATTGGCACGGGCTTCGACGTCGTCGTTTGGAACCGCTCGCGCGAGAAGGCCGAGCCGCTGGCGGCGGACGGCGCGACGGTTGCCACGACCGCGCGGGACGCCGTCGCGGGGGCGCGTGTCGTCATCACCATGCTGACCAACGGGGAGGCCGTCACCGACGTGCTGTTCGGCCCGGAGGGCGTGGCGGCCTCGCTCGACCCCGAAGCCCTCGTCATCGACATGAGCTCGATCCCGCCGGACGTCGCGCGCGATCACGCCGTGCGGCTGGAGCGTCTCGGGGTCCGCCATCTCGACGCCCCTGTCTCCGGCGGCACGCGCGGCGCGGCCGCGGGCGAACTCGCGATCATGGCCGGCGGGCCCGAGGACGCCTTCACCGAGGCGGTCCCGGTGTTCGCCGCGATGGGCCGCGCGACCCGCGTCGGCCCCTCCGGAGCGGGCCAGCTCGCCAAGCTCGCCAACCAGGTGATCGTCGGCGTCACGATCGGCGCGGTGGCGGAGGCGCTGCTGCTCGCCGCGGCCGGCGGCGCCGACCCGGCGGCGGTCAGGGACGCGATCCGCGGAGGCTTCGCGGAAAGCCGGATCCTCGAGGAGCATGGCCGCCGCATGATCGAGCGCGACTTCATCCCCGGCGGGAAGGTCAGGACCCACATCAAGGATCTCGACACGGCGCTCGCAGCCGCCGCGGACTCGGGCGTCACCCTGCCGCTCACCCAGAACGCCCGCGACCGCTTCGCCTTCGTGCGCGACGCCATGGGCGGCGGCGGCTACGACCACACCGCCCTGCTCCTCCAGCTCGAGGAAGCGGCGACCGGCGGAGGACGCATCGGGACCGGGCCGGACAGGCTGCCGGAGTGAGGCGCCGCCGCCTTGCACCGGGCCGGCGTCGCGCCTAGGGTCCGCCGCGTTCCCATCCCCGCCTTCGGACCCCAGCCATGGCCTTCCTCGCTGACGCCCTTTCGCGCGTAAAGCCTTCCGCGACCATCGCAGTCAGCCAGAAGGCGCGGGAGCTGAAAGCCGCCGGCCGCGACGTCATCGGCCTCGGCGCCGGCGAGCCGGACTTCGACACGCCGCAGAACATCAAGGACGCGGCGATCGACGCCATCCGGCGCGGCGAGACCAAGTATCCGCCGGTCGCCGGCATCGCGCCGCTGCGCGAGGCGATCGCGCAGAAGTTCAAGCGGGAGAACGGGCTGGACTACAAGCCGAGCCAGACCATCGTCGGCACCGGCGGCAAGCAGATCCTCTACAACGCCTTCGTCGCGACCCTGAACCCCGGCGACGAGGTGATCGTGCCGGCGCCCTACTGGGTGAGCTATCCGGAGATGGTCGCGCTCAACGGCGGCACGCCGGTGTTCGTGAACACGTCGATCGCCGACGGCTTCAAGGTGCGTCCCGAAGCGCTCGAAGCCGCGATCACGCCGAAGACGAAGTGGTTCCTGTTCAACTCGCCCTCGAACCCCTCGGGCGCCGCCTACACCCGCGACGAGCTCAAGGCGCTGACCGAGGTGCTGAAGCGCCACGAACACGTCTGGGTGCTGACCGACGACATGTACGAGCACCTCGTCTTCGGCGGCTTCGAGTTCACGACCCCGGCGCAGGTCGAGCCGTCGCTCTACCAGCGCACGCTGACCATGAACGGGGTCTCGAAGGCCTACTGCATGACGGGCTGGCGCATCGGCTACGCGGCGGGGCCGGACAAGCTCATCAAGGCCATGGAGATGATCCAGGGCCAGCAGACTTCCGGCGCCTGCACCATCGCGCAGTTCGCGGCGCTCGAGGCGCTTGCCGGGCCGCAGGACTTCCTGCCCGGCTTCCAGCAGGCCTTCGAGCGGCGTCGCGACCTCGTGGTCTCGATGCTCAATCAGGCGCGCGGCATCAAGTGTCCGAAGCCGGAAGGCGCGTTCTATGTCTACCCGTCCTGCGAGGGAACGATCGGGTTGAAGAGCCCCTCCGGCAAGACGATCGGGACCGACGAGGACTTCGTCTCCGAACTGCTGGAGAGCGAAGGAGTCGCGGTGGTGCATGGCTCTGCCTTCGGGCTCGGCCCGAACTTCCGCATCTCCTACGCGGCGGCGGACGCGACGCTGGAGGAGGCCTGCCGGCGCATCCAGCGCTTCTGCGGCGCGCTGCGCTGAAGACGATCCCGAGCAGTCTCCAACGCCTCGCCGGATATATGACGATGTAGTGGCGAGACCGCCATGATGTCGTCTTCAATATTTCAGGTTGAACCCAAGGATCCGTCCGTTCCGGTCAAAATCGTCGCATTCCGGAACAAGATGGATCGATCACGATGTCTCGACGTTGTGAGGCGGGTAGGTCGCGCCTGTGCCGTTTGGCGCGGCCGGGTCTTTCACTGGAGGAGATATCGACATGCGCAAGATCGCAGGCAGCAAGATCATGCTTGGCCTGACGGCGCTCGGCATCGCCGCCGCGCCCGTGGCCGCGGACGCCGCCAGCCGCATGCGCCCGGCGTCCGACGCCCACATGCAGCACGGCCGCGTCCAGGCGCAGGCCGACGGGACGCAGCGCGGCGACAAGGCGGCGGGCGTCCACACGGGCACGCTGGAATGTGACGTCTCGGCCGGCGCTGGCTTCGTGATCGGCTCGAAGCGCGACGTCGCCTGCACTTACAAGGCCGCTGGTCTGAAGCCGCAGCGCTATGTCGGCTCGATCAGCCGGATCGGCCTCGACGTCGGCGTAACGGGCAAGTCCGTTATGGTCTGGCAGGTGGTCGCCCCGACCACCGAGTCCAAGCGTCAGGGTCTCGACGGCCAGTATCGCGGCGTTTCGGCCAGCGCCGCCGCGGCCTATGGCGCAAACGCCAACGTGCTTGTCGCCAGCAACACCGGCTTCAACCTGCAGCCGCTCAATGTCGGCGGCCAGCGTGGGATCAATCTTGCGGCCGGGGTCGGCTCGCTCAATCTCCGTTCGGCGGGGCGCGGCTGACGCCCTACATTTGGCGCAGAGGACGCCGCTAATGCGGCGCACATGACGAATAGGCGCAGGTGATCATCGCCCGCGCCGGTTCGTCCGGCCACCGCGCCAAGGAGAAATCAGATGCCACGCTCCGTCATGACAGGCCTTGCGGCCGCAGCGCTGTTCTCGGCGGCGTCGCCCGTTCTGGCGGCGGATCCGTCCCATCCGGTGGTGAAGATCGAAAAAGGGCGTTACGTGCCGGTCTCTGGCTTCCAGGTGGGAACCTTGCGCTGCAAGGTGCCCGGGACGGTCGGCTACATCGTCGGCTCGGAGCGCGAGGCGTCCTGCGAATACAGGCCCGTCGCCGGCCGCAACGCCATCGACCTCTATATCGGCCGCATCAAGAAGGTCGGCGTCGATGTCGGCGCGACCGGGCCGAGCGTGATGGCCTGGGCGGTGTTCGCCAAGTCGCGCGACATCGGGCCGGGCGATCTCGCCGGCAAGTACCGCGGCGCGGCCGCCAGCGTCTCGGCGGGAATCGGCGGCGGGGCGAACGTGCTGGTCGGCGGCTCGGACATCACCATCTCGCTCCAGCCCCTCAGCGTCGAGGGCCAGACCGGCCTGTCGGTCGCAGCGGGCTACGCATCGCTCCGGCTCGATCCGATCTGATCTTCTCGCATGATCGTGAGACAGGCGAGCGGCGTGGGGCGTAACCCTTCGCCGCCCGTCTGCGTATGAGCGAGGGTAAACTCTACGCCTCGACCAAGCCGGAGCCCGCCATGCTGATCCGCCGGACCCCCTCCTGGGCGCTGCCCGAAAGCGCCGCGACGCCCGAGCATGTCGCGATGAACCGCCGCCGCTTCATGGCGGCCGGAGCAGGGCTCGCGGCCGGCGCGTTCGCCGCGCCGGGCGCGGCCGAGGCTGGCCTGCTCGACATCTTCAAGTCCAAGCAGCCGCCGGCGCCGGAGGGGCCCGATCCCTCGGCCGGACTTTATCCGGCGAAGCGCAACCCCGCCTTCAAGCTCGACCGGGACGTGACGCCCGAGAAGATCAACCTCGCCTACAACAACTATTACGAGTTCGGGACCAACAAGTGGGATCCAGCGGAGAACGCCGGAGCGCTCCGCCTGCGCCCGTGGACGGTGAAGATCGGCGGGCTCGTCGAGACGCCGCGCGAGGTCGGGATCGACGACCTGCTCAAGGCGCTGCCGCTCGAGGAGCGGCTCTATCGCCATCGTTGCGTCGAGGCCTGGTCGATGGCGTTGCCCTGGACAGGCATCCCTATGAAGGATTTCGTCGCCTGGGCGAAGCCGCTCGGCTCGGCGAAGTATGTCGTGATGAAGACGTTCCTCGACACGGCCGTCGCGCCCTACCAGGCAAGCCCGCTCTACGAGTGGCCCTATACCGAAGGGCTGACCATCCAGGAGGCCACGAACGAGCTCGCCTTCCTCGCCACCGGCGCCTATGGCAAGCCTCTCGCCAAGCAGATGGGCGCGCCGATCCGGCTGGCGGTTCCGTGGAAATATGGTTTCAAATCAGTTAAGTCGATCGTGAGCTTCGAGTTCTCCGAGAAGCGTCCGAAGACGCTCTGGCAGGCGGCGGGGCCGAGCGAATACGGCTTCTGGGCCAATGTGAACCCGGAGGTCTCGCACCCGCGCTGGAGCCAGGCGCAGGAGCGGGTGCTCGGCACGAATGACCGCCGCCCGACGCAGCTCTACAACGGCTATGCGGAGCAGGTGGCAAGTCTCTACAAGGGGCTTGAGGGCGAAAAGCTGTTCATGTGACCTTAGGCGCGCCTGCGCCTGAATCGCCGCTTGACCCGCCCGCGGGCGCGTTTCCAGAAGCCCGGCGGTCGTTCCGGGTCGACGAAATCCGTCTCCGACAGCGCGTCCTCGATCGCGCCGACCTCGCGCGCCGGCAGTTCGACCAGCCGGCGGCCCGTCCCCGAAAGCTGCTCGATGGCGGCGATCAGCGAGCCGGTCTCGGCCACGCGCCTTCCCACGTCTTCTGCGGAAACGCCCAGATGCTCCCCGAGCAGGTCGTCGCGAAGCGCGACGATCTCGCGCCGGGTCTCCTCGTCCGCGGCCTCGATCGCGAGATCGCATTCCGTATCGAAGCCCATCGAGCGATTGTTGAGGTTCGAGGAGCCCACCCTCAGCAGCCGGTCGTCGACGATCATGATCTTGGCGTGGACATAGATGGGCGTGTCGCTTCTCGTGACCGGGTAGTACATCCGGAACCGGCCTTGCGTGTCCGCCTTCCTGACATGGGCGAGGAGCTTCGCCCGGGCCGCGCCCATTGTGGTCTCCTCGAGCCAGCCTTCCTGAGAATAGGGGTTGACGACGACGATCTCGGGCCCGTCGTCCTCGCCCAGCCGCCGCATCACCGCTTCGGCGATCTGGCGGCTCGCGAAATACTGGCTCTCGATGTAGATCGCGCGCCGGGCAGCGGCGATCGCGGCGAGATAAAGCTGCTCGATCTCCGAAACCTGCTCATAGTCCTCATAGGCCGCATAGGTGCGCGCGACAGCGACGTCGACGTCGACGAAATCGGCCAACAGACCGTCCGGCCAAGGCGTCTCTCCCGGCGGGGGAACCGGCAGGTCCTCGCCGGTAGCGCGTTTCCAGCGATCTCGCGCGAGTTCGCCCAGCGCCCTCGCCGCCGGGCCGTCGACGCAGGTCGTGGCGTCGTGCCAAGGGTCGAGCCGCCGTCCCCAGGGCGAGCGGCGTGACGGATCGTCGTCACGGTGCTCGCGGGTGTCCCATCGCCCGAGCGTCATGTCGATGCCGCCGCAGAAGGCCAACGCGTCGTCGATCACGACGATCTTCTGGTGGTGGGCCGCCATCTTCGGATGGGCGGCGTCGAGCTTCATGCGAATGTTCTTCCGCGCCATCCATTGCAGCAGGTAAATCGGCGTCTCCCCGCGAACGAGCGTTTCGAGCACGCCGAGGTTCCACTTCAGCAGATGGAACTGGACGTGCGGCCGCCGGTCCGCCGCCCATTTGAGGAACGGGCCGAGCTTGTTCGGACCTTCGACCGTCGGCCCTTCGGGCTCCAGTTCGATTCGCGAGTCGAAATCCCAGCCGATCAGCATCACCGAATGACGGGCGTTCAGGATCGCCTGCTTGGCGAAGCGATAGTAGTCGGCCGCATCGACGATGAAGGCGAAGCGATGCGCCCGTTCGACGCGCCAGCAGGTGTCGCCCGGAACCAGAAACGGCTCGTCGGTCATATCGGCAGTCGTCTCGCGCGGCCCCGGCGAGGTATAGGGCGCGCGGGCGCGGAGCCATAGCCGCGGCGGCGGAAGCGCATCACGTTCCGCGCGGCTTCGCGCGTGTGGTCGGCATGGCGGCGGCCGGGTCCTCGGGCCAGACGTGCCTCGGGTAACGCCCGCGCATCTCGGTCCGCACGTCCTTCCAGCTTCCGCGCCAGAAGCCCGGCAGGTCGCGCGTCACCTGGATCGGGCGGTGGGCGGGCGACAGGAGCCGCACCGTCAGCGGCAGTCGGCCATTGGCGACCGCGGGATGGTTCGCGAGCCCGTAGAGCTCCTGCACCCGAACCTCGATCGCGGGCGCGTCTTCGCCTGCGTAGTCGATAGCGAGCCGTGAGCCGGTCGGCGCCTCGAAATGGCTCGGCGCCTCGACATCGAGGCGGCGGCGGAGCGTGTAGGGGACCATGACGTCGAGCGCCGCCGAAAGCGCGTCGGCGCCGACGTCGCGGATAGACGTCGCCTGCTGGAGGAAGGGCGCCAGCCATTCGGCGGCGCACGCAGCAAGCGCATCGTCGGACAGGTCCGGCCAGCCGCCCCCGGCGTCCGCCCCGGCGAGAAAGGCGACGCGGTCGCGCAGGCCCTTCGCATGCGCGCTCCACGGCAGGCGGTCAACGCCCCGCGCCGCGAGCCCCTCTGCGAGCGCGCGCGCCGTCTCGGGCCCCGGACGGACCGCCGTGGGTCGTTCGGCCAGCGTCAGCGCCCCGAGCTTGCGCCGCGCCCGTCCGCGGACCGCCCCGGAAGCGGGATCGAAGGCGACCTCCTCTTTCTCCACGATCCTGTCGCCCGCCGCCTCGACGACGCCGGCCTCGTCGAGCGGGGCGGCGAGCAGGATTCGGCCCTGCTCGGCGACGCCGGTGAGGTCGAGCACGGCGAGATAGGTCTCGAGGGCGAGCGGGTCGGTCTCGTCGAGCGCGGCGCCGCGGCCGTTGGCGAGCAGGAACGCGCCCGGCCGCCCGCCGCCGCGCGCCTTGGCGACGCGATCCGGAAAGCCGCGCGCCGCGACGAGTCCCGCACGGCTGGGGTCGATCTCGCCTGGCCTCCCGCCGGCGGCCGACAGCCAGTTCGCGGCGAGCCTGCGCGCATCCTCGGCGCGCGGGCCGCGCTCGCGCATGAACCGGTCGAGGCGGCGACCGAGGTCGGCGCCGTCGCCGCCGAGTCCGCGCTCGACGGCGAGCAGGGCGATCAGGCTCGCGAGCGGGCCGTCGCCGGCCGGAACGGCGTCGAGCAGCATGGAAGCGAGGCGCGGGGGCAGGGCGATGGAGCGAATGTTGCGACCGCGCTCCGTCAGGCGGCCGTCGCAGTCGAGCGCGCCGATCGCCGACAGCATGGCGCGCGCCTCGGCGAGAGCGGCGGCCGGCGGCGGGTCGAGGAAGGCGAGGGCGGATGCGTCCGTGACGCCCCATGCGGCGAGGTCGAGCAGCAGGCCCGACAGGTCGCTCGCGAGGATTTCCGGCTCGGAGAAGGCCGGCAGGCTTCGCGTCGCGGCCTCGTCCCAGAGGCGGTAGCAGACGCCGGGCCCCGTGCGCCCCGCGCGGCCGCGCCGTTGGTCGACGGAGGCGCGGGAAGCGCGCGCGGTCTCGAGCCGCGTGATCCCGAGCGCAGGCTCGTGGCGCGGGACGCGGGCCAGGCCGGAGTCGATGACGACGCGCACGCCTTCGATGGTGAGCGAGGTCTCGGCGATCGAAGTTGCTAGCACGACCTTGCGCCGGCCGGGCGCGGCCGGCGCCACCGCTCTGTCCTGCGCGCGCGGATCGAGGCCGCCATGCAACTCCTCCACCTCGACATGCTGGGGCAGGCCCGTCAGCCGTTCGGCCGTCCGCCGGATCTCGGCGCGACCGGGCAGGAAGACGAGCAGGCTCCCGGTCTCCTCGGCCAACGCGCGCTTCACGGCGGAGGCGGCGGCGTCCTCAACGCGCATACGAGGATCGCGGCCGAGATGACGGGTCTCGACGGGATAGGCGCGGCCCTCGCTCTCGACGACTTCGGCACCGCCGAGCAGCCCAGCGACGCGCGCGCCGTCGAGCGTCGCCGACATGACGAGGATGCGCAGGTCCTCGCGCAATCCGGTCTGCGCGTCCCGAGCGAGCGCAAGGCCGAGATCGGCGTCGAGCGACCGCTCGTGGAACTCGTCGAACAGCACGGCGGCGACGCCGGATAGCTCCGGGTCGTCGACGATCATGCGCGCGAACACGCCGTCGGTGATGACCTCGATCCGAGTCCGGGCCGAGACCTTCGAGCCCAGACGCACGCGCAGACCGACGGTCTCTCCGACCTTTTCTCCCAGCGTCGCGGCCATGCGGGCGGCGGCGCCGCGCGCCGCGAGCCGGCGCGGCTCCAGCACGATGATCTTTCCGTCGCCCCGCCACGGCGCGTCGAGCAAGGCGAGGGGAACCCGCGTCGTCTTGCCGGCGCCGGGCGGCGCGACGAGCACGGCCGTATTGGAACGGTCCAGCGCCGAGCGAAGGCGCGGCAGCGCCTCGTCGACCGGCAGCGGCGCGGGGGCGGCCCCGTTCACGCCGCGGGCCCGTCGTGAATCGGGCGATCAATCGATTGAAGGCGTCGATTGTACCTTGGCGCGGATGGCCTCGGGGCGACGGCTCCGCTACAGAGTCGGCGAACAGACAACCGGGGCACGCTCATGCGTATCGACGCCATCAAGATTGGGAACAATCCGCCGGAGGACGTGAACGTCATCATCGAGGTGCCGATCGGCGGCGAGCCGATCAAGTACGAGATGGACAAGGAGGCCGGCACCCTGGTCGTCGACCGCTTCCTCTACACGTCGATGCGCTATCCCGGAAACTACGGCTTCGTGCCGCATACCCTGTCCGACGACGGCGACCCGATCGACGTGCTGGTCGCCAACACCCGCGCGATCGTGCCTGGTGGCGTCATCAACTGCCGGCCGGTCGGCGTGTTCAGGATGGAGGACGAGGGCGGCGGCGACGAGAAGATCATCGCGGTTCCGTCCCCGAAGCTCACGCGTCGCTACGAGAACGTCCACAACTACGACCAGCTGCCGCCGATCACCATCGAGCAGATCGCGCACTTCTTCGAGCGCTACAAGGATCTCGAGAAGGGCAAATGGGTCAAGGGTCTCGGCTGGGGCGACGCCGACGAAGCCAAGCAGATGATCCGCGACGCGATCGAGCGCGCGAAGCAGGCGAAGGCGAAAGCCTGAGCGTCCGAAGGTCCGCCCCCCGGCCTCCTCTCCCGGGCGGGAGGGAGGCCGGGGGCGTTCCTGCCTACTTCACGACCCGTCGGTAGAGCCGCCAGGTCGCGTGCCCGAGCACCGGCATCACGACGATCAGCCCGAGCAACAGGGGAAGCGACCCCAGCACGAGCAGGCCGGCGACGATCGCCCCCCAGGCCAGCATGGCGACCGGGTTCTCACGCACGGCCTCCGTCGAGGCCGCGACCGCGTCGCCGAGTCTGACCTTCCGGTCGAGCAGTAGCGGGAAGGACAGCGCGCTGATGCAGAGCGTAAAGATGGCGAACAGCGCGCCGATCGCGCAGCCGACCACCGCCATGAGCTGCCCCTCGCGGGTCGTGACGACGTCGCGGAAGAACTCCCCCGCCGAGTCGGGCGACTCCGGTCCCATGGTGGCGGCGTAGATCAGCCAGGCTGTCGCGATCCACGCTACGAACACCGCGCCGAGGATCAGGCCGAGCGACCAGATCGCGCCGGCCGATGGCGAGGCGAAGGCGTCGACCAGGTTCGACCAACGCACCTCCTCGCCGAGTTCGCGGCGCCGACTCGCCTCGTAAAGACTGAGCGCGACGAAGGGCCCGACGAGCGCGAAGCCCGCGACCAGCGGGAAGAGGAGCGGGACCAGCGAGGCGTGGAGCGTGATCTGCGCCAGCACGAGGCCGGCCAGCGGGTAGATCAACCCGATCGCGAGCACGTCGGTTCTCAGGTTCAGGAAATCGTCGAAACCCTCCCGCAGCGCCGCCGTGAGGTCGCCGAAGCCGATCGCGCGGATTTCGATCGGCGCCTCGTCGAATTGCTCGACCGGGCGGCGCAAGGCGTGGCTTGCTGCGCCCACCGCGTGGGCGGTGTCGCCGAGATAGGCCGCGCCCCATTCGACGGGATTTCTGATGTGGTCGTCATGCGTCATCGCCTTGTCCTCCCGAACGTCGGTTCGGCAGGGTGCGGCCGGACTTCCCGAAGTCACGCGCCCGCTGGCGATCGGAAGCCGCGGGCGGGCCGCGACCTTGTCTGCCGATGACCATACGCCCGTCTGGGCGGATGTCACGCGCCGTCGCAAGGGTCGGAACCTTGGCGCGCCATGCACGTTGGCTCTGTGAGCACGCGAACATCTTTCGCGCGCCGAGTTTCTGGGGCGACAGACGTTTGAGGACGTGAGAGACCTATGGCCTTCAAGACCGAAAACCTTGTCCGCAACTTTCGTCGCGCCGGCCCGCCGGCCCTGCTCGCCGCCTGTCTCGCGGTCGGTCCCGCCTTCGCGCAGACCACCGTCGTGACGCAGGAGCCGAGCGTCGAGAAGACGGAGACGAAGATCAAGGAGAAGAACAACGGCGACGTCGTCGTGAAGCAGAAGGAAAAGAGCGACGACGTGACCGTGAAGTCGAAGACTAAGATCGACGACGACAGCAGCAAGACGACCACGGTCGTGCGCTGACGCTCGATCTGATCTGACCGGACTGAATGCGGCGCCCGCGGGCTTTCCGGCTCGCGGGCGCCGCTTTGCGTGGGCGCGCGCAGGCGAGGGCGCTGTCGGGCTTCCCTTCAATCCGGGGCGGCGCTAGAGCAAGTCCGGCTGCCGCGGATAGGCGCACGATTGGGAGGCCGAGCAATTTGAGGCCTTGCCGATCGTTTGATCCGCCTCAAGGGCAATTTGCTCCGCGTCCGGGCCGGGCCGCCAGTTCTCCGAGGGCCGACCATGTCCTACGCAATCCTTGATCCAACGCCACTCGCCGCACGCAGCGCTGGCGGACCCTCGGGCCTTGTCGAGGAGGACGCGCGGGGCTTCGTCGGCCGCGGCGGCGAGAGCTAGCCCGGTGGCGGGATCGCACGTCGACGTCGCGGTCGTCGGGGGCGGAGCGGCCGGTATCGCGGCCGCCCGGCGGCTGCGCGACGCCGGCCGCGACGTGCTGCTGCTGGAGGCCCGCGAGCGACTGGGCGGTCGCGCCTTCACGCGGCTCGACCCGGCGGGAGGCCCTCTCGATCTCGGCTGCGGCTGGCTGCATTCAGGCGACGTCAATCCATGGACCGAGATCGCCGGCCGCGCCGGGCTCAAAGTCGACCGCAGCCCGGCGCCCTGGTCGCGCCCCGGCATGGGGCTGGGTTTCTCGGAAGAGGATCTGGCCTCGTTCCAAGCCGCGCGCGAAGCCTTTCACGATCAGCTCGGCGAGCTTCTGCGCCGCGGCGACGCGCCGGCCTCGGATGCGCTTGAGCCGGGCGGCCGCTGGAATGCGCTGCTGTCTGCGATCTACACCTATGTTAGCGGCGGCGAGATCGGGCGAATCTCCGCGCGCGACCTCGTCAATTACGGTGACACCGGCTTCAATTACCGCGTCGCGGGCGGATACGGCGCGCTGATCGCGGGGCACGTCGGCGACGCGCCCGTCGCGCTCGGGACCGCGGTCTCGCGCGTCGACCATACCGGCGCCTCCATCCGGCTGGAGACGGCGAAGGGGACGATCGAGGCGGAGAAGGTGGTCATCGCGCTGCCGAGCGCGCTGATCGCGGAGGGGGCCGTCGCCTTCACGCCGGATCTGCCGCAGAAGCGCGAGGCGGCGGCTGGCCTGCCGCTCGGCCTCGCCGACAAGGTCTACTTCATGCTCGACCGGCCGGACGGCTTCGAGGCCGACAGCCGCGCCTTCGGCCGCCGCGATCGGGTCGCGACCGCCGCCTATCATTTCCGGCCAAGCGGACGCCCGCTGGTGGAGGCTTACTTCGGCGGCGACTGCGCCGATGCGCTGGAGCGCGAGGGCGAGCCGGCGTTCGCCGACTTCGCGCTGGCGGAGCTCTCAGGCCTGTTCGGCGAGGGAATCCGGGCGCGGCTGAGCCCGCTGCCGACGCATCTATGGCGCGCGGATCCCTTCGCACGCGGTTCCTATTCCTTCGCGCTGCCGGGCCGGGCCGGGGACCGCAAGCTGCTCGCGGAGCCCGTCGACGGGCGGCTCTTCTTCGCCGGAGAGGCCTGCTCCGAGGAGGATTACTCGACCGCGCACGGCGCCTACCGCACGGGGATCGCGGCTGCGGAGGCGATCCTGGCCGGAGAATGAAGCGCTGTGCCGGAACGGCCACGTCGCCCCGCACGGCTGCAACGTTCCGAAACCCACGGTGACCCGCGCCGCCGTTGTTCGGCCGTATCCGCCGCCTATCTCGCAGACCAGTCCACAGCGCGGTTCCCGCCCCTCCCGCGCCGCGGACTGGCCGGCGAGGCGGCGTTTGGCCTCGCCGGCCAAAGCAATTCCCTTACAGACCCGAGAACGACACCTCCGGCGCGCCCTCGCGCAGCGAGCCGATGACGCTCGTCTGCGCGAAGCCCGCCGCCCGGCAGGCGGCGACCACTGCTTCGCTCGCTTGCGGCGCGACCGCCACAAGCAGCCCGCCGCTAGTCTGCGGATCGGATAGCAGGTCCCGCGCCCAGTCCGGCCAGCTGGAAGGCCAGTGGACAGCGTGGCCATAGCTCTTCCAGTTGCGGCCCGAGGCCCCGGTGACATAGCCCGCCTTGGCGAGATCCGCCGCGCCCGGCAGCAGCGGCACGTCCGGAACGTTGATCTCGGCGGCGAGCCCTGACCCGCGGCACATCTCCAGCAGATGGCCGAGCAGCCCGAAGCCGGTCACGTCCGTCATCGCGTGGACGGAGGCGTTTTCGGACAGCGTCGCCCCGATGTCGTTCAGCCTGGTCGTCGAGGCGATCATGGTCTCATAAGCGGCCTCCGGCAGCTCGCCTTTCTTGAGCGCGGCGGAGAACACGCCGATCCCGAGCCCCTTCGTCAGGACCAGCGTGTCGCCGGCCTTTGCGCTCGCATTCCGAAGCGCCTTGTCCGGATGGACGAGGCCGATCGCGACGAGACCGTAGATCGGCTCCGGCGCATCGATCGAATGGCCGCCCACGACCGGGATCCCCGCTGCGGCGCAGACGGACGCGCCGCCGGCGAGGATGTCCTGCGCCATGTCGAGCGGGATCACGTTGACCGGCATGCCGACCAGCGCCAGCGCGAACAACGGCTTGCCGCCCATGGCGTAGACGTCGGACAGCGCGTTGGTCGCAGCGATCCGACCGAACTGGAACGGATCGTCCACGATCGGGGTGAAGAAGTCCGTGGTCGCGACGATGGCCTGGCTGTCATTGAGGCGGTAGACCGCGGCGTCGTCCGAGGTCTCGGTCCCGACCAGCAGGTCGGGCGCCGGGACCGGCAGCGGCATCTTGCGCAAGAGGTCGTGCAGCACGTTCGGCGCCAGCTTGCAGCCGCAGCCGCCGCCGTGAGCCATCGAGGTCAGTCGCAAGGGCGAACCGTCCATTGCGGCGTCCTTCCTGCTTGGGGAGGGGGACGGCAGTCTATCGCGCCGCCGGGCGGGCGCGATAGAGCCAGCCCGAAAACAGAGATCATTTGTGATGCATACAAAATTGACAATGTATGCTGTCGCGCCTATCTATCTAAGCGCGCAGGATTGGAGGCGCCGCACATGGCCGACACGACCTTTCCGAAGCTCGAGCCGTACAGGGTGGGTTTGCGCGGCCGGTGCCCGCGCTGCGGCGAGGGGCATCTGTTCGAGGGCTTCCTGAAGCTGAAGCCGCGCTGCGAGGTCTGCGGGCTCGACTATTCCTACGCCGATCCGGCGGATGGCCCGGCCTTCTTCGCGATCACCTTCGCCTGCCTGCCGTCGGCGCTGTTCGCGGTATGGCTCGAGCTCGCCTATCAGGCGCCGTACTGGGTCCACGCCTTCACGACGCTGCCGATCATGCTGGCGACGCTGCTGCCGCCGCTACGCCCGCTCAAGGGATGGCTCGTCGCCAGCCAGTACCACCACAAGGCCGCCGAGGCGCGGCTGGTGAGGCTCGGCGAGGCCGAGGACGCAAACGGCTGGTGACGGCGCGCTAAACGACGTCGCGCAAAGCCTTCGGGCCGCCGGCGAGGATCGAGGACAGCGTTTCGAGCGCCGTCGCGAGACGGGCGCGCTCCGGAACCGCGCCCAGCGAAACGCGCACGGCCTCGACCGCCGGCCCGCCGACGCGGAAGGCGTCGGACGGGGTGACGGCGAGGCCCTGACGCCTCGCCCGCTCCGCGAGCCCGTGACGATCCCAGCCGCCGGCGAGCGGCAGCCACAGATGCAAGCCGCTCGGATGCGCGACCGCGGCCGGCAGCGCGGCGCGCGCGAGCGCCTGTCGCGCTTCGGCTTCCGCCCTGACGCCCGCCAGAAGGTCGGCCGCAACGCCGTCCCGTATCCAGCCGCAGACCAGCGCCGACATGAGCGGCGGCGCCATCAGCGAGATCGCGCGCAGCGCCTCGGCCAGCCGTTCCCGCGACGCGGCGTCGGGAGCCACGACGAACGCGATCCTCAGCCCGGGCGTGAGACACTTCGAGACCGTCGCGACATGGAAGGTCGCCGTCGGCGCGAGCGTCGCGAAGGCTGGCGGCGGATCGGCGGCGAGGGGCGAGTAGGGGTCGTCCTCGAGGATCTTCAGTCCGCCGCGGACCGCGACCGCGGCGATCTCCCGCCGCCGCGTCTCCGGCATGGTGACGGCCGTGGGATTTGCGATGCTCGGATTGAGATACAGCAGCCGCGCTTTCGGGTTGGCGCGCAGCGCCGCCTCCAGCGCGTCCGGGCGCATGCCGTCGCCGTCCGCCTCGGCAGCGACGACGGCGACGTCGAACTGGTTCGCCGCCGACAGAAGGCCGGGATAGGCCAGCGGCTCGCACAGCACCGCTTCTCCCGCTCGCGCCTCGACCGAAAGGATCGCCGCCAGGGCAGACTGCGCGCCCGACGCGACCAGCACCCGATCCGGATCGACCTTGCCGAGCGTGCGGCGGAGCCACGCCGCCCCCCCCGCGCGCTCGGCCGAGGATCCGGCGCCAGGATGATAGGACATCAGGAGGTCGAGATTGGAGCGCGCGGAGATTTCCGAGACGCCGCGGGCGACCAGCTCGGCGAGCCGCACGCCCTTCGGGGCCGGCGGGATGTTCATGGACAGGTCGAGCGGCGGCGCAGCGGGATCGCGGCGGGGCGCGACGAAGGAGCCTCGTCCCGTCACAGCGTCGATCAGGTTGCGCCTGCGCGCTTCGGCGTAAGCCCGGGTGACGGTCGTGAAGTCAACGCCGAGCCTCTCGGCGAGCGCGCGCTGCGCCGGGAGGCGGTCGCCCTCCCGCAGCGATCCGGTTCGCAGGCCGGCCTCGATCGCCTCGACGATCTGCAGGTAGAGCGGCCCGCCGGAAGGCGAGATCGCGGGCGTCCAGTCTCCAGTTTCGGCAGTCATGCGCCGCGCCTTGCCACCATGCAATCCGGAGATTGTACGCGCGCCGCGGCGCGGGGCAAGCGGAGGACGGCGCGAAGAGCCGCGCCGTCTTCCGGGTCGTCAGGCCGTCAGGTGCTGGTCGGCCGGACGGCTATGCGCCGCGATGGCCGACTGCGAGTTCGGCGCGCCGTAGTTTGTGTGTTCCTCGAGGTCGTCGAGCAGCGCGTGATAGAGCGACACGCACAGCCCCGCCATCACCAGCAGGAACGGCGCCGCGACAATGATCGAGGCCGTCTGCAGCGCGTTGAGCCCGCCCATCATGAGCAGGATCGACGCCGAGGCGCCGGCCAGCACGCCCCAGAGCACGACCACCCATTTCGCCGGCTCGAGCGTGCCGCGCGCCGACAGCATGCCCATCACCACCGAGCCCGCGTCTGCGCCCGAGATGAAGAACACCGCGACGAGGAACATCGCGACGACGCAGGAGACGATCGCGCCCGGATACTGCTCGAGCAGCGAGAACAGTGCGATGGCGCTGTCCTGCTTGACGGCCTCGACGAGGCCGCCGGCGCCGTAGAGCTCCGAGTGCAGCGCGGCGCCGCCCATCACGGCGAACCACACGAAGGTGACAGCGCTCGGGGCGAGCAGCACGCCGACCACGAACTCCCGGATGGTTCGTCCGCGTGAGATGCGGGCGATGAACACGCCGACGAACGGCGCCCACGACACCCACCACGCCCAGTAGAAGATCGTCCAGCTGCCGAGCCACTTGCCGTCGGAGAAGGCGGCGGTGCGGAACGACATGCCGACGATGTCGCGGACGTAGTCGCCGAGCGATTCCGCGAAGGTGTTCATGATGAACACCGTCGGCCCGACGACCGCGATGAACAGCAGCAGGAAGATCGCCACCACCATGTTCATGTTGGACAGGAACTGGATGCCCTTTCCGACGCCGGAGACGGCGGACAGGATGAACAGCACCGTCATGACGATGATGATCGCGAGCGAGATGCCGACGGATGTGCCGGTGCTCCAGAGGAAGTTCATGCCGGTGTTGATCTGCTGGGCGCCGAGGCCGAGCGATGTCGCGGTGCCGAACAGAGTCGCGAACAGCGCGAGGATGTCGATCGCCTTGCCGAGCGGCCCGTCGGCGAGGTCGCCGATCAGCGGGCGGAAGGCGCTTGAGATCAGGTTCGGGTAACCGCGCCGGAAGGTGAAGTAGGCGATCGCGAGGCCGGTAACGGCATAGATCGCCCACGGATGCAGCGCCCAGTGGAAGTACGAGTACTTTATGGCGAGCAGGGCCGCTTCCTTGGTCTGCGGCTGTGCGAGCCCGTGGGGAGGCGCGCCGAAATGCGAGATCGGTTCGGCGACGCCCCAGAACATCAGCCCGATGCCCATGCCGACGCTGAACATCATGCAGACCCAGGAGGTGGTCGAGAACTCGGGCTGTTCGTCGTCGAGGCCCAGCCTGATGTCGCCGAAGCGGCTGAAGGCGAGGTAAAGCGCGAAGATCAGGAAGATCGCGCTCGAAACGA
Source organism: Chelatococcus sambhunathii (assembly GCA_031316315.1). GTDB lineage: Bacteria > Pseudomonadota > Alphaproteobacteria > Rhizobiales > Methylopilaceae > Methylopila. The sequence continues at coordinate 79,509 of JADBEO010000019.1, forward strand.
CGAACGACCAGCCGAAGTCCTCGATCGCCATCTTGAGGACGGAACCGGCGATCGCCGAAAGGCTGTCCGGCCAGATCGCGCCCCAGGCGACGAATGCGATCGAGACGGCGACGGCCGGCCCGAAAACCCACGGATCGACGCTGCTTGACTCGCTGCTATTGCTATCTGTCACAGACCTATCCCCATGTTCCCATTGTCTTTGTTCGGTCGAGCGATGCCCCGGCTCGTCGTGACGCGAACGTCGGCTTCGGCCCTCCCTTCCATCGGTCGTCAGCTCGTCGCGTGGCGGCTTGCGTCCTCCGATGCCGCGGGTCGACGTCCCGGCCCGGCCGCGCTTGCTGGCGCCAGCACGCCGACGCGGCGCAGGAAGGCGAGCACCTCCTTCGCCGCGTCCTCCGGCGTCTGATGGTCGAGGACCTTCGCGCCGCCTGCCGTGGCCTCGCCGGTGACGGCCTTGAGGCGGTCGGCCGCCGAACCGCCGGCGGCGCGCATCATCTTCGGGCGCTTGCGGTAGGGGCGTTCCTCGGGGGGCGGCGCGCCCGCCGCGAGGTCGGTCGGCGCCGCGGCGATGCGTTCGATCGAACCGCGCCGCGCCTTGCCGAAGGCGAAGGGCAAAGGCGGCGGCGCGGCCGGATGAACGGTGACGACGACGGGCGTGCGGACGACGAGGCGACGCAGCACGCCCTTCGGCAGCGCCTGGTCGATCTCGACCAGCCCGTCCGTCGCAGGCCGCATCGCCACTGCGTCCGGAACGATCGGAACGCCGAGGCGCGCCGCCACGGCGTAGGGGACGAGACCGGTCTCGTCGCCGCCCTGGCCGCGCCGTCCCGCGAGGACGATGTCGGGCGCGTCGCTCACGATGCGGGCGGCGAGCGGGCCGACAGGATCCGAGCCGGCGGCGCAGGCGATGTGCGCGGCGTAGTCCAGACCGTGACCGAGCGCGGCCTCGGCGGGGAAGGCGTCCGGCCCGACGTGGAGCCCCGTCGCCGCGCCAAGTCCAGCCGCCATGCGGATCGCCTGCGCCTCCGTTCTCGGCAGCGTGGGCTTCCCCGAGACCGGATGGCGGCCGGCGGACAACAGGACGGCGATCCTCATGTCCCGGTCTCCCGACGCTCGCGCTCGAGCTCTTCCAGGATCGCCGGCATCACCAACTGGGCGTCCTGAATGATTCCGAGGCCGGCGCGCGCGATCATCGCCGCGTGGAGGTCGGTGTTGACGGCGACGATGTGCTCGCAGTCGGCGACGCCCTGCAGATGCTGCGGCGCGCCGGCGATGCCGAGTGCGAAGTAGCAGCTCGCGCCGAGCACCGTGCCCGAGGCGCCGACTTGGGCGGCGCGCGGCATCAGCCCGGCGTCGCAGAGCACGCGGCTCGCGCCGGGCGTCGCGCCGAGAGCCGCCACGACCTGGCGGAACATGTCGAGATCAGTGACGCCGTTGCCGGCCGAAACGACGAAGTCGGCGAGCGCCAGCGGCACGGTGGCGGGATCAGCTGGGATGCGCGTCGCCGAGACGATGGCCCCGGCGGTCTTGGCCGGACCGCTGGCGAGATCGACCTGCTCGTTTCGCGCTTCGCGCGGCGCGCCGGAGTAGGATGCGACCGAGTCCGCGGCGACGCTGATCAGCCGCGTCGGGACCGAGCGCTGCTCGACCTTGCGGCATCTCGCGGGGCGGCCGAGCGCGGAGGCGGAGACCTGCTCGGCCTCCGTGAACAGCGGCTCTCCGGTGAGGACTGAGACGCGGCGGGCGAGATCGCCGCCGTCGGCGGATTCCGGGAACAGCACGTGTTTCGGATCGAGGGCGCGCATCGCCGCGACGACCTCGGCCGCGCGGGCGTCGGGGTCGTAGGCGTCGGGATCGCGCGCCACGACCGCGACGCGGTCCGCGCCGGCCGGACCGAGATCCGCCGACGACGCGCCGACCAGCGCAAGCGTCGCGCCGGTCTTGCCGGCGAGTTCACGGGCCGCGCCGAACAGCTGGCGATCGTGTTCGCCGAGCCGCCCGCCGGCCATGTCGGGCACGACGAGGACAAGGAAGTCGGGGTTCTCGACGATGATCGGCTTCGGCGACGCCTTATCGGTCTGGCGCTCCGGCACGTGCGTCGCGACGACCGTGGCGGCGCCGAACTGCGAGCGGTCCAGCCTCAGGCGCGCAGCGGCCGGGACGCGTTGGGCGGCGGCCTCCGCGCGCGGGTCGCGTCGCGGGCGGCGGCTCGGAGCGGCCTTGAGCGCGAGGTCGTAGCGCGGCCGTTCGGCTCCGGAGGTCCTCGCGGCGGCGCGCTCGGTCCGCGGGTCTCGGCGGAGCCGCGTCATGCCGCGGCCCTGCGCGGCTCGTCGGCGCGACCGGTCTCGACCGCCATCAGCACCAGTTCGGCGACGTCCCTGATCTCGGCGGTCCGGCCGGTCACGCCTTCGAGCATGGCGGTGCATGTCGGGCAGGCGACGGCGACCATCTCCGCGCCAGTCTCGGCGGCCTGAGCCATGCGGAGGTCAGGGATGCGGGCGTCCCCGGGAATGTCCGCGATCGGCGCGCCGCCGCCGCCGCCGCAGCACATCGAGCGCCTTCCATGGCGGGCCATCTCGACGCGCGAGAGGCCGATGCGGTCCAGCACTTTCCGCGGAGCCTCGGTCTCGCCGTTGTAGCGGCCGAGATAGCAGGGGTCGTGATAGGTGACGGTTCCCGCGTCGAGCTTTCCGGTCGGGAGCTTTCCAGCGTCGATCAGTTCGAGCAGGAAGGCGGTGTGGTGGACGACCTCGAAGTCGCCGCCAAAGGCCCGGTACTCGTTGCGCAGCGCATGCAGCGCGTGCGGGTCGGAGGTGACGATCCGGTTGAAACGGTACTTCTGGAGCGTCTCGATGTTGGCTTTCGCCAGGCCCTGATATGTCGCCTCGTCGCCGAGCCGGCGGGCGAGGTCGCCGGTGTCGCGCTCCTCCTCGCCCAGCACGGCGAAATCGACGCCGGCTTCATGGAAGAGCTTGATGAGGGCGCGCAGCGTGCGGCCGTAGCGCATGTCGTAGGCGCCGTCGCCGAGCCAGAGCAGCACGTCGGCCTCGCCGCGCTTCGAGATGACCGGCAGCTCGATCCCGGCCGCGAAATCGCCGCGCGCCGTCAGCGGCCTCGCGCCCGGCTCGTCGGCCTCGCGAAGGTTCGCAAGCGTCTCGAAGCTCTTCTGCGGCGGCGCGCTGAGCTCCAGCGTCTGGTGGCGGCGCAGCGAGATGATGGCGTCGACATGCTCGATCATCATCGGGCACTCCTCGACGCAGGCCCGGCAAGTCGTGCAGCTCCAGAGCGTGTCCGGATGGATCTTGGCGTCAGGACCGATGACCTTGAACAGCGGGCCGGCCTCGCCCGCGACAGGGCGGGCGTTCGGGTAGGGGCTGCCCTGGTAGGTGGGACCATCGGGCGCGAGCGCGCCCACGAGGTCCTGGATCAGCCGCTTGGGATTGAGAGGCTGACCGGCCGCGAAGGCCGGACAGGCGGTCTCGCAGCGGCCGCACTGGACGCAGGCGTCGAAACCGAGCAGTCGGTTCCAGGTGAAGTCCGCCGGCAACTCGGCGCCCAGCTTTGGCGCGTCGAGGTCGAGCGGCAGGAGAGCGGCGTCGGGCCTTCCCTGCTCGAAGCGCTTCTGCCGGGGGTGCGCGATCAGGTGCAGCGCGCCGGCGACAGCATGGCGCATCGGGCCGTCCTTCACCTCATAGGCGAGCCCCAGCCCGCCGCCCGCCGCAACGAGCAGCGCGACGAGCAGGACGGGGTTTTCCGGCCCCGACAGTGCGATTGACAGCGCCGCGGCGGTTCCGCCCGCCGCATAGGCGAGCAGCAGGAACGGCAGGCGCTGGAAGCCGCCCTTCGAGAGCCGCTTTGGCGTCTTTGGGTAACGCCGTGCGCCGACCAGCAGGGACCCTGCGAGGGTCATGGCGAAGGCGAGCGCGACGACGCTCCAGTAAAAGCGCGACCCCGCAAGAGGGGGCAGGATCGCGAAGCCGGCGAGCATGGTCGCGGCCAGCAGCCCGCCGGCGACGATCGCGTGCATGCGCGAGGCGTAAGGATCGCGCGCGACGACATGGTGGACGTCGACGAGGTAGCGCTTCGGCAACTTGGCGAGACCCGAGACCCAGTCGACCGGTGCCGCGGCCCCGAGCCGCCACAGCGCGGCGCGGCGGAGGGTTTGCGCGGTCGCGAGCCCGGTCATGAGGAAGGCAAGGGCGGCGAAGGCGGCGGTCATGGCGCCGCACTCCCTTGCTCTGCGACCTCTGTTGCTGCAGCCGTCTCTATCCCAAGCGGCTGATCCAGGACCTCGTGGGCGCGCTCGCGCCCGATGGTCCCACCTACCAGGGCAGCCCCTACCCGAACG
>JADBEO010000001.1 GCA_031316315.1 Chelatococcus sambhunathii
CCCCCACCCCTGACCCCTCCCCGCAAGGGGGAGGGGGACTCAGGAGCGCGGCGAGCCGCGCTGATTGTGAGCCGAACCCTATGACTGCCATGTTCGCCCCCCGCGGCTCTCACGAGGAGATCGAGGAAGGCGCCGTCTTCCAGCCGAAGTTCGATCGCGACGGCCTGATCGGCGCGATCGTCACGGACGCCAAAGGCGTCGTGCTCATGTTCGCGCATATGAACGCCGAGGCGCTCGCGGCGACCATCGAGACCGGCGTCGCGCATTTCTATTCGCGCTCGCGCGCGAAACTCTGGAAGAAGGGCGAGAGCAGCGGCCACGAAATGACCGTCGAGGAGCTGCGGGTCGATTGCGACCAGGACGCGCTCTGGCTCAAGGTCCGCGTCGCCGGCACGGGCGCGGCCTGCCACACCGGGCGCAAGTCGTGCTTCTACCGCGCCGTCGAAGGGGGCGCAGCAGGAGCGACGCGACTGCGACCCGTCGACGACGCGCGGCTTTTCGACCCGAAGGCGGTCTACAAGGGCTGACGCCGTTCAGCCGATCTTCAAGCGAAGGCGCTATGCTGCCGGCCTCCGCGTAACCGGCGCCTGCTCATGCTTCCTGATTTCGCTTCGATGCTCTCCCGTCCGGGCTCGCTGGCCGAAACGCAAGACGCCGGCGCGCCGGAGAAGGTGCCTGGCCGTGGCGCGCCGCCGCTCGCCCTCGCGCTCGGCGGCGGCATCGCGCGCGGCTGGGCGCATATCGGCGTGCTGCGCGCTTTCGACGCCGCGGGACTGAAGCCCGATATCGTCGTCGGCACCTCGGTCGGCGCGGTCGTCGGCGGCTGCTGGGCGGCCGGCCGGCTCGACGAGCTCGAGGACTGGACGCGCTCGCTCACCAAGCGGCGGATGTTCGGCCTGCTCGACTTCAGCCTCGCCGGCGCAGGCCTCATCTCCGGCGGACGGCTCAAAGGCCTGCTCGAGCAGAATCTCGGCGAGGCCTCGATCGAGAGCCTCGGCCCGCGATTCGCGGCCATCGCCACCGAATACAACACCGGACACGAGATCTGGCTGGGAAGGGGCAAGCTCGTTGAGGCGCTGCGGGCGTCCTACGCGCTGCCCGGCATCTTCGAGCCGGTGCGCGTCGGCGGCCGCTGGCTGATGGACGGCGCCTTGACGAACCCGGTCCCGGTCTCCGCGGCGCGGGCGCTCGGCGGCCGGCTGGTGGTGGCCGTCAACCTGCAGTCCGACGTTTATGGGCGCGGGACCGTCATCCAGTCGGTGACGACGACGGAGCGCGACCAGGCCGCGGCCGAGAACCTCACCTGGCTGCGGCGGATCCGGGGCCAGACCCGGCCGGCCGAGGAGACGCCGCCCCCGAAGCCGGACGGCGCGCCCGGCATTCCATCCGTGATGGTCGACGCCTTCGGCATCATGCTGGACCGCATCTCGCGCTCGCGCCTCGCCGGCGATCCGCCGGACCTGACGATCGGCCCGAGGCTCGCCGACGTCGGCCTGTTCGACTTCCATCGCGCGGGCGAAGCGATCGATCGAGGCCGCGAGGCCGCCGAGCGGGCGATCGAGCCCATCCACGAGGCGATGAAGGCGCTCGCCTGAGCCACGGGGCTCAGCGGAGAATCACCTCGATCTTGGCGTCGACGCCGGCCTTCACGGCGAAACTCTGCTGGTAGAGCTGGCCGTCCCTGCGCGCGATCGCGGTGTAGTCGCCCTCCGCGAGGACGAGATCGTCGAGCGCCCCGATCGAATCGCGGATGACGTCGCCGCCGGGGGTCAGGACCGTCCACGAGGTGTCCCGCAGGTCAGGGCCCCCCGGCTGCTGGACGAGCTTCAGCGAGACCTTGGCGGCCTTGTGGTGGATCTGCGCCTCGACGAACTTGCCGGCCGCCACCGTCAGATCCGCCTCGACGGCGGCGTTGGCGTCGCCGAACAGGGAGGTGACGTGATAGCGCCCGGCGGGCAGCCGCAGCGTCGTGCCCGGCTTGACCTGATCGGCGACGGTGCGGGTGACGCCATCCACCTCGCGGGTGAGCTTGAAGGTGACGTCGTCCGCCGAGGCCGGCCGGGAGCCGGCGAAGGCGGCGATCCTGACGGCGCCGGCCGAGAGCACGACGCTCTGCTCCGTCGGCGCGCCTGGCTTGACCTGGACGAACTTGGCCGCGCTCACGAGGCCGTAGACCGCGTGGACGATGTAGGCGCCGGGATCGACGTCGAAATGCGGGACGGCGTCGGTCGATTCGGCGACAAGCATGTGCTCGCCATTGGCGTCGGCCTGGTCGGTGAACAGACGCCACTTCACGCCGCTCTGTACGCGCGGGCCGTTCTCGGAGAAGGCCGCCGAGAGGGTCAGGCGCTGCTTCACCGGCGCGACAGGCGCGACGGCCGGCGTCAGCGCCGCCTCAACCGGTTTTGGGGTCGGGGCCGCGGGAGCCGGCGCGACAGGCTTCGCCGGCGTCGTGGTCGCGCGTGCGTTCGGGGCGGGGGCATGCAGCTTGAGACCCCCGAGCGCGCTCGGATCGAGCGTGTCGAGACGCTGCGGGGAGAAGATCGGGGCCGGCGCCGCAGGAGCGGCGAGCGCCGGCGGCGCCGTCGCGGTCTCTGACGGGCCGATCAGGTTGATCCGGCCCGAGATCGTGCCGCCGACGCCTGCCGGGGCCTTCGGGACCGGACCCGAGCGTGGCGCTTCGCCGAACCCGAATCCGGATCCGCCAGCCGGCGGACCGGCCTGCGCCGCCGCTTCGTTAGCGGATGGCGCGCAGGCGAGGATCGTGCAGACCAGGATTCCGCATGACAGACGGCGCATAGCGGAGCGATGACACCCGCCGCGACGGCTGGCAAGTCTCTCGTCGGGCCGCCGACGGCTCGCCTCGCTGGCCGATCCGGGCCGCCGTGCTATGTGGCGCCGCGAGAAGGGACGCGCCACACGGTCCGAGAAGGAACAGGCATGCTTGACGCGATCGAACTTCTGAAGAGCCGCCGCTCCGTGCCCGCAAACGCGCTCGCCGAGCCCGCGCCGAGCGCGGAGGAACTCGACACGATGTTGACCATCGCCGCGCGCGTGCCGGATCACGGCAAGCTCGCGCCCTGGCGCTTCATCGTGATCGAAGGTCCGGCGCGCGCCGAACTTGGCGGCAGGCTCGCCGAACTGATGAAGGCGAGCGACCCCGAGGCTCCGGCGGGCAAGGTTGAGGCCGTGGCCAATTTCTGCGGCTCGGCGCTGATCGTCGCCGTGGTCAGCCGCGCCGGGCCGCACGTCAAGATCCCGGAGTGGGAGCAGGAGCTTTCCGCCGGCGCGGTCTGCATGAACCTTTCGATCGCAGTGAACGCGCTCGGCTACGGCGCGCAGTGGCTGACCGGTTGGGCGGCCTATGATCCGAAGGCGCGCGAGGTCATCGGCCTTCAGCAGAACGAGCGCATCGCGGGCTTCATCCACATCGGCACGCCGACCGAGCGGTGGACCGACCGGCCGCGTCCCGAGCTGTCCGAAGTCGTCACGCGTTGGGGCGCGTGAGCCGATGTTCTACGAACCGACGCTCGGCCATGGCCTGCCGCACGATCCGTTCAAGGCGATCGTCGCGCCGCGGCCGATCGGCTGGATCTCGACGCTCGACGTGGAGGGACGCGCCAACCTCGGACCCTACAGCTTCTTCAACGGGGTCTGCGACGGCCCGCCCATGGTGATGTTCTCGTCCGCCGGGCTGAAGCACTCCGCGGACAATGCGCGCGCCACCGGCGAGTTCGTCTGCAACGTCGCGACGCTCGCGCTGAAGGACGCCATGAACGAGAGCTCCGCCGCGCTGGAGAAGGGCGTCAGCGAATTCGACGCGGCCGGGATCGAAACCGCGCCGAGCCGCATCGTTCGTGCGCCGCGCGTCGCCGCCAGCCCGGCCGCGCTCGAATGCAAGACCGTCAGCGTGACCGAGCTCATGGACATGTTCGGCAGGCCCACGAACCGTTACGTCGTGATCGGCCAGGTCGTCGGCGTGCATATCGACGAGGACTATCTCGTCAACGGGCTGTTCGACACGGCGAAAGCCGCCGCGCTGGCACGCTGCGGGTACATGGACTACTCGGCTACGACCGAGACCTTTTCGATGCTCAGGCCGGGCGGGCGCTGACAAACGCCGGCGGCGCGTCGTCGCCGGTCATTTCATCGGCCACACGAGCAGCAGGAGCGGCGTCGCGACGAGCACGACGAGCAGCGACAGCGGCGCGCCGAGACGGGCGTAGTCGCCGTAGCGGTAGCCGCCCGGACCCATCACCAGCGTGTTGCACTGGTGGCCGATGGGGGTGAGGAAGTCGCACCCCGCGCCGATCGCGACCGCCATCAGGAACGCCTCAGGCCGATAGCCGAGCGAACTCGCGAAGGTCGCGGCGATCGGCGCCATCACCAGCACCGTAGCGGCGTTGTTGAGGAACGGCGTCACCGCCATCGCGGCGACGAGGATCAGCGACAGCGCGCCGTAAGGCGGAAGCTGCACGGCGAGCTGCGACAGGCCGTGGGCGATGAGGTCCGCGCCGCCTGTCGAGCGCACGCTGTCGGCGACCGGGATGAGCGCCGCGAGCATCACGAGGATCGGCGCGTCGAGCTGGTGGTAGACGTCGCGCGGCGGCAGCGCCCCGCTCAAGACCATCAGCGCCGCCGCGGCGAAGAAGGCGAGCGGCACCGGCGCCCAGCCGGACGCGGTCGCGGCCATGGCGACGGCGAGAATCGCGACCGGCGCGAGCTTGCGGCGCGTGATGCCGAGATTGAGCTCCCGCTCGGCGAGCGGCAGGCAATCCCAGTCGCGCAGCAGTTCGGGCAGCCGGTTGCGGTCGCCCTGCAGCAGGATCACGTCGCCCTCCGCTATGGTGATCTCGTGCAGACGCTCCTCGAAGCGCTTGCCGCGGCGGCTCACCGCCAGCAGCGTCATGCCGGTGCGGCGGGCGAGCGACAGGCGCTGCGCGGTCATCCCGATCAGGCCGGAACGCGTGCCGACGATGGCCTCGACGGCGCCGAGCTCGATCTCGCTCTTGTCGAGATCGCCCTTGTCGCTGGTGAGCTTCAGCTTGCCGGCGCTGACGATGCGGTCGAGCGCCTTCGGGTCGCCCTCGACCATCAGGACATCGTCGACCGCAAGGACGGCGCCGGGGAAGGGCGTACGTCGCCGGCCGGTCGCGCCGACGATCGCGGTCACCATCGCTTCGCCCTCCGCGGCCGTCTCGAGCTCCTTCACCGTCTTGTCGACGAAGGGGCTGTCCTTCGGCACGCGCGCTTCGGTCGTGTAGTTCTTGATCTCGATCGCTTCCTCCATGTCGGCCTCGCCGCTCTGCCGCTCCGGCAGCAGGCGGTAGCAGAAGACGAGGAAGACGACGCCGACGAGGGCGAGCGCGGCGCCGACCGGCGTGAAGTCGAACATCGTGAAGGGCTGACCCGTCATCTCGCCCCGCACGCGCGAGACGATGACGTTGGGCGAGGTGCCGATCTGGGTCATCAGCCCGCCGAGCAGCGAGCCGAACGACATCGGCATCAGGAACAGGGACGGCGAGACGGAGGAGCGCCGCGCCATCTGGATGGCGATCGGCATCATGATGGCGAGCGCTCCGACGTTCTTCACGAAGGCCGACAGCACGGTGACGATCAGAACCAGCACGAGGAGCTGGAGGCGCGGCGTCGAGAGGTTCGGCGCGAAGCGCTGGATCGCCGCCTCCATGACGCCCGACCGCGCGATCGCGCCGCTCACCACCAGCGCCGCGCCGACGATGATGACGATGTCGTCGGCGAAACCCTTGAACGCCTCGGCAGGCTTGACGATCCCGACCGCGACGGCCGCGAGCAGCGCCACGCAGGCGACGAGGTCGTAGCGGAAGCGTCCCCAGATGAACGCCGCCATCATCAGCGCGATGATCGCGAAGGACAGACCCTGCGGGAGGGTCATGCGGGATCAGGCGCAGGACGCGGGGCGGAGACGCGGATGCTCATCACGCGGAGATGATAGAGCGCGCCGCCGCCTTGTCCCGGCCTTGAGCCGGGACCCAGACGCGCGAAGTCTTCTTGGAAGGGCTCAGCCGCGCCGCTTCATCTGCAGGCGCAGCGCATCCAGGTCCCGGCCCAAGGCCGGGACCCAGGATGCGCCTCACCTCAGCGCCCGCTCGAGCACGCGGGCGAGCCGCCCGGAGAAGCCGCGCGGGTCTTCCGGCCGCTCGCCGTCGAGGATCTTCGCCTCGTCGAACAGCAGCCGCACGGCGTCGGTCCGGAAGGCCTCGTCGTCCTTGCCCTTGGCGGCGAGGGCCGCGACCAGCGCATGGGTCGGGTTGATCTCCAGCACCGGCTTGCCGATGGGCGCCTGCTGGCCGGAGGCGGCGAGGATCTTCTCGAGCTGCCGGTCGAGACCATGGTCGGCGGCGACGAGGCAGACGGCGCTCTCGGTCAGGCGGTCGGAGGCGCGCACGTCCGAGACGGCGTCTCCGAGCGTCTCCTTGGCGAAGGCGATCAGGCCGGTCACCTCCTCGCTGGTCTCCGCCGTCGGCGCCTCGGCCGCGTCGGCCTTGGCGATCGCGGCGAGGTCGGCCGCGCCCTGGCTGATCGACTTGAAGGGCTTTCCCTCGAACCCTTGCGCGGTCGTCACCCAGAAACTGTCGACCGGGTCGGTCAGCAGCAGCACCTCGACGCCGCGCGCCAAGAATCCTTCGAGGTGGGGGGAGGCCTTGAGCTGGTCGAGATTGCCGCCGGCGAGATAGTAGATCGCGGTCTGGTTCTCCTTCATCGCGCCGACGTAATCGGCGAGCGAGCGCCAGCCGTCGCCGGCGGTGGTGCGGAAGCGCGCGAGCTTCAGCAGCTGCTCCTGCCGCTCGAAGTCCTCGTAGAGCCCTTCCTTGATGACGCCGCCGAAGGCTTCCCAGACCTTGGTGAAGGCCTCCGGCTCGTTCTGGGCGAGCTTCTCGACGTCGGCGATGACGCGGTTGGTCAGGCCCTTGCGGATCGCGGCGAGCACCGGGCTCTGCTGGATCATCTCGCGCGAGACGTTGAGCGGCAGGTCGCTGGAGTCCACGAGCCCGCGCACGAAGCGCAGCCAGCGCGGCAGCAATTCGGCGTCGTCGGTGATGAAGACGCGCCGGACATAGAGTTTCATCCGCCCGCGGCGGTCCGGATCGAACAGGTCGAAGGGCTGCGTCGAGGGCACGAAGGCGAGCGCCGTGTATTCGTGGCGGCCTTCGGCGCGATAGTGGATCGTCAGAGCGGGATCGTCGAACTGGCCGGCGGCGCTCCGGTAGAAGTCGACATACTCGTCCTTGGTGATCTCGGACTTCGGCCGCGTCCAGAGCGCGGCGCCGTCGGCGATCTCCTTGGCCTCCTCGCCGGGCTTCTCGACCAGCGAGATCGGCACCGGGACGTGGCCGGACTGCGCCTTGACGATACGCTCCAGCGTCCAGCGCTCGGCGTAGCTCTTGGCGTCCTCCATCAGATGGAGCGTCACGCGCGTGCCGCGCGCCGGCGCCTGGGCGGGATCGGCCTCGGCGATCGTGAAGGCGCCCTTGCCGTCGGAGGACCAGAGCGCCGCCTCGTCCGAGCCCGCGCGGCGCGAGACGACATCGACGCGGTCGGCGACCATGAAGGCCGAATAGAAGCCGACGCCGAACTGGCCGATCAGCTGCGCGCCCTCCTTCGATTGCGCGGCCTCGATCCGCTCCATGAAGGCCTTCGTGCCGGAGCGGGCAATGGTGCCGAGCGCCTCGAGCATCTCCTCGCGGCTCATGCCGACGCCGTTATCCTCGACGACGAGGCGGCCAGCTTCCTTGTCCGCGGTGATGACGATGCGCGGCTTCGGATCGTCGCCGAGCAGGGCCGGTTCGGAGATCGCCTCGAAGCGCAGCTTCTCACAGGCGTCGGCGGCGTTGGAGATCAGCTCCCGCAGGAAGACGTCCCGGTCCGAATAGACCGAGTGCACCATCATGTGCAGCAGCTTGGCGACGTCGGCCTCGAACGGGCGGGACTCAGGAGCGGGCGCGCTTGCGGCGGTATCGGCGGCGTTCGACATTCTCGTCTCGTTGGGTGCTGGTCGTCGCGACAGGGCGGGCGATCAGATGAGACGGGGACGTCCCAAGATCAAGCCGTCAAGCGCGGCCCGCCGCCTGGTCGGCCCGTCCCATGAATCGACCTCGCGCTACACGTTTCCGTGCGAAATGTTTGCGCGCGCGCGATCGGCCGAGACTATGCTGGCGCGGGCGAAGCTGATCGCGACTTACGAAAGAACACGTGGACCGTTCTGACGGCGTTTTCGGAACGTTTGCCCTGAGCAGAGTTCCAAGAAATCCAAGGCTTGTCCTGATCGCATTGCTTCTGATAGCTGTTCGCCGACGCCGCGAGGGGCGGCACACCATATTTGGGGGAAGTCAGATGCTCACGATCCGTTCTCGCCGTCTTTGCGCTCTCGCCCTGTCGGCCGGCGTCGCGGCTGCCGCGTTCGCTCCCGTCGCGGCCGAGGCCGGCTGGCGTCATCGCGGCGGCGGCGGCAAGGCCGGCGCGATCGCGGCCGCCGGCGTTCTGGGCGTGATCGCGGGCGCCGCGATCGCGAGCTCGGCCGCGCGCGCCGAGGAAGAGCCCGAGTGCGTGATCGAAAAGCGCCGCGTCGAGACGCCGTCCGGCCGCGTCTACATCAAGAAGGTCCGCGTCTGCGAGTGATCGGACCCGTCGGGTTCGCCCGATCGATCAGGACGGTCAGGGCGGCGCGCTTCGGCGCGTCGCCCTTTTTCTTTGACGATCTGCCGACTTGCCGTCGAGGGCGCGGCGTGCCCGCCTAGCCGTCCGGACGGACGGGAGGCAAGCGATGGCGACGGGCAGGTGTCTTTGCGGCGGCGTGCGCTACGAGGTCAAGGGCCGGCTTACGCCTCCGGTCGCCTGCCACTGCTCGCAATGCGCCAGGACCAGTGGCCATTTCGCCGCCATGGCCGCCTGCAGCACGGCGGATCTGGCGATCGAACCGGCCGAGACGCTCGCCTGGTTCCAGTCGTCCGGGGACGTGCGGCGCGGTTTCTGCGCGCGCTGCGGCGGGAACCTGTTCTGGCGGGCCGATCCTGGCGACGAGACTTACGTCACCCTCGGGACGCTCGACCGGCCGACCGGTCTCAGCCTGTCGGCGCACATCTTCGTCGGTTCCAAATCGGACTATTACGAGCTCAGGGACGGCCTGCCGCAGAAGGACGACTGGTGAGCCGCGAAGAATTTTTTTCGCACGGCGTTGAACCGGTTGCGGGACGGCGGAGACCAACGGTCACAAGAGCCGCGTTGGGCGGCTCCGAAAACCGGCAAGGAACCGACCCGATGTCCATCACCGTCTCCCGCGCCCGCAAGGCCATCATCGCTCTCGTCGCCGCCGCCTCGATCGGCGCGGTCGCCGCTCCCGCCTCCGCCGAAGCCAAGGGCTGGAAGCATCATCACCACTACGGCTACGGCGCGGCCGCGATCGGCGGCGGCCTGCTGCTCGGCGCCATCATCGCCTCCAACCGGGCCTACGCTGCGGATTGCTGGATCGAGAAGCGCAAGTTCTACGACGCCTACGGCTATCCCTACTTCCGCAAGATCCGCGTCTGCGACTGACCGCGACGTGAGGTCGGAACCGCCGGGGGCGGAGCGTCGCGAGACGCTCCGCCTTCGTCGTACCGGGGCCTACCTCGCCAGCGCCGCTGCGGCCTTGACGCGCCGGCGCGAACCGACGCCGAAGCGCGGCAGGATCTCCTGCGCGAACCGCTTCATCTCCGCCTCGAACGGCTGGAACTGCAGCATGAACAGGCCGATCCCGGCGTCCCGGAAGGCAGCGACGCGCTCGGCGACGTCGTCATAGGATCCGACGAGCCCGGCCGCAGTTCCCCCATTGGTGCCGACCGAGGCGACCCGCGCCATCCGGTTCCACATGGTCGAATCCGGATCGGTGTTCGCCTTCTGCTGGGCTTTGACGGCCGCGTCCTTCGCCGCGAGCTCGGCGAGATGGGCATGCTCGTCCTCGGCCTCCGCTCGGCTCTCCCGCGCGATGACGAAGGCCGACAGCCCGAATGCGAGCGGCGCGCCGCTACGCTGGCGCGATCGCGCGTCGGCGATCAGGGCGCGGACGCTCTCGAGCGACTGCCCGTTGAGGAACCACGTGTCGCCGAGGCGGTTCACGAGCTTGCGGGCCGGTTCAGATTCTCCGCCGACATAGATCGCCGGCCGCTCGCGATAGGGCGAGGCGGGGCGAAGCTTGTAGTCCCGGACGTGGAACTGATCGCCGTCGTGGTTCACGGTCTCGCCGGTCATGAGGCGCGACACCACCTCGAGCCATTCCGTCCCGTAGGCGTAGCGCGCGTCATGCTCGGGAAAGGGGACGCCGGCCTTCTCGAATTCGGCGAGGTTCCAGGCGTTGACGACGTTGATGGCGAAGCGGCCGCGCGAGATCGCTTCGATCTGGAGCGCCATCTTCGCCAGCACGACCGGATGGAAGCTCAGCGGCTTCACCGCCGTGATGATCTCGATCTTGCGGGTAATGGCGGCGAGCGCCGCAGAAGCCGTCCAGGCCTCGAGCTCGTCGCGGTCCGGATCGTGCGGATTGACCGTGTGCTGGGCGACGAGGACCGAATCGTAGCCGAGTGATTCCGCCTTCGCGACGAGGCTTGCATTGCGCTCCCACGACGCGTCATAGGGCTCTCGCGGGTCGTTCAGAGCGGCGCGGCTCCCATGCACCAGAGCCCAGATGCCGAAGCGGACGGCGGGGGTCTCTGCCAACATCTGTTCCTCCCGGCTGGCGACCCGGCAGGTATGCATAGTTTTTCGATGGATTTAAAGAACTGTTTGCTTGAGGCGGCTATACGGCGCTGACGCCGAACCGGCCGAGACCCGGCAGGTTGATCGCCGGTCGCCGGAGCTCGAGGCCGAAGACGGCGCCGAGGATGTTGATTTCGACCCCTTCGAACCAGCCCACGGTCAGCCCGGCGTAGCCGCCGAGCGTCAGCCGCACGCCGGTCTTCGACGGGGTGAGCGCGATCCAGTCGCCGCCATACGGAAAATCCTTGCCGACGGCGGTCGTCGGCAGCTTCGCCTCAAGCTCCGGAACCGAGGCCATGACGGCCGCGACGAAGGTGTTGGAGTTGGGCCCGGGCCACGCCCGGTAGTCGCCCGCTTCCGCGAACTTGTAGGTCTCGACGGCCCTGCGGATCTTCGGGATCGCCTGCTCGGCCAGCCGGCCGTCCGCTGCGAAGACCAGTTCCGGCGCGCGGCCGAACCAGCGGCCGTCGGCGACGAAGCCGTTGACGCGGATGGGCTCGCCCCAGGCCGTGTAGTCATAGCGCGTATAGCCGAGCGCGCCCTTCGGCTTGACGACGATCCAGCAATGGGTCGCGACGATCCCCTTCCACCGGACGGTGCGGGCGGCGAAGACGCGCACCACGGCCTCGGGCTTTTGCGCGGCCGGCGGCAGCAGGCCCGCGCTCGAACGGTCAGCCGTCCGCCAGCCCGCGGCGTCGCCGTCGAGCCAGTAGAGCGCGGCTGCAACGGCGATCGGCGCAGCGAACAGAAGCATGAACGCGCCGAGCGCGATCTTGGCGAGGTGCAAGGGGGTCTTCCGATTGGGCGCGGCGCAGGAAGCCGCAACCGGAGAGATGGGGACGCCGCTTTCGGTCTGCGAGAGCCCCGCGCGCCTCCGTGATCCGGCGGGCGTTCTAGCATTACGTGGCGCCGACCGGCTAAGGCGCGGCGAGGAGACCGCGATGAGCCACGATCACCACGCGCACGACGGCCACGGTGGCCATGACCATGGTCATCATGACCAACCTGGCCATGACCACTCTCACGCCGGCCACGCCCACGGCCCCGGCCACGCCCATGCGCCGGCGAGCTTCGGCCGCGCCTTCGCCATCGGAATCGGGCTGAACACGGCCTTCGTCGTCGTCGAGGCGGGATATGGGCTCGCGAGCAACTCGCTCGCGCTGGTCGCGGACGCCGGCCACAATCTGTCCGACGTGCTCGGCCTTGTCGTCGCCTGGGTCGCGGCGACGCTCGCCAAACGCCCGCCGACGCCGCGCTTCTCCTACGGGCTGCGCGGCAGCTCGATCATGGCGGCGCTGTGGAACGCCGTCTTCCTGCTGATCGCGGTCGGCGTGATCGGCTGGGAGGCGCTCCATCGCATCTTCAATCCCGAGCCGGTGGCGGGCGTCACGGTGATGGTCGTCGCCGCGATCGGCGTCGCGATCAACGGCTTCACCGCCTGGCTGTTCGCCTCGGGGCGAAAGGGCGACCTCAACATCCGCGGCGCCTATCTGCACATGGCGGCGGATGCGGCGGTCTCGGCGGCGGTGATCGTCGCGGGCCTGCTCGTGATCCTGACCGGCTGGCAGTGGCTCGACCCGGCCGTCAGCCTGCTGATCGTCGCCGTCATCACCTGGGGTACCTGGGGCCTGCTGCGCGACAGCGTGACGATGTCGCTGCAGGCCGCCCCGCCCGGCGTCGACCCGGCCGCCATCCGCGCCTTCCTGGAGGGCAGGGCGGGGGTCTCCGAGGTCCACGATCTCCATGTCTGGCCGATGAGCACGACGGAGACGGCGCTCACCGCCCATCTCGTCATGCCGGGCGGCCATCCCGGCGACGCGGCGATGGCGGAGACCGCCGCCGAACTGGAGCGCCGCTTCGCCATCGCGCATCCGACGATCCAGATCGAGCTCGCCGCGGGCGCCTGCCCGACGGCGGGCCGACGCTGCGTCTGACGACCCGCTCTCGACCGTCGCAAAAAGGGCGCGGCCCTAAAGCCGCGCCGGACAATCCGAAGGACCGATCGGCTCGTCAGCCGCGCTTCCTGGTGACGAGCGTCAAGAGACCCTGCTGGTCGAGATTGGCGACGATGACGTCCGCCGACTTCGCGCCCTTGGCGTCGAGCGCCTTGGTGATCTCGGGCGACTTGTCGATGGAGGCCCGCAGGTTCTTGAGGTCCGCGGGCTTGGCCTTGGCGGCGGCCGCGTCGACCTGAGGACGGGTCTCGGCTGGAAGCTCGGAGACGTCGACGACGTTCACGCCGCGCACCATCGGCGCGCCGCCGGACTGACCCTTCTGCTGCTGGGTCTGCGGCTGCTGGGGTTCGGCCTGTGGCGACTGGGCGTTGGCGGCCACGGCCGAGAACACGAGGGCGGCGCTCGCCGTGGCGATGATGAGTGATCGCATGGAGCAAATCCTTTCGTCAGTGGAAGCGCGCGCAACCGACACGCCCAATGCGGATCAGAATTTGCCGCAGGTTTGCTTATTCGGCGCCGACTGTGTGCGGAGAACGCGGCGCAGTCCTTCGGGCGGCCGGCGGACAGGTCGGCGACAGCTTCCGCCACGTATGATCGAGCGCGTCCTTGCGAGAGGTTTTCCGGGCGCCCGGATCGCGGCTGCGACGTCAGGCGGCCGAAAGAGCATCCACAGCCTCTCGCCCGCGTAAGCCTGACGTCCCATCTGGAGTAGACGGAACCCGTAGATCGCGCCTTGGACGTCGTGAGGCTGGTCTGAAAGGCGGTCGTGACAGTTGCTTATGTGAACCGCATCGGGACGGCGACGCCGCGTAACGATGTCCACGCCGCGTTCGTCGACTTCGCCCAGCGACGATTGGCGGGCTCGCGCTCGGAGAAGCTGTTCCGGCGCATGGCCGATCGCGGCCAGATCGAGCATCGCTGGTCGTCCCTGTCGCCGGTCTCCGATCAGCCCGCCGATTTCGTCGACGCCGAGGGCTTCTACCGGCTCGGCCGATTTCCTTCGACCGCGGACCGGATGGCCCGTTACGAGCGCGACGCTCCGGGACTCGCCGCAGAGGCGGTGACGCGCCTCGGGCTCGGGTCCGAGGCCGGCTCGATCACCCACCTAATCGTCGTGTCCTGCACGGGCTTTTCCGCGCCGGGACTCGACTTCGAACTCATACGGCGCTTCGGGCTCAGCACCTCGGTCGAGCGGACGCTCGTTGGCTTCATGGGCTGCTACGCGGCGATCAACGGCCTCAAGCTCGCGCGGCACGTCGTCCGGTCGGATCCGTCCGCCAAAGTGCTCGTCGTCTGCGTCGAGCTCTGCACGCTGCATCTCAAGGACACCGGCGCCATCGAGGAGATGCTGTCCTTTTTCGTATTCGGAGACGGCTGCGCGGCCGCGCTCGTGTCGGCCGATCCGGTGGGCATCTCGCTCGACGGTTTTCACGCCGCCATGGCGCCCGACACCGCCGACCGGATCACCTGGACCATCCGGGACGATGGTTTCGACATGTTTCTCTCTGGCCGGGTGCCCGCCGAGATCGCGACGGCGCTGAGGACAAGTTCGGGCAAGATCCTATCCGGACGGCGGGTCGGAGACGTCGACCTCTGGGCCGTTCATCCAGGCGGGCGCTCGGTCCTTGACGCCGTCGAGGAAGGACTCGAACTGCCTACGGGCGCGCTGGCGGTCTCCCGCTCGGTTCTCCGGGAGAACGGCAACATGTCGTCGGCCACCATCCTGTTCGTGCTCGCCGAGATCATGCGGGCGGCGTCCGCCGGCCAGAGCGGCTGCGCGATGGCCTTCGGCCCGGGGCTGGTGGCCGAGACGATGTCCTTCAGCGTGGCGTCATGAGCGGCGGCTTCAGCATCGACGCGCGCTCCCGCGCGCCGGAGCTGATGGACGACCATGCCGTCGACTACGAAACATTCCGCGGCTGCCTCGCCGACCTCGCGCGCGTCAACGCGATGACGCTCGCCTACCGGCCGACGCTCGCTTTTCTCGATCGACTTCGAGGCGAGCGGCGCCTGCCTGAGGGCCGGCCGCTGACCATTTTGGACGTCGGCAGCGGCTATGGCGACACGCTCCGCGTGATCGCGCGCTGGGCGCGCCGGCGCGGCGTGCCGGTGGCTCTGACCGGCCTCGACGGCAATCCCTGGTCGGCCCGCGCCGCGGCCGAGGCGACGCCCGCCGACCTCGCCGTCTCGTGGGTGACGTCAAACGTGTTCGAGAGTTCCGAACGCGCCGACGTGATCCTGAGCTCTCTGTTCACGCATCATCTCGACGACCGGGAGCTCGCCCGCTTCCTGGCATGGTCCGAGGACGCCGCGAGCGTCGGATGGTTCGTGAACGATCTGCGCCGGAGCCGGTTCTCCCATGCAGGCTTCGCCCTGGCCTCGCGGCTGCTGCGCATGCACCCGTTCGTCCGGCATGACGGCCCGGTTTCGATCGCGCGCGCCTTCGTCGAGGCGGACTGGCGGGCGGCGCTGGCTGGAGCGGGCGTGCCCGAGCGGGACGTCGAGGTCCGCCGCTGGTTCCCGTTTCGCCTGTGCGTGTCGCGGGTGAAGCCGGGATGAGCCGGCGCCATGACGTCGTGGTCGTGGGCGGCGGCCCGGCCGGCGCGGCCTTCGCGACGCTGCTCGCGAAAGCCGGGCGCGACGTCGTGCTGGTCGAGCGGGAGGCGCGCGCCCACGACAAGGTCTGCGGCGAGTTTCTGAGCCATGAGGCGTTGTCCTACCTGAAGGCCCTCGGGGTCGACCCTTATGCGCTCGGGGCAGTCCCGATCCGGCAGGTGGTTCTTGCGCGCGGCCGGATTTCGGTCGTTCGAAAACTGCCTTTCGAGGCGGCGAGCCTGTCCCGGCGCGCGCTGGACGAGGCCCTGCTGCGCCGGGCGGCCGAGGCCGGGGCGGCGGTCCTGCGGGGAAGAGCGGTCCGGGAGCTTGCCCGGACGGCGGATGGCTGGACCGCGCGCCTTCAGGACGGCGAGTCCCTTCTGGCGGACGCCGCCGCGCTCGCCTGCGGCAAGCACGATCTGCGGGAGCATGTCCGCCCCGCCGGGATCCAGAACGACCTCATCGGCCTGAAGGCGCATTTCCGCCTTGCGGAGGCCGGCTCCGACCGGCTCCGCGAAACCGTGATGATCGGCCTGTTTCCCGGAGGCTACGCCGGCCTCGAGCCGATCGAGGACGAGCGCGCCAATCTCTGCCTGCTCGTGCGCGGCGACGCCTTCGCAGCCCTGGGGCGCGCATGGCCGGTGCTGCTCGAAACGGTGCTGAAGTCGGCCCCCGACATCGGCGCGGTCCTGAAAGGCGCCGTGCAGCTGCATCAGCGACCGCTCGCCGTCGCGCGCATTCCCTTCGGGCTGGTCACGGCCGAGAGCCCGGACGGCTGCTGGCGGCTCGGCGACCAGGCGGCGGTCATCCCGTCCTTTGCGGGGGAGGGCATGTCGCTCGCGCTCCACAGCGCGCGCCTCGCGGCCGAGGCCATGCTCCACGGACGCCCGGCCGCGATGTATCAGGCCCGGTTCGCGGCTGACGTCGGCGCACGGGTCCGAGTCGCGGCATGGCTCTCGAAAGCCGCGACCGCCACCCCCGCCCAGGCCTTGGCGGCGCTGCTCTGCAGGACCTTTCCGTCCACGCTTTCCGCACTCGCCGCCGCGACGCGCATCCCGTCCGGCGCGTTGCGCTGAAAGTGTCGGCGACCTCATTCTGCCCCGGACGAGGCCAGCTATACCTCGCGTTCGATGCTCACGACCGCCGGCGGCCGGCCGGGGATCTGGAGGTCATCGCGAGAAAGCGACCCGCACGTTCGTCGACGCGTCAAAGCGTCCTTCGCTCTGCAGCGTGATCATACGCTCGGTCAATCGCGCGTTCACATGCGCTTTCGCGGCGCAGACCGGCATCCGCTTGTTGACGGCCATGTAGAGCGCCGAGACGGAGGAGGCGCGCTGCCGGCGATCGCTCGCGGTCTTCTCGAAGCGCTGCATGATCTGATCGCATCGATCCAACCCATCGGGATCGGATCGCGCCAGGTCGCACAGTTCGGCGATGGTCGCGGCGAGCGCGCCGACCCCGAAGTTCTCCACGTCCGACGCATCGACTTGATCTTCGCGCATCCCGTTTTCCCTGTTCTTGGTGGCGCTGCATGAAGGGGGGCCACAGGGCGCGAGATAGGGAAGGGATCGACGGGTCAATGCGTCGGACGCCGGAAAACGGGCGCCTCACGGCTTCGCCTTCGGTCAAACGGGCGTTTCGATTATATGCGTATAACAACGTCGCGCCGCGTCATTGGATTCTGCGCGTCGACGGCACGAATCCCGTTCTCGGTCGTTTGACATGCAAGCTATCTGGACGATGAACGCGTTGAGATCGACTCAATCCGGGGGGCGAACCTGTCCGAAGCCGTCATAGGAAAGCTTGAAGCGCTTCATCCCCTGCCTGAGGAAGACAAGAAGTTGCTGCACGCCGTGGTCGGCCGCGGTCAATCGTTGAAAGCCGGCGAGGACATCGTTCGCGAAGGCGATCACACCGACGTCGTGCATGTGATCCTCGAGGGCCATGGATTTCGGTACAAGACGCTGCCGGACGGCAAGCGCCAGATCATCGGTTACCTGGTGCCCGGCGACTTCTGCGACCTCTACGGCTTTCTTCTGGACAAGATGGACCACGGCATCGCGGCGCGGACGCATTGCCAGGTCGCCGAACTGACCGAAGACCATATCCTGATGCTGACCTCGCGGCCGTCGCTGGCGCGCGCTCTCTGGTGGTCGGAACTGGTCAACGCATCGATCCTGCGCGAGTGGCTCGTCAATATGGGACGACGGACCCCAAGCGCGCGCGTCGCTCACATTCTGTGCGAGCTTCTGGTGCGTCTGCAGGTCGTAGGGCAGGCGAGCGCCGACAGCTTCAGGCTCGAGCTGTCCCAGAGCGAGCTCGGCGACACGGTCGGCCTGACGACCGTGTCGGTGAATCGCGCGCTGCAGAGGTTGCGGGGCGCCAATCTGATCCAGTCGTCGGGGCGCGAAATCGTCATCCCCGATGTGGCGGCCCTGAAGGCTTTCGCCGACTTCGATCCGGGCTACCTCCATTTCAGGCAAGATCGAGAGGACCATTCCTGATGGAGTTCCAACCGATCAAAGTGGCGACGGGCTCGGCCGACGAGGACGGCCGCCTTGTCCTTCATGACGGGAAGCTGGTCGCGGTGCTCGTGCGGCTGGACGATCCCAACCACGGTCCGGCGATCGGGCAGTGGAGCCTGGAGGCCGGCTTCAACGGGGTCGACAGCGCCAAGCCTCCGCTGTTCGCCAACCTGGCCGCGGCCGAGCGCTGGATCGAGCTCCAGATCGCGAACTTTATCCCGGTATAACGATATCAGGCGCGAGCCGGCCTGGCCGGACCGACGGGTCCGATTTCGCTACGCGTTCCTGGAACGAGCGAACGCGACGGCGCCTCCCCCACTCAGACGGTTGAGGGAGACAAGCCCCAATGGCGACGACCAAGACGCTTGCGGACGCGTTCCACGAGACGCTGAAGGACGTGCTTTTCGCTGAGCGGGCGTCCGTGCGGGCGCTCAAGAAATCGGCCAAGACCGCCAAGGAGCTCGACCTCAAGCGGGCGTTCCAGGAGCATCTTGAGGAGACCGAGACCCAGATCGAGCGCCTCGGCGAGATTTTCGACATCATCGGCAAGGCGCCCCGGGCGAAGACCTGCGAAGCGATGCAGGGGATCGTCGCCGAGATGGAAGAAGACCTCGAGGATTTCGGCGACTCCCCGGCCTCCGACGACGTTCTGATCGGCTGCGCCCAGGCTGTCGAACATTACGAGATGGCGCGCTACGGGATGCTGAAGGCGTGGTCGGAGAAACTCGGCTATGACGAGGCGACGCCGTTGCTCCGGAAGACCCTGGAGGAGGAAAAGGCCGCCGACGAGCGCTTGACGAGGATCGCGCAGCAACTCGCCGTCTGAGCGACGCAGCGGGTAATTCGCGGCCGTTGACGGGCCTGGCGGCGGAGGGCGGATCTTATACTCGTTTAACGACTTTCGGCGCTGGACGCGCGATCCGCCCAAGAACTCAGTCGAGGGCGTTCGAACCTGAGGAACAAGGCGCTTGGCCTCAGGCTTTCACCCTTGTCAATGACAAGGAGACGTCATGCGTATCCCAGCCGCTATCGCGCTTTCCCTTCTTATCAGCGGAAGCGCCATCGCCCAGACCACGCCATCGACCACCGACGCGCCGGCAGCGGCAGGTCAGAAACCTCAGTCCGATCCAAAACAAACCTCGCCCGGAGCGACCGGCGCGATGCAGAACGAGGCGGCCGGCGTCGCCACCAGCCCCCAGGAGGTGCGTAAGCAGCAGGAAGGAACCGGGCCGTCCGGCAAGAACACGACCTCTCCCGGCACTGTCGGCGCCACCCCGGGCGACGACCCCGCGCAGCCCAAGCCGAAGTGAGGGGAGCGACGGCGGTGGACGATCGCGAACAGAAGATCCGGGACCGGGCCTATGAGCTCTGGGTCCAGGAGGGCCGGCCGGAAGGTCGCGAGGGCGAGCATTGGAGCCAGGCCGCCCGTGAACTTGGCTACGACGACGCGCCGAGCAGCGACAGCAACGAGATCCCGCGGATCGGGGAAGGCCAGAACGCTCCTCCGGCCATCTCGCCCGGCGCCGTCCCGCCGCCGGACTGATCAGCCCGGCTGCGATATCCTTCCAGAACTCAAGCTCCGCGCGACGCCAGTCGTCGCGGAGCTTTTTTCAGGGCGCGTTCGCTCGAAGCTGCGCCCTCTTGGGCAGCTTTGACCGCCGCCTCGAATGATTGAGCGCCGCGCCTGCTGCGAAGTCGGCCGCAGCGTCGCTCTCGCCGCCGTCAGACATCGCCATCACTGCGGGGGAAGCGAAGCGAGGATGTGCCCGGGGTCGTCGTAGACCTCGAGCGCGCCGGCCTGGCGCAGCGTCGCTTCGTCGAAGCCGCCGCAGCGAACAGCGACCATTCTGATCCCGGCCTTCGCGGCCGCTTCGGCGTCGTAGGGCGTGTCGCCGACGACGATGACGTCTGCTGCCGGCAAGGACAGGCGATCGAGCGCGGCCTGGAAGATGTCCGGGTGCGGCTTCGAGCGCTCGGCGTCGTCCGAGCTGACTTCGACGAGCCGCAGGTCTTCGATCCCTGCCGCCGCCTTGTAGGCGTCGAGCTCCTCGCCCTTCGCCGACGACCCGAGCGCGATGGTCTTTCCATCAGCGATCAGCCGATCGAAGAGCTCCCGGACCTTGGGAAAGCCGTGCACGTTCGGAAGGAACTCGCGCTTGAAGAAGTCCGCCCGAAAGGCCTCGATCCGATCGCCTTCCTCCTCCACCTCGCGCTCGCTCAGGAAGACCGGAAGAAGTTGGTCTCCGCCCTTGCCGATCTGCCGCCTGATCTCATCGAAGCCGAACTGACGGCCGAAAGCCGCGAAGGCGCGCCGCCAGCTTTCGGCGTGCGGGTCCACGGTGTCGACCAGCGTGCCGTCGACGTCGAATATGACGGCTCTGGGTTTGAGCAGCGCGGCGCTCAAGCCGCGGCCGCGCTCTGCTCGAACCAGGTGCGGTGACGCTGCTCGTCGGTGAGCGCCTTTTCGAAGAACGCGATGGATTCCGGCCTGGCGTCCTGGTGCTGGCGGGCGCGGTCATAGGCCGTGACGGTATCGTCCTCGTTCGTCTTCATCGCCTTGAGGATCGCGCCGTCGCCCATGAGGTTGGCAAGCGCCACCTTGCCCGTCGTCAGCATCTGCTTCATGTCGCCTTCCGCCGGCGCTTCGATGCCGAGTTCAGACGCCATGTTCTTGAGCGTCGAGACGTGGGCGTAGTGATCGTCGCGGAACGACGCGACTTGAGACTTGAACGCCTCGTTGTCGAGCTTGTCGATCGCAGAGTCGTAGGCCGCGATCGCGTCGTGCTCGAGATAGAGCAGATCCTGCACCAGCTTGTTGATGTCGCTCTCATGTCCAACGGTGGTGGCCATCATTTGTCTCCTTCGGTTCTCTTGGATTCTTCGGTTCGCGTGCGGCGTGCGATCATGCGGCGGCTGGCGGCGTCGCCGGCTGGGCCTGCGCTGCGCGCGCCGTGGTTGTTCGGATCGGCCCGCGAAGGGCTCATCGCCCTTCGCGTCATCCTTGACCTTCATGGGCGGTGTGGAGGCGTTGCGGTTGGGCTCAGCCTCCCGCGTCACATCTTCTTCTGCAGCTTGGCCGCCATCTCGAAGATTTCCGCCGGATCGTAGTCGCTGGTGAAAGCGGCCGAGGCGCCCTGCAGCTCGTCGATCCGGGCGCCGTCGGGCGCGCCGTGCACGACCTCGAGCTCGCCAGGGGGATCGCCCGGAAGCGCCTGCTCGCCCTGTCCCCAGATCGAGGCCATGTCGCGATAGGTCTCCTCGCCCCAGGTGTAGAGGCGGCGGTGACTGCCCTCGTCGAGATACTTCTGCGACTCCGGGATCTTCGACAGATCGATGTTCGGCGTCGGAAGCATCTTCTCCATCTCGACGCCGGTGAGGTTCTTCAGCGCGAGCGCATAGGAGTGCGCATGCACGGATCCGCGAACCAGCAGATAGCCGCAGACCTCGCGACCGGTCGGATCGGACAGCGTTTCGTAGACGCGAAGCTTGTGCATCCGCGCGCCGCACTCGAGGAAGAAGTTGTGCAGCAGGTCGAGGATCAGATTGCCGGTCGTGAACACGAAGGTTCCGTTCCATGGCAGTCCGTTGGAGTCGACCGGCATCGCGCCGCCGCCGGCGTGCAGGAAGGAGGCCGCCGAGCGGATGTCCTTCATCTCTTCAAAGGGCGCCTTCGAGACGTCCCGGTCGTGGTCCTTCTCGGGCGTCGGACCGTTCGCGAGCATGGCGATGCCGTTCGACACCAGCTCGACGTGGCCAAGTTCTTCCGCGGTGATGCTGGCGACGAGGCTGTAGAAGGGCTTCGCTTTGGACTTGTTCCGAAAGTTGAAGCTCTGGAACATGTAGTTGTTTAGCGTCGACATCTCGCCGAACTTGCCGCCCAATAACTCCTGCAGCGCAGAGGCCGCGTTCGGATCAGCTTTCTTCGGCTTTGGAAGCTCTGCCTGTAGGCGGTCGATCCTCATGAACATGTCACGCGTCTCCTCCTCGGGCCGCGACGGATGGTCGACGCGACTGAGAGGGAGACACCTCAGGATTGGCATTGTTCCGAGATCGAGCGCCGAAAACCGGTCGACCGCCGAGAAAAGCTCTGGCGGAGGCCGATCGCCTTATACTGCTATATGGTTTCGGCCGGGTGAGTTGCCTGCGGACGCCCAGCTATAGGCCGTTTTCCTGACGCGGCTGCCGCCCGGTCCGCTCCCCGCTCATCGAAGGCGCGTCCCGCTCAGCTCCGGCCGGCGGGGCGCTTTGTGTCCCAGCTCAATCGTCTTGATGAGCTAGGCGGAGGCGCGCCAGGATCGGCGAAAATCCAGCACCGGGCTGCATGCAACCGCGTTGAAAACGTCGCTCCTCCACCGCGCCGCCCGCTAAGGCACAGAGATGACGAACGCCACGTTGTTGCTAGGCTCGTTATTCCCGCCTGCAGTAAACGAGAAGGTCAGGATCTCGATTTCCTTTTCGCTGCAGGCCAGCGGCACCGTCTGGTGATAGAAAGCGGAGAGGTTGTTACCGCTCGACTCGCCCCACTCTACGGTTACTGAAGGCGCGATCCCCAAAAGATCGAGGTTCAGGTCGTTCTTCGGCTTGAGGCAATAGACGCCAGTCTGCGGATTGGTGATGGACTTGAAGCCCTTTTTCAGCAGGGCTTCGCCCCCCGGCTTCACGATCGCATAGGCGCGCACGCCTTTCGCCGAGCTTGCCGCGGAAGCTTGAGCGCCGGCGGTGATGCCCACATCCGCTGTGCTTCCGTTGTTGTTTTCAGCAGCGCTAGCTTGGCTCAACAGCGCCACTAAAACGCAGCACGCGAAGTAAAACGACTGATTTTTCACGATGTTCTCCCCCGTTATGACGCGAGCTTACATCAAGCGTGCGCTCTTGCAATGACGTCTACGGACGCGGCCATGACGACCGCGACGAAGTTTCCCTCGACTGGAAGGAGGCGGTGTTCTTTGCCCGATCGCCGATCGCCGGCGATGCCGCTGGCATGGGCCGCGCTAGCGCGAAGAATCGTCCGCCATCCCCTTGGGCGTCCCGCTTGGCTCCGGCTAGCTGGCGCTTCTTGCTTTTGGTGCGGATCGCCGCGTTGCGCGATGCTCCCGCCCGAAATCGCGCGGTGGGTCTGCATGCTGCGCTTGTTTGTCGTTCTCGTGCTCGTTCTCTGGGCGTTCGATCCGGCCTCCGGAGAGCGGCTGCGCGGTCGCGGCGCTTGGGGCGGAGACGTCGCGCGGGGAGGCGGTGGTCCAGCGGGCGATGGCGGAAGGCGCCCGCGACCCGGACCTCGATCATGGGACAGGCCATGGCCAGCATGCGCCCGAAAAAGACCGCAGCCGCCTGAGGCGGCTCCGCTCAAAACCCGCTCGACGGCCTCGCCTTGGGGCCCGACGGCGCCCTGCGCTGCCGACCCGTTTCTTCAAGGGCGCTGATGCCCAGCAATGGGCAGCGCATTCATGTCATGCGTTCCTTTACCTCAGCTGCCGGCCTGCGCCGTCCCGCACCGTGACCGACACCGGAACGCCGCGCTTCACGCTCTCCGAAACCGTGCAGAAGCGCTCGAACTGTTCGAGAACGCGATCGATCCGGTCCATCTCCGAGGCTTCGGCGTCGAGCGAGATCAGGACCTCGATCGCCTGGATCCGGAGCCGGCCCTCGGCGTTGCGGCCGAGTTCGCATCGGGCCTCCGCGCTGACGCCGCGCGGGTTCTGCCGGAACTTGCCGAGCGCGAACACCATGCTGGCTACAAGGCAGTTGGCGACGCTCGCGAGCAGCAGCTGTTCGGGGAACGGCCCTTCGCCGCCCCCGATCGGCGGAGCCTCGTCAACGGCGAGCTCCGCCAGCGGAGGCCCGAAGTCGACGAGGAAGCGGAAGTCTTCAACGTGCCGGATCCGGATGGCCGGCTTCGACGTGGGGAGGGTCATCGGCGGCGACGCCGACGGCGCGAGGGGCGCGGCGGTTGAGAACCGATGACGGAGCGCCTGCGAGCCATCTGGGTCGGGCGCTCGCTACTTCACCTCGCCCTGTTTGGCCTCGTCGGCGGGATCCTTGTACGGGCCTTCGGGGCGCCTCTCATGGCGTTCTTCGTCGCCCGACTGGTCGCCATCTTCGTCGGCCTGCTCCGGATGAGACCCCTCCGAGCGCCGCCTGTCGTACTCCTCGATCTCTAAATCTTGAGCAGGTGCGTCGACAGGGCTCTTCGAGCGCACGTGGGTCGCCGTCTCGTCAGAACGAAAACGTGTCTCGCCAGCCATAATGAAACTCCGACATGGATCTCGTTGCTGCTCGTGAAATCAGGCATGCGGCCACATGGTTCCGCCTATGCGCTCCTTTGCTGCAGTCCCAGGGCCCCGAGCACGGCCGTAACAGCCTTCGCCCAGCCGGTATCCAGCGTCGCAGCTGCTTCCTGGCGTGACGCAGGCGCGACCGTCCGCGAGCAATCTTCGGCGGGCCGTGCGACCGGATGGCTGGGCGGCACGTTATTGGCGCGATGAAGCTCGCGACTTTCAACGTCAACGGCGTTAACGGCCGTCTTTCCGTGCTCCTACGCTGGCTCGAGGCGGCAAGGCCTGACGTCGTCTGCCTGCAGGAACTGAAAGCGCCGCAGGACCGCTTCCCGGAGGCGGCGCTCCGGAAGGCGGGGTACGGCGCGATCTGGCTTGGACAAAGTCGCTGGAACGGCGTCGCGATCCTCGCCCGCGGCGCAGATCCGATCGAGACGCGTCGCGGCCTTCCGGGCGACGCGGCGGATGAGCAGAGCCGCTATATCGAAGCGGCTGTAGGCGGCGTGCTCGTCGGTTGCCTCTACATGCCGAACGGGAACCCGGCGCCCGGCCCGAAATTCGATTACAAGTTGCGATGGTTCGACCGACTGACGAAGCACGCCGCCGAACTTCTCGCGGCCGACGTCCCTGCGGTCCTTATCGGCGACTTCAACGTCATGCCGACTGATCTCGACGTCTACAAGCCGGAACGCTGGGTCGACGACGCCCTGTTCAGACCAGAGGTGCGCAAAGCCTTCGCCGGCCTGGTCGCGCAAGGGTGGACGGATGCGGTCCGCGAGCTTCATCCGGGCGAGCGCGTCTACACGTTCTGGGACTATTTTCGGAACGCGTGGGGACGGGACGCCGGACTGCGTATCGATCACGCTCTCCTCAGTCCCCAGCTGGCGGGGCGCCTCAAATCAGCGGGGGTCGATCGGGAAGTCCGCGGCTGGGAAAAGGCGAGCGACCACGCTCCGGTGTGGATCGAACTGGCCGCCGCCGAGACCATCGCCGATAAGGCGCGAAAGAGGTCAGTGCCTACTGGCAGGACGTAGGTTGCAAATGGACGCTTTCAGCCGCGGCGCGACCGCCGCTTTGGGCGCCACTTCAACGGATATCGAAATCCCCGCGAAGCGGCTCGATTGCTCAGGAGAGCTCAGCGAGCACGGCGCGGACCTTCAGACGGGGCGGCCAGTCTAAGCTGGCGGCTCGCCGCCTGGCGAAGCTGATCCGCCGCTCCTGAACATGCGAGCTATCGGAGCGAAGGCCCAGGCGGTCGCCAAGACGAGCACATATCCAACAGCCAGCCCGACAAGGCCCGCGCCCATCGCAGCGACGATCCAGCGTGTCGCTGATTGGGCGAAAGGAACAGTCTGAGCCGCAGACGACGCCGCCCCTTCGATGGTGTGTCCCAGCCATGGCCAGAGATCGGCTTCCAGCCCATGAACGATGATGCCTCCGCCGACCCAGATCATGGCCGCCGTGCCCACGATCCCGAGGAGCTTCAGTAGCCCGGGCATGCCCGCAACGATCGCGCGACCGATTTGCCGTCGTGCGTTTCCGAGCGCTGCTGTCCGCTCTGTTCGCGCCATGGCCAGGCCGATGTCGTCGGCCTTCACGATCAACGCCACGACTCCGTAGACCATCGCCGTGATGCCGGACCCGACGACCGCCAGCACAAGGGCTTTGGTCCAAACGTCGCCTTCTGTAATGCTCGCCAGGGTGATGGCCATGATCTCGGCCGACAGAATAAAGTCGGTCTTGATAGCGCCGGCGACTTTCTTCTCCTCGAGCCCGGCCGCATTGGCTTCACGATCTGAAGCCTTCGGGCGCTTCGGCCGGTGAAACACCGCTTCGATGATTTTTTCGACGCCCTCGTAGCAAAGATATGCGCCGCCGATCATCAGGATCGGGGATATCGCCCAAGGAGCGAATGCGCTGAGCAGCAAGCACGCCGGCAGGAGAATCAGCAGCTTGTTACGGAGTGACCCCAAGGCGATCTTGCCGACGATCGGAAGTTCGCGATCCGGCGAAAAGCCGACGACGTAGCGAGGCGAAACGGCCGTGTCGTCTATGACCACTCCTGCAGCTTTGGTCCCTGCTCGAGCGGTCTGGCTCGCCACATCGTCCAGTGAGGAGGCCGCGACCTTCGCGATCGAGGCGATGTCATCGAGCAGGGCGACAAGTCCGACAGCCATTCAGCCTCACAGATGCATCCGTCTGAGGTGAGACAAATAGGGTTGCCGTCCCCTGCGACGAGTTCGGACGCCGGCCGCGCTGCCACAAGCGGGCGCTGTCCCAGAGCTTACTGAAGCCCCTCGCACCTGAGTTGATCGCGGCCCGCCTCGCACTTCCTGCGCTGATTGAAGCGCATGTTCGTGGCGTGGTCGCACGCACCCTGCCGCTTGTGCGGTTTGCAGAGTAGGCGGCCGGATCGGGTGACTTCGGTCGTTCGCGCTTGTGGCGCATCTCGCCTCCGCGGGCCTGAGATGCGAAAGCCTGCGGCGGGTGGGAGCGCCCGCCTTGGCGGATTAGCGTCGCGTACGTCACTTGCCGCCGGTTACGTCCAGAACCGTGTTGGTGATAAAGGAGGCTTCGGCGCTCGCCAGCCACAGGATCGCCCGCGCGACCTCCTCCGGCTGTCCGCCTCGTCCCATGGGGATTGAGTCTTTGACGCGATCCACGCGGCCGGGCTCTCCGCCATCCGCGTGCATTTCAGTGTAGATGTGGCCCGGGCGGATGCAGGCGACACGTATCCCCTCTCGCGCCACTTCTTTGGCGAAGCCGGTCGAGAACGTCTCGAGCGCGGCTTTCGAGGCGGCGTAGTCGACATATTCGTTCGGGCTGCCCAGCCGCGCCGAGGCCGAAGAGATGTTGATCACGACGCCGCCGCGTCCCCCGTGGCGGTGCGACATCCGCCTCGCGGCTTGCTGCGCGCAGAGGATCGGGCCGATCGCATTGACCGCGAAGATGCGCTGCATCCTCTCAAAACCGAGGTCCTCGAGCCGAGACTGCCGGGCGATGATCGCCGCGTTGTTCACGAGGACGTCGATCCGCCCGAAGGCGTCGTCGACCGATGCGAACAGTCGAGCGACCTGATCCGGGTCCGAGCTGTCGGCGCGCACGGGCAGGGCCCGACGGCCACAAGCCTCGACGTCGCCGGCGACGCCGAGGGCCGCGGCTTCATTGGCGATATAGCTGAAGGCGACGTCATAGCCGCGCGCCGCCGCAAGGCGTGCGGTCGCTGCGCCGACGCCGCGGCTGCCGCCGGTGATCAGGATGACGGGCGTTTGAGCGTCGGCGGTCATGATTGGCTCCTTGGTCGAAACAGATTGAGCGTGCGGCGTCGGCTTGATCGAAAGCGCCCTCAGCCAGCCGGTGTTCGGCGGGCGCCTGGTTTGCGGCCGGCCGTCACACGACGGTCCCGGTGATGAGCCAATGGCTCCAGTCGGGCCGGCCGTTGCGCAGCGCGCGGGCGGAGGCGGCTCTCCAGTTATACTCGACGGCGCGCAGTTCCATTCGCGGCGGCGCCTCTTCGATCTCGATGACTGCGTAGCGTGCGTGCGGGCTCCCGCTCTCCAGCACGTAGCGCTGCGACGCGCTGCGATAGGCAGGCCATCCGACGCTGCCGGGGTTCAGCACCGTCTTGCCCGTAGGGGTCTGATAGCCGCCCTGCAGGTGGCTATGCCCGCACAGCACGATCTCAGCCGTCTCGCCTGTCAGTCGGCTCTCGATCGCGCTGGCCGCGGAAGGCGCGAGACGGCCGTCGCAGATCTCGTCGGTCAGGAAGTCGTCGTCGCTGGCGATGCCGCCGTGGACGCAGAGCGCGCCCGCGACGGAGAGGGACGACGGCAGCTCCGCGAGCCATCGGCGCTGGTCGCGGGTGAGATTGGACCACGCAAAGCTGTCCGAACGGCCCAGCGATCCATCGGCGGACCGACCCACCGTCCGGTCGTGGTTGCCGCGGACGGTCGGCCATCCGAGACCGCGCAGCATCTCGACCGTTTCGCCGGGCCACAACGGACCCGAAGCGCAGTCTCCGAGGTTCACGACCGCGTCGACCGAGAGCGCCTGCAGATCGGCGACGACCGCCTGCAGGGCGAGGAGGTTGCCGTGAATGTCGGATGTCACAGCAAGCCGCATCAAAGCCTCGCCCGGGGGATTGGAAGAAGGGCGGACTTCCGGCCGTCCCTCTCGATTGTCGAAGCATTCAGCGCGGACTGCGCGCCATCAGCGACGGATGAACATCGCGACCGTCGCGCTCGCCGCGCTCGCTGCGGCCACGATCAGGAACACCAGCGACGTGTCGTGATGGGTGTCCATGAAGCCGCCGATGAGCGGCTCCCCGAGACCCGCGAACAGGTAGGCGAAGAAGTTCATCACGCCGATCGCCGTTCCCGCCCGCTTGTGCCCGACGAGATCGGGGCAGAGCGCCCAGAACGAGGATTGCGGGCCGTAGACGAAGAAGCCGCAGAAGAACAACACCACTATGCCGAGGTACACGTCTTCGCGGGGGATGTTGTACATGACGAGCGAGGTGAACGTGGCGAGCGCCATGTAGAGCACGATCGCCAAATAGCGCTTCGAACCGAAGATCTTGTCCGACACCCAGCCATTGGTGGCGGCGCCGAGCGCCATGCCGACGGGAAGCGCGATCGAGATCCACTTCGGGTCGATGAGCGCGGTGGAGGGCGAGGCCTTGGCCCAGTTGTCGCCAAGGAAGTGGACCGGCACCCAGATCAGCAGGCCGTAGCGCGCGGCGTTCTGGAAGCCGATCGCGAGACCTCCGACGAGAAGCCGCCAGTTCTTCAGGACGCCCTTGTAACGCTCCCACGAGGTCTCGTCGTCAGCGACGTGCGCGGCCTTCTCGACGTCGATCGCATCGTCATGCGGCGACTTGAATCCGAGGTCTTCCGGGCGCTCGCGAGCGATCAGATAGAACGCGATCCCGCCGACGAGCATCAGGAGGACCGGGAGCCGGAAGATCCAGCGCCAGTCGAGATGGAGGGTGTGCACGACGATCAGCGACGTGACGAAGGACAGAACCGACGCCATTCCGGCGGCGAACACATAGAAGCCGAAGACGCGCCCGCGATCGTGCCGCCCGAACCAGTTCGACAGCAATCGGCTTCCCGGGGCCCAGCCCATGGCCTGGAAGTAGCCATTCAGGCCCCAGAGCGCGCCCAGGCTCAGTATGCCCGTCGAGAAGCTGACGGCCCAGTTCGCGCAGCAGGACAGGATCGCTCCCGCGCTCATGACCCGACGCCCGCCGAACTTGTCGCCGAGATTGCCGTTGATCGCCTGGCCGACTGCGTAGCACCACAGCAGCCCGGCGCTGACCCAGCCGAGCATCTCCTTCGAGACCCCGAATTCGGCTTGGATGCCCGGGATCGCGAAGCCGAAGGTCTGGCGCCCGGTGTAGAAGAACAGGTAGCAGAACATCGTGGCGAGCAGCATTCGCCACTGCGCCCGACGAAATGCGCTCTCGTTCGCGCCGGCAGCCGGATAGGCTGGCGCGTCAATCGAAACCGAACTCATGGAGTCCCTCCCGAGGACGAGCGGCGTCGAAGACTTTTGTCTTCTGTTGTTGCGCCGTAATTGGATCGCTTATTTTACTTCGTCACCTCAATCGTATTCTGGTCTTTGCGTCGTCAGGCCATCCACGGCATGGACCAGGTGCGAATATTGGTGAAGCTTTTCATCGCTTCGACGACGCCTTCCTTGTAGCCGAGGCCGGAATCCTTGATTCCGCCGAAGGGCGACATCTCGATCCGATAGCCCGGGACTTCCCAGACATTGACCGTGCCGACCTCGAGTTCGGACACGAAGCGCGCCACGTAGTCGAGCCGGTCGGTGCAGACGCCGGACGACAGGCCGTAGTCGGTCGAGTTCGAGATGCGGATCACCTCCGCGATATCGTCCGGGCAGCGCACGATCGGGATGACCGGGCCGAACGTCTCCTCGTGAACGAGCTCGCAGTCGTAAGGGACGCGGTCGACCACCGTCGGCGCGAACAGCGCGCCCTTCCGCGGCGCGCCGTGCAGCACCTCCGCGCCCTTCGCGACCGCGTCGTTGACCCGGTTCTCGAACAGGATGGCCGAGCGCTCGTTGATGACCGTGCCGACGTCGGTCGCAGGGTCCATCGGATCGCCCGACTTCAGCTTCTTGGCCTTCTCGACCACGAGCTTGGAGAATTCGTCCGCGACCGCGTTCACGACCAGGATGCGCTTGACCGCCGTGCAGCGCTGGCCGGAGTTCTTGGTCGCGCCCGTCACGGCTAGCTCGGCCGCCTTGTCGAGGTCGGCGTCCTCCATGACGATCAGCGGGTCGTTGCCGCCGAGCTCCAGCACGAGACGCTTGTAGCCGGCGGTGTTCGCGATGTGTTTTCCGACGCGCACCGAGCCAGTGAAGGTCACGAGGTCGGCGTCCGGGTCGGTGATCATGGCGTCGCCCATGGTGGACGGATTGCCGGTCACGACCGACAGCATCTCCGGCGGCAGGCCCGCCTCGTAGAGCACGTCGGCCAGCGCGAGCGCGGTCAGCGGCGTCAGCTCGGTCGGCTTCAGCACCGTCCGGTTGTTGGTCGCGATCGCCGGGGCGAGCTTGTGGCTCACCATGTTGAGCGGGTGGTTGAACGGCGTGATGGCCGAGATGACGCCGAGCAAGGGCGTTCGCGTCGTGAAGATCTTGCGCGCCTTGCCGTTCGGGGAGATGTCGCAGGAATAGATCTCGCCGTCGTCCTTGATGGTGAGCTGCGCCGCGAACGACCAGACGTCGTAGGCGCGGCTCGCCTCGTAGAGCGAGTCCTTCCAGCAAAGGCCGGACTCCGCCGTGATCAGCCGGGCGAAGTCCTCCTTGCGGTCGCGGAGCAGCTCGGCGGTCTTCTGCAGGATCTGCTGGCGCTCGTAGCGCGTGAGATTCGGCTTGAACGCGCGGGCCTTGGCGAAGGCTTCGCGCACATGTTCCGCGCGGGCGGCCGGGACCGTGCCGACCACCGTGGCGTCATACGGATTGAAGACCTCGACGATGTCGTCGGTCTTTACGAGCTTGCCCGCGATCCGCATGGATTCGGCGCGGAAGGGCGGCTTGACGTTGGCGTTCATGGGGTCACCTCACCAGGTTGAGGGCGACGTCGAAGACGTCGAAGTTGCGAAGCGTGCGGCCGGCCGGGACCTCGATCGCCCGGTTCGCGATCATCGGCACCGTCTGTTCAGTCAGCCCGCCATGAGAACGCAGCGGCTCGGTAAGGCCGGATAGGTCGTGCTTGGCGGCCGAGGTCCCGAGCACCTTGTGGCGGTCGCAGAGCACGATGACGTCGCCGACGCGATCCGCCGGGAGCTCGAAACGCTCGCAGGCTTCATCAGAGAGCAGGACCACCGTCACGCCTTCGATCGCCTTGCAGGCGTTCACGACCGCGGCCTGGCCTTCGTCGCCGTCGACATAAACGCACGCGAACGAGCCGAGCGAGCCGTGATGGGCGACGTAAGGATCAGTGATCGGCAGGATCACGCGGGCGGCGCCGGCGCCGATCTTCTTGTCGAGGATTTCCTGCAGGTAGATGACGTCGGGCGAGCCGTCCGGCAGATACTTGTCGTTCATGCCGTGGTCGGCGGTCACGACCAGGGTGCAGCCCGCGGCGTCCAGTTCGCCGACGTAACGGTCGAACATCGCGTAGAAGCTGTCCGCGAGAGCGGATCCCGGCGCCGCCTTGTGCTGCACATAGTCGGTGGTCGACAGGTACATGACGTCCGGCCGGAAGGTCTTCAGCAGCTTGACGCCGGCGGCGAAGACGAACTCGGAGAGGTCGGCGCTGTAGACCTCCGGCAGCGGCCTGCCGACGAAGTCGAGCACGTCCTCGATCCCGTTCTCGGCGAGGTTCGCCCGATCGGCCTTCTCGGACGAGAACGCGATGGCGGTTCCGCTCGTGAAGTCGAGGCCCTTGCCGAGCAGGGTTCTGAGCTTGTCCTTGGCCGTCACCATGGCCACCTTGCAGCCTGCCTTCTGGAACTCGGCGAGGATCGTCGGCGCGCGCAGGAACCTGGCGTCGTTCATCATGACTTCGACGCCCGCCTCGCGGTCGTAGAAGAAATTGCCGGCGATCCCGTGCACGGCCGGCGGGCGGCCTGTGATGATCGACAGGTTGTTCGGGTTGGTGAAGCTCGGGATCACCGAGAGCGCGGTGGTGCTGGCGCCGGTCTTCATCAGCCGGTCGAGGTTCGGCGCGAGGCCCTTCTCGATCGCCGCCTCGATGTAGCCGGGCTCCGAGCCGTCCAGGCAGATCACCACGACGGGCTTCTCCGGACGCTTGTAGGAGCGGCCATTGGCGATGACCTCGTTCGCCAGGTTGACGTGCATGTTCATGAGATCCTCCTCAGGCCGCCGCCGCCAGCACGGCGTCGCGGCTGCCGATGAAGTTCAGGCCGCGCTCGCCCTTGAGAGCGTCGTCGATCGCCGCCACCCAGTCTTCGTGGGTAACGCCGTAGTCGGTCGCCCTGGTCGAGACGCCGAGCCGGTTCAGGAGGGCTTCGAGCCTGTCGGCGGCGGCGGCCAGATCCTCGCCGAAGATCCGCTTGAGCGCCGCGTCGCAGGCCTCGTCGCGACCGATCACGCTCCGCATCACGGCCGGCAGGCTGAACGAGCACGCGATGCCGTGAACCGTGCCGTGATGAAGCGTCAGATAATAGGAGAGCGAATGGGCGAGCGCCGTCTTCGTG
The DNA here is from genome assembly GCA_031316315.1 of Chelatococcus sambhunathii. Taxonomy (GTDB): domain Bacteria; phylum Pseudomonadota; class Alphaproteobacteria; order Rhizobiales; family Methylopilaceae; genus Methylopila. The sequence goes on from JADBEO010000001.1 coordinate 32,811, forward strand.
TTCGAGAAGGCGAGCCCGGCGAACAGGCTCGCTTGAGCGAGGCGCCCGCGCAGGCCGACGTCGTCAAGCCGCTCCAGCAGCTTCGGAAGCGCGTCAAGAACCTCAGTCGCAGCGAAAACCGCGTGGTTGGCCGACACCGGATTGGCGTTGACGTTCCAGATGCTCTCGAGCGCATGGCTGAGGGCGTCGAGCCCCGTCGAAAGCGTCAGGCCCCGCGGAACCGCGAGCGAGGCCCTGGGATCCAGGATCGCATGCTCGGGGTAGAGGTTCGGGCGGTTGAGCGAGTATTTCTTCTTTGCTTCAGTGTCCCACACGGTCGCCCAGCAGGTCACTTCGCTGCCGGTGCCAGAGGTGGTCGGCACGGCGATGATCGGCGTGGCGGTCAAGGTTTCCGGACCGGCGCGACCCTCTAGGAAGGCCTGGACGCGCGAGAAGTCCGCCCCGGAAGCGGCGAGCACCTTCGCCGTGTCGATCACCGATCCGCCGCCGAAGGCCACGATCACATCCGGCGCATGCTTCGCCTGGCCGTATGTTTTGCAGGCCGCTCGCAGCCCGATGAAGCTGGGATTGGGCTCGACGTCGCGGACCACGACCGCCGGCGTCCCTGCTTCGCGCGAGATCGCCTCGACCATGTCATCGAAAAACGGATGATCGTTGTAGGTGATCAGGCAGTAGGCGCGGCCGGCGAGTTTAGCCTTGATCGATACGACTGCATCTTCGCCGAACGTCACATTTACTGGATTGCAGTACTTCCAGGACGCAGTCATCGCAGCGCTCCCTCCGATTGGCTTTTCTTATCGGGGGATAGGAGCCGACCGAGCGGCGATGGTCCAATTGATAGTTTTTTCCGCGGCTATATAAAAAACCTATGCGGCACACCCAGCTCCGCTCGTTTCATGCCGTCGCCATCACCGAGAGCGTCACGGCCGCCGCGAGCCAACTGAACGTCAGTCAGCCGACCCTCACGACTCAGATCCGACAGCTTGAGGAAGAGTATTCGGTCGAGTTGTTCGTTCGCTCCGGCGGACGTATGCGGCTGACGGACGCCGGGCGCCATCTGCAGCAGATCACGAGGCGGATCTTCGCCGACGAAGCCGACGCCCGTCACTTCCTGACCGAGAGCCGGGAGCTGCGGACCGGCCACCTGCGAATGAGCGCCGTCGGTCCTTTCCACGCGACCGAGATGCTGGTCGCGTTTCACGCGCGCTACCCAGGGATCGAGATTTCGGTCTCGGTCGGCAACTCGAACGTCGTCTTGCGCAATCTTCTCGAATTTCAAGCTGACGTCGCGGTGCTGGCCTACGTCGAGAACGACGAACGGCTCTGGATGACGCAGTACAGCGAAGACGCGATCATCGTGTTTGGCCGGCGCGACCACCCCCTGTTCGCTCCGGACAGGATCGGCATCTCGATTTCAGAGCTTCACGGGCAGCCGATGGTGGCGAGGGAGCATGGCTCCAACACGCGCCGCGCCAGCGAAGAGGCCATGTCAGCCGCAGGGGTGGCGCCCAAGATCGTCATGGAGATTGGAAGTCGAGAGGCTGTTCGAGAGGCGGTCGCAAGCGGCGTCGGCTTCGGATTCGTCTCCAGTGCGGAGTACATCAATGACGACCGGATCAGGAGCTTGCCCATCGTCGACGCCGAGATATTCAACCACGCCCACATCGCTTGCCTGAAGGACCGTGTCCAGTCCCGGATGATTTCCGCGTTTCTGGAGGTGACACGCGGCCTGCGCCGGACGCCACGCGCGGGATCGTAGAGATTAACGGCGCGCAGGAGGCCGATCACGCCTTCCTGAGTCAGGTCATCCGTTCCGATGTGCCGTCGCTCACCGCGCCGTCGGGCAAGCATCTCAACGTGGCGGAGGTTCGACGCCACGAAGGCGCCACGAGCCATCTCCGCGTCCCGTTTGACCCGTCGGACGTAGTCTGCGTCCAAGTGCGACGCATCTGCTGGGAGCTGGGCCGCAAGCTTAATGCGGCGGCCCAGCTCACGTTCTTCGGCATGGGTGAGATAACGCACCTTCCGCTTGGAACGGGCGTCCTCGGCCCCGTCGTCGACAGGGATATCGACAGCGTCTTCGACGGCGTGTCGTCAAAGCGGAAGAGAGAGTGAGCGAGGAAGGCGTTGGCTGGGGGACCTGGATTCGAACCAGGACTAGCGGAGTCAGAGTCCGCGGTTCTACCGTTAAACTATCCCCCAGCAGGGGAATTCGTGAAAGCGCCGGGCTTCGCCCACGCGAGGCTTGGCCCACGCGAGCGGATCGCCGTTCCGGCGAGTCCGTCACGAATGACGCTCTCCTAGCGGGTCCGGCTGTGAAGGGCAAGACCGGCGATCCGAGCTCGCGCGGCCGATCTCTCCGGCCGCGCGAGGCGGCCGGAGAGGCCTTGTCTTGCGCTACGGCGCGGCGGCGGCCGGCGCGCTGTGGATCACCATGTCGGTGAAGGGCGGCAGATAGGCCTGGGCGCTCACCAGGAAGCCCATGAGGCAGGCCAGCGCGATCGAATGGAAGAACACGTAGCGCAGGATGTCGCCCTCGTGCCCGTACCAGCGCGTCGCGGTCGAGGCGACGACGATCGACTGGGCGTCGATCATCTTGCCCATCACGCCGCCGGACGAGTTCGCCGCCGCCATCAGCACCGGCGACAGGCCGTTCTGCTCCGCCGAAATCTTCTGCAGCGAGCCGAACAGCACGTTGGACGAGGTGTCCGAGCCGGTCAGCGCGACGCCGAGCCAGCCGAGCAGCGTGCCGAAGAACGGATAGAGCCAGCCGGTCTTGGCGAAAGCCAGACCCAAGGTCGCGTCGACGCCCGAATAGCGGGTGACGAAGCCGAGCGCGAGCATCGCCGCGATGGTCATCAGCGAGTAGCGGACGAGCACGAGCGTGCGCCAGTAGACACGCAGCATCGCGAGCGGCGAGAAGCCCATCACGAAGCCGGCGATGATGGCCGAGACCAGGATGCCGCTGCCGGTCGCCGAGAGCCAGTTCAGGTTGTAGACGGCGGCCTCGGCCTTCGGCGCGGGGACGACCGGCGGCACGCGCTGGATGAGCTGGTCGACATGGGCGACCGGGAACTTCACCAGCGCGAAGCTGTCGAAGAACTTCTTCACCTCCGGAATGCCCCAGCAGACCACGACGACCGACAGGATCAGCCACGGGATCCAGGCGCGCACCACCACGGAGGTCGGGTGAACGTCGAAGCTGTGCGCGGCCGCTCCGCCGTCGCCCGCGATCGGCGCTGAGCCGTCCGCCGAGGTCCAGATCTCGCGCGGCTTCCAGGCCCTCAGGAAGACCGCGAGCGCCGCGATCGAGACGACTGACGCGACGACGTCGACGAGCCAGGGCCCGTGATAGTTCGAGACCAGGAACTGCGGGATGGCGAAGGCGACGCCCGCGACCAGGATCGCCGGGAAGATCTGCATCATGCCGCGCCAGCCGGCGAAGGCCGCGATCAGCCAGAACGGCACCAGCACGGAGAAGAACGGCAACTGCCGTCCGACCATGGCGGAGAGGTCCTGCAGCGGAATGCCGGTGACGCCCTGCAGCGCGATGATCGGCGTGCCGAGCGCCCCATAAGCGACAGGGGCGGTGTTGGCGATGAGCGACAGGCCCGACGCCGCGAGCGGCGAGAAGCCGAGCCCGATCAGGATCGCGCCGGTCACGGCGACGGGCGTGCCGAAGCCGCCGGCGCCTTCGAAGAACGCGCCGAAGCAGAAGGCGATCAGCAGGAGCTGCAGACGCCGGTCGTCCGTGATGCCGGCGATCGAGTCCTGCAGGACCTTGAAATAACCTTTCTCCAAAGTGAGCTGGTAGAGGAAGATGATGTTGAGGATGATCCAGCCGATCGGCAGCAGGCCATAGGCCGCGCCATAGAGCGCCGTCATCCCCGCCTTGTCGGCCGGCATGCCGTGGGCGAAGACGGCGATGGCGAGCGCCGCCGCGAGGCCGGCCAGCGCCGCATGGTGCGCCTTCATGTGGAGAAGACCGATCCCGCCCAGAAGGACGATGATCGGGATCGCCGCGACGAGGGTCGAGACGACCGCGTTTCCGAACGGGTCGTAAACCTGTTGCCACATCATGAGAGCGCTCTCCTGGGCGACTGTTCTTATTGGGCTCGTTCGCCGCGCGACCGGCGCGAAGCCGATCCGGCCGTAGCGGCGGAAGGTAGGTCAACACGGCCGCGTTACTCTCGTTTCCGTGATCTTATCCAGAGATTTTTTCGTGCATGCGCAGCGGTTCGCCTTGGAAGCGCCGCATGAGCGCAAGGCTCGTCGGCCGGCGCGCCTTGCGGGAGCGGTCGCCGCTGGTACACTCCCCAACGACACATTCATAAAAATGGGCCTCGCCGCCGTCGCACGAGATGGCGCTCAGCGCCCGAGGAAACGAACTTGACCGAGTCTGCCGCGCCCCTCGCGGACGCCGGATCGTCGCAGTCAGCGCTTGGGGCCGCCGGACTGTATGCGGCCCGCCGGCCTAGCGACGAAGCCCGCGAGTCGCGCGCCGCGGTCGCCACCTATGCGGCGCTCGACCTCGGCACCAACAACTGTCGTCTGCTGGTCGCCCGGCCCGACCGGGAGCGCGGATTCCGCGTCGTCGATTCGTTTTCCCGGATCGTGCGGCTCGGGGAGGGCCTCGCCCACACCGGTCGGCTATCCGAGGACGCCATCGGCCGCGCCGTCCAGGCGCTCGGCGTGTGCCGGGACAAGATGGCGGCGCGCGGCGTGTCGCGGGCGAGGCTGATCGCGACCGAGGCGTGCCGGCAGGCGTCGAACGGCGAGGATTTCCTGAGCCGAGTCCGCGACGAGACCGGGCTCGAGCTCGAGATCATCGACCGCGCGACCGAGGCCCGGCTCGCGGCCGCCGGCTGCGCCTCGCTCGCCGATCCCGCCGCCGGCGGCGTCATCCTGTTCGACATCGGCGGCGGCTCGTCCGAGGTCGTCTGGCTGGAGCGCAAGAACGGGAACGGCGCCGGGCCGCTCTCGATGCGCGCATGGGTCTCCCTGCCGGTCGGGGTCGTGACGCTCGCCGAGCGCTATGGTGGGGAAAAGGTCTCGACCGAAGTCTTCGAACTCATGGTGGCGGAGGTCGAAGGGCTGCTCGACGCCTTTCCTGAACGCGACGTGCTCGCGGCCGGGCTCAAGGACATCCATTTCCTCGGGACGTCCGGCACGGTGACGACGATCGCGGGCGTCCATCTCGGCCTGCCGCGCTACGAACGGCGGCTGGTCGACGGTCAGTGGATGGCGGCGAACGACGTCACCCGTGTCGTCGAGAGCCTGAAGGAGATGTCCTACGACCAGCGCTGCCAGAACCCCTGCATCGGACCCGACAGGGCCGATCTGGTGCTCGCGGGATGCGCGGTGCTCGAGGCGATCCGGCGCGCCTTCCCGGTCGCGCGGCTGCGGGTCGCCGATCGCGGGCTGCGGGAGGGCATCCTGGTCGAGCTGATGCGCGCGGACGGCGTCTGGCGGCGGCGGGGCCCGCGCCGGCGCGGTCGACGGTGAGCCGCAAGCCCGGGGGCGGAGGCGGCGCGGCCGCCGGAGGCGGGGCCGGCCGGGGCCTCGAGGTCCGCGTCCGCACCGCCCGCAAGCGCAGCCACGCCTCGACGCTGTGGCTGAACCGGCAGCTCAACGACCCCTACGTTCAGGCCGCCAAGCGCGAGGGTTTTCGCTCGCGCGCGGCCTATAAGCTGCTCGAGATCGACGAGAAAAAGAAGCTGCTGAAGCCGAATCAGCGGATCGTCGATCTCGGCGCCGCGCCCGGCGGCTGGAGCCAGATCGCGGCCGAGCGTTCGGGCTCGGCGGAAGGACGCGGAAAGGTCGTCGCGATCGACCTGCTCGAGATCGAGCCGATCCCCGGCGTCGACTTCTTCCAGCTCGACTTCCTCGACGACAAGGCGCCGGACCTGCTCAAGGAGCGGCTCGGCGGTCCCGCCGACCTCGTGCTGTCCGACATGGCGGCGAACACGATCGGCCACCGCAAGACCGACCATCTGCGCATCGTCGCGCTGGTCGAGGCGGCGGCGCTGTTCGCCTCGGAGGTGCTCGCCCCCGGAGGGGCCTTCCTCGCCAAGGTGTTCCAGGGCGGCACCGAAGGCGACCTGCTGGCGGCGCTCAAGCGCGACTTCGCCAAGGTCGAACACATCAAGCCGCCGGCGAGCCGGAAGGATTCTTCGGAGCTCTACGTCCTCGCCACAGGATTCCGGGGAGCGGCATGACCACGTCGCGCCTCCAGTTCGACGACATGATGATCTCGCAGGAGGAGCAGTTCTCGCTCGGCGTCGAGCGTACGACGGGCGTGCATTACATCTCGGTCTCAGTCGCCGCGCAGATGGTGGATTACGAGGAGTATTTCGAGCTGACCGAGGAGGAGTTCTTCCGCCTGCTCGACGACCCCGAGGCCGGGCAGGCGCTCGCGCGCCGCTGCCGCGACGGGCAGGAGGACGCGCGGCTGTTCCGCAGGCCCGGCGGGCCGGGCGGACCGGCTACTTGATCGCGGCGCAGGCGACGCGGTCGCCGGCCTTGCCGATCGGCTGGGAGACGTGGTCGTCCTTGTCGGCGTGGATGATCAGCGCGCTGCCGTTCTGGTCCTTCAGTGCGTCAAGCTTGATCAGGTTGGTGAAAAGCCCCGCCTGGGCCGAACCGTCCGGCAGCGCGATGAGGTTCGGCAGGTCGCCCGGCTCCGGGCCGTTGGGGTTCAGGAGGCCGTGCTTGCCCTCGGCGTGGCCGGCGTGCGCGCCGGACTTCTTGTACTGGCCGACGTCCGAGCAATCGGCGGTTTCGTGGAAGTGCAGGCCGTGCTTGCCGGCGGTGAGGCCGCCGGGCTGGACTTCGATGTCGATCAGCACGCCCGTCGGAGCCTCCGTCAGCGTGACGTCGCCGATCTTCTTGCCGTCCTTCCCCAGTATCTCGTAGGTGTCGGCGGCGAGCGCGGCGGCCGGCGACAGGACGGCGGCGCAGAGCGCGGCGGCGAAGATGCGGTTCATGAGACGACTCCGGTTCACGGTTCTGTCTTCGGCGCCCCGAAATGCGGACGCCCGCGTCCGCCTGGGGAATGCGCCCGGGGCGGCGAGGGTTCCCGTGGCGGCGCCCGATTGGCGCCGCCGGACGCCATCGTGATGGACGAGCGCCGCCCCGGCCCGCCCGGCCCGCTGCGCGAGGCGACCGTCGCCGCCGCCTTCGAGGCTTCGGGCCACGGGCTGCACACCGCGAAGCCCGTGACGGTTCGCGTGTCGCCGGCGCCGGCCGCTCACGGCGTCGTCTTCCGGCGGCGGCTGAAAGGCGCCGCGCACGACGTTCCGGCGCTGTGGCCGAACCGTCGCTCGCGGCCGCTCTGCACGGCGCTTCAGGTCGGCGAGGGGCCGCTGGTGCGTACGGTGGAGCATCTGCTCGCGGCGCTCTCCGCGGCCGCCATCGACAACGCTCTGGTGGAGCTCGACGCCGAGGAGCTGCCGATCCTCGACGGCAGCGCCGAGCCGTGGTGCGCGCTGATCGAGCAGGCGGGCCGCGTCGAGCAGGACCGCCGGCGCCGCTACATCCGCATCCGCAAACGGGTGCGCTATCAGCACGGCGTCCACAAGCAGACCGCCGAGCCGGCGCCCGAGTTCCGGATCTACTCGGCGGTGACGCTCTCGCATTTCGGGCAGCTGCGCTGGGAGGGCAGGATCGACGCGCAAAGCTTCCGGCGCGAGCTCGCCGCTTCGCGCAGTTTTGGGCGCCTAAAGTGGGCGCTGCCGGGAAAGATCGTGGGCTTCTTTCGGCGCGAACCGGTGCTGCGGGGCGCGCATGCGGGGAACACGGCTGCGCTCTGGGGCAAGGACGCGATCGGGGGATTGCGGTTCCCCGACGAGCCGGTCCGCCACCGCGCGCTCGACCTTGTCGGGGACCTCGCGCTCGCCGGCATGCCGATCGTCGGCAAGATGATCGCGATCCGCCCAGGCCACGAGCACAATTACGGCCTGCTCGAGGCGCTCATGAAGACGCCCGACGCCTGGGACGTCGTCAGCTATGACGAGACCGGCAAGCCGACCCGCCGGCCGGGCTGAGCGAGCATAAAGATCTATCCGCAAACGCAACTAGGTATTGCTACGAATCTGTTCAGCAATTTCTACGTGCTCTATTTTTGAGGCTGCGGGGTCCAGTTCACAAGGCAATTCCATGGCATCGAAATGGGCTGTCGGGGCTGTCGGCGGCGCCGCGGTAGTACTGGTTGCGCTTTTCACCGAACCAGGAAATCCGGCCCGAAGTTACTATTCCTTCATTAGCTCAAATATCGGCATGGCAGCCCTATTTGGATGGATCTTCCGCCTGATGTTGATCACCGTTGTAGGCGCGGTGTGGGTATTGTGGAACAATGAAACTGTTTCACTCAAAGCGTTTCAGCTTGGCATAGCAGCTCCCGCTGCTTTGGCAGCTTTGCTTGGAATACAGGCGAACACAAAATCATCCGATGTTCCGCTTCAGGTTCAGCAAAAAGAGGTTCTATTCGACGCCTTTTGGGCTGGCGTCCAAGGTAAGGCGATATCAGTAGCGGGTATCGGGGAGATAGCCTCACAAAACGCGGGTTCAGACGAGTCTCAGCAAGCGACGTCGAGCATCATCGAAAGATTTTCCGGAGCGAACAGACGTTCGGCTAGTGACGCGCTCTCGCAAATCTGGATTGAGCAAAGTCAGGATCGAGCGTCCATCGTCAACCAGCTGTTTTCTGCTATATTGCCAGCCAGTGATCAGTACGGATATCGCGTTAATCTATATATTGTAAGGACGCTCGGCATACTGGGCCAAAAATGGAATGGAAGTGAACAGCAGAAAGAGAAACTGAAAAGCCTCAAATCAATTTTCAATAATGATCAGACAATGAATTATTGGGTAGATCGCGCTGTTGCAAACGCATGATTCGATGCAATTTCTGATGTCTAGCGTCAGCCCCGTTCCCGCGCCGCCGTCACGGGGTCCGGCCGTGGGGCGACGTGGCCGGAGACCTGCTCGCCGGCGTCGGGGGCGAGCCGCAGGAAGACCAGCACCGACGACGCCGAGATCAGCCCGATCGCGAGGAAGGCGATCGGAAAGTCGCCGGCCTGGAGCGCCGTTCCGCCGCGCGCCGCGAGGATCGATTCGAGGCCGAGCGCGGCGACGCTGACCCCGACCGACAGCGACAGCTGCTGGGCGACGCTCGCGAGGCTGGTGGCGGCGCTCATGCGGGCGGGATCGATGTCGGCGTAGGAGAGGGCGTTCACCGAGGTGAACTGCAGCGAGCGGAAGAAGCCGCCGACGAGCAGGGCGCCGAGCATCACGAGCGATGGCGTCGCGGGCGTGAACAGCGCCGGCGCCGTCATCAGCGCCGCGGCGATGAGGGCGTTCACGATCATCGTCGTGCGGAAGCCGAAGCGCTGCAGGATAGGCTTCGCCGTGAACTTCATGACGAGCGCGCCGAGCGCGGAGGCGAAGGTCAGCATGCCCGACTGGAAGGCGGTGAGGCCGAATCCGATCTGCAGCATCAGCGGCAGCAGGAAGGGCGCGGCGCCGATGCCGACGCGGAACAGCGAGCCGCCGACGATGGCCGCCCGGAAGGTCGAGATTCCGAACAGCCTCAGGTCGAGGATCGGGTGCTCCGTGCGCGCCGCGTGGCGCGTATAGGCCCACAGCGACAGCGCGCCGACCGCGAGGATCACGCCGGCGACCCAGTGGGGCAGGGCATCGAGGCCAAGCGCGGTCGAGCCGGACACGACAGCCGCGAGGCCGAAGCCCGACAGCAGGAATCCGGACGTGTCGAACGGCGTCCGCTCCTCTTCCTTCAGGTCCGGAATGTAGAGCGTGGCGAGCACGAGCCCGAGCGCCGCGATCGGCAGGTTGATCCAGAAGATCCAGCGCCAGGAGAAATATGTGGTGATGAAGCCGCCGACCGGCGGCCCGAGCACCGGGCCGATCAAAGCGGGGATCGTCAGCCAGGCGAGCGAGCCGACGAGTTCCGACTTCGGAACGGTCCGCAGGATGACCAGCCTGCCCACCGGCACCATCATCGCGCCGCCCAGTCCCTGGACGATGCGCGAGGCCACGATCTCCGGCATGGACTGCGAGAAGCCCGCGAGCGCAGAGCCGAGCGCGAAGGTCGCGATCGCCGCCCGGAAGACGAGCCGCGCTCCGAGCCGGTCGGCGAGCCAGCCGGAGACGGGGATGAAGATGGCGAGGCTCAGCAGATAGGACGTCAGCGCGAGCTTGAGGTCGATTGGGTCTTCGTTCAGTTCGCGCGCAATCGCGGGCAGCGCCGTCGAGAGAACCGTCGAATCGAGGTTCTCCATAAACAGGGCGCAGGCGACGATCAGGGGGACGAGGATACGCGCTGGAACGCGGGTGTTCGGAAAGGTCGGCATGAGGATGAGCGGGATATAGGGGCTTGGACGCCGGAACGCGAGCGGGCGAGCCGTCATCCCGGCCGAAGCGGCGCGAACCGCGTAGAGCCGGGATCGCGTCCAGGAAGATGCGCCCGACCTGAAGACGATCCCGGCTCTCGCTTCGCTCGGCCGGGATGACGCTTGATCGGGGCGGCATTGCGCGGATCGCTGATTTGCGCAGCCTTTCCCCCGTGCTAAAGGTCCGCGCCAACTTCCCCCATGGGCGCGGCCGCCGCGCGGCAGGGGCCGGACGCCGACGGGCGGCGCCGGGCGCATTTCGCGCACCCGAACGAGGAGGTCGGCATGGCCGGGATCGAGAACTACGGTCTGGTGACGGAAGCGCTCACCTTCGACGACGTGCTGCTCCGGCCGGGCCTGTCGGAAGTCATGCCGGGCGAGGCGGACCTCCGCTCCCGCGTCACCCGCACGATCTCGCTCAACATCCCGATCCTGTCCTCAGCGATGGATACGGTGACGGAGGCGCGCCTCGCCATCGCCATGGCGCAGGCCGGTGGCATCGGCGTCGTCCACCGCAACCTCGATCCCGACCAGCAGGCCGCGCAGGTCCGCCAGGTCAAGAAGTTCGAGAGCGGCATGGTGGTGAACCCTGTCACCATCGCCCCGAAGGCGACGCTGGCCGAAGCCTTCCAGCTCATGCGCTCCAACAACATCTCCGGCATTCCGGTCGTCGAGGACGGCGTGAACGGGCGGCCCGGCCGCCTCGTCGGCATTCTCACCAACCGCGACGTGCGCTTCGCGACCAATCCGAACCAGCCGGTCTCGGAGCTCATGACGCACGAGAACCTCGTCACGGTGCATGAGGGGGTGAGCCAGGACGAGGCCAAGCGTCTGCTGCACGCCCACCGCATCGAGAAGCTGCTGGTGGTCGACGACGACTATCGCTGCGTCGGGCTGATCACCGTGAAGGACATCGAGAAGGCGGTCGCCAATCCGAACGCCAACAAGGACGCGCAGGGGCGCCTCAGGGTGGCTGCGGCGACCACTGTCGGCGACAAGGGTTTCGGTCGCGCCGAAGCGCTGATCGACGCCGGCTGCGACCTCGTCGTTGTCGACACCGCCCACGGCCACTCGCAGCACGTGCTCGACGTCGTCACCCGCATCAAGCGCATCTCGAATGAGGTGCAGATCGTCGCCGGCAACGTCGCGACCGGCGACGCCACGCGCGCGCTGATCGACGCCGGCGCTGACGCCATCAAGGTCGGCATCGGGCCGGGCTCGATCTGCACCACCCGCATCGTGGCGGGCGTCGGCGTGCCCCAGCTCACCGCCATCATGGAGGCGGTCGAGGTCGCCAGGCGCGAGGACGTGCCGGTGATCGCGGACGGCGGCATCAAGTTCTCGGGCGATCTCGCCAAGGCCATCGCCGCCGGCGCGGACGCGGCGATGGTCGGATCGCTGCTCGCCGGCACCGACGAGAGCCCCGGCGAGGTCTACCTCTACCAAGGCCGCTCCTATAAGTCGTATCGCGGCATGGGCTCGGTCGGCGCGATGGCGCAGGGCTCGGCCGACCGCTACTTCCAGGCCGAGGTCAACGACCGCCTGAAACTCGTGCCGGAAGGCATCGAGGGTCAGGTTCCCTACAAGGGTCCGGTCGGCGGCGTGCTCCACCAGCTCGCAGGCGGGCTCAGGGCGGCGATGGGCTATGTCGGCGCCGCGACGATCCAGGAGCTGCACCAGAAGGCGAGCTTCGTGCGCATCTCCGGCGCCTCGCTGCGCGAGAGCCACGTCCACGACGTGACCATCACCCGCGAGAGCCCGAACTATCCGAGCGTGGCCTAGCTTGGTAGGCTGTCGCGCTCTGGAGCAGCGCGATGGCCGTTCGCAAATCGAAACACGAGGTCGGCGAGACGCTTGAGCGGCTGGCCGCGAGCACTAAGCCTCGCGGCGTCGTCGGCGCGGCGCAAGCGCGCGGCGCCGGGAAGATGATGTCGGTTTCGGAACGGCTTGCTTTCGCCGACGCCATCCGTTCGCGCACCAGGCCCACGAACGAAGACTCCACCGATCTGATCCGGCGCGACCGCGACGAACAATGACGGTCGTCGACGCAAGCGTCGTCATCAAATGGTTTGTCGAGGAGCCGGACTCAGCCGCCGCCCGAGACGTGCTGGCCAGCGATGATCCGTTGCTTGCGCCGGCTCATCTCTATGTCGAAGTTGGTAGAGGCTTGCTTCGGCGCAAGCGCGCCGGCGATCTGTCTGCGTCCGACGCGAAGCTCGCGTTGGCGGGTCTGCCGGCCATCGTCCAACTTGTGCCGCTGGATGCGCTCGTTCAGCCGGCCTTTGACATCGCCGACGCCTGTCACGTCACGATCTACGACGCGCTTTATGTGGCGCTTGCCGAAGCACGCGGCGACATGCTCGTGACCGCCGATCGACGACTTTGCAGCGGCCTCACCTCGACCAACTGGGCGGGTCGCGCGGAGCATCTTCGCGACAGCCCGGCGTCGCGTCGGGAACAGCCGGGGGCTTGAACGCATGTCCGTGCAGATGATCCTCGCGCCGGTCTTCGTGCTGGTGCTGCTCGCCGTTGTCCTCGCGGTCTGGATGGGCCGCTCCCGGTTCGCGGCGCTCCGGGCCGGCCAGATCAAGGTCGGACCGGGCTCGCCGCGTAACGCGGACTGGCCGGAGCCCGCCCGCAAGGTCTCCGACTGCTTCCACAACCAGCTCGAGCTGCCGCTCTATTTCTACGTCGTCGCCATTCTCGCGCTCGTCACCCGGCAGGCGGATCTCGCCTTCGTCGTGCTCAGCTGGCTGTTCGTGGCCCTGCGGTATCTGCACGCCTTCGAACACACCGGCCGCAATCGCCTGAAGGCGCGATTCGGCCTGTTCGCCTCGGGAGCGCTCGTGCTGCTCGCGCTCTGGCTCTACCTTGCGCTCAAGATTTACACGCTGGCGTGATCGACGCGTGTAAGGCCACGTTTTCTAAGTACGTGCTATTACTTATTTCGCTTAAACTTTAACCGTCGCGCGTTGCTTCGCGATGCGCTCTTCATCAATGTCCCGCGCCGATTACCTCGGGGGGATATTGCATGGCGTTGAAATCGATTCGCATCGGCGCGCTTTTGTGCTCCGCGGCCTTTGCATTGAGCTCCGTGGCGGCGACCGCCGAAGAGCAGTCACCGGCCGCAGCGGCCGCGTCCACCTCTCCCCGCCAACTGACGAAGCCGAAGTCCGGAACCGGCGACAGCTCAAGCGAGCATTTCTTCTCGGCGATCGGCGTGAAGAAGGGCGCGCTGCTCGGCTGGACCAATATGCAGAGCTCGCCTTTCGTCATAACCGCCAACGCCCAGCGCGTCGGGGCCGACGGCAGGCTGGACGGCAAGCCGATGAAGCTCGAGGCGGGCTTCATCGAGGGCGGTCCGAAGTTCGTCGACCTTGGCGGCGACAAGATCGGCGCGCTCTGGAAGTCCGGCGGCGCCTCGCTCAAGGCTGCGGTCATCGACGCCAAGAAGGGCAAGGCCGGCAATTCCGTAACGGTGCTGGCCTCGCAGAACGCCAGCTTCGTCCACGACATGGCGCTTCTCGGTAAGGACAAGGTCGCGGCCGTGACGCGGCGCGCGCCGGGCTTCAACGACGAGGATACGGTCCTCATCGTTATGAACGCCAAGACCCTAAAGCCGGCAGGGTCGCCCAAGATCATCGAGGATGACGTCCCGGCGCCGCTCGGCGCCGCCACCTACGAGCAGGCGATCACATCCTATGACGGCGGCGCCGTGGCGCTGTTCCGCGACAAGGACGCCCAGATCACAGGCGTCCCGGTCAACGCGAAGGGCAAGACCGGTAAGCCGTTTCAGGTCAATTCGACCGCTTTGCTGCCGTTCAGCTTCCTGTCGAGCTACGCGGGGTTCCGCGTCAAGGGGGCGGAACTCGACGACGGCGGCTACGTCGCCGCCTGGACGCTGCACGACGTCGGAAACAACCTGAACTTCGACATCCGCGCGCGGGTGTTCGACAAGAAGGGCAAGCCCGTCGGTCCCGACTTCATCGTCAACCAGGACCTCGTCGGCAGTCAGGTCGGCCCGGAGATCCTGCCGTTGAAGAAAGGCTTCGCCGTCGCCTGGAACGACAAGGCGACGCTCGGCTTCGTTACGCAGATCGTGCGCTACTTCGACGGCGAGGGTGAGCCGATCTCAGACGAGATCGTCACGCAGTACTTTGACGCCGGCGTGCCGTTCCCGTCCTCCGACGACAGCGACTCTGCCCGGCTCCCTGGGGACGCCTATCTCAAGGTCTACGGCTCGAATGGCTCCAGCGGCGTCGCGGCGCTCTACGCCGACGGCCTGCCGGCGCCGAAGATCGGCTCCGACGAGGGCGAGACGACGGACGGCGGCTCGGCCGCCGAGACCATCATCGCGGCCGGTGGGGACGACGACGTCGACGCTGGGTCGGGCGACGACACGGTGGACGGCGGCGACGGCGAAGACACGATCGCCGGCGGGCCGGGCAGGAACCTGATCATCGGCGGCCTCGGCGACGACGAGATCACCGCGGGCGCCGACGCGGAGGTCTTCGTGTTCAGTCCGGGGCAGGGGACCGACGTCATCACGGGCTTCGGCGCCGACGACCGGATCGACGTCTCGGCCTTCCAGTACAACCAGAAGGGCAACGTTCGCCTCGACGCCAAGCAGGATGGCGCCGACGTCCTCATCACGCTCGACGGCGTCTCGAACCCGGCGAAGCCCGTCACGGTGGTGCGGCTGAAGAACAAGGCGCTCGCCGAGTTCACGGACGACAACATCATCCTGTGACGGCCACGGCCGGCGCGGCGGGGCTTGCATCGCCCGCCGCGCTGGCGTTTCTGCCGGGCGTCCTTCCGGAGCCCGACCCAGCCTCATGACCCCCGCCGCCCATGCGCTCGCCGCGATCGAGGTTCTCACCGCGATCGCGGAGCGCCGCTCCCCCGCCGCGCAGGCGCTGAAGGACTGGGGCGCGAGCCGGCGCTTCGCCGGCTCCGGCGACCGTGCGCGGATCGCGAGCCTCGTCTACGACGCGCTGCGCTCGCGCTCGTCCATCGCCTGGCGGATGGGATCCGATGAGCCGCGCGCGCTGGTTCTCGGCGCGCTCGCCTTCGTGCGGGGCGTGTCGGCCGAGGAGATCGCGGCGTCCTTCGCCGGCGCGGCGCATGCGCCCGAACCGCCCTCCGAGGCGGAACGCGCCGCGATGGCCGCCGCCTCGCTCGGCGGCGCGCCGGCGCATGTGCGCGGCGATTATCCCGAATGGCTCGACGAGCGCTTCGCCGCCGCGTTCGGCGACGAGCGCGCGGAGGAGGGCACCGCGCTCGCGCAGCGCGCGCCGCTCGACCTGCGCGCCAACGCGCTGAAGGGCGATCGCGACAAGGCCCTGCAGGCGCTCTCCCATCTCAGGGCCGAGGCGACGCCGCTGTCTCCGCTCGGGCTTCGCGTGCCGCTGACCTCGGACGGGCGCGGTCCGCCCGTGCAGGCGGAACCCGCGCATCTGAAGGGGCTCGTCGAGGTGCAGGACGAAGGCTCGCAGCTCGCGGCGCTGATCGCCGCCGCCGGGCCGGGCGAGCAGGTGGTCGACCTCTGCGCGGGGGCCGGCGGCAAGACGCTCGCGCTCGCGGCCCAGATGGAAGGTCGCGGCCAGCTCTACGCGCACGACAGCGACATCCGCCGCCTCGCGCCGCTGCACGACCGCGCGACGCGGGCGGGGGTCCACAACCTCCAGATCCGCTCGCCGCGCCGCGGCGCGGACGTGCTCGCAGACCTCCATGACCGCGCCGACCTCGTGCTGGTCGACGCGCCCTGCACGGGGACCGGAACGTGGCGCCGCAACCCCGACGCCAAGTGGCGGATGCGCCCCGGCGCGCTCGAGATCCGCATGAGCGAGCAGGACCAGGCGCTCGACGCCGCGGCGCCGCTCGTTAAGTCGGGCGGCCGGCTGGTCTACGTCACCTGTTCACTGCTGGCCGACGAGAATGGCCACCGCGTCGCGGCCTTTCTCGCGCGCCGCCCGGAGTTTTCGCAGGTCCCGGCGGCGGAGGCGGCGATCGCGGCCGGACTGCCGTCGCTGGCGCGCTTCGCCGATCCGTCGGGCGCGATTCTGCTAAGCCCGCGCCGCTCCGGCACCGACGGCTTCTTCGTCGCCGTCCTGCGCCGGGCTTGACCCCACCCCCCTGAACGACATCTTGTCCCGGGGAGCGAGCGGCACCGCGGCGGACACATGCGCACCATCAGCGTCTTTCTTCAGCTCATCGGTCTCTTCGTCCTCGCGACGCTCGGCTACTGGGTCTGGTTCGTGAACTGGGGCCCGAACCCGAACGACCGCGTCGGCGTGACCGTGGCGACGCTGGTGCCGATGTCCGTGAAGGACTGGGGTTGCGGCCGGCTTTCCGCGCGCTTCGCGGCCGAGACACCCGCGATCTGCAGCGTCTCCTCTCTGCCGGCGCAGCCGAATTCCGCGCCCTCCGACGGTTCGACGCCCGGCGGCGGACGGCTGTGACCGGCTGACGCAAAGCGCCTTCTTCACGGCTGACATGCGACGCCGCCGTTGCGGCGCCCGGCGGGTTCGGGGTACGGAACGCGCCATGACGCCCGATCCGATGACGCCTGATCCCAGCCACGACAGAATCCTGATCATCGACTTCGGGTCGCAGGTCACTCAGCTGATCGCTCGGCGCATCCGCGAGAGCGGCGTCTACTGCGAGATCGCCCCGTTCAATCTCGCCGAAGAGACCTTCCGGGACTTCCACGCCAAGGGCGTCATCTTCTCGGGCGGCCCGGCCTCGGTCGCCGAAATGGGCACGCCCCGCGCGCCGCAGTCCGTATTTGACAGCGGCGTGCCGATCCTCGGCATCTGCTACGGCCAGATGACGCTCGCCGAGCAGCTCGGCGGCGCGGTCGAGAGCGGCCACCACCGCGAATTCGGCCGCGCCGAGCTCAACGTCGTCGCGCCGTCGCGCCTGTTCACCGGCGTCTGGGAGGACAAGAGCAAGAACATCGTCTGGATGAGCCACGGCGACCGCATCACGCGCATGCCGCCGGGCTTCCGCATCATCGGCGTCTCCGACAACGCGCCCTTCGCCGCCATCGCCGACGAGAACCGGCATTACTACGGCCTGATGTTCCACCCCGAGGTGGTCCACACGCCCGAAGGCGGCAAGCTGCTGAAGAACTTCGTCCGCGACATCTGCGGCTGTTCCGGCGACTGGTCGATGGCCGCCTACAAGGAAGAGGCGATCGAGAAGATCCGCGCCCAGGTCGGCGACGGCCGGGTGATCTGCGGCCTGTCCGGCGGCGTCGACTCGGCGGTCGCGGCCGTGCTGATACACGAGGCGATCGGCGATCAGCTCACCTGCGTCTTCGTCGACCACGGGCTGATGCGCAAGGACGAGGCGACCGAGGTCGTCTCGCTGTTCCGTGGCCACTACAACATCCCGCTCGTCCATGTCGACGCCGGCGACCTGTTCCTCGGCCAGCTCGCTGGCGTCGAGGATCCGGAGGTCAAGCGCAAGACCATCGGGCGCCTGTTCATCGACGTGTTCGAGGACGAGGCGCGCAAGATCGGCGGCGCGGACTTCCTCGCCCAGGGCACGCTCTATCCGGACGTCATCGAGAGCGTGTCCTTCTCCGGCGGCCCCTCGGTCACGATCAAGTCGCACCACAACGTGGGGGGCCTCCCCGAGCGCATGAACATGAAGCTCGTCGAGCCGCTGCGCGAGCTGTTCAAGGACGAGGTAAGGGCGCTCGGCCGCGAACTCGGCCTGCCTGAGGCCTTCGTCGGCCGCCATCCGTTTCCCGGTCCGGGCCTCGCCATCCGCTGCCCGGGCGAGGTGACCCGCGAGAAGCTCGAGACGCTGCGGCAGGCCGACGCCATCTATCTCGAGGAGATCCGGAAGGCGGGGCTCTATGATCAGATCTGGCAGGCCTTCGCCGTGCTGACCGACGTGCGCACCGTCGGCGTTATGGGCGACGGGCGCACCTACGACCGCGTGCTGGCGCTGCGCGCGGTGACCTCGGTCGACGGCATGACGGCGGATTTCTACCCCTACGAGATGAACTTCCTCGGCCGCACGGCGACGCGCATCATCAACGAGGTAAGGGGCGTCAACCGCGTTGTCTACGACGTGACGTCGAAGCCGCCCGGCACGATCGAGTGGGAGTGAGGAGCGGAGTGTGCTGAGGGCAAGTATCGATAGCCGATAAAGTAAAGCTTCAAACTGCAGTTCAGTCTTTGCAGGTCGGTCAATGCGCACTCTCACGGACTTCCTCGCCGACTTGCCTGGCATCATGCCTCTAAAGACAAGAAAGCTAGTTCTCGAAGGAGGCATTCTGTCGAAATCTGAGAGAGCAGATATTTACATGCGTCAGAGTAATTGGATCGACGTCGTTCTTGAGGTTGGTCCCGATGCGGCAACTGCGATTTTATTAGCGTACAAGGACGGACGCTTACCGATGAAAAAGGGCTGTGCGCCTACTGGCGCACCGCGCGCAGAAATTTATCTCGCGGAATCAGCGATGCTAAGGGAGCAGCTCGCCGAGCGAAGAAGGAAAGAGCGGGCTGCTGAAGATCCGTCCCTAATTGTTGAGAAGGACCTATCAGATCATCGCCTTCTCGACAGAGTGTTTATCGCCAATATTGGCAAAGGATCAGGCTCGATGGAGTTGGCCGGCATTACGGTGCACAAGCGGGTCACTGGTTACAAAAGCAACAGCGGGAAGAATACCGGTTGGCATGTCAGCTTTGATTGGGTGGGCTCCGATGGGCAGCGGCGGCACTCAGAAGTGGTGCCCACCGAGGCTGGAAATCGACGGAACGATCCAGACCGAAACTGGGGCCTGCCCGAGTGATTGCATGACCTAATGGCCATCGCCTGCCACACCTCTCATCAAAGACGCTGCGAAGCGTCTTGAGGGTGGAAAACGCATAGCGGTCCGCGCGCTTGGACCGCCGCAAGGGCGATCGTGCGCTCAGGCGCGCCCGGCGCGGCGCGGGATGACTATCTGAAGGGCCCGATCCAACTCTGCGCGAGTTCGTCCATGTCCACCGCCCTCTACGACCTGACCATCCCCGTCTTCCTCCGCGGTCTCCGCAACCTCGACGCGGTTCTGCGGAAGGGCGAGGACTTCGCCGAGGCGCAAGGCGTCGATCCGCAGACCTTGATTGAAGCCCGGCTCGCGCCCGACATGTATCCGTTGCCCGGCCAGATCCAGCGCGCCAGCGACACGGCGAAGTTCGCGGCGGTGCGCCTCGGCGGGATCGAAAACGTCTCGTTCCCGGACGACGAGCAGACCTTTGACGATCTGCACGCCCGCATTGCGAAGACCGTCGACTTCCTGAAGGCCGCGCCGCGCGAGGCGATCGACGGCAGGGAAGGCGCCGAGGTGATCCTGAAGACGGGAGGCGGCGAGCGCCGCTTCACCGGGATCGACTACGCGCTCGGTTTCGCGCTGCCGAACTTCTTCTTCCACGTCACGACCGCCTACGGGATCCTGCGCCACAAGGGCGTCCCGCTCGGAAAGCTCGATTATCTCGGCAGGGAGTGAGCCGGACCCCGGCCGTGGCGGCTGAAAGGACGGAGGCGCGTCTCCTCGTCGGAACCGCCGGCTGGAGCGTGCCGTCGCGCTACGCCGCGGAGGTTCCCGGTCCCGGATCGCACCTCGAGCGCTACGCGCGGCGGCTGAACGTCGTCGAGATCAACTCGTCGTTCTACCGTCCGCACCGGCTCCAGACCTATCAGCGGTGGGCGGCCGCGACGCCGGAGGATTTCTGGTTCTCGGTGAAGCTGCCCAGGTCGATCTCGCATGAGCGCAAGCTGCGCGACTGCGGCGACCTGCTCGATGCGTTTTCGGCGCAGGTCCTCGGGCTCGGCGGCAAGCTGGGCGTCCTCCTGCTCCAGCTTCCGCCGTCCTCGCCGGCCGACGTTGACGCGGCGGCAGGCTTCTTCGCGGAGCTCGGCGCCCGCCTCTCCGCGCCTGTCGCGATCGAGCCCCGGCATCGGAGCTGGTTCACGCCCGAGGTCGACCGGGCTCTGGCCGATCTCGGCGTCGCCCGCGTGGCGGCCGATCCGGCGCGCGCGCCCGGCGCTGACAGTCCCGCCGGGTGGCGAGGGCTCGACTATTACCGCTGGCACGGCTCGCCCCGGATCTATTTTTCGGACTATGACGAGGCGGCGCTGGCTTCGCTGCGCACTCGGCTGGACGAGAGCGTTTCAAGCGGCGCCCGCACATGGTGCGTCTTCGACAACACCGCCTCCGGCGCGGCGCTCGGGAACGCGCTGACGATCGCCAGGATGTAGAATGGTCACGATCTACGGCATCAAGAACTGCGATACGATGAAGAAGGCGAGGCGCTGGCTCGACGAGCGCGGCGTCGACTACCGCTTCCACGACTATCGCGCGGAAGGCGTCGACGAAGCGCGCCTCAGGGGATGGGCCGCGAAGGTCGGTTGGGAGAAGCTGCTCAACCGGGGAGGGACCACCTTCCGGGGGCTGCCCGAGGCTGAGAAGTCCGGCATGGACGAGACGAAGGCGGTCCGGCTCATGCTCGCCCAGCCCGCCATGATCAAGCGTCCCGTGCTGGAGCAGGGCGATGCGATCCTCGTCGGCTTCAGTCGCGAGGCCTATGCCGCGACGTTCGCCGGCTAAGAGTACCCAGTCGAACTATGCCGTCCGAGCCCGATACCGCACGAACCCGTTCGCCCTGAGCTCGCACGCGGGACAGACGCCGCAGCCATAGCCCCAGGCGTGGCGGGCGCCGCGTTCGCCGCGATAGCAGGTGTGGCTGTCCTCGACGATCAAGTCGACGAGCCTGTCGCCGCCGAGGCGCTCGGCGAGCGCCCATGTCTCGGCCTTGTCGAGCCACATCAGCGGGGTCTCCAGCGCGAAGCGGCTTTCCATCCCAAGGTTGAGCGCGACTTGCAGCGCCTTGATCGTATCGTCGCGGCAGTCCGGATAGCCGGAGAAGTCGGTCTCGCACATGCCGCCGACGATGCGCTTCAGCCCGCGCCGGTAGGCGAGCGCCGCCGCGAAGGTCAGGAACACGATGTTGCGGCCGGGCACGAAGGTGTTCGGCAGCCCGCTGTCGCCGAGCGCGATCTCGACGTCGCGGGTGAGCGCGGTGTCCGACAGCTCGCCGAGCGCCGGCAGGGCGATCGTATGGTCATCGCCGAGCCGCTCGCGCCATTCCGGCTTCAGCGCCGCGAGCCCTTCGCGCAGCGCTGCGCGGCGGTCGAGCTCCACGCGGTGGCGCTGGCCGTAGTCGAAGCCGAGCGTCTCCACCCGCCGATAGCGGTCGAGCGCCCAGGCGAGGCAGGTCGTCGAGTCCTGTCCGCCGGAGAACAGGACGAGCGCCGCGTCGCTCACCTCGCCGGTCCGAAGTAGCTGCAGGCGTCGCCCTCGCTGTCCCGAAAGACCGTGACCTTGGCGAGGCCCGGACAGGTCGTCGAGACGGTCCGCCAGATCCACACCGACAGGTTCTCCAGCGTGGCGGGGCCGAGGTCCGGCACCTCGTCGAGGAAGCGGTGGTCGAGACCGTCGCGCGCTTCGGCCAGCGCGCGGGAGAACAGGCCGAGATCGACGACCATCCCGGTCTCGGCGTCCGCCTCGCCGCGCACGGTGACCTCCGCTCGATAGGAGTGGCCGTGGATGCGCCGGCTCGGCTCGGCGTCGATCGACCGCGCGAGCGTATGGGCCGCCTCGAAGCGGAACTGTTTCGACAACTCGTGCATCGTTCAGTGCAGTCCGATCAGCTTGTGCGTCTGAAGGCTGAGCCGCCAATGCGGATGGTCCATGCAATAGGCGGCGGCGAGCGCGGTGTTCGCCTCGCGCGCCTCTCCGTCCATCGGCTGCAGCCAGCGATGCGCGAAGGGCAGGCTCGCGTATGTCTCGGGATCGACTCCGTCCTGCGGGAAGACGAGCTTGAGCTCGTCGCCGCGTCTCTGCTCGAGCGGCGCGCCGGCCTTGGGGCTGACGCAGATCCAGTCGATCCCGTCCGGCGCCGCGATGGTTCCGTTGGTCTCGATCGCGACCTCGAAGCCGCGCGCGTGAACCGCGCCGATCAGCGGGCCGTCGAGCTGCAGCAGCGGCTCGCCGCCGGTGAACACGACGAAGCGCGGGCCGGTCGAGCCCGCCCAGGCGCGCTCGATCGCGTCGGCGAGCGCCTCGGCGGTTTCGAATCTGCCGCCGCCGGCGCCGTCCATGCCGACGAAGTCGGTGTCGCAGAAGTGGCAGACGGCCGTGGCGCGATCCGTCTCGCGGCCGCTCCACAGATTGCAGCCCGCGAAGCGGCAGAACACCGCCGCACGGCCCGCATGGGCGCCTTCGCCCTGCAGCGTCTTGAAGACCTCTTTGACCGCGTAAGCCATCGCGCGGTCAGAAAGCCCCCGCGCCGCACGGCGTCAAGGGCGGCCGCGCGCCTTTAGCGCGTGATGACGATGCGCGAGCGGCCGAGCCCGTATTCGCGCACCAGCGCGTAGAACCGGGCGGCGTTGGCCGGCGCCAGCCGGATGCAGCCATGGCTCGCCGGGCGGCCGAGCGACCTCACGTAATTGGTGCCATGCACGGCGTAACCGCCGTGGAAGAACACCGAATACGGCATCGGCGACATCTCGTATTTGCGCGAGTACCACATCCGCGCCGTCCACTGGGCGCGGAAGCTGCCGGTCGGGGTGACATAGCCCTTGCGGGCCGTCGACACCGGCCAGGAATAGGCGTGGGAGCCGTCCACCAGGACGTCGACGCGCTGCGCCGACAGACTCACCATCGCCACGACGCTTGCTGAGGCCGTCGCCGGCCAGGCCGCAAGCGCAAACAGAACCGCGAACGCGAACGCACGCCCTTTCATCTTTCTTTCCCCCGACGCCCGAACCGCCACAGGCGCGGAAATAAGTGTGGCGCCGCAAGGGTTAGGAGTCGAATCACAGCGCGGATATGGATTAACGGAACGTCCTCGGCTAGCTTCGAACCCTTCCAACCTACCAGAGCCCCGCGATGCTCCTTCTCGTCCTCGGCCTCGCCGTCTTCATCGGAGCGCATCTCTTCACGCGAGCACGCGGCGTCCGGGCAGGCTTGATCGCCCGGCTGGGCGAGGGGCCCTATAAGGGGCTCTACTCGCTCGTGTCCTTGATCGGCCTCGTGCTGATCGTCCTCGGCTGGCGGACGGCGCCCTACGTCGAGCTGTGGTCGCCGCCGGTCTGGACCCGCCACCTCGCGCCGCTGCTGGTGTGGCCGGCCTTCGTCCTGATCTTCTCGGCCCATCTGCCGGGCCACATCCGGGCGAAGGCGAAACATCCGATGCTCGCGGGGTTGAAGCTGTGGGCGACGGCGCATCTCATCGCCAACGGCGACCTCGCCAGCGTCATCCTCTTCGGCTCGCTGCTCGCCTATGGCGTGGTCGCGCGGATCGCGCTCAAGCGGGACGAGCGCGCGCATGGCGCGCCGGCGCGGCCGGCCTCCTGGCAGAACGACGTGATCGCCGCGGTCATCGGCACCGCCGCCTTCCTGCTGTTCGGCGCGTTCCTGCACCCGTTGCTGATCGGCAAGCCCGCCTTCGGAATGTGATCCAAAGGGTTTGCGGGGGCGCCGCCGCGTCGTTATGGTGCGCCTCCGCGCGCCGGAGGCTCCGCGCGCAATGCTTTGTGACGTCTGAACGGGTTCGATGGCCGATATTTTCCGCGAGGTCGACGAGGACCTCAGACGCGACCGCCTGAAGGCGTTCTGGGACAGGTACGGGACGGCCGTGCTGGTTCTGGCTGCGCTCGTCGTTGCGGGCGTCGGCGGCTGGCGCGGCTACCAGTATTATCAGCATCGCGAGGCCTCGCAGGCGGGCGACCGGTACCAGGCGGCGACGAGGCTCGCGGCCGACGGCAAGGCGGACGAGGCTCGCAAGGCCTTCGCCGAGATCGGGACCAGCGGGCCGGCCGGGTACAAGTCCGTGGCGCGGCTGCGCGAGGCCGACGAGATCGCTAAGACCGACAAGGCCGCGGCGCTCCGGCTCTACCAGTCGATAGCCGAAGACGGTTCGGCCGACGCCATGCTGCGCGACGTGGCGCGCCTGCGCGGCGCCTATGTCGCGGTGGACGCCGGCTCGCGCGAGGACGTGCGCAAGCTTGTCGAGCCGCTCGCCAGCGCGAACGGCGCGTGGAGTTCGCTGGCGCGCGAGGCGCTTGGGCTCGCGGCCTACAAGGCGGGGGATATGGCGGAGGCCCGTCGCCAGTTCGAGGGGGTGGTCTCCGACGCCGACGCCGTCGGCAACGTCCGGCAGCGCGCCGACCTGATGCTTGCGGTCCTGCCGCCGGCGCCCGCCGCGCCTGCGGCCAAGCCGACAAACTGAGACGTTCACGGCCCGGGGGCCGGTTAGCTGGAGTTCGTGATCGCCGTGATGAGTGTTGTGTCCAAGTCGTTCGGGTCGAAGATGCTGCGCGTCGCGCTCGCGCTCGGCGTCCTCGGGTCCGTGGCGGGCTGCGAAAGCCTCTCCAAGCTCAATCCGTTCGAGGAGAAGGAGACGCCGCTGCCGGGCGAGCGTCGTCCCGTTCCGAAGGTCGCGCCTCCGCCGCCGGATACGGTTCCGCAGCCGCTGAGCGCGTTGCCGAGCCCGAACGCCAACATCGCCTGATCGTCCGCCCGGCGGGTCGTCCGACCCTCCCGGCGGGTCCGTCGCCGGGAAGGACCGCGTGACAGAAGCTCGACAGAACATCACGCTCGCCATCGTCGGCCGACCCAATGTGGGCAAGTCGACGCTGTTCAACCGGCTCGTCGGCAAGCGCCTCGCGCTGGTCGACGACATGCCGGGCGTGACGCGCGACCGTCGCGAGGGAGAAGGCCGCCTCGGCGACCTCACCTTCCGCGTGGTCGACACGGCGGGACTCGAGGACGCCGCGGGCGGGTCGCTCGAGGCGCGCATGCGCCAGCAGACCGAGGCCGCGATCGCGGCCGCCGACGTCGTCCTCTTCATGATCGACGCGCGCGCCGGGCTCACCGCCGACGACGAGCGCTTCGCGGCGCTCACTCGCAAGTCCGGCCGCCCGGTCGTGCTGCTCGCCAACAAGGCCGAGAGCAAGGCCGGAATCACCGCCGCCTCCGAGGCCTATTCGCTCGGCCTCGGCGACCCGCTGCCGATCTCCTCCGAGCACGGCGAAGGGCTTGGCGATCTCTATGACGCGCTGGTCCCGTATTTCCCCGAGCCGGAAGACGAGGACGAGGAGGACGGCGAGCCGTCTCCCGACGCCCCGCTCAGGATCGCGGTGGTCGGCCGGCCGAACGCGGGCAAGTCTACCCTCGTCAACCGTCTCGTCGGCGACGAGCGCATGCTGACAGGCCCAGAGGCCGGCATCACCCGCGACTCGGTCTCCGTCGACCTCGACTGGCGCGGCCACAAGATCCGCCTCGTCGACACCGCGGGGCTGCGCAAGAAGGCGCGGGTCGTCGAGAAGCTCGAGAAACTGTCGGTCGCCGACGCCATCCGCGCGATCAAGTTCGCCGAGGTCGTCGTGCTGCTGCTCGACGCCACCGTGCCCTTCGAGAAGCAGGACCTGTCGATCGCGGACCTCGTCGCGCGCGAGGGCAGGGCGCTCGTCATCGGGCTGAACAAATGGGACCTGATCGAGGCGCGCGGTCCGGGCCTGGCGGAGGCGCGGGAAAAGCTCGACCGGCTGCTCCCGCAGGTGAAGGGCGCGGAGCTGACCCCGCTGTCCGGCGAGACCGGGGAGGGCGTCGACCGGCTGATGGGGTCCGTTGTCCGGGCGCACGAGGTCTGGAACCGCCGCATCCCGACCGCGGCGCTCAACCGCTGGCTCGAGGCGACGCTGGCCCGCCATCCGCCGCCCGCGGTCGCCGGCAAGCGCATCAAGCTGCGTTACGCCACGCAGGCCAAGGCGCGCCCGCCCTCCTTCGTGCTGTTCGGCACGCGCACCAGCGAGCTTCCGGCCTCCTATGTCCGTTACCTGGTCAACGGCCTTCGCGAGGCGTTCGACCTGCCCGGCGCGCCGATCCGGCTGACCTTCCGGACCGCGGAGAATCCCTACGGCAAGAAGGGTTAGTTCGGCCGATATTCCGGCGACGGGATGGCCTCGCCTTCGACGAGGGCGAATCGCAGGGCTCGCCGGGCGATCTGCGCCCGAGCGGCGGAGCGCATTCGTCGGAAGATTTTCCGGCTGTTGACAATAGTGCAGTTAAATGACCTGACGCCTGAAAGACGCGGTCGGACGACAACAAGATCGTACCTCTTTCGCTCTCTCGGGAATCCGGTTAGGCCCGGCTCCGTCTAGTAATGCGGCGCCGTCGACTTAACGAGCGGCCGCCCGGGGGAAAGCATCATGAGAAGCGTTATCTTTGTGAGCGCCGTGGGCGCGATCGCGGTCGCCGCGTCCTTCGCATCGGGCGTCCGCGCCGAAGTGTCCGCCGCCGCCGGCTCTTCGAGCGCCTGCTTCAATCAAGGTCTCTACGCCAAGGGCGCCGTCGTCGACTACGACACGAAGATCAGCGGCGACGGCGAGGCGATGACGTTCCGCTCCGTGAACACCGGCAAAGGCGGCGCGACGTTCAACGGCGTCGATGCGCTCCGCGTCGACACCGAGACGTTCGACGCCAAGGGCAAGTCGGAGGGCGTGATCGCCGGGTATTTCGATATCACGCCCGATTT
Organism: Chelatococcus sambhunathii; assembly: GCA_031316315.1. Classification (GTDB taxonomy): domain Bacteria; phylum Pseudomonadota; class Alphaproteobacteria; order Rhizobiales; family Methylopilaceae; genus Methylopila. The sequence continues at coordinate 59,818 of JADBEO010000001.1, forward strand.
CCTGCTGATCATCGCGTCGAAGAGCAAGGACTCCGAGACGACGTACGACCCGGCGGGCCGCCAGCCGATCAACCAGAGCGAGGGCGACACGTACAAGCAGAAGTACGAGGTCACCACGACGACGAAGGGCGCCGGCTCGCTGACCTCGTCGCGGCAGGCGACGTGGAAGTTCGTCGGCGTCGAAAGCCTGAAGTCGAAGGTCGGAAAGTTCAAGGTCTGCAAGATCATCGCCAAGTTCGTCGACAAGTTCGGCGGGTTCTCGACCACCTCGACCCAGACGATCTACGTCGCGGCGGAAGGCAAGTATCGCGGCTTCGCGCTGCGCACGAAGATGGCCACCAAGCTCGCGACCGGACAGTCGCTCAACACGACCACGGACGTGGTGAAGTTCCGCAAGTTCGCGCCGAAGTAGGCGCGGCGGATCCCTTCGTCATTCGTTCGGAATGAAACGCTTCGTCATGGTCCGGCTTGACCGGACCATCCACGCCGGGCGTCGAGCGCGACGCCAAACGTGGGTCCTCCGGTCAAGCCGGAGGACGACGAGCGGAGAGGGCGGCGCTCTATCGGTTCCCACGCCCGACGCGGGCCCGCCGGGCATGACGGCCCGCGCTCACTCCGGCGCGCGAAAACTCTTCACGCTGTCGGTCGGGAAATCGTAGAGCTTGCCGCTCTCACTCCAGTCCGGGGCGCAGAGCGCGACGATCTTCGGGGCGAGGTCGGCCGGCGTCTTCAGCGTCGACTGGTCCTCGCCCGGCATCGCCTTCTTGCGCATGGCGGTCGCGAGCGGACCCGGATTGACGAGCATCACGCGCACCGGCGTGATGTTCCGCGTCTCGGCTGCATAGGCGCGCGCGAGCGCCTCGAGCCCCGCCTTGGTCGCGGCGTAGAGGCCCCAATAGGCGCGCTCCTTGTGCGCTGCCCCCGACGTCACGAACACCGCGCGGCCGGCGTCCGAGGCCCGGAGCAGCGGGTCGAGCGACCGGATCAGCCGCCAGTTGGCGGTGAGGTTGATCGCAAGCGTCTTCTCGAAATCCTGCGGCTCGATATGGCCGAGCGGCGAGATTTGCCCGAGCGCGCCGGCGTTGCCGACCAGGATGTCGAGCTTGCCGTGGCGCTGGTAGAGCGCCGCGCCCAGCCGATCGATCGCTTCGTAGTCGGTGACGTCGAATGGGGCGAGCGTCGCCGAGCCGCCGGCGGCCTTGATCTCGTCGTCGAGCTCCTCCAGCCCGCCTTGCGTGCGTCCGGTGGCGACGACGTGCGCGCCGGCCTTGGCGAGCGCGAGGGCGGTCGCGTTGCCGATCCCGCGCGTCGCGCCGGTGACGACGGCGATCCGGCCGGCGAGGGGTTTGGAGTCGGACATCTGAGGCTCTCGAAGGGAGCTGGCGCGCTTCCCTTCTCCCCTTGAGGGAGAAGGTGGCCGCGAAGCGGCCGGATGAGGGGTGCGGGCGGCGCCTTCTCAGGAAGGGGCGCCGCCCGCACCCCTCACCCCGACCCTCTCCCGCAAGGGGAGAGGGAGAAGAGCTCAGCTCGCCTCGGCGATCAGCGAGAGCTGGCGCGGGGCGGCGTCGGTGAGGTCGGTGAGCGGGGTCGGGTAGTCGCCGGTGAAGCAGTGGTCGGTGAAGGCCGGGCGCATGTCGTCGCGGCCGTCATAGCCCATGGCGCGGTAGAGGCCGTCGACCGACAGGAAGGCGAGGCTGTCGGCGCCGATGAACTCACACATCTCCTCGACCGTGTGGTTCGCGGCGAGCAGCTTTTCGCGCTCCGGCGTGTCGATCCCGTAGAAGTCGGAGAACTTGATCGGCGGGCAGGCGAGGCGGAAATGCACCTCGGTCGCGCCGGCGTCGCGCATCATCTTGACGATCTTCAGCGAGGTGGTGCCGCGCACCAGGCTGTCGTCCACCAGCACGATGCGCTTGCCGGCGACCTGGCTGCGGTTCGCCGAATGCTTCATCCTGACGCCGAGCTCGCGCACGCCCTGCGTCGGCTGGATAAAGGTGCGGCCGACATAGTGGTTGCGGATGATGCCGAGCTCGAACGGAACGCCCGATTCCTGGGAGAAGCCGATCGCGGCCGGCACGCCCGAATCCGGGATCGGCACGATGACGTCGGCCTCCGGCATGGACTCGCGCGCGAGCTCGACGCCCATGCGCTTTCGCACCTCGTAGACCGACTTGCCCTGGACGACCGAGTCCGGCCGGGCGAAGTACACGAACTCGAAGATGCACGGCCGCATGCGCTGCGGCGGGAACGGCTTCAGCGACTGGATGCCGGTCTCCGAGATGACCACGACTTCGCCGTTCTCGATGTCGCGGACATACTTGGCGCCGATGATGTCGAGCGCGCAGGTCTCCGAGGTCAGAATGTAGCAGCCGTCGAGCTCGCCGAGGATCAGCGGGCGGATGCCGAGCGGGTCGCGCGCGCCGATCAGCTTCTTGGTGGTGAGCGCCACCAGCGCATAGGCGCCCTCGATCTCGCGCAGCGCGTTGACGAAGCGGTCGATGATGCGTGGGCGGCGCGACTGGGCGACGAGGTGGAGGATGACCTCGGTGTCCGAGGTCGACTGGCAGATGGCGCCGGCGCGGACGAGCTCGCGGCGCAGCGTCAGGGCGTTGGTGAGGTTGCCGTTGTGCGCGACCGCGAGGCCGCCGGCGTCGAGCTCGGCGAACAGCGGCTGGACGTTGCGCAGGATCGTCTCGCCGGTGGTCGAATAGCGGTTGTGGCCGATGGCGGCGCGGCCGGGCAGCCGGGCGATGACGCGGGCGTCGGAAAAGTGGTCGCCGACGAGGCCGAGGCGGCGCTCGGCGTGAAAGCGCTTGCCGTCGTGGCTGACGATGCCGGAGGCCTCCTGCCCGCGGTGCTGGAGGGCGTGTAGCCCGAGCGCCGTCAGCGCGGCGGCGTCGGGATGTCCGAACACGCCGAAGACGCCGCACTCCTCGTGCAGTCGATCGGCGTTGAGGTCGAACACGTCCTCGAGGGAAGCGTCGTCCAGCAAAGCTTTGTTCATGGCGGCTCCGGCGGGATCGCTCATCAAGCGGTCAATTCCCGCAATGCTCTCTCAACGCAGCCCGTCCTGCCGGAGGGCCGTTACTGACGCGGCTTCTCGTTTTGCTCGAGCAGTTTGTCGATTCCCTGCTTGTCCGCAGGGTTTGCGTCTGGGGCAGCCTCGTCCGGCGGGGCCGTCGGCGCGCCGGAATTCGCCGCGTCGCCGGTTCCGTCCCGGCGCTTAAGCTTCTGCAAGATGGCGCTTTCGGGGTCTTCCGGCAACATCGCCAACAACTTGTCCCCGGCGTCCTGAAGCACCGCCTTGGACTGCGCGGTGCGGAACCACTCCGGCTGGCCCTTTTCGGGCACCAGCCAAGTGAAGAACATGAAGGCGACGACGACCAGCAGCAACCCCCGCGCCGCGCCGAAGGCGAAGCCGAGGATGCGGTCGACGGGACCGACGCGGCTGTCGAGGATCGCGTCGGAGATCTTCATGGTGATGAAGGAGACCACCAGCAGCGTCACGATGAAGATGGAGGCGGCAGCGACGCCGTCCACCAGCTGCGGCGGGTTGAACTTGATATGCTCGCGGGCGAGGGCGCGGGCCGGCTCGAAGAACCACCATGTGGCGACCGCCGCGGCCACCCAGGACGCGATCGACAGCACCTCGCGCGTAAAACCGCGCACCATCGCAAGAAGGGCCGAGATCGCCATGACGGCGATCAGGATGACGTCGAGGAGCGTGATGGTCATCGATTGGTCGGCCGGACCGGACTCTTGACTGACGCGCCTCGCGGACGCGCGGTCTCTATACAGCGGGCGGGCGCGGGCGTCACCCGCCTTTCATCTGGGCCTGATCCGCGCGGGCCGCAAGGCGCGCCACCAGCGCGTCGAGCGAGGCGACGGCGAGCGGCTTGACGCCGGCCTCCTTCGCTGCGTCCTCCGCCGCCGCGGGAAGCGCGGCGCGCGCAAAACCGAGGCGCGCGGCCTCGCGAAGCCTCGGGCCGGGATGCGCCACCGCGCGGACAGCGCCGGTCAGGCCGATCTCGCCGAAGAACACCGCGTCGACCGGCAGCGGCGCGCCGACGAGCGAGGAGACCAGCGCAGCGGCGACCGCGAGGTCGGCCGCCGGCTCCTGCACCCGCAGGCCGCCCGCGACGGCGAGATGGACGTCATGCGCGCCGAGCCGGACGCCGCAGCGGGCCTCGAGAACCGCCAGCACCATGGCGAGGCGCGAGGAGTCCCACCCGACGACCGCGCGGCGCGGCGTTCCGAGCGTCGAGGGCACGACCAGCGCCTGGATCTCGACTAGGATCGGCCGCGAACCCTCGAGCCCGGCGAGCACCGCCGTGCCGGGCGCGTCGGCCTCGCGGTCGCCGAGGAACAGGGCCGAAGGGTTCTTCACCTCCTCGAGGCCTAAGCCCGTCATCGCGAACACGCCGATCTCGTCGGTCGGACCGAAGCGGTTCTTCTGGGCGCGCAAAATGCGGAAGTCGCGGCCGCTGTCGCCCTCGAAGGAGAGCACCGCGTCGACCATGTGCTCGACGACGCGGGGCCCGGCGAGCTGGCCGTCCTTGGTGACGTGCCCGACCAGCACCACGCAGGCGCCGGTCGTCTTGGCGTAGCGGATGAGGGCCTGCGCCGAGGCGCGGACCTGCGTGACCGTGCCCGGCGCGGACTCGACCTGGGACGTCCAGAGCGTCTGGATCGAGTCGATGATGACGAGGCGGGGCGGAGCGCCGTCTTTCAAAGTGGCGAGGATGTCCTCGACATTCGTTTCGGCCGCGAGCGCGACAGCCGCATCGCCGAGCCCGAGCCGCTGGGCGCGAAGCCGCACCTGTCCGGCCGCCTCCTCGCCCGAGACGTAGACCACACGGTGTCCGGCGCGGGCGAGCGCGGCGGAGGCCTGAATCAGCAGCGTCGACTTGCCGATGCCGGGATCGCCGCCAAGCAGCAGCACAGAGCCGAACACGAAGCCGCCGCCGGTGACGCGGTCGAGCTCGGCGATGCCGGACGGCAGCCGCGGCGCCTCGTCGGACGCGCCGGACAGGCCTTCCAGCACGACGACGCGTCCGCGCCCGAGCGCCCGCGACGCCGACCCCGGCAGGGGCGCGGCGGACGCCTCCTCGACCAGCGTGTTCCACGCCCCGCAGGCTTCGCATTTGCCCTGCCAGCGCGACGAGACCGCGCCGCAGGCCTGGCAGACGAAATTGGGCTTTGGGCGGGCCATCAGGTCTACGACGGCCATCCGCACGCTTGAAGCGCCTCGCAAAAGGCGGCCTCGGATCTCGCTCGATTGAACAGTCCGAAACGTGAAAGATGTGGCAGCGAAATCAACTTTTTGGATCGACCAAGCTGAAATGCCCTGATTTCCATTGTGCCCCAGCCTGCGGAGCGGACCGTCAGAGGATTTTTATAGTCGACGTTTTCTAGCTTTTTCGCGACTTGATGGCCGAACGAGATGATCAACTCCGCCGGAGAAGCTGATAATAAAGAACTCCAGAAAGGCCTTGAGTGACGGATTGCCTCCTTTTTTTGATCCGAATCGTTCCAACCTGGCGATCGAAACGGTACAAAGTATCCACTTAAGATATCAGCGGGTCGTTGACCGCACAGATCGATCATCCGGATGACCTGTTTCTGAAGCTGCTGTGTTCCAGGTGGCTGTCCTTTCCAACTCTCGCGTTCATAGGCGTTGCCGTCCTCAACTGAAATCTTCGGCGCCTCTGGGTAACTTCCACCGGGATTCAGCGCGATAAGCATTAGTCGCGCCGTATCCATATTTCGTGTGGGGCAAGTCAGAATTCGCCATCCCAAGCGATATCCGAGGCGGTCATGCTCGCACTGAGTTAAACGAGCGAACTCTTCAATCTTCATCGGGCTCGTCCAGGCGGAAAATATCGCGCAGATCGCGGTGCGCGTGCAGTATTCGTAGAATCCTGATGTGCTTGTTATCCACTTCGTAGAAGATGAAGTGGCGATCCACGGTCAACCGCCTGACGATCCGCCCGGACGACAGCCTCCACGGGAAGCCGCGGTCAGGCAAAATCGCGAGCCTGTCGCAGGCGTCCAGAAGTCTGGCGATCACTGCGGCGGCATGCAGCGAGCCCGTTTCGTCTAGATAGATCCGGATGCTTGCGAGATCGTTCGCTGCGGTCGGCGCAAAGTTGACGTTCATTCCGCTGCGTCGCGGCGCCGGCGAGCCGCTTCGACGCGGGTGTCAAGATGCGCGCGCACCTCTTCGATCGGAATTCCCTTGCCCGCGTCGAGTTCGGCGATCGAGGGCTCGATCAGCGCTTCGAACTCAGCAAGACGCTGGGTCCGGATGGTCTCCTCGTCATGTAGCAGTCGGAGAGCCGTTCTGATGACATCTCTCTCGTTGTCGTATCGGCCCGTCGCGACGAGTTCGCGCACATAAGCGTCGTAGTCGAAGCCGGGTTCGTACATCGAACGCATCGCCGATCCTTTCTCGCTTTGTTCTCGCAAAGCTAGGCTACGCGCACCTCGAACGGCAAGAGTGGAAATCATTTCACGAAGACGCGTTCGTAGCGGTGCCCGAGGCTCGTCAGCACCTCGTAGCCGATCGTGCCGCCGGCGCGGGCGAGGTCGTCGACGCCGACATGATCGCCGAGGATCTCGATCCAGTCCCCACGCTTCACGGACGGCGCGTCCGTGACGTCGACGGCGATCAGGTCCATGGAGATGCGGCCGACGAAGGGGCAGGGGACCTGTCCCGCGAAGGCCGTCGCGCCGGGGCGGCCGTCCTCCGACCCGCAGGCGCGAAAGATGCCGTCGGCGTAGCCGAGCGACAGGATCGCGAGCCGCGAGGCGCGCTTCACCCGTTCCGCCCCGCCATAGCCGACCGGGTCCCCCGCCGCGGCCTCGCGCACCTGGATGACACGCGCCTCGAGCCGCACGACCGGCTTCAGCGGTGAGGCGCGGCCCTCGATCGGCATGGACCCGTAGAGCGACACGCCCGGCCGGCGCAGGTCGAAACCGAGGTCGCCGCCGGAGGTTTTCGCCAGCAGCGTTCCGGCGGAGTTGGAAAGGCTTGCGGGCGTTTCCGGAAGCAGCGCCCGAAGCTCGGCGAACAATGCGCGCTGGGCCTCGGTCTCCGGCCGTTCGGGCTCGTCCGCGCAGGCGAGGTGGCTCATGAGCAGCGCCGGACGAAAGCCGAGCCCGCCGGGCAGCAGCGCGCGCGCGTCGTCAGGCGAGAGGCCGAGGCGCGTCATGCCGGTGTCGACATGGATCGCAGCCGCCTCGTCGGCGCCGGCGGCGCGCACGAAGGCCCCCCATTCCTCGATCTCCTCCTGCGAGCCGAGCACCGGCCGCGCACGCAGCGAGGCGAGCAGGTCGCAGGCTCCGGGAGGCAGGCCGTTCAGGACATAGATCATCGCGTCGGGCGCCGCGGCCCGGGCGGCGCACGCCTCGGATGGGTGCGCGACGAAGAAGGTCTTCGCGCCCGCGGCGGCCAGCGCGCGCGTCGCCTCGGCCGTGCCGATCCCGTAGGCGTTCGCCTTTACGACGGCGGCGCATTCGCTGTCGGGCGAGACCGCCGCCAGCGTGCGCCAGTTGTCCGCGAGCGCGCCTAGGTCGATCGTCAGCCGGCCGCCCGCGAAATCGCCCGTCACATCCTCTCCGGCAGGCGGTCTTCCTGGGCGAGGTTGCCGAAGCGCGTGAACTGCGCCTCGAAGGCCAGCTCCACCGTCCCGGTCGGGCCATGGCGCTGCTTGCCGATGATCACCTCGGCCTTGCCCGACACGTTCTCCATTTCCGTCATCCACTGATCGAACTCGGGCGTGCCTTCGCGAGGCTTCTTGTTCTTGACGTAATACTCTTCGCGGAAGACGAACATGACAACGTCCGCGTCCTGCTCGATCGAGCCGGATTCACGCAGGTCCGAAAGCTGCGGGCGCTTGTCGTCGCGGCTTTCCACCTGACGCGAGAGCTGCGACAGCGCGATGATCGGCACGCCGAGCTCCTTGGCGAGCGCCTTCATGCCGGTGGTGATCTCGGTCATCTCCTGCACGCGGTTGTCGCCCTTCTTGGCCGAGCCGGACAGCAGCTGGAGATAGTCGACGACGAGCAGGTCGAGGCCCTTGGAGCGCTTGAGGCGCCGCGCTCGGGCGGCGAGCTGCGCGATCGACAGGCCGCCGGTCTCGTCGATGAACAGCGGCGCGCGCTGCATCTCGGTGACGGCCTCGGTCAGCTTGAAGAACTCGGCCTCGCTGATCGAGCCGCGCCGGATGTGCGAGGACGACACCTCCGCCTGCTCCGCGATGATGCGGGTGGCGAGCTGCTCGGCGGACATTTCCAGCGAGAAGAAGCCGACGATACCGCCGTTCACCGTCTTCACGCGTCCGTCCGCCTGCGTCTCGCCGACATATGCCTTGGCGACATTGTAGGCGATGTTGGTCGCGAGCGACGTCTTTCCCATGCCGGGGCGGCCGGCGAGGATGATCAGGTCCGACTGCTGCAGGCCGCCCATCAGGCGGTCGAGGTCGTCGAGGCCGGTCGCGATGCCCGACAGGCCGCCATCGCGCTTGTAGGCGGTGGCCGCCATGTCCACGGCGGTCTTCAGCGCGTTGGAGAAGGTCTGGAAGCCGCCGTCGTAGCGGCCGGTCTCGGCCAGTTCGAACAGCTTCTTCTCGGCGTCCTCGATCTGGTCGCGCGGGGTGGCGTCGACCGGGGCGTCGTAGGCCACGTTGACGACGTCCTCGCCGATGCCGATCAGCGCGCGGCGCAGCGACAGGTCGTAGATCGTGCGGCCGTAGTCCTCGGCGTTGATGACGGTCGTCGCCTCGGCTGCGAGCCGCGCGAGATATTGCGGCACGGTCAGGCCGCCGAGATCGAGGTCGACCGGCAAGAAGGTTTTGATCGTGACCGGCGTCGCGGCCTTGCCGGCGCGCACCAGCGTCGCGACGATCTCGTAGATGCGCGCGTGCAGCCCCTCGTAGAAATGCGCCGGCATGAGGAAGTCGGACACACGCCAGAAGGCGTCGTTGTTGACCAGCACCGCGCCCAGAAGCGCCTGTTCGGCCTCGATGTTGTGCGGCGCCAGCCGATAGGCGGGCTCCTGCTGGTCGACGAGGCGCGGGGCGAGGGCGTTGGCGGGGGGCATGGGGTCGTGTCGGTCCGTCAGGGTTGACGATGGGTTAACACCGACGTCACGCGGCCGTAACGCGCCGCTTTCGTCGCCCCCGATTCACACAGCCGCAGCGATCAGAAGCGGGAATCGCTTGACCGTCACTTTGCGCCGATCCCGGCCCGAAACAAATATGGAACGACAGCCTTCGAGATCGATCCCCCCGATTGGAGCGAATGGCGGAACCGCCTCTTAATCTTGCGGGGCGCAGGATCGTTGTTCGGAGAATCCGATGTCGGTCCCCGCTGTCGACGGTTCAAACATCTCGGCGCTCATCGCCGCGTTCAAGGTCGCCGCCGCGCCTGTCCCGCTGGCGCGCCCGCTCGACCCCGTCGCGCGCGCTGAGCCGGTGACGCCAGCTGTTCCGCTGCCGGTAGGTGCCGTCGCGCCCGTCTCCCCTCCGACGTCGGACGACGCGACGCTGGTGACGATCACGGCGCGCCCCCCCGTCCCGCCGATCGCGCCCGAAGCGCCGGACGCCGTCTTCGCCGCCGCCTCCGCCCGGTCGGCGATCGACGCAGCCTATCTCGTCGCCGCCGGGGGCGACCGCCTCGCCGCCGCGCTCCTCGCGCGGAAGCCCGTCGAGGAGCTTTTCGCGGCGCTCGACCGGCGACAGCTGTTCGCCGCCGCGCATCTGCCCGGCGACCTGTTCACGGCGGCCGAACGCAAGCTCGCGCTGCTGCTGCTCGCGCGGCCGGCCGAGCCGCTGCTGGCGCTCCTGCGCGCGTCGGCGCCGCGCGGCGACCTCGCCGCCGCCGTCGCGGCCTATGCGGCGCAGCTCGACGCCGCCGGGCCGGAGGAAAGGCGGAGCGCCGAATGGACGATCGAACGGGTCGCGGTCCAGCGCTTTCTGGATCGCGAAGGGGTCGCCCGCGCGACGACCGCTGACCTTGGCGTCCGCGGCCCGGTCGACGGCGATCCGGCCGGCCGGAGTCCCGCGATGGCCCAGCTCCGGACGGCCCTCGACGCCGTCGCCGCCGGCGCGTCCCGTGCGACGGCGGACCTTGCGGGGGCGGCCGTCCGGGACATGCCGTTGCTCGGAACGCCGATCCTCACGCCGGAAATGCTCCTCGCGGGACTGGCCGCGCTCGGCCGGACCGTCGATCCGCGCCGCCACGTCGACCGGCCGGCGATCCGGGAGCGGCGTCCTCGCCGCGACCGGCGGCCCGAGCCGCTGATCCGCCCTCTCGGCGCCGACTGGGAGGAGGACGTGGATCTCGGCCTAAACATTGACGCCTGGGAGGCCGAACACGGCGTCCTGCTGCCGGCCGACCACCGGGCCTTTCTGATCGCCTTCGACGGCGGCCGGGTCTATCCGAACATGTTCGACTATTCGGTCCCGCTCACCGGGCTGTCGTCGACGGCCGCCGCCACCTTCCTCGACCGGCTCTACGGCTTCGAGCAGGTCGCCGCCTCATGGGGCGGGGGCGCTTTCGGCCGCGCCTTTCCGCCGGGCTTCGTCACAATCGGCGCCGACCCCGGCGGCATGGAGATCCTGCTGTCGCTCGAGGGTCGCGACCACGGCTCGGTCTGGTGCTGGCTTCACTCGAAGGACGCCTGGGGCTCCATCCGCAATCACGAGATCTATCGGCTCGCCGACTGCTTCGACGATTTCATCGACGGCCTTCGCGACGAGCCGGGCGGCGCCGGCTGGCGCTACTGGAGCCGGCCGGCGCTGAAGCGCCTCGAGCGGCCGCTCGAGTTCTGACGAAGGGCTGAAACGAAAACGCCCGGCGCGGGGCCGGGCGTTTCTGAATGCGAAGGAAGAGGTCGCCTCAGGCGGCGGTCTCTTCGCCCGTTTGGCCGTCGGTCTCCTCGAAATACTCCGCCTGGTCGTCGCGGTCGGAGCGGCGGCCGCGACGGTCGTCGTCGTCCTCGGAGAAGGTCTCGAAGGCCGGGCCTTCCTCGCGCTTGGTGAGGTCCTCGCCCTGCGCCTGGCGCTCGGCCTCGGCCTCGGAGCGGGCGACGTTGACCGTCACCGACACCTCGACCTCCGGGTGGAGTTGGATCGGCAGGACGTGCAGGCCGATCGTCTTGATCGGGGCGTTCAGCACGACCTGGTTGCGGGCGACTGAAGCGCCGTCCTTGGTCAGCGCCTCGGCGACGTCGCGGGTCGACACCGAACCATAGAGCTGGCCGGTCTCGCCGGCCTGGCGCACGAGCACCAGCACCTTGCCGTCGATGGTCTCGCCGACGCGCTCGGCCTCGGACTTGAGCTCGAGGTTGCGGGCCTCGAGCTGGGCGCGCTGACCCTCGAACTTCTTGCGGTTGGCCTCGTTGGCGCGGAGCGCCTTGTGGCGCGGCAGCAGGAAGTTGCGGGCGTAGCCGTCCTTGACGCGCACCTCGTCGCCCATCTGGCCGAGCTTGGCGATGCGTTCGAGCAGGATCACTTGCATGGGTCTTCTCCGTTCTGTCGTTTGATTTCGAGGGTCAGGGCAAGTTGGCGGCCGCGGTCGGCGGCCCGCTGGGAGGAGGTCCGAAGCGCCTACGGATTCCGACCAGCTGCTCGGCGATCCCGAGTCCGGCGAGGAACACGCCGAGCCACGGCAGCAGCATGAGCAGCGCATAGAGCGCGAAGAGGATGAGGCCGCGCGCGGGCGCCGCCATCGTGGTCACATGCATCACGGCGAGGCCGAGCAGCATGAAGGCGACCATGAAGGTCGCCGCGAACAGCTCGGCCATCAGGCTCGGGATTCCCGGCAGGAACGAGCCGAGGAAGCCCGCGCCGAGCCCGAGGGCGGCGCCGCGCGGCAGCTCCATCCGCGGCAGGTCGGGCCAGGGCCGGACGAGCCGGCCCGAGGCCCGGCAGATGCGGCCGGCGAGCCAGAGATTCAGGATCGAGGACAAGGTCCAGAAGGTGGCGGCGAGGCCGGGGGCCAACGTCGCCATAAAGTCGATCAGCTTCTGCGGGTCCTGTCCGCCGGGAAGCTGCGGGGCCTCGCCGCCGGCGCCCTGGAAGGCCTTGGTGAAGACCTCCTTCAGCGCGGCCCGGTAGACTTCGAGGTCGGTCGCGACCAGCGGGATGGTGGCGCTGATCAGCGCGGCGCCCAGCAGCGCGCACCAGACCACCAGGCGGCCGATCGGATACCACTCGGTCTGGCCGGTCGCGGGGTCCTCCCGCGCGAGCAGCGCAAGATAGGCGAGCCACCAGGACGGCAGGCCGACGGCGATGGCGAAGAACAGTCCGGTCTTCGGACCGACCGCGAGGGCGAGGATCAGCGCGCCGGCGACGGCGCCGATCAGGCCCGCGACATGGCGCCAGCCGATGCCCGCGATCAGGACGGGGAGCGGAGCGACGTAAAGAAGAGCGAGGGCGAGCGGCGAGCCGGACGCGGCGGCGGCGTACATGAGCGCGGAAGCCGCGCCCGCGCCGAAGCCGATCAGGAAAAGGCTTGCCGTCATGCGTTTTCGTCCTGCTGTCCCGCGAGGCATTCGCGGTTAGGGCGGGTCTTTTGCCTGCCCAACGACGCCGGCGGAACGCCGGCGAATGAACTTTTGCGTCATCCCGGTCAGTCGGAAGGCCGATCCGGGATGGTTCTCAAGGCTCGCGCCCCGGACCACCGCCGTCGTCCCGGGCTTGTCCCGGGACCCAGAACCACGAACTCTGTCAAAATGCGGTCCGTGGCGGAAACGGGTTCCGGGACTTCGCCCGGAATGACGCTTCGTTCTGAAGACGATCCCGGATCGGCCTTGCGGCCGTCCGGGATAACGCCTTCGCCGAAGGCGGCTCAGCGCCGCCGACGGCTCACTTGATGACGTAGGGCAGCAGGCCGAGGAAGCGGGCGCGCTTGATGGCCTTGGCCAGTTCGCGCTGCTTCTTGGCGGAGACCGCCGTGATGCGCGACGGGACGATCTTGCCGCGCTCGGAAATGTAGCGCTGCAGGAGACGCACGTCCTTGTAGTCGATCTTCGGGGCGTTGGCGCCGGAGAACGGGCAGGTCTTGCGACGGCGGAAGAACGGGCGGCGCTGGCCGCCGGAAGCTGCAGCGGCCATCAGTTCGACTCCTCGCTGTCGTCACGACGGGGACGGTCGTCGCGGCGCGGGCCGCGATCGCCGCGGTCACGGTCGCCGCCGCCGAAGCCACGGCCGCCGCCACGCGGGCGGTCGTCGCGGTCGTCGCGGTCGCGGCGCTGGAGCATCGCGGAGGGCTGCTCCTCGAGCTCGTCGACCTTGATGGTCATAAAGCGCAGGATGTCTTCCGAGATGCCCATCTGGCGCTCCATCTCGGCGACGGCGGAGGCCGGCGCGTCGATGTTGAGGAGCGTGTAGTGAGCCTTGCGGTTCTTGTTGATGCGGTAGGCGAGCGGCTTGACGCCCCAGTGCTCGGTCTTGGCGACCTCGCCGCCCTGGCTTTCCAGGAGCTGCTTGTACTGGGCGGTCATTTCCTCGACCTGCTGCGACGTCACGTCCTGGCGCGCCAGGAAGACGTGTTCGTAGAGCGGCATATGGATATGGCCTTCATTCGGTTGCGCGATGCCGTCCGGCGCGAAGCCCTCCGAGCCCGAAAGGCCCGAACGAATTCTCGAAGGCGGAGACACGGGAGGCCGGACCCTTGGGTCCTGGCTTGGCGCGGACGCCAAAACCCCTCCGTTCAGCCCCCAGCCGAACGACGACGAAGCGCGGCGTATAGAGGATGAGGGGCGAGGAGGCAAGCCGTCCGGCCCGCGGCGAGGCGGCGCCCGCCTCGTTGGTGACCAACCGCTAACCAGCCCCGGAGCGTGCGGCGGCTCCAGGAGGTTTTCCTGCTTGTTTCTCAGCTTTTCGCAAGCATTGCGTCGCTAATGGCTGAGCCACGGTGCGCATGATCTCTGCGGGGAATGGAATGAGACATCTCGGTCTTCTGGCTGCGTCCTGTGCGGCGCTGCTCGTCTTTGCGTCCGGCGCGTCGGCCGGCCAGGGCAACGACAAGGTCCGCTATCGCTGCAAGGCGAAGGGTTCCGACGTCGAGTTTTCGGCGCGCTACGAGGGGCGCACGAAGAAGTCGGTCGCCGAGCGCAAGTTCCGCGTCGAGCTCGAGGCCGACGCGAAGGCGGGCTTCGCCGACGGCGACCAGTTCGTCATCGACGTCGACGGCGCGAATGTCGGCCAGCTGACCTTGTCGGGGTTCGACGGCGACGAGGTCGCGGGCGAAACACGTTTCGACAGCCGCGGCAAGGGGGAATCCCTGCCGTTCCCGCCGAACTTCCCGTCGGTCGGCCGCGGTTCCGAGGTGTCCCTGATGCGCGGCGGCGCGGTCGTGATCGGCTGCACGCTCGACTAGGTCTCAAGGGCCTGAGGTCGCGTCCGGACGCGACCTCAGGCCGCTTAAACCGCCTTTAAGCCCAACCGTGGCAGCAAGCCCGGATGACCACGCCCACTGCTGGCCGCAGGCACGAGCTCGACGCGCTGCGCGGGTTGGCGGCGGCGTCGATCCTCGCCTACCACGCCTTCGCGATGGTCGCGCCGTCGCGCGAGGCGCTGTGGCTCCTCTTCTGCTCGCCGGCCTTCCCGATCGTCAACGGGCGCCCTGCGGTGATCCTGTTCTTCGTGCTGAGCGGCTTCGTGCTCCATGGCGCGCTGTCGGCGGAGCAGGAGAGGCGAGGGCGCGTCGACTATCGCGGCTTCATCCTGAAGCGGGTCTGCCGCATCTATCTGCCCTTCGCCGCCGCAGCCTTTCTTGCGCTCGTCATGGCGACGCTCGCGGTGCGGTTCGGAACGCTCGCGACGGAGGCGGTCCCGAAGCCGATGGCCGGCTGGCCGGCCGCCGCCTCATTCGAGCCATCCGTCTTCGCCGGCCTGCTGACGCTGTCCGGCGTAGAGACGGACATGGCGCTCAATTCGGTCGCCTGGTCGCTCGTCCACGAGCTCAGGATCTCGCTCGTCCTGCCGGCGCTGTTCCTGCTCGTCCGCAGCCGCGGCGCCGCGACGCTCCTCGTCGCGACCGCGCCGGCTTGGATCGCCTGCCAGGCACTGGAGAGTCCCGTCTTCGCCTCGATCCCTCCGACCATGGCGGAGGCGACGTTCCAGTCCTTTTCGAGCGTCGCCGCGAGCCTGACGGCGACGATCTACTACCTGCCGATGTTCCTGATGGGCGCGCTCGCCGCCGAGAGGGCGCCGCGGCTCTGGGCGCTGCTCGACCGGCTGGGTCCGGCGAAAACGGCGGCCTGCTTCCTCGCCGGCTACGTCCTGCTGTGGTGGCCGAACGACATCGCGGCCGCCGTGGGAGCGGCGCTGCTCGTCGTCCTCGTGGCGCGATCCGGGACCTGCCGTCGTCTCGCCGGCTTGCGGGCGCCCGCCTTCCTCGGCCGCGTCTCCTACAGCCTTTACCTCATCCACCTGCCGCTGCTGCAGGCGGTGGTGCTGGTCTTCGGCGGCGTACTCGGTGCGCCGCTCTCGCTCCTGCTCGGCGTCGTGCTGGCGATCCCGGCCGCGGCGCTGTTCGCCCGAACGGTCGAGGCGCCGTCGCAGCGGCTCGGCCGCAGGCTCGCCGAGCGGCCGGCGCCCCTCGCCGCGGCGCTGGCCCCGGCCGAGTAGCCCGAAAACTCCTCAGCGACTTGCGGACACGACGCGCGCCGGGACGCCGGCGACCGTCGCGCCCGCCGGCACGTCCCGGGTCACCACGGCGCCTGCGCCGATGATCGCGCCGTCGCCGATCGTGACGCCCGGCAAGACGAGCGCGCCGCCGCCGATCCAGACGTCTTCGCCGATGGTCACCGGCCGTCCGAACTCCAGCATGGCCGTGCGCTGCGCGGCGTCGCGCGGGTGGTCGGCCGCAACAATCTGGACGGCCGGCCCGATCTGCGTGCGGGCGCCGATCGTGACCTCGCAGATGTCGAGGATCACGCAGTTGAAGTTCATGAAGGCGCCTGCGCCGATGCGGATGTTGAAGCCGAAGTCGCAGAAGAAGGGCGGCCGGACCACGACGCCGTCGCCGACTTCGGCGAAGCGCTCGCGCAGCAGCGCGAGCCGCTCCGCGGCCGGCCGGGTCGAGGCGGCGTTGTAGCGCGCCATCCACTCCGCGGCGGCCGCGGCGGCGAGCGCGATCTCCTCGTCCGGGCGATAGAGTTCGCCCGCCAGCATCTTCTGCTTCTCGCTCGGCGCGTCCGCCGCGGGTCTGCTCACGCGTCGTCCTGCCTCAGCTCCTCCGCCGCGGCGATGTCGAGCTCCTCGAACAGCTCTCCCGCCGCCGTCAGCGCCCGCACGGCGGCGGGGAAGCCGCCATAGACTCCCATCTGGATCAGGATCTCGATCACCTCGTCGCGGCTGATCCCGATGTTGAGCGCGCCGCGGATGTGCCATTTGAGCTGCTGCTCGGCGTTGCCCAGCGCCGCGAGCGCGGCGACCGTCGCGATCTGTCTCGAGCGCCGGTCGAGCCCCGGACGCGCGTACACGTCGCCGAAGGCGTAGTCGATCAGATGGTCGGCGAAATCCGGCGCGATCCTGCCGAGCCGCGCCACCACCTCCTCGCCGAGCGGTCCATGGATTTCCCGCAACGCCTGCCGGCCGCGGGCGCGCCGCTCGCTCTCGTCGGTATCAGTCACCCGGTTCTCCTTCGCTCGGAACGCCTGCGCGGCGCCGCTGCCTGATATTGGGGCGCCCGTCGCGGCAACCCATCGCAGTAACCTGCGTTCATGTCGGCGATCGCGGCCGCAAGAGAGCCGCTCCGTTCCGAAGGGCCGGCGGCTGCGCGGCCCCTGACAGGCGTGCCATGAAGATCCGCGTCGGCTTTGAGATCGTCCACACCTTTTGGCAGCCGACGCCGCTGCTCGCCATGCTCAACATTCATCCGAGCCGCGAGCACGACCTTCTGACGCCCGATACGATCGTGTCGGAGCCGCACGTTCCCATCTCCGTCTATCTCGACGATTTCGGCAACCTGTGCAGCCGGATGGTCGCGCCGCCCGGCGACTTCGCGTTGCGCGCCGACGCGCTGGTCGCGGACTCCGGCGAGCCGGACGTGGTCCAACCGGAAGCCGAGCAGCACGCTGTCGAGGACCTGCCCGACGCGGCCCTGATCTATCTGCTCGGCTCGCGCTACTGCGAGACCGACCGGCTCGTCGAGCAGGCCTGGCGGCTGTTCGGCGACGGGCCGACCGGCTGGGCGCGGGTCCAGGCCATCGTGGACTACACGCATGAGCGCATCGAGTTCGGCTACGGCCATGCGCGCTCGACCAAATCGGCCTACGAGGCGCATGAGGAGCGCAAGGGCGTGTGCCGCGACTTCGCCCATCTAGCGGTGACGCTCTGCCGCTGCATGAACATCCCGGCCCGTTACGCCACGGGCTATCTCGGCGACATCGGCGTGCCGAAGGACCCCGCGCCGATGGATTTCTCCGCCTGGTTCGAGGCCTATCTCGGAGGCCGCTGGCACGCCTTCGACGCGCGCCACAACCGTCCGCGCATCGGCCGGATCGTCATGGGACGGGGCCGCGACGCGGCGGACGTCGCGCTTACCAACGTCTTCGGGCCGAACCAGCTGAAGAGCTTTACGGTCTGGGCGGACGAGGTCGCCGCGTAGGCGTTGCGGATTCATCGACCGGAACCGATAATCGACGGATGACCGAACTTCTGGAACGGGCCGTCGAGCGGGTCCGGGCGCTGTCCCCGCAGATGCAGGACGAGTTCGCGCGCGTCCTGCTCCGTCTCGCAGGCGGTCGTGAGGCGGTCTATCAGCTGACCGAGGAGGAGGCCGATCTGATCGAGGCCGAGGCGGAGATCGAGCGTGGCGAACTCGCCACGGAGGCCGAAACGGAAGCTGTCTTCGCGAACCGCAAGCCGTTGTGTTGACCGGGGCTGCGATAGTGCGCGTCGCCATCGGATTGGACGTCCCGTCGCTTCGCTCCGCTTGACATTGCCTGCGCGCGCCTGCTTTGCACGCCCCGTTTTCGCAAGGGCCGGGGAGGCCTCCGCGCTTGAGCATCGCATTGATCTTTCCGGGACAGGGCAGCCAGCAGGTCGGCATGGGCCGCACGCTCGCCGATAATTTCGCGGCGGCCCGCGCGGTATTTGAGGAAGTCGACGCCGCGCTCGGCGAAAGCCTGTCCGAGACGATCTTCGAGGGTCCGGAGGACAGGCTGACGCTGACCGCCAACGCCCAGCCGGCGCTGATGGCGGTGAGCCTCGCGACGCTCAGGGTCCTGCAGTCGGAGACCGGGTTCGACGTCGGTCGTCACGCCGCCTTCGTGGCCGGCCACTCGCTCGGCGAGTATTCGGCCCTCGCGGCGGCCGGCAGCCTGTCGGTCGCCGACGCGGCGAAGCTGCTGCGCATCCGGGGCGAGGCCATGCAGAAGGCCGTGCCGGTCGGCGAGGGCGCCATGGCGGCGCTGCTCGGCCTCGATCTCGACGCGGCGCGCGCGGTCGCGCTCGAGGCTTCGGAAGGCGAGGTGCTCGCGGCCGCCAACGACAACGCGCCCGGCCAGGTCGTGGTGTCGGGGGCCAAAGGGGCTGTCGAGCGCGCGATCGCGGTCGCCAAGACCATGGGCGCCAAGCGCGCCGTGCTGCTGCCCGTGTCCGCGCCCTTCCACTGCGCGTTGATGCAGCCCGCCGCCGACGCGATGCGCGAGGCGCTCGCCAACGTCAGGATCGTCGCCCCCAGGGCGCCGCTGGTCGCAAACGTGACCGCCGGCCCGCTGAGCGAGCCGGAGGCGATCCGCGCCAAGCTTGTCGAGCAGGTCACCGGCGCGGTGCGCTGGCGCGAATCGGTCGCCTTCATGGCCGCCGCTGGCGTCGCCCGGTTCGTCGAGGTCGGCGCCGGCAAGGTCCTGTCCGGCCTCGTCAAGCGGATCGCGCCGGCCGCCGTCGGCGAATCCGTCGGAACGCCCGAGGACGTCGCCCGCCTGAAGGCGGACGCGGCCTTCGCGAGCCAAGGCTGAAGGAGCCCGCATGTTCGACCTCACCGGACGCTTCGCGCTGGTCACCGGCGCGACCGGCGGCATCGGCGGCTCCATCGCCCGGGCCCTTCATGCGCAGGGCGCGACCGTCGCGATCTCAGGCACGCGCCGCGAGGCGCTCGAGAGCCTCGCCGGGGAACTGGGCGAGCGCGTCCATGTCCTGCCGACCGACCTGAAGGACGCCGCCGCCGTCGACGCGCTGCCCGGCGCCGCCGAAAGCGCCATGGGGGTGCTCGACGTCCTCGTCCACAACGCCGGCATCACCCGCGACAACCTCTTCATGCGCATGAAGGACGAGGAGTGGGCCGACGTCATCCAGGTGAACCTGGCGGCCGGCTTCAGGCTCTATCGCGCGGCCCTGAGGGGCATGATGAAGCGCCGCCACGGCCGCCTCATCGGCATCACCTCGGTCGTTGGCGTCACCGGCAATCCGGGGCAGGGCAACTACGCCGCCTCGAAGGCCGGCCTGATCGGCATGTCGAAGTCGCTGGCCGCCGAGGTGGCGAGCCGCAACATCACCGTCAACTGCATCGCGCCGGGCTTCATCGAAAGCCCGATGACCGACGCGCTGAACGAGAAGCAGCGCGAAGGCGCGCTCGCCCATATCCCCGCCGCGCGCTTCGGCGTCGGGGCGGACGTCGCCGCGGCGGCGGTCTATCTGGCCGCCGACGAAAGCGCCTATGTCACCGGCCAGACGCTCCACGTGAACGGCGGAATGGCCATGATCTGAACCGGAAATCCGACCGGGCCTCGGCGCTGGCGCCTGCCCGGTTAACATGGTACGAACCCGCCGTTCCTTGGGATCGGCGGCGCTCCAGACGGCGCCGGATCTCAGGAAAACACGGCGACGTCGTCGAAAAACGTTTGCCCGGAACGCAGAGCCCCTCCAAATAGCCCGCTCGGAGGAATCGCGGACCGGGCGTCTCGTCGGGGTCGGAACGATCCGGCGGGACGATCTTCCGAACATCTCAATCGAGGGACATGAAATGAGCGACATTGCCGAACGGGTGAAGAAGATCGTGGTCGAACACCTCGGCGTCGACGCCGAGAAGGTCACCGAGAACGCGAGCTTCATCGACGACCTCGGCGCCGACAGCCTCGACACCGTCGAACTCGTTATGGCGTTCGAGGAAGAGTTCGGCTGCGAGATCCCGGACGACGCCGCCGAGACGATCCTCACCGTCGGCGACGCCACCCGCTTCCTCGAGAAGAACGCTGCTCAGGGCTGATTTGCCTGGGCGGCCACGCAGGCCCGCATGAATTCCGACGACAGTCTCAGCATGAGGACGACCCGATGAGGCGCGTCGTCGTCACGGGCCTCGGCATCGTGTGCCCGCTCGGCTCCGGCGTCGAGGCGGTGTGGACCCGCCTCATCGCGGGCGAGAGCGGCCTGCGGCCGATCACGCAGTTCAAGGTCGACGACCTGCCGGCGCGCGTCGCCGGCATCATTCCGCGCGGCACGGGCGAGGGGGAGTACAATCCCGACCTCGCCATGGAGCCCAAGGAACAGCGCAAGGTCGACGATTTCATCACCTTCGCGGTGGCGGCCGCCGACGAGGCGCTCGCCGACGCCGGCTGGAAGCCGGAGACCGAAGAGGACCGCTGCGCTACCGGCGTGCTCATCGGATCGGGAATCGGCGGGCTTCCGGGCATCGAGGAAGGCACCAACATCCTGCGCGACAAGGGTCCGCGCAGGGTCTCGCCGTTCTTCATTCCCGGCCGCCTGATCAACCTGGCCTCGGGCCATGTCTCCATCAAGCACGGGCTCAAGGGTCCGAACCATGCGGTGGTGACGGCCTGCTCGACCGGCGCCCACGCCATCGGCGACGCGGCGAGGCTGATCATGCTCGGCGACGCCGACGTCATGGTCGCCGGCGGCACCGAGTCGCCGGTCTGCCGCATCGCCGTGGCCGGCTTCTCGGCCTGCAAGGCGCTGTCGACCGGCTTCAACGACGAGCCTGAGAAGGCCTCGCGTCCCTACGACCGTCAGCGCGACGGCTTCGTGATGGGCGAGGGCGCCGGCGTCGTGGTGCTCGAGGACTACGAGCACGCCAAGGCGCGCGGCGCGAAGATCTACGCCGAGATCGTCGGCTACGGCATGTCCGGCGACGCCTTCCACATCACCGCGCCGGCGATGGACGGCGACGGCGCGTTCCGCTGCATGAAGGCGGCGCTGAAGCGCGCGGGCATCGACGCCAGCGAGGTCGACTACATCAACGCCCACGGCACCTCGACGCCGCTCGGCGACGAGATCGAGCTCGGCGCGGTGACGAGGCTCGTCGGCAACGCCGCGGGCAAGATCAAGATGTCCTCGACCAAGTCGGCGATCGGGCATCTGCTCGGCGCGGCCGGCGCGGTCGAGGCGATCTTCTCGATGCTCGCCATCCGCGACCAGATCGCGCCGCCGACGCGCAATCTGGACGATCCGTCGGTGGAGACCGCCCTCGACCTCGTGCCGCACAAGGCCAAGCCCGCGCAGATCAATTACGCGCTGTCGAACTCCTTCGGCTTCGGCGGCACCAACGCCTCCCTGGTCTTCAAGCGGCTCGACGCCTGATCGACACACAGTCGCGAGAGCGCTGCGGCTTTCGCCATATTCGCGGGTAGAGTGCGTCTGCATGCCGCCGGCGCGCCGCGCGTCGCGACATCAGGGGGAACCGCACGGCCACAATGGCCGGCCAGACGCGCCGAGGAAGACACCCGAGCATGGCTCTCGATCCGAAGTCGTCGGCGCCCGGCGACGACCCGAAGGACGCGCCGCCGACGCCCGCTCCCGCCAGGCGCCGCCGTCGCCGCGACGGCGCGCTGGTCGGATATCTGAGCGGCGTCATGACCTTCCTGACGCTCGTCGCGCTCGCCGTCGGGGGGCTCGTCTACTGGGGCAAGTCGGAGTTCGACCGGCCGGGCCCGCTCGCCCAGCCGACCGCGGTGATGATCCAGCGCAACGCCGGCGTCACCGAGATCGCCGACAGCCTCGAGCGCGCCGGCGTCATCAGCGACGCCAACGTCTTCAAGGCCGGCGTCGGCGTCTACGGCGCGAAGGACAAGCTGCGCTACGGCGAGTACGCCTTCCCCGCCAATGTCAGCATGCGCGAGGCGATGGAGATCATCGTCTCGGGCAAGTCGATCGAGCATACAGTCACCATCCCCGAGGGGCTGACGAGCCTGCAGATCGTCGACAGGCTCCGGGACCAACCCATGCTCACCGGCGACATCAAGGAGACGCCGCCCGAGGGGTCGCTCCTGCCGGAGACCTACAAGTTCACGCGCGGGACGCCCCGCGAGCAGATCGTCGCCCGCATGAAGCAGCATCGGGACGATGTCCTCGCGGAGGTCTGGAAGGCCCGCGACCCGTCGGTGAGGGTGAAGTCGCCCGAGGAGTTGATGACGCTCGCCTCGCTGGTCGAGAAGGAGACGGGCGTTCCCTCCGAGCGGCCGCAGGTCGCCGCCGTCTTCGCCAACCGCCTCGCGCGCGGCATGCGCCTGCAGTCCGATCCAACGATCGTCTACGGCCTCGTCGGGGGGCGCGGCACGCTCGGCCGCAGCCTGACGCGCTCCGACATCCAGTCGCGAACGCCCTACAACACCTATGTCGTGCCGGGCCTGCCGGCCGGGCCGATCGCCAATCCGGGCCGGGCGGCGATCGAGGCCGCGGCGAACCCCGCCAAGACCAAGGACCTCTATTTCGTGGCGGACGGTTCCGGAGGCCACGCCTTCGCGCCGAACCTCGTCGAGCACAACAAGAACGTCGGCCGGTGGCGGCAGATCGAGAAGGCGCGCGGCGTTCCGGCCGACCGACTCGCGCCGGACGAGCAGACCCCCGAGACGACGCGCGAGCAGCCCGATCCGTCCGCCGAATCGGCGGATGCGACGGCCGCGGCGCCGCCGCCTCAGGGCGCAGCGACGAGCTCTACGCCGCAGCGCCCGAAGCCGAAGCCCGCGCCGCGCCAGCCGCGTCCGCAGTAGACGGGCCTCCGGAAACGCCCCATTCACGTCCGGCGGTGAAAAACGCGATCGGCGCGAGGTTCCGCGAGCGCCGAGCGCGAGAGTGTGGTCAATACGCGGTTCGCCGCTTCGCATGACACAGCCCGGGAGGCCCGATGCCGCTCGCCAGCATGACCGGATTTTCGCGGGTCTCGGGGGATCTCGGCCCGGCCCGCTGGACCTGGGAGGTCCGCAGCGTCAACGCCAAGGGCCTCGACATCCGCCTGCGCCTGCCGCCGGGTTTCGACGAAGTTGAGCAGGCGGCGCGCTCGATCGCCCAGGCGCGCCTCAAGCGGGGCTCCGTGCAGGCGACGCTGACGATGGAGCGCCCGAGCTCCGGCGCCGAGATCCGCATCAACGAGGGGGCGCTCGCCGCCATCCTGTCGGCGGCGGCCGCAATCTCCGAGCGCGTGCCGGGCGCGGCGGCGCCGACGATCGACGGGCTGCTCGCCCAGCGGGGCGTCGTCGAGTTCGTGGAGCCGGAGGAGACCGCGGAGGAACGCGCCTCACTCGTAGAGGCTATCTCCGCGGACTTCGCGAACGCGACGTCGGAGCTCGAGCGCGCCCGCGCGGGCGAGGGCGCGGCGCTGGAGACGATCCTGCTCGAGCGGCTGTCGCGCATAGAGGAGCTGACGAAGGCCGCCGACGCCTGCCCGGCGCGCCAGCCGGAGGCGGTCCGGAAGCGGCTGGCGGAGCAGGTCGCGGCGCTGGTCGGAACCGGCGTCGCGCTCGATCCCGACCGCCTCCATCAGGAGGCGGCGCTGCTCGCGGCGCGCGCCGACGTGCGCGAGGAGATCGACCGCCTCTTCGCCCATGTCGAGGCGGCGCGGGCGCTGATCCGGGAGGGCGGCGCCGTCGGGCGCCGGCTCGACTTCCTCGCGCAGGAGTTCGGGCGCGAATCGAACACGCTCTGCGCCAAGTCGAACGACCGCTCGCTGACCGCCGTCGGCCTGGAGCTCAAGGCCGTCGTCGAACAGTTCCGCGAGCAGGTCCAGAACGTGGAGTGAGCGTCGTGTCGTCGAAACTCGCAGCCAAGTCCGACAGCGCGCCGGCCGAACGCCTCGAACGGCGAGGCGTCATGCTGATCCTGTCCTCCCCGTCCGGCGCGGGCAAGTCGACGCTCACTCGCGCTCTGCTCGACACGGATCCCGACATCATGCTGTCGATCTCGGCGACGACGCGCCAGAAGCGGCCGAGCGAGGCGGACGGCGTGCATTACCACTTCCTGAGGCAGCGCGAGTTCGACGCCATGCGCGACGCGGGCGAGCTGCTGGAGTGGGCCGAGGTTCACGGCAACTGCTACGGCTCGCCGCGTGAGCCGGTTGAGCGGTCGCTTCGTGAGGGGCGCGACGTGCTGTTCGACATCGACTGGCAGGGGACGCTCCAGGTCCGACAGGCCATGGCGGCGGACGTCGCGACGGTGTTCATCCTGCCGCCGTCGGTCGGCGAGCTCAGGTCGCGGCTCGAACGCAGAGCCGAGGACACGCCCGAGGTGATCGACCGCCGGCTGAAGAACGCCGCCGTCGAGATCGAGCGCGGCGCGGGCTATGACTATGTCGTGATCAACGACGACTTCGGCCGATGCCTCGATGAGGTGCGGGCGATCCTGAAGGCGGAGCGCTTGAAGCGCTTCCGCCAGCCCGGCGTGACGGCGTTCGCCGAGACGCTGGTCCGGGAGCTCGGCCAGAGCCTGCTGTGACGCAGGAGCAGCCTGCGGACGACGGCGACGACGAGGCTCACCGGCTTGTCCTCATCGAGCGGGTGAAGCTGACGGCGACCTTCATCAACACGATCGCGTCGGGCTCGGTGCTGGCCGGCATCGTGATCCCGATGGCGTCGCTGCTGTCCGGCGCAATGCCGGACGGAACCCATGTCTCCGCCTTTCGTCTCGGAATGAGCGCGATCATTTGGCTTTTTACGGGCGCCATCCTACATTCCTTTGCAAGACGACTGCTCGGGAATATCGATCGATGACCGCTGAGATCTACCTGCTCTACGTCGCTCCGCTGGTGCTGTTGGCCTTTGGCGCTGGCGTGTTCGCCGTCACCAACATGGTCGACGGCCGCGACGCGCGGCGTCTGCAGCCGGTGCGCGTGCGCCGGAACCACGATCGCCGCTGAGCGGAAAGGCTTCCGCTAAACCATGGCCGCTCGCGCGCGAGCGAGCGCCACAAACCCTTCGACGGGAATCTCCTCCGCCCGGCGCGTCGCCTCGATGCCGGCCGCCGACAGAAGCGCAGCGGCGTCGCCGAGGCTCTTGAGGCTCTGGCGCAGCATCTTGCGCCGTTGGCCAAACGCGGCCTGCGTCACGATCTCAAGATCGCGTACGGGGCAGGGGAGCGGCGACTGGCGCGGCTCAAGCCGCACCACCGAGGACGTCACCTTCGGCGGCGGCGTGAACGCCTGCGGCCCGACGTCGAAAGCGATCTTCGCTTCGCACCGCCAGCCGCACAGCACGGCCAATCGGCCGTAGGCGTCGTCGCCAGGTTGGGCGACGATCCGCTCCGCGACCTCGCGCTGGAACATCAGCACCAGCCTGTCCCACCAGGGAGGCCAGCGATCGGCCGCGACCCAGCCGATCAGCAGGGGCGTCGCGACGTTGTAAGGCAAGTTGGCGACCACCCGCGCCGGGCCGTCGCCGGCGAGAGCGGCCATGTCTACGCCGAGCGCGTCGTCCTCGACGACGTCCAGCCGGCCGGGATAGCGCGCCTGGACCTCGGCCAGCGCCGCGATCGCGCGCGTGTCCTTCTCGATCGCAACGACGCGCTTCGCGCCTTCAGCGAGCAAGGCCCGCGTCAGGCCGCCAGGGCCGGGCCCGACCTCGACGACGGTGACGCCCTCGAGCCGCCCGCCGGCGCGCGCGATCCGGCTCGTCAGGTTGAGGTCGAGCAGGAAATTCTGGCCGAGCGACTTCTTCGGGGCGAGGTCGTGACGGCGGATGACGTCCCTGAGCGGCGGGAGGTCGTCGAGCTGGCTCATGCCGGCAGGGGCTCGCGGGCGAGCTGCGCCGCAAGGCCGAGCGCCGCCCTCAGGCTGTCCGGGTTCCCGGCCCCGGTCCCGGCGATGTCGAAGGCCGTTCCATGGTCCGGCGAGGTCCGCACGAAGGGCAGTCCGAGCGTCACGTTCACGGCGCGGTCGAAAGCCAGCGTCTTCACCGGGATCAGCGCCTGGTCGTGATACATGGCGAGCGCCGCGTCATAGCGTTTGCGCGCGGCGGCGTGGAACATCGTGTCGGCCGGATGCGGCCCGGTGGCGACGATCCCCTCCGCCTTGAGACGCTCCACCGCGGGCGCGACGATCTCGGCGTCCTCCGAACCGAGCTTGCCGTCCTCGCCCGCATGCGGGTTCAGCCCGGCGACGGCGAGCCGCGGATGCTCGATCCGGAAGCGGCGGCGGAGGTCGCGGGCGACGACGCGGCCGGTCTCCACGATGTCGTCCGTGGTCAACGCCGCGCAGGCGTCCTTCAGCGGCACATGGACGGTGACGGGAACGACCGCGATCTCCTCCGCCCAGAGCAGCATCACGGCGCGCGCCGGCTGGCCCCAGAGCTCCTCGGCCAGCGCGCCGAGATATTCGGTGTGGCCGGGATGGGCGAAGCCCGCCTCCAGCAGCGGCGCCTTGGCGATCGGGAGCGTCGTCAGCGCGCAGCATCGGCCGCCGTGCACGAACTCGACTCCCCGTCGGATCGCCTCGACCACGGCGGCGGCGTCGCGCGGGTCGGGGCGGCCGGGCTCGGCGCGGCAAGGCTCGCCCAGGGGCAGAACGGGAAACCGATCGCCGAACAGGGCCGGGGCGCCTTCCGGCTCGGTCTCAGCGAGCGGGACATCGAGCCCGATCAGGCGCGCCCGATCGGCGAAGACCGCGGGATCGCCCAGCGCCACGAAGGCGGGAACAGGCTCGCGACGTCGCGCGGCCCACAGCGCGAGGGCGAGCTCGACGCCGACGCCGGCCGGTTCGCCCATCGAGAGCGCGAGCGGCCTGAAGTCGGCGGAGCCGGAACCCATGGCGCGCCGGCGTCCTGTGTCGTCAGCGGTGGACGATGACGGCGCGCGACCTCAGCTGGGCCAGATACTGCTTGGACTTTTCCTCGGCTTCCTTGCTGCCGACCTGCTCGAGCGCGTTGGTGCGCATCGCGTCGTCGTCCGCGATCTGCTTGCGCTCGCACACCGCGATCATCTCCCAGCCCTGCTCGCCGCGCTGAGGCTCGGTCAGACCGCCGATCTTGGTCTTGTCGAGAGTCTCGGCGAGCTCCTTGCCGAGGCCTGCGCTCGACCGCGTCACCGGCTCCTTGACCGCGACGTCGCGTAGCGCAGCGCCGAACTCGACCGCGCGGTCGCAGCCGGGAAAGCGCCCGCGCGCGCCGTTCGCTTCCGCGCGGCGCTGGCTGGCCTGGGCGTCGCTCGCGCCTTTCGGCAGCACGAAGATCACCTGACGGAGCGTGTATTGCGTCGCCTTGTTGCTGGCGCCGGCGCCGCCGGTCGTCATCGCCATGGCGACGCTCTTCTGGGCGAGCACGGCCGCATACTTGCGGCGGATCAGCGTCGCCCAACCGATCTCGGCCTTGATGCGGTCCTTCAGCGTCTGCGGGTTGACGCCGCGCTGCTGGATCGCCTTGGAGAACATGTCCGCGCTGAGCTTCATGCGCTGGGCGATCGAAGCGTAGGCGGCGTCGACCTGGGAGTCCGGCGGCAGCATGTTGTAGCGGCCCGCCTCCATGATCTTGAGCTTTTCGTCGATCAGCTCGTCCAGCGTTCCTTGGGTCGCCTTGCCGCCGGAGAGCTTGGTCAGCGCTGAGCGCGCCGCGACCTCGCTCGACAGGATCGGCTGCCCGTTGACGATCACCGCGATCGACTGGGCGGCGGCCGGCCCCGCATGGAGCGCGGCCAGGGCCAGCGGCGCGAGGACCAGAGCGAGGAGCCGAGAACGCGACGTCGGGAGCATGGCGGACCTGTTCTTCGGGTCTTGGAATCGACGGATTCGCCCGGACGCGGCCGTTTTGCCGTCCCCGCGCTTACCGCGTCAACATGCGCCGCACACAGGCCGATCAGAAGCGCGTGCTGCTGCTCGACATCGGGCCGGTGGAGCCGAAGCCTTCGCTGTCGCTCGGGCCGGAGCGGTTGCGCGTCGACAGACTGACGCCGCCGAGCGTTCGGAAATCGACCTTCAGCAGGAATCTGTGGTCGATCTGTGACGTGCGCACGGTCTCGGTCGTGGTGTCGACCTGGCGAATATAGCTGAAGGCCAGCGACAGACACTGCTGGATGTCGTCGAGGCCGAAGCCGATCTGCGTGCGGTCGAATTCCTTGTCGTCGAAATTGTAGCGGGCGCCGCCCTCGACGTAGATGTCCTTCTTCACATAGACGCGGCCGCCGGCCAGCACGCCTTCGCGAATGTAGTCGTAGCCCTGCAACGGCTGCTGGTCGTAGCGGCCGTAGATCACGTTGGCCTGCCAGCGCTCGAACTGGGCGCGCGCGGCGATCTCGGCGGAGCGGAACTTGAAGCCGTCCTCGTCGAACCGGAAATGCCCGTCGAAGCCGAGATGCGCGTTCGGCGCGAAGGAGACGCCGCCGACATAGTCCGACTTGTCCTTGTCGAGGCCGGTGTCGATCGCGGTGCGCGTCGCGTCGATCGCCTCGAAGGAGTTGCGGCCCATGATCTGGTAGGACTGGCCGGCCAGCACGGCGAAGGTCGCGCCGGTCCCGGTCGTCCAGGTGTACTGGCCGCCGACATTGACGCGGCTGCCGCCCTCGATGCGGTCGTAGCCGGAGAACTTGTCCCACGAGAACAGGACCGTGTCGTCGAACAGCAGGCTCTGCGCGTCCTCGTTCGGCAGACGGCCGACGTCGGTCTCGTTCGGGCGCAGGATGATCTGCGCGATCGGCTCGATCTGGTGGTCGCCGAAGCTGGTGTGGGCGATGAACGGATAGCGGTATTCGAGGCCGGCGCCGGCCATGCCGCGGAACAGCGCGTCCTGCCGGGCGTCGAGGAACGGCCCCATGCGCGGATCGCCGCTCGGGTCGGTGTAGATCAGGTCGCCGCGCACGAAGGCGAAGGGCGTCCAGACCTGTCCGATCGGGTCGATGAAGCGCCGCCGCCACTGGGCGTCGAGCGAGATGCGGTTGTACGTGCCTTCGGCCCCGACGAGCGCGTTGTCCGGCCGCCGCATCAGCGAGCCGTCCGCGGCGCGCGGCTGCAGTCGGGTGCGGTACTGCGCCGTGTCGAACTCGTCGCGATAGAGGTTCGTGGCGTTCAGGTTGAACGAGAACTCGCCGCCCGCGACCGGCTCGTCGACCGTATAGTTGTAGTCGATGACCGGCGCGACCCAGGGCAGGCGGTCCTGCCGGTCGTAGCGCGTCATGCCGTAGAACTGATAGGCGCGCGCCTCGAACCAGCTGCGGTTTCCTTGGCCGGAGAGATAGATCGTCGAGGTCGCGTCGGTCGGCGAGCCCCAGAGATTGTAGTCCGAGCGCACCCATTTGTCGGACACCGCATTGATGTCCCAACCCCACTTCCAGCGCTCGTTGATGTCGAAGTCGCCCTTGGTGCTGAAGACCCAGCGATCTTCCTCGCTGCCCGGGCCGACGGTGAGGCCGACGTCCTGCGGCTGGCGGCGGCGCAACTGCGTGGGATCGTTGCGCTTATAGAGCGGTGGGACCTTGTCGTAGAACTCGTCGGTGTTGAGCTGGTGGATGCCGGCGGCGCGGATGTTGAAGGCGCCGTCCATCAGCTGCTGGCGGTACTCGCCCTTCAGCATCACGCCCTGCTTGGTCGAGGTGACCGGCGTCAGCGTCAGGTCGGAGGTCGGCGACAGGGCCCAGAAATATGGCGTCTCGATCAGGTAGCCGACGTCGCCGGCGTGGCTGACCGAGGGCGCGAGCAGTCCGGACTTGCGCTTCACCGTCGGGTCCGGGCTCGAGAAGAACGGCACCCAGGCGATCGGCTGGCCCATGAACTCGAAGGTGGCGCTCTCGTAGTAGACCATCTTCTCGTCTTCGCGCCAGATGATCCGCTTGGCCTTGATCTGCCAGAGCGGCGGCTTCTCGGGGTTCTCGCGGCAGATCTGGCAGGCGGTGTAGACGGCGCGGTCGAACACCGAAAGCTGGCCGTTCTCGCGCTTGGCCTGTGCGGCGGCGAGATGGGTCTCGTTCGGCGTCTCGATCCTCAGCGAGCGGATGAGTCCGTCGCGGAAGTTGTCGGTGATGTCGAGGTTTTCGGCGTAGACGATGTTGCCGTTGCGCTCCGTCAGCTTGACGGCGCCGCTGGCGACGACGCGGTTGGTCTTCTGGCTGTAGACCACCTTGTCGGCCTGCAGCGCGCGGCCGTCGTAATAGATGTCGACCCGGCCGACCGCGGTGACGATCTCGCGGTCGTAGTCGTAGACGAGCTCCTTGGCCTCCATCAGCATCTTGGCGTTCGGGTCCTTGCGGGTCCCGACGTCGCTGAGGCTGCCGATAGGCCTGGTGCCAGTCGGGCCGTATTTCTTCGGCTTGGGCTTGGGCGGCAGCAGGTCGCCGGCCGACGGCAGGCCGGCCTCGATCGCGACGGCGGCGGGGATCGCGGCGAACGACAGCGCGCCCGCCGCCGCGACGGTCGCGGCGAGACGTATGGCAGGCCGGATGCGACGTACGCCGCGCGTCAAGCCGATCGCCCTCGCCAAAACCCCCTCGATGCGTTGCGCCCCACGAAGCTGGCGGCGGACGAGCGCGCATGCGCCGAGCCCGCCGCCCCCGATCTCACCGTGGCGGCGCTTCCGCCATAAAGCACGAAGCCCAACGGCGCGCCATCGCGCCGCGAAGCGTCGCAGGCGTGATCTGAAATCCGAGGGATTTGGGTCACATGGAGCGGGAGCCGGCCGAGTTCCGGGGAGCGCCGATTCTCGAGATGCGCCGGGGGCAGGCCCATGATCGAACGCCGATACGCAAACATGGCGGACGCGCTCTCGGCGGGACGGACCCCGTCGGGGAGCGGATGAGCGACAATGGCGGAGCGAGGTTTACGGCTTATGACCGATCGCGCGGGCCGCCGGACGGCGGCGCAACGAATCGACCGAGAGAGCCGTCCGGAACGCGACATGCAGACTGAAACCTCAGCGGAGCGGGCGCGCCCGACGACCGCGCCGCGACAGCTCCGGCGCCAATTGACCGACCGGAGAGGCCGCGCGCAAGCCTTTCGAGACGACGCGACCGGCGCCGATGGTGGAAGGCCGCGCGGCTGTCGTATAGAGGAGACACGACCCCGCCCGCCCGAGGCGGGCGATCCCGAGCGTCTCCGCGCGTCGCGCGAGGGAGATGGCCGGGGACGGACATTCACGAAGGCTGACGTCACAATGTCGAAATCCGCTACGCCGACCGCAGAGACCGCCACGGCCGAACCGATCAAGATCGCGTTTCAGGATCTCGGCGAGGCCGCGAAAGGCGTGGTGGTGGTCCTCGCGGGACCGGACCTCGCCTTCGGTCCCGAGACGCAGGCGCTCCTCACTCCCATCGCCGCCACGCTCGCCCGCGCCGCCGCCGCCGACCGCTTCAAGGCTAAGGCCGGCGGCTCATTCGACCTGCTCGCGCCCGACCTTGCCGGCGTCGACCGGCTGATCGTCGTCGGGCTCGGCGACGGCAAGGAGCCGGTGGACTGGGTGAAGCTCGGCGGCCAGATCCGCGGCGCGATCCCGATGTCGGCGGAGAACGTGACGGTGCTGCTCGAATCGGCCGACGGTTCGCTCGGCGCCGAGCAGGCCGCCGACGTCGCGCTGGGCGCGCGTCTGCGCTCCTACGTCTTCGAGACCTACAAGACGAAGAAGAAGGACGACGCCACGCCGGCCCAGCTCGAGAAGCTCGTTTTCGCGGTCGCGGACGAGGCTGCGGCGAAGAAGGCCTGGAAGCTGAAGATCGGCCTCGCCGAGGGCGTCGAGATCGCGCGCACGCTGGTCAACGAGCCGCCGAACGTGCTCACCCCCACCGAATTCGCCCGCCGCGCCGAGGAGCTGACCAAGCTCGGCGTCGAGGTCGAGGTGATGGACGACAAGGCGCTCAGGAAGGCGGGCTTCGGCGCGCTGCTCGCGGTCGGCCAGGGCTCCGAGCAGGAGAGCCGCGTCGTCGTGATGCGCTGGAACGGCGCAAAGAAGAAGGACGAGCAGCCGGTCGCCTTCATCGGCAAGGGCGTGATCTTCGACACCGGCGGCATCTCGATCAAGCCGGGCGCCAGCATGGACGAGATGAAGGGCGACATGGCGGGCGCCGCCTGCGTCGTCGGTCTCATGCACGCGCTCGCCTCGCGCAAGGCCAAGGCGAACGTCATCGGCGCCATCGGCTGCGTCGAGAACATGCCGGACGGCAAGGCCTACCGGCCGGGCGACATCATCACGGGCCTGTCCGGCCAGACCATCGAAGTCATCAACACCGACGCCGAAGGCCGCCTCGTGCTGGCCGACGTGCTCTGGCACGTGCAGGAGACCTACAAGCCGAAGTTCATGGTCGACCTCGCGACCCTGACCGGCGCGATCCTGATCGCGCTCGGCACGACGAACGCCGGTCTGTTCTCCAACGACGACGAGCTTTCCGAAAACCTGAAAAAGGCGGGGGAGGCGACCGGGGAGACCGTGTGGCGCATGCCGCTCTCCGCGGAGTACGACAAGCTGATCGACTCGAAGTTCGCCGACATGAAGCAGACCGGCGGGCGCCATGGCGGCTCGATCACCGCCGCGCAGTTCCTGAAGCGCCACGTCAACGGCACGCCCTGGGCGCATCTCGACATCGCCGGCACCGGCATGAACTCGCCGGCGACCGACATCAACCGCAGCTGGGGCTCGGGCTGGGGCGTGAGGCTGCTCGACCGCCTGGTGAGGGATTCTTACGAGGGGTGAGGGCGCTTCTGTCGCCTAGCGCCGTGATCGCCCGGCAGAAGCAAAAATCTTGTTCCGGCCGAGAGCCGGACCCAGAGCCGCGACGATCGATAGCAAGCGGCTGCCGCAGTGCGCTTGTCGTTGGACGCTAGCGCGTCTGGGGTCCGGCTCAATGGCCGAGACAAGGGCGCGGCGACGAGTAAGCCTACTGTGCGGGGTTCGGCTTGCGAAAGCTTGCGGCGCCAACCCCTGTCGCCCCGTCTGACGAGGGGCCCGGTCTCGCCGCGACATAACCTTCAAACTCCCAGTCGGACCAGCGCGCCAGCTTGGTCGCGATTTCCCGCCAGGTCTCGCCAGTGGCGTGGGCGATCCTCTTCAGGACGAAACGTTCCAGCGCCGCGTAGTTGAAGCTCGCCATGAACATGTAAGTTTGCGGGCAGATGACCTCATTCCGTTCAAGCTCATCGGCCAGCCAGCTTGGCGAGCAGACGAGAAATTGAAACATCTCACCGCCGGGAGAATGTCTCGGACCAATGATAGCCGTCACCGCCACGCAGAAATTGGTTCCTGGCGCGTAGGATCTGAGATCATCGACGTCTGTGCTCGTCAAAGAGCGCAAGTCTGCTTGCATCGTTGTTCGCCGACTGCGCGCTATTCGTGCGCAAGTTTACGCGCGGCTAGGATGCGGTCGCCTTCCGCAATGATCTCCTCGAAACTTCTGTCGCTTACGCCACTTGCCCGGGCGTCTGCGAGCATCGCCCGAAGCTCCTCCAGCGTCATCTCTGGCTTCCGACGCTCGCGCTCCCGTCGCACGAGGTCGCGCATGAAGTCGCTGGTGCTGGCGTAGTCGCCCTTGCGGGTCTCCTCCTCGATCCAGGCCTTCATCGGGTCGGGCAGGAACAGCGTCATCGTGGCCATGGAATAGATCCCCTCCGAAGCGGCCTGTGAGTTTATCACAAAAATTCACAAGGATCGGCCTGCACGCCTCTGCTGACGCCGTCGCCTCGATGGGCCATTCTCCCGCCGCCATGACCGAAGTCCTGTTTTACCATCTCACCCGCCAGCCGCTCGAAAAGGCGCTGCCGGCGCTGCTCGAGAAGTGCCTTGAGCGGAGCTGGAAGGTGGTCGTGCAGGCGTCTGGGCCGGAACGGGTTTCGGCGCTCGACGACGCGCTCTGGACGTACTCCGACGAGAGCTTCCTGCCGCACGCGGCCGGCACTGACGGGGCCAGCGAGACGATCTGGCTGACGACCTCCGACCAGAACCCCAACGGCGCCGCCGTGCGCGTGCTGGTCGACGGCGCGGAGCCGCCGGACCTCGCCGGCTACCAGCGCGCCCTCGTGATGTTCGACGGCCACGACCAGGAGGCGCTCGACGCCGCGCGCGCGCAGTGGAAGACGCTGAAGGCCGCCGGCCACCAAGTGACCTACTGGAAGCAGTCCGATGACGGCCGCTGGAAGCGGGAGGCGTAACGCCTGGCTCACGGCCGTGCGGCTCTTAGCGCTTCGTCATGCCCGGACTTGATCCGGGCATCCATCCCGCCCGCGTCCGTGGGCGATGGATCGCTAGGTCAAGCCCGGCGATGACGTCGGCGGGCGACCGCCGTTCTTTACGGCGTCACCAATCCCTGCATCCGCACGACCTCGAAATCGCGGCCCGTGACCTGCCGCAGCTCGCTGGCCAGCCGCCCGTTCCGCCAGCCCTTGTGGGGCGCGCCGGAGAGGTACCAGTCGCTGCCGTTGTCGGCGACGAACATGCCGTAGGTCTTCAGCGCCTTGAGAATCGCCTTGGTCTCGCGGCTGAAGCTCTTCGGAACGTCGTAGCCGGCCTTGAGCCGCACCCGCATGCCCATCGGCGGCAGGTCGGGGTCCTCGTCCGACGAGGCCCAGTGCGTTGCGGGCGGGACATAGGCCCGGCGC
Source organism: Chelatococcus sambhunathii (assembly GCA_031316315.1). GTDB lineage: Bacteria > Pseudomonadota > Alphaproteobacteria > Rhizobiales > Methylopilaceae > Methylopila. The sequence continues at coordinate 94,552 of JADBEO010000001.1, forward strand.
GAGCGTGAGACGGTGAAGCGCAGCGCATGCGGGACCAGGCCGGCTGACGCCTCCTCGTAGCGTGCGAGGCCCGGGAAGATCGGCAGGCCCGCGGCGTCCGCGCTGGTCCAGCCGGGTTTCGCCGTAGGCCGCACGTCGTTGGAGTCGAGGTGGAAGATCGCGCCGGAGTCGGCGTTCCAGCCGCCGTCCTCGCGTGGGAAGGCGCGGTAGAGCTCGTAGAGCCGGTTCGCGGCCTTTTCGATCACCAGCACGTGCCGGTCGCCGCCGAAGGAGCCGCCCTTCGGCCGCTCGCCCTCGACGTCGGCCTTCCGCGGAATGGGATACGGACCCTTGTCGCTCTGGTCGCCATAGGCCCGGAATTTGATCTTCACGTCTGCCTGCTTTTTGCCGACGACGAAGTAGGGGATGCCGAGGATGCCGCCCTGGTAGGTCCCGCTGCCGAAGTCCGGATGGATCCCTGTGTCGAGCCCGATCGAGGCGATGATGGCGTCCGACCTCGGATCGACTGGCTCGCCGGAAATGTCGGTGTTCCACGGGTTATCGGCGGGGGAGGCGACCGCGCCGTTGAGGTCGGCCCCCTGGCCGAGGTCGGCCGCTTTCATGTCGGCATAGACCGGGTCGTCCGCCGCGAGCGCAGGGCTGGCGAACGCTACGAAAGCCGCGAGGGCCGCCTGACCGATGCGCATGCGCCCCTCCGTCCCCCGATGACGATGCGGAGCCTAGACCCGCGCGGCGCGGCTGTCTCGCCGGTCGTTCGGCCGGGCGCCAACATCTTCGCGTGAGAGCACTCGCTCGGCGGCGCGCGCGCGCCATGTTGCGCGCCATGACTCTCCGCCGCCTGCTCCTCGCCCTCCCGCTCTCGGCCGTCCTGTCGGTCTGCGCCATCGCGCAGGAGGCCGCCAATCCGCCGCCGAGCTCCCCGTCGGCTCAAGGCGCGAGCGGGCGCCCCAACCCGACCGCGCTGCCGGCCGACGTGCTCGGCAAGTCGACGGTCGTCACGCCGGAGGACACGCTCAGCTACAAGATCGCGGTCGAGCAGGTCCCGCTGTTCGACCCGAAGGGCGAGAAGGTCGCCGAGATCGTCGTCACCAGCTACACGCTGGACCGCGTCGACGCGACCAAGCGGCCGATCACCTACGCCTTCAATGGCGGCCCGGGCGCATCGTCGGCCTGGCTGAACTTCGGCGGCGTCGGCCCGAAGCGGCTGCCGTTCGGAAACAAGGGCAACACGCCGTCCGATCCGCCGGGCCTCGTCGACAACGCCGAGACCTGGCTCGCCTTCACCGACCTCGTCTTCGTCGATCCCGTCGGCACGGGCTACAGCCGGACCGTCGGCTCCGGCGACAGCGGCCGGTTCTATTCGGTCGACGGCGACATCGAGACCCTGTCGCGCGTCGTCGCCAAGCACCTCGCGGCCCGCAACCGGCTGATGTCGCCGGTGTTTCTCGCCGGGGAGAGCTATGGCGGCTTCCGCATCCCGCGCATCGCCCGCAGCCTTCAGGGACGCGACGGCGTCGGCGTGCGCGGGTTGATCGCGCTCTCGCCGGTGCTCGACTTCTCGATTCGGCAGGGCGACCAGACCTCGCCGCTGCCCTGGGTCAACGCGCTGCCCTCGCTGGCGGCGGCCAAGCGCGAGCGGGACGGCAAGGCGGACATCGCCCGCGACGACCTCGCCGATGTCGAAGCCTATGCGGTCGGCCAGTTCATGGCGGACCTGATGAAGGGCCCGCGCAACAAGGAGGCGGTGGAGCGGCTCGTCGCCCGCGTCTCCGACCTCACCGGCATCGACCGCGCGCAGGTGGCGCGCTCGCAGGGCCGCGTGGGCATCCGGCAGTTCGCGCGCGAGTTCCACCGCAAGGACGCGACAGTCGGTTCGCTCTACGACGCCAACGTCACCTCCTACGATCCCTATCCGGCCTCGCCGCGCGGCGACTTCGACGACCCGATCCTCGACGGTGCCCGTGCGCCGCTGACCCGCGCCGCGGTAGACTTCTACCAGCGGGACCTCGGCTACCGGGTCGACCGCCGCTACGAGCTGATCTCGGGAGACGTCTTCCGGCAGTGGAAATGGGGCGAGGGGCAGGAGCCGCCGGAATCGGCGTCGGCGCTGCGCGAGGCGCTCGCGGCCGACCCCAAGCTGCGCGTGCTGGTCGCTCATGGCGCGACCGATCTCGTCACGCCCTACATGGAATCGAAGATGGCGCTCGACCAGCTGCCGGCCTTTGGCGCGCCGGACCGCGTCGCGCTCAAGGTCTATCCGGGCGGCCACATGTTCTACAGCCGCGACGGCTCCCGCGCGGCCTTCGCGGCGGACGTCAAAGCGCTCTATGAGGCGGCGGTGAAGTGAAGATCGTCCCGGAAACTGAACGCCTCGTCATGGTCCGGCTTGACCGGACCATCCACCTTCGACGTCGAGCTCGACGCGAAACGTGGGTCCTCCGGTCAAGCCGGAGGACGACGAAGCGGCGAGGCTTGTAACCGAAGGCTGCGCTGCGCCGTTACTTCGGCTCGAAATCGAGCCCGTCGCCGATCTGGTCGATGGACGGTGCGGGGCCCTTCAGCGTCGTCCACACCACCTTGTCCTTGTCCGGCTCGGTTTCGATCGAGCCCTTCGCGCGGCTCATTTTTCGCGTGATGTAGTTCACGCTGACCGTCTCGGTCTCGCCGGTGTTCCGCTGCGTGTCGCTGCGGTCGTAGCCGATCGTCTCCAGCTTTCCGTCGCGCACGCGGAACAGGAACGAGACGTTGGACATGCCCCAGCCGCCCGCGCTCATGAACAGTCCGAGGGACAGCTTCACCGCGCCCCGCGCGATCGACAGCCCGTCGGCCTCGAACGGGTCGGAGCGCGTCGGGATGTCGTTGCGCGGGATCAGCGTCGCGTTCTGCGCGACCAGCCGGAACGACCCGCCGCGCGCGACCGCGACGCCGAGGATGCGGGGGTTGGTGTCGACCTCGTCGGGGCCGAGGCTGTCGTTCTTCACCTTCAGCGCCGGATCGGTCCCGTGCAGCACGAAAGCTAGGTCCGGGACCTTGTCGCCGTCGAGATCGCCCTCGGCCTTGGCCTCGACGATCCATCCGGGCGGCGCGAAATCGTCGGCCTTGGCGCCGGCCTGCGGCAGCGTCGGGATCTTCGCCGGCGGCGGATCGAACTCCGCGAGAGCGGGGCCGGCCAAAAGTCCGGCGAGCAGGGCGGCGGCGAGGGGCGGCGAAGCGCGCGTCACGTCCGTGGCGTCCTCAGGCGGAAGGCGGCGGAACGACGGACATCATCGCCGAGCGCCGGTCGAGCTTCAACGCCGTGACGATGCCGACCGAAGCGGAGATCAGGAAGATCCAGCCCGACAGCGCGCCGACCGCGACGCCGGCGATCGCCTCGCCGGTGATCGCGCCGAGCGCCGTCATCGCGCTGACGCCGAGCAGCAGGCCCCCTACGACCATCTCTGCGCCCTCGCGCAGCGTAAAGCCCGCGAAGCGGAACCGACCCGAGGCGAGCGCGGCGGCGAAGGCGCCGGCCATGAAGCCGAACAGGATGACGACGTGCTGGGTGACGCCGAACGCCTCGAGCGGGGCGGACAGGCCGCCGACGCCCTCGTCGAGCCCCGGCAGGTCGACCGGCGCGAGGCCGAGCGCCGTCGCGAACCAGCGCGCGATCGTGGCGCATTCCGCGATCAGACCGAGCGGCTCGCCCGCCGCATAGCTGGCGGCGACCAGCGCGCCGAGCAGGCCGCCCGCCGCCCAGGCCGGCCAGGGATCGATCAGCGCGCGACGCAGGAAGCTCTTCGGACCGTCGTCGTCGTCGCGCGGGCGATATCGCCAGAGCGCGGCGGCGAGCGCCGCAAGCAAAAGGGTCTGGAGCGCGAGCGTCCCGGCCATGCCGAACCAGGCGGGCGCCCAGGGCGTCGGCGCGTTTCCGATCGCGTGGGCCCACGTCCAGGGCCAGATCGTGATGCCCGCGACGAAGCCCACAAAGGTCGCGAGCAAAGCGGGGACCGCGACCAGCGAGCCCTCGCCGAGGCGGCGCATGTGCACCATGACGCCGCCGCGCGCGATCACCGAACCGATCCCGAAGACGAAGCCCGCGATCGGCAGCAGCCAGTGCACCGGCCCGATGCGCGCGTCCGCGGGCGGGACGGCGGCCAGCGCGGCGAGCGTCCCGAGCGTCAGCGTCGCGGCGACGAACAAAGCGGCGAGGAAGCCCAGCAGCTGCCCGGCGTCCTTCAGCACGATCAGGTCGCGCCAGGCGCGGACCAGCGAGAGTTCGCCGCGCTGCAGGGCGACGCCGAAGACGACGCCGGCGACAAGGGAGGAGGCGCGCGCCAGGAAATCACCGTCCGCGACCGTCAGCCCGACCGCGGCCAGCGCCGCGGCGAGCAGCACGGCCGCCGCGCCGAGCCGGTGCGGATGGCCGAGCCGCTTCCAGAACAGCGGCCGCGTGGTCACGCCGCGGCGGCCTCCTCGAGCTCGGCGCTGGCGCCGAGCCAGGTCTCCTCGGCTTCGGCGAGCGCCTGGGCGAAATCGGCGCGGCGGCGGCCGAGCTCGGCGGCCTTCTGCGGCTTGCCGGGAAAGCCGCCGCCGGCCGCGAGCTCGGCGTCGATCTTCTCGATCTCCGAGCCGCACTGCGCCATCAGCTCCTCAAGCGATGCGATCTTCTTCTTGAGCGCGCCGACGTCGACGCGCTTCTCGGCGGCTTCCGCGTGCTTGCCCGTGCCGCCGCCGGCGTTCTTCGACTTCCGGCCCGAGCCCTCCGCCGAGAGGATGTACTTGCGGTAGTCGTCGAGGTCGCCGTCGAAGGCGCGCACGCCGCCGTCCGCGACCAGCCACAGCCGGTCGGCCGTGTCGTCGAGCAGGTGGCGGTCATGGCTGATCAGGATGACAGCGCCGGAATATTCGTTCAGCGCCTGCGCCAGGCTCTCGCGGCTGTCGATGTCGAGATGGTTCGTCGGCTCGTCGAGGATGAGCAGGTGCGGTGCGTGGAACACCGCAAGCCCGAATGCGAGGCGCGCCTTCTCGCCGCCGGACATCTTGCCGACGACCGTGTTGGCCCGGTCGCCTGGAAAGCCGATCTTGGCGACCCGGCCGCGCACCTGCGCATCGCTCGCCTCGGGCATCTTGGCGCGGATGTGGTCGTAAGGCGTCGCTTCGAGGTCCAGATCCTCGACCTGATGCTGGGCGAAGAAGCCGACGAGAATTTTCTCCGACTTGTTCACGCGGCCTGACATCGTCTTCAGCCGCCCGGCGAGGAGCTTCGCGAAGGTCGACTTGCCGTTGCCGTTCGAGCCGAGCAGCGCGATGCGGTCGTCCGGGTCGAGGCGCAGGTCGAGCTTGTGCAGGATGGTCTTGTCGCCGTAGCCGGCCGAGACGCCGTCGAGCGCGATCAGCGGCGGCGCCAGCTCCTTCTCGGGATCGGGGATGAAGAACGGCGTCACGCTGCGCTCGATCATGGCCGCGATCGGCTGCATCTTGGCGAGCCGCTTGACGCGCGACTGGGCCTGCGTGGCCTTGGAGGCCTTGGCCTTGAAGCGCGCGATGAAGGCTTCCAGCCGCGCCCGCTCGTCGGCCTGCGCCTTCTGCGCCTTCTGGTCGAGCAGCAGTTTTTCCCGCCGCATGCGGTCGAACTGGTCGTAGTTGCCCTTCCAGAGGTTCAGCTTGCCGTTCTCGAAATGCAGGATGAAGTCGACCGAGGCGTTGAGCAGGTCCCGGTCATGGCTGATGACGAGCAGCGTGCGCGGATACTTCGCCAGATAGTCCTGAAGCCACAGCGTGCCTTCGAGGTCGAGGTGGTTCGTCGGCTCGTCGAGCAGCAGCAGGTCGGGCTGAGAGAACAACACGGCGGCGAGCGCGACGCGCATCCGCCAGCCGCCGGAGAAGTCGGAGCACGGGCGCTGCTGCGCGTCCTCGTCGAAGCCGAGGCCGGAGAGAATGCGCGCCGCGCGGGACGGCGCGTCATAGGCGTCGATGTCCATCAGCCGCTCGATGATCTCGCCGATGCGATGCGGATCGGTGGCGGTCTCCTGCTCCTTCATGAGCGCCGCGCGCTCGAGGTCGGCCGCCAGCACGACGTCGATCAGCGCCTCGGGGCCGGACGGGGCCTCCTGCGCGACCTTTCCGATGCGCGCGTTCTTCGGGATCGTGACCGAACCGTCGTCGGCGTGGAGATCGCCGGTCAGGATCTTGAACAGGGTGGTCTTGCCGGTGCCGTTGCGGCCGACGACGCCGACGCGCGCGCCCTCCGGCAGGGCGACGGTCGCGCCCTCGATCAGCGTACGTCCCGCGACGCGGCAGGTGAGATCTTTGACGTGGATCATGATGCGGCTCTTGTGCCGCGCGCCATGCTGCGCCGCAAGAGGCAGGCGCCCGCGGCCGCTGAAACACAACCGTCATGAAGCCGTCAGACCACTGACATCGCCTATGGGGCATTTGGAGCCGTTCCAATTCCAATGCCACTGGGGAATGCACAATGACGGACGACAATCGCGCCGATCCGCTCGTCGGCGGGCCGCTCGACGAGGAGGCGGTCGGCATCGACCGGCCGGGTCTGCACGCCGCTCCCGGCGCGCGGCCGCAGAACGAAACCTTCGGCGACATCATCGCGCGCAACATCGCCCGCCGGTCCTTCCTGCTCGGCCTCGGCGCGAGCGTGCCGGTGCTGATGACCGCCAAGCTCCCGGGCTTCCCGGGCGAGGCGGAAGCGGCGAACGTCGACAAGCTCCGCTTCAAGCCGATCCAGCCGTCGAACGCCGACGAGATCCTGATCCCGCAGGGCTACACGCACGACGTCCTGATCTCCTGGGGCGATCCGCTGTTCCCTGACGCGCCGAAGCTGAACGTCGCCAAGCAGACGGCGGCCGCGCAGGAGCGGCAGTTCGGCTACAACAACGACTTCGTCGGCTTCTTCGAGCTTGGCGACGACCGCGCGCTGCTCGTCGTGAACCACGAATACTCGACCGGCGCCGACATGTTCCCCGAATACAATCCGGGCGTCGACAAGAGCCAGGCCGACGTCGAGATGGCCGCCCATGGCGGCTCCGTCGTCGAGCTCAAGAAGAACGGCGGCCGCTGGAAGGTCGTCAAGAGCAAGACCTACAACCGGCGCATCACGGCCACGACCGAGATGGAGATCACCGGTCCGGCCGCGCGCCACCCGCTGATGAAGACGAAGGAGAACCCGGCGGGCGCCCGCGTCCACGGCATGCTCAACAACTGCTCGGGCGGCAAGACGCCGTGGGGCACGTGGCTGACCTGCGAGGAGAACTTCAACCAGTACTTCGCGAACAACGGCCTGCTGCCGGACGGCCCGATCAAGGCCGCGCACGCGCGCTACGGCGTGACCGCCGGCGCGACGGGCCGCAAGTGGGAGGCGTTCTACGATCGCTTCGACGTAACCAAGGAGCCGAACGAGCCGTTCCGCTTCGGCTGGGTCGTCGAGATCGACCCGTACGACCCGACCTTCATGCCGCGCAAGCGCACGGCGCTCGGCCGCTGCAAGCATGAGGCGGCGACCACGGCGCTCACCAAGGACGGCCGCGTCGCGGTGTACATGGGCGACGACCAGCAGTTCGACTACGTCTACAAGTTCGTCAGCAAGGGCAAGGTCAAGAAGAAGCGCGAGAACAACTTCGACCTGCTCGACGAGGGCGTGCTCTACGTCGCGAGGATGTCTGACGACAACACCGGCGAGTGGATCGAGCTGTCGATGAAGAACCCGACGCTCGCCGCGCTCTTCAAGGACGACGGCGAGATCCTGATCAAGACGCGCCTCGCCGCCGACGCGGTCGGCGCGACCGCGATGGACCGGCCGGAGGACGTCCAGCCGAACCCGGTCTCGGGCAAGGTCTACCTGACCATGACCAACAACTCGGCCCGCATGACGGTGCGTCCGAACGCCGGCGAGACGGCGGCCAATCCGCGCGTCCCGAACTTCAACGGCCACATCATCGAGCTCACCGAGGACGGCGACGACCACGGCGCGAAGACCTTCAAGTGGGAGATCTTCCTGCTCTGCGGCAATCCGACGATCGACCTGAAGACCGAAGCCGGGGACCTCACCCCGGGTCTCGCCTCCAGCGCGACCTTCTTCGCCGGCTACGCCGACGCCAGCAAGCTCGGCAAGGTGGCCTCGCCCGACAACATCGCCTTTGACAGCCGCGGCAACCTCTGGATCGCGACCGACGGCCAGCCGTCGAGCGTCGATCTCGGCCGCCCGAACGACGCGATGCATGTCGTGCCGACCGATGGTCCGGACCGCGGCTACCTGCGCCAGTTCCTCTCCGGCCCGAAGGGCTGCGAGGTCTGCGGGCCCGAGTTCACGCCCGACGACAAGACGCTGTTCGCCGCAATCCAGCATCCGGGCGAGGACGGCGGGTTCCCGAACACGATCAGCACCTGGCCGCCGGACAACAAGCCGTTCCCGCGCCCGAGCGTGATCGCGGTCCGTCGCAAGGACGGCGGCGTCATCGGCAGTTAAGGCGCGAGCGTTTTCACGCGCCGTCAGGCCCGAAGGTTTCGGGCCGACCTCGAAACGCCCGGTTCGACGCCGGGCGTTTTCTTGAGCGCCGTCGAGATGGCTGTGGATGGCTATGCTTGCGCGGGCGGTGAATACCCAGTCTGGAATTTGATCTGCACTTGCGGGCGGGCGGCGGCTGCGGGAAAACTAGGGAAAAGGCGCCGGGGGGTGGCAGCATGTCGGTCGGGTTCCGGGGCGCTTGGCGAGCGGTCGCTGGCGGAGCGCTGTTCCTCGCCTTGGCGGCCGCGGCCCAGGCGGCATCGGCGCCCAAGAAGCCCAACATCCTGTTCGTGATCCTCGACGATGTCGGCATCGATCAGCTCGCCACGTTCGGGAACGGCGGGCCGACGCCGCCCGAGACGCCGAACATCGACCTGATCGCCAAGAAGGGCGTGAAGTTCACGAACGTCTGGGCGATGCCGGAATGCTCGCCGAGCCGCGCCGCCATGTTCACCGGCCGCTACCCGATCCGGACCGGGGTCGAGGCGGCGATCATGGAGAACCACCTGCCGCAGTCCTACATGTCCGCCTTCGAGGCGACGCTGCCGCGGGTGCTCGAGAAGGCCGGCTATGCGAGCGCGCTGGTCGGCAAGTACCATCTCGGCAACGAGAAGGATCCGGCGGGCGACTGCGCGCCGTCGACCCGCGGCTGGCGCACCTTCGAGGGCGCCATGACCGCCGGACTGCCTTCGGTGGACCGCACCGCCGGCGGGCAGGACCCCGAAGGCGCGCAGGCCTGCGGCTATTTCCAGACCTCGGCCCCGGGCGCCTGCTACACGATGAAGCAGAGCGGGCTCGCCTGCTCCGAGATCGCCTCGAACGACTCGAGCCTTCGCGCCAGCCCCTCGCGGACCTGCCTGCAGCGCGGCGGCATTTTCTCGCCCAACGCGTCATGCGGCGACCAGAAGCCGACGCCGGCCGATTTCGACCGGCTGAACGGCTACTATGTCTGGCCGAAGACGACGATCAGCCGGGAGCGCAATCCGCTCTACGTCGACAGCCGGCATCAGTGTCCGGCCGTCGTCGACCGCTCCTACGTGACCAGCGTGCAGCGGGCCGACGGCGTGAGCTGGTGGGCCGAGCAGTCCGGGCCACGCATGCTGACGCTGAGCTTCAACGCGATGCATACGCCTTTCCAGAAGGCGTCGACGCGCGTGGTCCGGGATCCGCTCGATCGCGCCTCGAGCTGCAGCAACAGCCAGCCGCCGCGCCCGCTCCTCAACAACATCCTTGAGGGCGCCGACGTCGAGATCGGCCGCGCCCTCGCCGGCATGGGCCTCGGCGAGCTCGACCGCGACGGCCGGAAACTGGAGTCGCTCCGGCTCGACGACACCGTCGTGGTCATCATCGGCGACAACGGCAGCCAGGGACCGGCGGTCCGACTCGCCGCGGGCTTCGATCCGGTGCGCGCCAAGACGACGGTGTATCAGACAGGCGTCTGGGTGCCGCTCATCATCGCCGGTCCGGTCGTTGAGGCGCCCGGCCGCAGCGTCGAGGCGCTCGTCAACGCCGTCGACCTGTTCCAGCTGTTCGGGGACATCGCGGGGATCAAGGTCGCGGAAATCGTGCCGCCGAGCCGGCCCTTGGACAGCAAGCCGCTGATGCCCTACCTCGCCTCGCCCTCCGCGCCCGCGATCCGCGAGACCAACTTCACCCAGAACGGCGCCGCGACCTTCACCCCGGAGCCGGAGGAGCGCAGCTGGCCCTGCCGGATCGGCAATCTGTGCAACGACACGCTTTTCGACAGCGCCGAGTTCTGCGCCGACAACGGCGGCGTCTGGTACGGGCCGGGCGCGACGACGCAGGCGAGCTCCTGCTGCGCCGTCCAGCAGCAGACCGGTACGCTGAACATCGCGCCCGTCCGCCAGAAGGCGGTGCGCAACAAGGTGTTCAAGCTCGTCGAGGCGGAGCGGTTCGACTGCTCGACGCCGATCTCGCCGGAGTCCAAACGCGCCGTGCCTTGGGCCGACTTCGAGACGCGGGTCGAGAAGGAATTCTACAAGATCAAGCCGAACGAGAAGAACCCGAACGGCCTCGATCTCGCGGACCTCGATCTGCTGAAGAACTGTCCGGAGGGGCAGGACCCGAAGAGTTGCCTCGGCGATGCCGCGGGCCGGGCCTATGCGGACCTTTCTGACGAATTGTCCGCGATCAAGGATTCGGCGACGGGGCAGGACGAGTGCCGCAAGAAGGGCGACGGCAATCTGGACATGCGGATCGACAAATCCGACGTCCGCGGCTGGGAAGCCTTCAACGGCAAGGGGCCGAGCGTTTACGACGTCAATCTCGACGGCGCGACCGACGGGGAGGACGAGGCGGTCATCGAGGTCAATCTTGGCGTCGACTGCATGGGCGCCTGCGCCCGCGCCGATCTCGACCGGAACGGCAAGGTGAACGCCCGCGATCTGCGGCTGCTCGAGGCGCAGAAGGGCGAGTGCAAGGACGCCGTGCTCTGCGGCGGCGACCTCAACGGCGACGGCCGCGTCGGCGAGCGCGACGTCCAGCTCATGCAGTCCGCCCGGCAGTCCTGCAAGTCCTGAGCCTGCTGGAATTTGGAGGACGCTAAGCAGGATGGAGCGCTAAAGCAGGATGATCGGATCGGCTCACCGGTGAAAGCGCAAAGGCCGTCATTCCGGGCTTGTCCCGGAATCCATTTCCGCCGCGGTCCCATCTGCTTGCGATGATCGCGATCATGGGTCCCGGGACTTCGGCCGGGACGACGCGCGGTGTCTCCATGATCACATCCGAACGCATCTCGCTTTAGGCGCCGGCGCGCCTCACGCCGCGCCGCCCCGCCGGGCTCACCGCGCCCCGGCGGGTCCCGGCGCGCGGAGCACGGTGCGGAAGCCGACATGCGACGCGCCGAGGTCGGCTTCCTGCGGCTGGCGGGCGGACGGCCGGTAGCGCAGGCAGAAGTTCGGCGAGCAGAGCCACGAACCGCCCTTGATGACGCGCGAGGCGCCGCCGGACGTCGTCTGGGGCTTGGTCGGTCCCTTCGGGTCACGTTCGCCCTCAGCGAAGCGGTGGCCCGGCAGGTACCAGTCGGTCGCCCATTCCCAGACGTTGCCGATCATGTCGTAGAGCCCGTAGCCGTTCGGCGGAAAGCATCCGACCGGCGCTGCGCCGTGATAGCCGTCCAGCGCGTCGTCCTCGTAGGGGAAGAAGCCCTGCCAGGAGTTCGCCATCCACTGGCCGTGCGGCGTCTGCTCATCGCCCCAGGCGAACTCGGCGCCGTTGAGGCCGCCGCGCGCCGCGAACTCCCATTCGGCTTCGGTCGGCAGAGCTCGGCCGAGCCAGTCGGCGTAGGCCTTGGCGTCCGCATAACCGATCTGGACGACGGGGCGGTTCTCCTTGCCGGCGATCGAGCTGCCGGGGCCTGTCGGATTGCGCCAGTTCGCGCCGGGCACGTAGCGCCACCACTCGGCGACGTCGGCCCGCGCCGGCGCGCCCTTGGGCGGCTCGTAGAACACCATGGCGCCGGGGACGAGCGCCTCCGGCGGCAGGTCCGGATAGTCTTCCTTGCTGAGTCCGCGCTCGGCGACCGTCTTGTAGCCCGTCGCCGCCACGAAGGCCGCGAACTGCGCGTTGGTCACCTCGTGGCGGTCGATCCAGAAGCCGCCGACCGACGCCTCTCGCCGCGGCGCCTCCTCCGGATAAGCCTGGCTCGATCCCATCAGGAAGCTGCCGCCGGGGATCCAGACCATGCCGGACGGCGCCCCGGCCGCGGACGGGCCGGGGAGGCCGGAATAGGCGGCGCACAGCCTGTCGTTCGTTGCGGACGTGGCGCCGGCGGTCGCTGACGCGGCGCCCGTGGCGTGTCCGGAGGTCGCGCCGCCGGCCGCAAGGCCCGCAGCCGCCGTCAGGACCGCGATCGCGAACAGTCCCCAGATCAGCCCGCGCATTAAAGAGCGCCACCCGTTTCCCGATGCGACGAGCCCTAGCAGAGAAGGACGAACGGCGACAGCGGCGGGCGCTTTTTGTCGAGTCGCATGTCACGTCGGGAGGGGCCCGTCCGTCTTGGGGGCGAAGCGCGGCGTCGGCGTCGCGCAACAACGGAGATCCAGGATGAACCGCCGCTTCGATATCATGCGCGCTGCGCCCGACGCCTTGAAGGCGATGCTCGCAGTCAGCGACTACGTGAACAAATGCGGCCTCGAGCCGAGCCTGCTGCACCTCGTCAAGCTGCGCGCCTCGCAGATCAACGGCTGCGCCAACTGCATCCACATGCATTTCCACGAGGCGCTGGCCGACGGCGATACGGCCGACCGGCTGATCCTGCTCGACGCCTGGCGCGAGACCGATGTCTACTCCCCGCGCGAGCGCGCCGCGCTCGCCTGGACGGAGGCGCTGACGCTGGTGGCCGAGACGCGCGCGCCCGACGACGTCTACGAGACCGTCCGCTCGGAGTTCTCCGAGGCCGAGACGATGCGTCTGTCGGTGGCGATCACGACGATCAACGCCTGGAACCGGCTCGCGATCGGCGCGCGCGTCCATCCGCAGGTGGCGGTCAAGGCGGCCGCGTGAGCGCGGGCGGCCAGGAGTGCGCGGAGGCGGCGGCCGACGCCGCCTTCGAGCGCCATCGCAGGCGGCTGTTCGGCCTCGCCTACAAGATGCTCGGCTCGCTCGCCGAGACCGAGGATGTGCTGCAGGAGGCGTGGCTGCGCTGGCGCGGCGCGGACCGGGCGGCGGTGCGGGACGAGGGCGCCTTCCTCGCGCGGACCGTGACGCGCCTGTCGCTCGACGTGCTGCGATCGGCCCGCGTGAAGCGCGAGGCCTATCTCGGGACCTGGCTGCCCGAGCCGATCGTCGACGAGACGACGCCGGCGCCGGATGAGAGCGTCGAACTCGCCTCGGACCTTTCCGTCGCGCTGGTGCTCGCTCTCGAACGGCTCACCCCGCTCGAGCGCGCGGCGTTCCTGCTGCACGACGTGTTCGACATGCCTTTCGCCGAGGTTGCGGAAACGCTCGGCAAGAGCGTCGAGGCCTGCCGACAGCTCGCCGGGCGGGGCCGCATCCACGTCGCCGAGGAGCGCCCGCGCGCGAAGACGAGCGCCAAGGCGAGCCCGGAGGAGGGGCAGGCGTTGGCGAGCGCCTTCCTGAAGGCCTCGCGCGCCGGCGACATGGCGGGCCTCGTCGCGATCCTCGCGCCCGACGCCGTGCTCCGGGCCGACGGCGGCGGCGTGCGCCCGGCGGCGATGAAGCCGCTCGTCGGCGCCGAGCGGATCGCGAACTTCTTTGGACGGATGATCCGGCTGAACCTGCCCGTCGAGCCGCGCTCGGCGACCTTCACGTCCATCAATGGTCTTCCGGGCTACGTGACCATCGAGGCGGACGGGCTGCCGCAGACCACCGCCTTCGAGATCGCGGACGGTCGGATCGCTGCGGTCTACGTCGTCCGGAACCCGGAAAAGCTCGGGCGGCTGATGGGCTGGTGAGCGTGACTTGCGGGAGGGCCGTTAGCCAAGCAACTCTGCCGGGTCCAGCGGGTAGAAGACGCCGATGATCTCGACGCCGCAGATCTCGAGCCGAACGTCTTCGCCGAATTTTTCGATCCGGAGATGGCGGCACTCGAAGTTTTCGAATGTATAAATGCGCCAGTCGTTGTTCGCAGTCATGGTCGTTGCCTCGACGGCGGCGAATGCGTGGCGCTGGCCTGACTGTCCGAACGTAAGTTTGATTTTGTCATAGTCTTGAGCGTCGGCTTCCGAGGCGAACTGGATCCGAACCTCTCGGACGGTACGATCGGTCAGCAAGTCAAAGTGACATTTCGGATTGCGAGATAATGGAGTGCGGGCGGGCGTCCTCTTCGATGGGTCCTCGGCGGTGATCGCGGCGAGAGGTTCTTCGTTCGACGGCGTTATCCGCCATCTCGCGCCCGGTGCGAGGTTGCCGACCACAGGATGCGCCGAACTCGCCGAGATGATCTTGGGCTCGGGCATAGTCCAGGCTGGCCGCCAGCCCGTCGCCTCTTCGAGCGCCAGCAGCGCCAATGGCATCGCCGCGCGGCCAAGATGGATCGTGTCGCAGAAGAAACCGCGCTGGGTGCGATATCCGGGAAGCATCAGTTCGGGCAAGATCCCGACCAGCGTGAAGAGTCCGGGGTTCTCGTCTGCCGCCTGCCGCAGGAAATGATAGAAAAGTATCGTCGCTAGATTGCGTTCTTGCTCGGTGCCAGCAGTGGGATAGTTGGGATCTATGCGTGCTCCGTCCCACTGAGCAGCGGGCGGCCCCCACACAAGAATACGTCTATCGTAGCGTTGCGCGACACGGAGAAAGACAAGGTATCGATCGACGACGATCTTGACGGCTTGGTCGAGCGGAATACCGCTTCTCGCGGCGCGGCGCACGATGTGCGTCCGGATGTCGATCTCGCCAAAGCAGAACATGATGAACTCGGGCAATCCGTAGCGTTCATCCATCTTGTCCAACAGGTAGAGGACCTTGGCGCCTCCCCCGCTCGGTTCGTCAGTGTTGGAGAGGTTGAACGCCAGTTGCGGCCCAATTCTATGTGTCTTTACGCCGGGCAATAAATCCACGGCGGACAACATTTCCTGTCCGGTCCAGAATTGGGCGTGACTATCTCCGACGACCAAAAGTCGACAGTCTTGAGGCCATTCGGCCAGGGCGCGTTCCGTGCCATTGTCAAGCCTTACGCGGTCTATCGTGGCCGAAGCCAAATCCGCAGGCGAAATGACCTCAGTCAAACCAAGCTCCACGCAATGCATCTAGACTGCGTACCGCATCGCAAAATCTAGAGGATGGCGTTTTATGCGTAAAGCCGCGAACGATGCGCCGCATTGAAGTCCCCTAGCGACATTAGACCGCGTCTGTTCTTTATGCATGCGCAGCTGCGGCCGGCCGACCCCTCACATTGCGCGACCTGGGTCGCTCAAGGCTGCTTCAGCCTCCTCGCCGCCTCGACGGCGAAATAGGTGAGGACGCCGTCCGCGCCCGCGCGCTTGAAGCAGACGAGGCTCTCCATCATCGCGGCGTCGTGGTCGAGCCAGCCGTTCTGACCGGCCGCAGTGATCATCGCGTATTCGCCTGACACCTGATAGGCGTAGGTCGGCATCCTGAAGCGATCCTTCAGCCGTCGCAGCACGTCGAGATAGGGCATGCCGGGCTTCACCATCAGCATGTCGGCGCCTTCCGCGACGTCGAGCTCGGCCTCGCGCTCGGCCTCGTCGCCGTTGGCGGGGTCCATCTGGTAGGTCTTCTTGTCGCCGACCAGCGCCTTCTTCGTCCCGATCGCATCCCGGAACGGGCCGTAGAAAGCCGAGGCGTATTTCGCCGCGTAGGACATGATCTGGACGTCCGCTTTCCCCGCGTCGTCCAGGGCCGAGCGGATCGCGCCGACGCGGCCGTCCATCATGTCGGATGGGGCGATGACGTCGGCGCCGGCCTCGGCCTGGGTCAGCGCCTGCCGCACCAGCGTGGCGACGGTGGCGTCGTTCAGGATGCGCTCGCCGTCGAGCAGCCCGTCATGGCCGTGGCTGGTGTAGGGATCGAGCGCGACGTCGGTGATGAGGCCGATCTCGGGGACCTCCCGCTTGAGCAGTCTGAGCGCGCGGCAGACGAGGTTCTGGTCGTTCAGCGCCTCCGAGCCGTCCGGATCGCGCAGGTCAGGATCGGTGAAGGGGAACAGCGCGATCGCGGGGACGCCGAGCGCGGCGGCTTCCGTCACGGCGCGAGCCGCCTCGTCGATCGAGAAGCGCTCGACGCCGGGCATGGACGGGACCGGCTCGCGACGCTTCTCGCCGTCGATCAGGAAGATCGGCCAGATCAGGTCGTCGACCGTCAACGTCGTCTCGCGCACCAGGCGGCGCGTCCAGTCCGCGCGACGGTTTCGGCGGAGCCGATGCGGCAGGTCGAGCGTTCCGTCCGGCGCGCGGGCGGCCGGATCGGTCGCGGCGAGTTTCCCGATGGTCTTGTGCATGTCGCGGTTCGCCCTCCGGGGCGGAGCGAGGCCGGCCAAACCGGACCGGCCCGAGCGCCGCGTGGTTTAGCATCGCTTGGGGCGCTCGCACAAAGCCCGCGCGTCGGCCGTTTGCGCCGAACGCGGGAGTCGGACAAGAGTGCCGTCGCCGGCCACGAATTCAGGAGGCGCCGTGTCAGTTCCGGACGACGACGCCTTCGGGCCGCCTCCGCTTTCGCTGCGGGACAGCCGTTTCTCGGCCGAGCGGACGACGCGGCCCTGGAACTGGCGTCTCGGCGTCTTCCTCAGGAGCATGGCGGTCATTGAGCTGCTCAAGGGCCTTGCTCACTGGGCGGGGCTGATCGCGGCCGGCGGCCGTCCGGACGCGCTGCACGGCGGCGCGGGATGGATCCTCGGCGACGCGCTGTTCGCGATCGCCGATCCGGTCGCGGCCGTCGGGCTTTGGGTTGGCGCCGCCTGGGGCGTCGCCATCTGGCTGATCGCGGCGATCGCGCAGATCGCGGCCTCGGGGCTCGGCGGGCCGTCCCCCGCGGACTGGTTCACGATCTCCGCCGTGCTGTTCGTCATGGCGGTCTACATCGCGCTGTCCATCAAGGCGCGGCGCGAAGTCCCCTGAGCCCGTCACGCCTTCGGAAAGTTACGAAATGGAAACCATGGAGTGGTTTCCGGCATTTGAATCAAATCTGAACAGCAAATTACCACGAATACTGTAATGTCTTGATTATCTAGGGAGCAAGAATTCGTTCAGTACGAGAGATAAATACAAATTTCATCCTGCCATTTAAGCGCATTTTCAGGAGCGCGGCCTATCTTCGAGATCAAAGAGACGCGGCGAGAACGACGTCTCGAACAAGATCGACAGACAGGAAGGCGTCAAACATGTCCAACCTCGCCCGCAAGACGGCCCCTGCCGCCCCGGCCGCCGTCGATGCCGACAAGAGCTCGGTGCGCCCGCTCTATCTCGAAGCGCTCACTCTGGTCGAGCGTCTGCATCGCCGCCTGCTCGACGTGATCAAGGACGAGTTCGACCGCCGCGGCCGGTCGGACATCAACTCGGTCCAGGCGCTGCTGCTGTACAACATCGGCGACGCCGAGCTGACCGCCGGAGAGCTGCGCACCCGCGGCTACTATCTGGGCTCGAACGTCTCCTACAATCTCAAGAAGCTCGTCGAGATGGGCTATCTGCACCACCAGCGCTCGCGGATGGATCGCCGCTCGGTGCGCATCAGCCTCACCGAGCGCGGCCGCGAGGTCCACGACATCGTCGATCAGCTCTACGCCAAGCACGTCCGCACGATCGAGCAGGTCGGCGGCGTCAACGCCGAGGACTTCAAGACGCTGAACGTGGCTCTGGTCCGCCTCGAGCGCTTCTGGACCGACCAGATCCGCTTCCGCCTCTGATCCTTGACGGTCGTCGCGGGCCCGACGCCGCCGCCGACGACCGTCGCATCGAAAAGCCCGTCCCGGGAGACCGGGGCGGGCTTTTGCGTTCAGGCGTCTTCCGCTTCGTCCTCGTCGCCGAGCGCCCGGTCGATCGCCTCGGCCAGCACCTCGCCGGGATGGGCGCCCGTGACGACCAGCTTGCCGGCGAGGATGAAGCACGGCACGCCCGTCACGCCGATGGCGCGGGCGCGCTGCACCTCCTCCTTGATCTCCTCGACGTCCTCGTCGGAGTCGAGGCGATCGCGCAGCGTCTCCCAGTCGAGGCCGACGTCGTCCGCGGCCCGGCCGATGACGTCGAGGTCCGAGATGTCCTCGCCCTCGGTGAAGTAGACTTCGAACAGGCGCTCGATCAACGCGCCCTGTGCGGCTGGGCCTTCCTCCGCGGCCCAGCGGATGGCGCGATGGGCGTCGAGCGTATTGGGCGACCGCTCGATCTCGGAGAACAGGAAGGCGATCCCCTCGTCGCGCCCGATGGCGGCGAGCTGATCGTGCATCGCGCGGATGCGCTCCTCGTCCTCGAACTTGGCCGTCAGGTACTCCTGCCGGTCGAGACCTTCCGGGGGAATGCTCGGATCGAGCTGGAACGGCAGGTATCTTACGACCGCGTCGACGTCCGGGCGCGAGGCGAGGGCGGCTTCGAGCCGGCGCTTGCCGATCCAGCACCAAGGGCAGACAGGGTCGGCGAACACATCGATCGTAAGGGCGGCGGACATCGTCGGGCTCCGGTTTCGGCCCGATATGGCGGCTAGACGGGCCGAGCGGAACCCCGCCCTTTCAGGCGCTTCGCCGCACCGGCTCCTCCTCGCTCGCCACCGGAGCCAACGCCGGACCGTAGCCGGCGGCCTCCAGCAGCGAGGCCACGCCGTCACGGTTCGGCCCGCCTCCGTCGCCGCGCGCCGCGAGCGCCAGCCTTGCGCCGAACGTTTCATCCTGCTGGGCTCGCGGCGCGGAGCCGGCGCCGGAGCGGCGATAGGCCTCGTCGACGTCGGGCAAGGAAAGCGCCAGCCCTCCGACCTGCAGCACCCCGCGCCTGCGCCCGCCGAGCGAGACGCGGCCGGCCGCCCGGTCGCCGAAGCCTGACAGGCCGGTGTCGATGAAGCCGTCGGCGTCGAACGGGATCTGGGACACGCCGAGATCGCCGCGCCACGACGCCGACGGACAGGCAGGTCCCCGGACGGACAGGCGGCCATCCTGACCGATCGAAAGCTCGATCAGCGGCGGGAAGCCTTCAGGGCCGGCCGGGCCGAGAGGAAGCTGCGCGAACCGGACCGGGGACGAGCGCGCGGCTGCGTAGATCCCGAGCTCGCCGAACACGGTGGCGTCGACGGTGACGGCGGCCGCGCCGAGGTCGACCTGCGCGCCGCGCCCATCGGGCGCCCGCCAGACCAGCGTGACGGCGGAGAGCGTCTTCGGATCGAACGCGCCGTCGTGGGCGAGCCGGGAGGCGATACGCCCCGGGAGAACGAGATGCGAAGCCTCCGCCTCCCGGACGAGGTCCGCCATCGCGCGCGTCGTCGTCGGCTGGTGGAAGGTCGCGACGCAGCATGAGGCGAGCCACGCTCCGAGCCCCGTGGCGAGGCCCGCGAGGCCCGCGAGGTCCAGCGTCGAGACTAGGGCGGACTGGCTCGACAGCCGCGCCGCGGCGAGCGGCATGAGCGTCGCCGCCAACAGTTCGTTGTGCGTGCGCGCGACCGGGGTCCAGCCCGCGTCGAAGGTGACGATCGCGACGTGGTCCGCGGCGTCCGCGGGCCGGCCTTCCCGCACGAACCCCTCGTTCGCGCGGCCCAGAACGTCGTCCAGAGGCGTAGCGCCGTCAGGCGTCCCCCCGCCAAAGCAGCCGACATAGCGGATCGTGTCGAGGCCCGCCGCGATCTCGCAGGCGTCCTCTCCAAGCGGTGCGCCCGCGCCGGTCGTCCATGTCAGGACCGCGCTGGCCCCGAGCGGCGCAAGCGCGGAGACGATCTCACGCCGCCGCCATGCCAGCGGCAGCATGGCGGCCGTCAGCCCGGCCCGCCAAAGCGCGAGGCAGGCGATCGCCGCCTCGGCGCTCGATCCGAGCTGAACTCCGACCACGGCGTCGTCGCCGAGCCGCCATCCGGCGAAGACGGCGGCGAGCGCCGAGACCGAGGCGTCGACCTCGCGCCAGCTCTGCGGCGCGGACCCGCCGGGCCGGATCAGGGCGTCGGCGCCGCCGTTGCGGCCGGCGTTATGGGCGAGGATCTCGTCGAGCGTGGCGGAGCCGGCGATCGGATTGCCGATATGCGCCGGGGTTGCGGGTTCGAGACGCATCGCGCGTTTCCGTTCTCAGCCCGCCGTGGCGGGGGCCCGCCACCAGGTCTCGAGCGTAGGTCCGAAGAGCGGCGTCACGTCCGGCCGCTCGATGCGCCTCCAGCGAGCGATCCATCGCTGCTTCTGGTGGAACAGAGGGATGACGTAGAAACCGGACAGCAGCACGCGGTCGAGCGCTCGCACCGCGGAGACGAAGTCGGGACGCTCTCGCGCCGCGATCATCGCGTCGATCATCGCGTCGATCGCCGGTTCCTTGGCCCCCATGTAGTTGCGCTCGCCGGGCGTGTCGGCGGAGCGCTGGCCCCAGAACTTGCGCTGTTCCAGTCCGGGCGAGAGCGAGGAATACCAGTTCCAGATGATCATATCGAAGTCGTAGGTCTGTCGCCGACGGAACAGCTCGACGGAATCGACGAGCCGAACGCGGGCCTTCACCCCAGCCCGCTCGACATTGCGAGCGAAAGCCAGCGCCAGACGCTCGTGGTCGCGGGAATCCACAAGGAATTCGAACGTCAGCGGCGCGCCGCCCTCCTCGCGGACGAGTTCGCCGCCTTTCAAGGTCCAGCCAGCCGACTTCAGGAGGTCGAGCGCGGTCCGCAACCTGTCGCGGTCGCGTCCCGAGCCATCGCTCACGGGAGCGCGCCAGCCTCTTTCGAGGATGTCCGCGCGCACCGCATTGGGGAACGGCGCGAGCAGTTCGCGCTCGCGATCGTCGGCGGACAGCCCGTACGACGCGAGCTCGGAGCCCTCGAAATAGCTTTGCGTGCGGACGGTCTCGCCGGCGTACAGGTTGCGGTCGATCCATTCGTAGTCGAACAGCTCGCACAGCGCCTCGCGCGTGCGGATGTCGGCGAAGGCGCGCTTGCGGGTGTTGAAGACGAAGCCGTTCATCCCCCAAGGCATTCCGGAGGTGAAGCCTTCGGCGACGACCTCGCCGCGCTCGGCGGCCGGGAAGGCGTAGCCCGTGGTCCAGCGGATCGGGTCGCTCTCCATGCGGATGTCCACGAGCCCTTTCTTGAAGGCCTCGAACATCGAGTTGTCGTCCCGATAGTAGTCGTAGCGGATCTCGTCGAAATTGTTCACGCCGCGGTTCACGGGGAGGTCGCGGCCCCAGTAGTTCGGATCGCGGCGAAAGGTCACCGACCGCTGCGGGTCGACGGCGCTCACGATGTACGGCCCGCTGCCCAGCATCGGCTTGAAGCTGGTGTTCTCGAACGCCTTCGGATCCGTCGCCTGCGCCGAGAAGACGGGCATCAGCCCGAGGATCAAGGGGAGTTCGCGATCCTCCTCCGGCAGGTCGAAGCGAATCGAGCGTTCGTCGATGATGTTGGCCGCGAGCACGCGGCGGTAGTTGGCGCGGAACGACGGGTGGCCGTGGTCCCTGAGCAGCTGGAAGGTGAACAGCACGTCCTCGGCGCCGATCGACCGCCCGTCGGAGAAGCGCGCCCTCGCGTCGAGATGGAAGGTGACGAAGCCGCGATCCTCGGGCAGTTCCAGCGTCTCCGCCACGAGGCCGTAGAGCGAGAACGGCTCGTCGAAGGAGCGCGCGAGCAGGCTTTCGTAGACGAATCCCCGGAGCCCCTGCGCTGGCTGGCCGCGATAGACGAAGGGGTTGAGGGTGTCGTAGGAGCCGGGCCAGCCGTATGTGATGCGGCCGCCCTTCGGGGCATCGGGGCGGACATAGGGCAGATGCTCGAAATCCCGCGGCAGGGCCGGGCGCCCGTGCATGGCGACGCCGTGCAGTCCGCGCGCTTCAGGGGTCGCCGGCGCGGCGGGCCTTGCCTCTTCGGCGTGGGCCCGGCCAAGCAGCGCGAGCGTGGCCGCCGCGGGAACGGTCTTCAGCAGCGTCCGCCGGGCGATCGACGTCTCTGTGCGGCGCAGACTGTCCATGCCTGTCAGCAGAGCGGTTCCGGGACGATTCGCGACGACATGACCGGACGCTACCACAGCGCCGCCGCGGCCTGTGGCGAAAGCCGCGGAAAGCCTTGAATGTCACCGTGTTGCCGCAATTCGTCGACAGACAGCGGACGCTCCGAGTTTTGAAGCCGCCCGATCGGTTCGCGCGCATGCTTGACATGGCGCCACGGTCGAGGCCAACCGGTCGTCACGAACGACAGGAAGGACAAGTCGCATGGATCTGGGGAAGTTCGCGCGCCTCGCAGCGATGACGACCGCCATCGCTCTCACGGCGGGCCAGGCCGTCGCCCAGGACGCGCAGAAGCCGGCCGCGCCGGCCCCGGCGCCGCAGGCGCAGGGCGCGGGCGGTCCGGGCCCGATGCCGATGAACCCGCCGGCCGCGCCGCAGCCTGAGTGGGTCAAGATCTGCAACACCGACGACAAGGCGAAAAAGGAGGTGTGCCTCACCTCCCGCGACGTGCGCACTGAGACCGGCCAGAACGTCGCCTCGATCGCCGTCCGTCAGGTGTCCGGCGAGCCGAAGAAGTTCTTCCTCGCGGCCGTGCCGCCCGGCCTGCTGATCCAGCCCGGCATCCGCGTCGCGGTCGACAACAACCAGCCGGCCACCGGCAAGTACTCGATCTGCTTTCCGAACGCCTGCTACGCCGAAGTCGAGATCACCGACGCCTTCTTCAAGAACATGCAGAAGGGCAAGAACCTCGTCGTTCAGGCCATGAATCAGCAGGCCAAGACGATCAACTTCCCGGTCGGACTGGACGGCTTCCAGAAAGCCTATGACGGCGCGGCGCTCGACGCCAAGCAGGTCGCCGACCAGCAGGAGAAGAACAACGAGGCCATGCAGCGCAAGGCCCAGGAGCTGCGCGACAAGATGCAGCCGAGCGGCGCCCAGGCGCCGGCCGACTCCGCGGCCCCGGCTCCTGGCGGCAAGGCGCAGGTCAAGGGCGCGCAGTGACGCTTCGCCGGCCTCGGCCGGCTTGACCGAAAGATCGCAAGCGCCCGGCCAATCGGCCGGGCGTTTTTTTGTCCGGTCTCGCAGAGACGACCGGCCCGTTGTGTCCAGTCTGCCGGAATCGGAGCGGCGGCTCGGTGGTCCTTCGTCGACGGCCGGAGGCCAGCACGCTCCGCGTCGTCCCCTGCGATCGCTCAGTGCGCGATATCCGCCCTGATCCGATAGGCGCCGTCCGCGAGCCGCTCGAACATCTCGCCGACCTGCGGATGGCGGACCGGATCGCCGCTCGTGTCCGGCAGGAGGTTCTGCTCGGAAACATAGGCGACGTACTCTGTTTCCGCGTTCTCGGCGAACAGGTGGTAGAACGGCTGGTCCCGTTCCGGGCGCACGTCCTCCGGGATCGACTCCCACCATTCCTCGGTGTTCGAGAAGGTGTGGTCGACATCGTAGATCACGCCCCGGAACGGATAGACGCGGTGGCGGACCACGTCTCCGATCCTGAATTTCGCGAGGCGCGCTTCCGCGGGCATAAAGACCGAATCTCCTGTTGCGAGCGCGGTCAGATGCCCCGGCCGCCGCGCGCCGTCAACGCGCCCGAACCGTTAAAGGCCGTAGCGCGCCGCGAGTTCCGGCTCGCGCTCGGCGATCTGCCTGGCGAGATCGACGATGACCTTGGCCTGCTTCCAGGTGGCGTCGTCCTGCATCTTGCCGTCGAGCATCACCGCGCCGGTCCCGTCGGGCATGGCGTCGACGATCCGCTTGGCGAACTTCACCTCCTCGACGTCCGGCGAGAACACGCGCTTGGCGATGTCGACTTGGCTCGGATGCAGCGTCCAGGCGCCGACGCAGCCCATGAGGAAAGCGTTGCGGAACTGGCTCTCGCAGGCCTCGCCATCCGAGAAATCGCCGAAAGGACCATAGAACGGCTTGATGTTGTTGGCCGCGCAAGCGTCGACCATCTTGGCGATCGTGTAGTGCCACAGATCCTGCTGATAGAATGGCCGCGCGGCGCCGTCCTCGCCCTTGTCGGTGAGCACGCCATAGCCCGGATGGCCGCCGCCGACGCGCGTCGTCTTCATGCGCCGCGAGGCTGCGAGATCGGCGGGGCCGAGGCTCATGCCGTGCATGCGGGGGGAGGCGGCCGCGATCTCCTCGACGTTCATCACGCCCTGCGCAGTCTCGAGAATGGCGTGAATCATGATCGGCCGCTCGATCTTGTGGCGCGCCTCGAGCTGGGCGAGCAGGCGGTCGAGATAGTGGATGTCCCACGAGCCCTCGACCTTCGGCAGCATGATGACGTCGAGCTTGCTCCCGACGGCGCCCACGATCTCGATGACGTCGTCAAGGGCCCAGGGGCTGTCGAGCGCGTTCATGCGGATCCACAGGCCCGCGGCCCCGAAGTCGTTCGCCTTGGCCATCTCGATGAAGCCGGTGCGCGCCGCCTCCTTGGCGTCGGCCGGCACGGCGTCCTCGAGATTGCCGAGCACGACGTCGACCTGCTTCGCCAGATCGCCCACGCGGGCGCGGATCTTCTCCACATGCGGGGGCACGAAATGGATCATGCGCTCGACCCGCACGGGCGGCTCGCGGAACGGGGCGGGCGCGCCGAGCGCCAGCGGACGGTAATAGGCGCTCGGGACGATCATGACGGGACCTTTCGCGAGGAGCTTGGAAGCGCCGCACAATTCGCGGGGGCCATGCTGCAGCGCAAGGCGTCTTTCGTCTGAGCGCCGGCCGGCTCGAATGCATGGGCCGCATTCCGGGGCGCGTCTCGCGCCCAACGTGGCTTTCGCGCTAAGGGCGGGCCGTCACGCCAATTGAGAAGGACCCGCAAAGCACGATGGACGTCGCCGGTCTCGCAATGCCGTTCTTCGGGCTGATCGCGCTCGGCTTCGTCTGCGGAAGGCTGTTCGACGCCTCCCAGGAGGGGCTCGCCTGGCTCAATATCTACATCGTCTTCGTGGCGGTGCCGGCGCTCTACTTCGTGCTGATCTCGCGAACGCCGTTCGAGGAGCTCGCCAATGTCGGCTTCGTCGCGGTCACCACCACGGCGACCTTCGCCTGTTTCGCACTCTCGCTCGGGATCGGCCTTTTCGCATCGAGGGGCGATCTCGGCCAGGCGACCATCCAGGGCGCCGCCGGCAGCTATTCCAACGTCGGCTATATGGGGCCGGGCCTCACGCTCGCCGCCCTCGGACCGGCGGCGGCCGCGCCGACCGCCCTGGTGTTCGTGTTCGACTGCATGCTGCTGTTCACGCTGGTGCCGTTCTTGATGTCGATCGCCGGCTCGCGCAAGGAGAGCGTCTGGTCGACGGCTGGGCTGGTCGTCCGCAGGATCGCGCTGCACCCGTTCAACATCGCGACGCTCATCGGGGGTGTCGCCGCCTATTTTCATTGGATCCCGCCGGCCCCGGTCCTCAAGATCGTCGAGCTCCTCAGCGGTTCGGCGGCGCCCTGCGCTCTGTTCATGCTCGGCGTGACGGTGGCGCTTCAACCGCTGAAGAAGGTCCCGCGCGAACTGCCGGCGCTGCTGACGGTGAAGCTCCTGCTTCATCCCGCGATCGTCTTCGCTCTGCTGTCGGCGGTCGGCGGCTTCGATCCGGTCTGGATCGCGACCGCGGTCCTGATGGCGTCGCTGCCGCCGGCTCTCAACGTCTTCGTGATGGCGAGCCAGTACCAGACCTATGTTGAGCGCGCGTCCGCGATCATCCTGGTCGGCACGGTCGTCTCGGTGGCGAGCGTCACGACGCTGCTCGCCCTGGTCGTTCACAGCGGAATCAGGTGAGGGGCCCGTTCGAATCCGGCCGCCTGTAGACGCAAGATAAAACCGGCCAGCTTGCAAAAAGTCGGACGGCGGCCTATATCTCGTTCGTCGATCTTGGCCGTTGAAAAATTGCTGCGCGCCGCCAGACGCGCGTTCGAGTTTTCCTCTCAAAATCGATGCATCATCGTGCGCCCATCTCTGTCGGCGCACATTAATCTATGCCGATTTGAAGGAAAATCGACATGCAGACCGGCACCGTGAAGTTCTTCAACGTTCAGAAGGGCTACGGCTTCATCGCTCCCGAGAGCGGCGGGACGGACGTGTTCGTCCACATCTCCGCCGTCGAGCGCTCGGGCCTCCACACCCTCGTCGAGGGCCAGAAGGTCAACTTCGAAGTGGTCCAGGACAAGCGCTCCGGGAAGAACGCCGCCGAGAACCTCTCGGCCGCGTGACGTTGATGTCCGCGGAGGACTGCGACCACGGATGTACTGGCGCAGTCTTCGACGCGGGCAAAGGCCGGGCTATCGCCCGGCCTTTTTCTTTGGAGGTCAAGCCATGAACGACAAGGCGCAGAGCGCTGCGAGCGGCGTCTTCAAGACGCCCGCCAAAGCCGACAAGGCGGACGCGACCACGCGCGCCGCGCGCGAGATCATCGATCGCGAACGCTCCGAACGCGACGCCAAGACGGCGCGGCTACGGGCTCTGAGGCTCGCCAAGGAAGCCGAGGAGGCCGCCGTCCGCGATGAGGCCGAAGCCGCCAAACCAGCGCCCAAGACTCGGGCCGCCAAGTCCGGGGCAGCCAAGAGTCCGGCGAAGAAGGCCTCTGCAAAAGGCAGCAAGGTTGCGGCCGCCTGAGGGCGGCGAGCGCTCCCGGACATTGTTCCGCCTCAAACCGGTGGCTTCTCCGAAGATGATCGGAGCGCGGCTCGAACATTGCTTCGGCCGTGGCTTGGTGGGTCTTCGTTAACCATGACGGCCCTACCTTCGCGCGGGCGCCGAAGGCGCGCCTCGGACGGCATGGGAGCTCGGGACAAGTGACGGATCGGCCTTCGAATTTCTCGGCGCAGCTCGGTTCCGCCACGCGCCGTGAGGCGCTGAAACTCGGCCTCGGCGCCGCGGCGGCCGGTATGACCGTCGGCTCGGCCGCCGCGCAGTCGTTCGGCGCCGCGGAGTGGAAGGATCGGTTCGACGCCTCCTCCGGCGCGGTCGCGACTTCGCGCACTTCGTCCTCGCGCGTCCCGACCCTGAGCCGCGAGACCGCCAGCGCCACCGAGCAGGCGATCGCTGCCTACAACGACATCGTCGGCCGCGGCGGCTGGAACATCGTGCCGAACGGCAACCGTCTGAAGCTCGGCTCGACCGGGGAGCGCGTGGTCGCGCTCCGCGAGCGGCTGATGGCCTCGGGCGACCTCGACAGGAACGTCGGCCTGTCGCCGACCTTCGACTCCTATGTCGAGGGCGGCGTGCGCCGCTTTCAGGCGCGCCACGGCCTCATCCCGGTCGGCGTCGTCGGCGACGACACGTTGAAGTCCCTGAACATCCCGGCCCAGACCCGCCTCCGTCAGCTCGAGATCAATCTCGTGCGCATCCGCACCATGGCGATGGGCGACATGCCGGGCCGCTACGTGCTGGCGAACATCCCCGCCGCCGAGGTCGAGGCGGTCGAGAACGGGCAGGTCGCCGCGCGCTACACCGCCGTGGTCGGCAAGGTCGATCGCGCCTCGCCGGTGCTCGACGCCAAGATCCTGCAGGTGAACCTGAACCCCTTCTGGACAGTCCCCGCTTCCATCGTGAAGAAGGACCTCATCCCGCAGATGCAGAAGGATCCGCAGTACCTCACCAAGAAGAACATCCGGATCATCGACAAGAGCGGCGCTGAAATCCCGCCGACGGCGATCAACTGGAATACCGACGAGGCGACGAGCTTCATGTACAAACAGGACCCCGGCGAGGACAACTCGATGGGGTCGGTGCGCATCAACATGCAGAACCCGCATGGCGTCTACATGCATGACACGCCGTCGAAGAACCTGTTTGGCGACAACGCCCGGTTCCATTCCTCCGGCTGCATGCGGATCCAGAACGTCAAGGAGCTCTGCACCTGGCTCCTCAGCACCCAGCCGAACTGGAACCGCCGCTCGCTCGACGCGGCGATCAAGACCGGCGACCGCGTCGACATCCAGGTGACGCCGCCCGTCCCGGTCTATTGGCGCTACATCTCCGGCTGGGGCGCCGCCGACGGCACGGTTCAGTTCCGCGAGGACATCTACGGCCAGGACGGCACCGGCGAACTCGCGATGGCCGGCGGCGGCGAGTCCGCCGCGACCGGCGCCACGTCGCAACGGTGACGCCGCGCCGTCCTGCATCGCCAGCGCAAGGGTCTTCGGCGGTCGCGGGCGAGGTTCTCTTCGAGTTCATGACGCGGGGCAACGCGACCCGATGCGCGGCGATCGACGTCGCGACCGGCGTCGAGGTCGTCGTGGTGGGACCGCCGTCCGCCATCGAGACGCAGTTGAAGGCGGTCGCGCTGAGAAAGCTCAGGGCGCGAATCGCGCGAGGCGGCTGACATTTCGCAGCGGCCCAGCGTCGGCCCGATTGACAGGCGCGCATCTTCAGAAAATGCTGTTGGGATGCCAGAAAGTCAGCAGGGTTTCTAAACCCAAAGTAGAATGCGACCAAGCTACGCCGTCCGGCGGGCTGTAACCCTTCTGAAATCCGGCCTAATGTCGCGCTGGATTTCAGCGTGCGTCGCCTCACGCCAAGCACGGGCGCGACGCTTCGAGCTTCAAAGACGAAAGGCAGCGCTGAGCGCGCCGCAGAGGAGGGAACCGCATGTCCATGACCGACGCCCAGGCGAACGAGGCGGAAAGCCGCTTCTTCCACGCCAGCCTCGCTGAGGTCGATCCGGAGCTCGCCGACGCGGTGAAGTCGGAGCTCGGCCGCCAGCGCGACGAGATCGAGCTGATCGCGTCGGAGAACATCGTCTCGCGCGCGGTGCTCGAGGCGCAGGGCTCGGTGCTCACCAACAAGTACGCCGAGGGCTATCCCGGCCGCCGCTACTATGGCGGCTGCCAGTATGTCGACGTCGCCGAGCAGCTAGCCATCGACCGGGCCAAGAAGCTCTTCAACTGCGGCTTCGCCAACGTGCAGCCCCATTCGGGCGCGCAGGCCAACACGGCCGTGTTCCTCGCGCTCATGCAGCCGGGCGACACCTTCCTCGGCCTGGACCTCGCGGCCGGCGGCCACCTCACCCACGGCGCCAAGGCGGCGCTCTCCGGCAAGTGGTTCAACGCCGTCAACTACAACGTCCGCAAGGAAGATCAGCGGATCGACATGGAGGAGGTCGAGCGCCTCGCCAAGGAGCACAGGCCGAAGGTGATCATCACCGGCGGCTCGGCCTATCCGCGCCAGATCGACTTCGCGGCGTTCCGCAAGATCGCTGACGAGGTCGGCGCCTACTTCATGGTCGACATGGCGCATTTCGCGGGCCTCGTCGCCGGCGGCGCGCATCCGAACCCGCTTGAGCATGCACATGTCGCGACCACCACGACCCACAAGACCCTGCGCGGGCCTCGCGGCGGCATGATCCTCACGAACGACGAGGCGCTCGCCAAGAAGTTCAACTCGGCGGTGTTCCCGGGCATCCAGGGCGGCCCGCTGATGCATGTGATCGCGGCGAAGGCTGTGGCGTTCGGCGAGGCGCTGCAGCCCGACTACAAGATCTACATCAAGAACGTCATCGCCAACGCCAAGGCGCTCGCCGAGAACCTGAAGGGCCACGGCTTCGACATCGTCTCGGGCGGCACCGACACGCATCTGATGCTGGTCGACCTGCGTCCGAAGAAGCTCACGGGCAAGGTTTCGGAGATCGCGCTCGGGCGGGCGCACATCACCTGCAACAAGAACGGCATTCCGTTCGACCCAGAGAAGCCGATGGTGACCTCCGGCATCCGCCTCGGCACGCCGGCCGGCACCACGCGCGGCTTCGGAGTCGCGGAGTTCCAGGAGATCGGCGACATGATCGCGACGGTCCTCGACGTCCTCGCCCAGAAGGGGACCGACGAGGACTCCGAGGTCGAGGCAAAGGTCCGCAGTCAGGTGGCGGCGCTCGTCGAGCGGTTCCCGCTCTACGCTGACTGACGGTCTACCGGCCGATCCTGTAACGCAGCCGTCGTCGCCGGGCTTGACCCGGCGACCCATCCTCTTTCCAAGAGTGATGGATGCCCGGGTCAAGCCCGGGCATGATGGTTTGCGTGGCCTCTCGTCCGGGAGTTCTTGAATGCGGTGTCCGCATTGCGGCGCGCCAGACAGCCAGGTCAAGGACTCCCGGCCAGCAGAAGACGGCGCGGCGATCCGCCGGCGGCGGGTCTGCGGCGAATGCGGCCAGCGCTTCACCACCTTCGAACGCGTCCAGCTGCGCGAGCTGACGGTCGTCAAGCGCAGCGGCCGCCGCGTGCCTTTCGACCGTGACAAGCTGCACCGGTCGATCGCAGTGGCGTTACGCAAGCGCCCGGTCGATCCGGATCGTATCGAGACGATCGTCTCCTCCATCGTGCGCCAGCTCGAGAGCGGCGGCGAGGCGGAGGTGACGGCCGAGGCGATCGGCCTGCTCGTCATGGACGTGCTGAAGATCCTCGACGACGTCGCTTATGTCCGGTTCGCCTCGGTCTACCGCAATTTCCGCGAGGCCAAGGATTTCGAGCAGCTGCTCGGCGAGCTGTCCGCCGGCGAGCCGGCGCCGAAGCGCGGCGGCTGATGGACGCCGTGTCCGTCGCGCCTTCCGACGCGCGCGCCGCAGACGACGCCCGATGGATGGCGGCGGCCGAGGCGCTCGCGCGAAGAGGCCTTGGCCGCACAGCGCCGAATCCGCCGGTCGGCGCCATCCTCGTCTCGCGCGAGGGACGCGTAGTCACGCGCGGCTGGACCCAGCCGGGCGGTCGGCCGCACGCCGAGCGCATCGCTCTCGACGCGGCGGGCGCGGCGGCCAGGGGCGCGACGCTCTACGTCACCCTCGAGCCGTGCAGCCATTTCGGCAGGACGCCGCCCTGCGCGGACGCGGTGATAGAGGCCGGCGTCGCGCGCGTCGTGGCGGCGATCGTGGACCCCGATCCGAGGGTGTCCGGACAGGGGCTCGAACGCCTTCGCGCCGCCGGGATCGAGGTCGCGCTTGGTGCGGGCGAGGCCGGGGCGCGCAGGCTCGCCGCCGGCCACATCTCGCGCGTCACGCGCGGGCGCCCCCATGTCACGCTGAAGCTCGCGGTGAGCGCCGACGGCAAGATCGCGGGCGAGGGGGGCCGGCCCGTCGCCATCACCGGCGAGGCGTCCCGCGCGCAGGTCCATATGATGCGCGCGGAGAGCGACGCGATCCTGGTCGGCGTCGGGACGGTGCTGGCGGACGATCCGGAACTGACCTGCCGGCTCCCGGGCATGGCCGACCGCTCGCCGATCCGCGTCGTCCTCGACGGCGCGCTCCGGACGCCGTCTGCGGCGAAGATCGTCGCGACCGCCCGCGACATGCCGACCTGGATCGTCTGCGGCGAGCAGGCCTCCAGCGACGCCGAGGCGCGGCTGGCTTCGGCCGGGGTCGACATTCTCCGCGTTAGGCGGATCGGTGACCGCCTGGACCTGGCCGAGGCGCTTCTAATGTTCGCTTCGCGCGGGATAACGCGCCTAATGGTCGAGGGGGGCGCGGCCGTCGCAAAAAGCCTGCTTGCGGCCGATCTGGTCGACGAGGCGATTGTCCTGACCGGCCCGTCGACGCTCGGAGCATCGGCGATTCCGTCGCCGGATCTCGGCGTCCTGACCGATAGGTCGCGCTTCTCGGCTTCGGCCGACTGCAAGCTCGGAGGCGATGTCTGGCGCGCTTACGATCGGCTTGGTCCGTCACGGACGCAGGTCTAGAAAGGCGCGCATGTTCACCGGCATCGTCACCGACATCGGCGAGATCCTGTCCCGCGAGGCCGCGGGCGAGGTCGTGCGCTTCAGCATCGGCTCGCGCTACGAAGCGGCCGGGATCGATCTCGGTGCCTCGATCGCCTGCGACGGCGTCTGCCTCACCGTCACGGCGGTCGAGGCGCGCGGGGAGGGCGCCGTGTTTTCCGTCGACGCCGGCCCCGAGACGCTGAGGCTTACCACGGCCGGCGGCTGGGACGCCGGCCGGCGCATCAACCTCGAGCGCGCGCTGAAGATCGGCGACGAGCTCGGCGGCCATCTGGTGCTCGGCCATGTCGACGACCTCGGCGAGATCGTCGAACGGGAGGATGGGCCGGATACGGTGCGCTTCGTCTTCGACGCGCCGGCGGAGCTCGCGCGGTTCATCGCCGTGAAGGGCTCGATCTGCCTCGACGGGACCTCGCTCACCGTGAACACGGTGGAGGACCGGCGCTTCTCGGTCCACCTCATCCCGCACACGCTGCGCGAGACGGCGTGGGGCGAGCGCAGGGTCGGCGACCGCGTCAACCTCGAAGTCGACATGATGGCCCGCTACGCCGCGCGGCTTGCCGAGGCGAGCCGGCTCGGCTAGTCAGCCGGGCTCACTATTTCCAGAGGTTTCGACATGGCCGAACCGCAGCGCCGCACAGGCGCGGTCGAACCGACGCGAGCCCGCGTGCTCGTCGTCGAGGCGCGGTTCTATGACGAGATCGCCGACGCCCTGCTCGACGGCGCGATCGCGCATCTTGAGGCCGCCGGCGCGGAATATGACGTCGTGACCGTGCCTGGCGCGCTCGAACT
Organism: Chelatococcus sambhunathii; assembly: GCA_031316315.1. GTDB lineage: Bacteria > Pseudomonadota > Alphaproteobacteria > Rhizobiales > Methylopilaceae > Methylopila. The sequence goes on from JADBEO010000001.1 coordinate 127,079, forward strand.
GCCGACTGCGATCGCCCTGCTGACGGACACCGCCGCCGAGCGCGGCGCGCCCTATGACGCCGCGGTCGCGCTCGGGACCGTCATCCGCGGCGAGACCACTCATTACGAGATCGTCTCGAACGAGAGCGCCCGCGCGCTGCTCGACCTTTCGGTCGCGCGCAAGCTGCCGCTCGGCAACGGGATCCTGACCGTCGAGAACGAGGCGCAGGCTTTCGCGCGCGCGCGCCGCTCAGAGATGGACAAGGGCGGCGGCGCGGCCGAGGCGGCGCTGACGCTGGTGCGACTCAAACGCCGCACGGAGGGCTGAGGCTATGGCCAAAGGCGAAACCCGCTCGGCCGCACGGCTCGCCGCCGTCCAGGCGCTCTATCAGATGGACGTCGCCGGCGCGCCGCTGCCGGACACGCTCGCGCAGTTCGAGTCTCACTGGCTGGGCAAGGTGGTCGACGGCGACGAATACAAGCCGGCCGACGCGGCCTTCTTCCGCGATCTCGTCGCCGGCGTGCTGAAGCAGCAGCGCGCGCTCGATCCGCAGATCGACAGGACGCTGCAGGGCGGCTGGCCGCTGAAGCGCGTCGAGGCGATCATGCGCGCGATCTTCCGCGCCGGCGCCTATGAGCTCGGAAAGCGCCGCGACGTCCCGGTGCGCGTCATCATCACCGAATATGTCGACATCGCCCACGCCTTCTTCGAGAAGGACGAGGCGGCGATGGTCAATGCTGTGCTCGACGCGCTCGCCCGCGAGGTCCGGGCCGAGGATTTCGCCAAGGGCGCGTGAGGTCGGCGTCATCCCGGACGGCCGGAGGCCGAGCCGGGATCGCGTGCAGAACAATGCACCTGATCCGGAAGGCGATCCCGGCTCTCGCTCCGCTCGGCCGGGATGACGTGTGAGGTCAGGCCGCTTCGGTCTTCCCCGTCGCCTCGCACAGCATCTCCAGCGCGACCAGCACGGACTTCTCGCGAATCTCGCGGCGACTCAGCTGCCCGAAACGCCTCTCGCGATGGATGACCGGCTCGCCGCGCCTAACCGCGGCGAAGTGGACGAGGCCGACCGGCTTCGTCTCGGTCCCGCCGCCCGGGCCCGCGACGCCGGTGATGGCGACCGCGACGCCGGCGCCCGAGGCGTTGAGAGCGCCTTCGGTCATGGCGCGCGCCACCTGCTCGCTGACGGCGCCGTGGCGCTTGATGAGCTCGGCCGGAACGCCGATCATCTCGGTCTTCGCCGCGTTCGAATAGGTGACGAAGCCGCGGTCGAAGGCGTCGGAGGAGCCGGGAACTTCCGTGAGCGCGCCGGCGACGAGGCCGCCAGTGCAGGATTCGGCCGTAACGATCATCAGGCCGGCGCCACGGGCAAGCCGCAGCGCTTCTTCGGCGAGTTCATAGGCGTGGTGCATGCTCAGACCTCGTCGCGGAAGGGCAGGCGGATCGTCGCGGAGGCGAGCGCCGCGAGGCCCTCGCGCCGGCCGGTGAAGCCGAGCCGCTCGGTCGTCGTCGCCTTCACGCCGACCCGCCCGATCGGCACGCCCACGATCTGCGAAATCCGCGCGCGGATGGCGTCGCGGTGCGGGCCGACCTTCGGCGCCTCGCCGATGACGGTGAGGTCGAGATGCGCGATCTCGCCGCCGGCCGCTCGCACGCGCGAGGCGGCGTCGGCGAGGAAGAGCGCCGAGTCCGCGCCTTTCCACTTCGAGTCGGACGGCGGAAAATGCGCGCCGATGTCGCCGTCCGCCAGCGCGCCCAGGATCGCGTCGGTCAGAGCGTGAAGCGCGACGTCGGCGTCGGAATGGCCGGAAAGGCCCGCCGAATGCGGCACGGGCACGCCGCCCAGCATCACATGGTCGCCCTCGCCGAAAGCGTGGACGTCGAAACCGGTTCCCGTCCGCACGTCGCCGCGCGCGAGGAAGGCGAGGCCGGCGCGCCTCAGCGCCTCGTCCTCGAACTGGTCCGGCGTGGTCATCTTCACGTTGCGCGCCTCTCCCTCGAACATCGCGACTTTGCCGCCCGCCCAGGCGAACAGCGCGCCGTCGTCGGTGAAGTCGTCCCGGCCGGCCTCGGCGGCGCGCCGGTGGGCCGCGAGCAGGTCGGCGTAGCGGAACGCCTGCGGCGTCTGCAGCGCGCGAAGCCGCGTCCGGTCCAGCGTTTCGCCGCGCGCCCCCTTCTCGTCAACAGCGCAGATCGTGTCGGTGACAGGCGCCCCCGGGACGGCGGCGCCGGCGCGAATCGCCGCCTCGATCGCGCGGTCGACGAGCGCCGCGCTGGCGAACGGGCGGGCTGCGTCATGCACGAGCACGATGTCGGGTATGTCCGCCGCGAGGAGCTCAAGCCCCCGCCGCACCGATATCTGCCGCGTGGCGCCGCCCTCGGCCGGAGGAGCAAGCTTCGGGTGATCCACAAGATTTCCGAGCGCCGCGTCATAGCGCGGCCGCTGGTCCGGACCGATCGTCACCGCAACCCGTGAAATCGCCGGATGGTTCAGGAAGATCTCGGCGGCGCGCCTGAGCATCGTGCGCCCGCCGATCTCCGCGAATTGTTTCGGCGCGACGCCGCCGGCGCGGGCGCCCAGTCCCGCCGCGCAGATGACGGCGGCGACGACAGGGGAGGCGCTTTGCGGGACGGTCAGCGTGGAGGGCATCGTTTTCACGAACGATCGGAGCGTCGAGGCGAGGTTCTACCGCAGCGCCTGTCCGGTGTCGCCCAAACATTCAGCCGTTGTGCGTCGCGAGAAACTGTCTAATATGTGTGCAACCAGATGCGCGATTAATTTATGAGCAAGCGTCTTCAATCGAACTCTCCGCTGCGTCCGCTCGCGATCGGTCCGGTCGTGGCGGCGAACCCCGTGCTTTTGGCGCCGATGTCGGGCGTCACGGACGTCGTGTTCCGCCGCATGTCGGCGCGACTCGGCGCCGGCATGGTCGTCTCCGAGATGGTCGCGTCGCGTGAACTTGCGACCGCCGACGACGAGGCGCGGCTGCGCGCCGAGGGAGACGGAATCGGGACGCATGTCGTCCAGCTCGCCGGCCGCGACCCGACCTGGATGGCTGAGGCCGCGCGCGTCGCCGTCGGCGCCGGGGCCTCGATCGTCGACATCAACATGGGCTGTCCAGCCAAGAAGGTCGTCGGCGGCCATGGCGGCTCAGCGCTGCTGCGAGATCTCGATCTCGCGGTCCGGCTGGTCGAGTCGACCGCAAGCGCCGTCGGCGCGCCCGTCACCGTGAAGATGCGGCTCGGCTGGGACGCGGAATCAATCGTCGCGCCGGAGCTCGCCGCCCGTGCGGAGCAGGCCGGCGCCAGGATGATCACCGTCCACGGGCGCACTCGCGCGCAGTTCTACGACGGCCGCGCCGACTGGGGCGCGATCGCGGCCGTGAAGGCGCGGATTTCCATCCCTCTCGTCGCGAACGGCGACCTCCTCCGCGCCGAGGACGCTCCGGCGATGCTCGCCGCGTCCGGCGCCGACGCGGTGATGATCGGCCGCGGAGCGCAGGGGCGGGCGTGGTTTCCCGGTCAGGTCGCAGCCTTTCTTCAGACGGGCTCCGCGGCCGTAGCGCCGTCGATCCAGGCGCAGCGGGCTCTGGCGATCGAACACTATGAGGGGATGCTCGGCCTCTACGGCCGCGAGGTCGGCGTGCGCCACGCCCGCAAGCATCTGGGTTGGTATCTCGACGCGGCGGCGGAGACGACGGGTCGCCAGCTCGATCCCGCCGCCAAGTCGGCCGCTCTCACTGCGCGAACCGTGGAGGAGGCGCTGGGCGCTTTCGACCGCGCCCTCAACGACCTCCAGTGGCGGGCGGCTGCATGAACGTGACGGCCGAACATCGCCCACGCACGGGGGCAGGCGCGCCGGAGGCGGTGCTCAACACGCTTCCGCATCCGGTGATCTGCGTTGGAGAGGATGGCCGCATCGTCGACGTCAACGTCGCGGCGGAGGCGTTCTTCGAGGTCAGCGCCAACGTTCTGAGGCGGCACGACATCCGAGAGTTCGTGCCGTTCGGGTCGCCGCTCGTGTCGCTGCTGGAGCAGGCGCGCGAGCGCAACGCGCCGGTGAACGAGTATCGCGTCGATCTCGGGACGCCCCGCAACGGCGGCGAGCGCATCGTCGACATCCATGTCGCGCCGCTCGCCGAGCGCGCCGGCATTCTCGTCGTCGCGATGCAGGAACGCACCGTCGCCGACAAGATGGACCGTCAGCTGACCCATCGCGGCGCCGCGCGCTCGGTCACTGCGCTCGCCGCGATGCTGGCGCACGAAATCAAGAACCCGCTCTCCGGCATCCGCGGCGCGGCGCAGTTGCTCGAACAGTCCGCGACCGACGAGGACAGGCTCCTTACCCGCCTCATCTGCGACGAGGCCGACCGCATCGTGAAGCTGGTCGACCGGATGGAGGTGTTCTCCGACGAGCGCCCGATCGAGCGCGAGGCGGTCAACATCCATTCAGTGCTCGAGCACGTGAAGCGGATCGCTGTCTCCGGCTTCGCCCGCGACATCAAGATCCACGAGGATTACGACCCGTCGCTACCGCCGGTTCTCGCTAACCGCGACCAGCTCATTCAGGTCTTCCTCAACCTGGTGAAGAACGCCGCCGAGGCGATCGGCGACGCGGAGGACGGCGAGATCCATCTGGCGACGGCCTTCCGACCGGGCGTGCGCCTGTCCGTTCCCGGCTCGACCACGCGCGTCAGCCTGCCGCTGCAGTTCACGGTCCGGGACAACGGGCCGGGCGTGCCGGAGGACCTGGTGCCGCACCTGTTCGATCCCTTCGTCACCACCAAGCCCACAGGATCGGGGCTCGGTCTCGCGCTCGTCGCCAAAATCGTGGGCGACCACGGCGGCATCATCGAGTGCGACTCGCAGCCGAGACGGACGGCCTTTCGCGTGTTGATGCCGATGTACGTCAGCGGCGACGGCCGCGCTGCAAGGAGCTGAACTGCACATGCCCCAAGGCAGCATCCTGGTCGCGGACGACGACGCCGCGATCCGCACCGTTCTCAATCAGGCGCTCTCCCGCGCCGGCTACGAGGTGCGCTCGACCGGCAACGCGGCGACGCTCTGGCGCTGGGTATCGCAGGGCGACGGCGACCTCGTGATCACCGACGTGGTGATGCCGGACGAGAACGCTTTCGACATGCTCCCCCGCATCAAGAAGGCGCGGCCGGAGCTCCCCGTCGTCGTGATGAGCGCCCAGAACACCTTCATGACGGCGATCCGCGCGTCGGAGAAGGGCGCCTATGAATATCTGCCGAAGCCCTTTGACCTGAAGGAGCTCATCGCGATCGTCGGCCGCGCCATGACCGAGCCGAAGGGCAAGGCGCGCCGGGCGAACGACATCGAGACCGACGAGATTCCGCTGGTCGGTCGCTCGCCGGCCATGCAGGACATCTACCGGGTGCTCGCCCGGCTGATGCAGACCGACCTCACCGTGATGATTTCTGGCGAGAGCGGCACCGGCAAGGAGCTGGTCGCCCGCGCGCTGCACGACTACGGCAAACGTCGCGCCGGCCCCTTTGTCGCGATCAACATGGCCGCGATCCCGCGCGATCTGATCGAGGCCGAGCTGTTTGGTCACGAGAAGGGCGCGTTCACCGGCGCGCAGGCGCGCTCCTCCGGCCGCTTCGAGCAGGCCGAAGGCGGCACGCTGTTCCTCGACGAGATCGGCGACATGCCGATGGAGGCGCAGACGCGCCTTCTGCGCGTCCTGCAGCAGGGCGAGTACACCACCGTCGGCGGGCGCACGCCGATCAAGACCGATGTGCGGATCGTCGCCGCGACCAACAAGGATCTTCGGCTTCTCATCCAGCAGGGGCTGTTCCGCGAGGACCTGTTCTTCCGCCTGAACGTCGTGCCGATCCGCCTTCCGCCGCTGCGCGAGCGGTCCGAGGACGTGCCGGATCTCGTGCGCCACTTCTTCGCGCTCGCAGAGCGTGAAGGGCTGCCGGCCAAGCAGATCGACGCCGCGGCGCTCGACCGCCTCAAGCGCTATCGCTGGCCGGGCAACATCCGCGAACTCGAAAACCTGATCCGGCGCCTCGCGGCGCTCTATCCGCAGGAGATGATCGGCGCCTCGATCATCGACGCCGAGCTTTCTCAGCCCGCCGCCTCAAGCCTCGACGAGGGCGCAGGGGCCGCGGAGACGCTCGGCGGCTCGATGGAGCGGCACCTCACAGCCTATTTCGGAGAGTTCGGCGAGCAACTGCCGCCGCCCGGCCTCTATCATCGCATCCTGCGCGAGGTGGAGTACCCGCTGATCTCGGCCGCGCTCGCCGCGACGCGCGGCAACCAGATCAAGGCCGCCGAGCTTCTGGGCGTGAACCGCAACACCCTGCGCAAGAAGATCCGCGACCTCGACGTCCAGGTGCTGCGGCTGAGCCGGTAGGACGCGCCGTCAGCCCGGCCGGGCGCGAGCGAGAGCCGGGGCCTTGCTCTGGGTGTGGCGCCTGGTCCGGAAAGCGTGCCCGGCTTCGGGTTGCGGGACGACGGTCCAGCGCCGCCAAGAAGTTGTCGCATTTCGACAACAGTGTGGTAGAGCTGCATCAGCGTAGCAAGCTGCGGTTCGGGGGCGGGGATCGAGTCGCGGCGGTTTGGCCGAGCGCCTCCGGCGCTTCGGCTTTCGTCTCGTCCTGGAACGCGTATTGACCGTCGAATCGCCCAGCACCACGCCGGCCGCGCCGCCGCGGATGGAACGCCGCGGACCAGGCGTCGTCGGCCCGCTCGCAGTCGTCGCGGCGCTGATCTCGGCGGTCGTGACCTTCATCGTGCTGACCGGCCGCGCCGATTTCGAGCCGACCGAGGAGGCGACGCGGACCGCGATCGCCGTCAACGCCGGCTTTGTCGGCCTGCTGGTGCTGATCATCGTCTGGGAAATCCGCGGCTTCGTCATGGCGCGATGGCGCGCGCAGGCGGGCTCCCAGCTGCATGGTCGACTGGTCGCTCTGTTCTCCATCGTCGCCGTGGCGCCGGCCGCGCTGCTCGCGGCCTTCATGCTGATCACGCTCGACAAGGGCTTCGACACCTTCTTCTCGACGCGCGTGCGCGAGATCGTCGACAACTCGCTCGTCGTCGCTCGCGCCTATCTGAACGAGCACGCCCGTTCGATCCGGGGCGAGATCCTCGCCATGGCGAACGACGTGAACCGCGCTCGGCCGCTGTTCGATCGCGACCGGACGCGATTCGCCGAGTTCTTCACCGCTCAGGCGACGATTCGCGGCCTGCCGGAGGCGCAGCTGATCCGGCCGAGCGACATGAGCCTCGTCGAGCGCGCCAAGATCAGCATCGGCCGCGACTTCCCGAAGCCGCCTGAGCCCGACGTCCGGAGCGCCCCGACCGACGAGCCGATCCTGCTGGCGCCCGGCAAGCAGAACGCGATCGGCGCGATCCTCAAGCTCGCGAACTATGACGATCTCGTGCTGTTCGTGGCGCGACCCGTCGATCCCAAGGCCAACAGCTACATGCGCCTCGTCGAACAGGGCTCGGAGGAATACGACGCCCTGACCACGCGGCGGCCGCGGATCCAGGCGACCTTCGCGCTGCTCTACGTGCTGCTGTCGCTGTCGCTGCTGCTCGCCGCGATCTGGATCGGCCTCGCCTTCGCCAACCGGCTTGTGTCTCCGATCCGAAGGCTGATCACCGCGGCGGACCAAGTCAGCCAGGGCGATCTCGCCGTGCAGGTTCCGCTCGGCAAGAAGACCGACGGCGACATCGGCGCGCTGGGCGAGACCTTCAACAAGATGACGGCCGAGCTCCGCAGTCAGCGCAGCAAGCTGGTCGAAGCCGCCGAGCAGATGGACAGCCGTCGCCGCTTCACCGAAGCGATGCTCGCCGGCGTCAGCGCCGGCGTCATCGGCATCGATTTCTCCGGCGGCGTCACCCTGATGAACCGCAGCGCGGAAATCCTCCTCGGGGAGCGAGAGGAAAACCTGCTCGGCAAGCCGCTGCGCGAGACGGCGCCGGAATTCGCGCCGCTGCTCGACCAGGCGCTCGGCCGCGCGCAGCGGCTCGTGCAGGGTCAGGTCACGATCCTCAGGGCAGGGCGCGAGCGGAACCTCAACGTCCGCTTCACGACGGAGACCTCGGCCGCGGACGAGCATGGTTACGTCGTGACGATCGACGACATCACCGAGCTCGTCTCGGCGCAGCGCACCTCGGCCTGGGCCGACGTCGCCCGCCGTATCGCGCATGAGATCAAGAATCCGCTGACGCCGATTCAGCTCTCCGCCGAGCGCATCCGCCGCAAGTACGGCAAGGTGATCACCGAGGAGCGCGAGGTCTTCGACCAGTGCACCGACACGATCATCAGGCAGGTCGACGACATCAAGCGGATGGTCGACGAATTCTCCTCCTTCGCCCGCATGCCGAAGCCGACGATCGAGGAAGAGGACCTCGCCAAGGTCGTGAAGCAGGGCGTGTTCATGATGCGCGTCGGCTATCCCGAGATCCGCATCGAGGCCCATGGCTGCGAGGAGCCGCTGCCGGCGCGCTTCGATCGCCGCCTGATCTCGCAGGCGGTGACGAATATTGTGAAGAACGCCACCGAATCCATTCAGGCCGTTCATGAAAACGCCCCCGGCGCAGGGCGTATCGACGTCACGGTCAGGCGCGACGGGGAGCGCGCTGTCATCGACGTCGTCGACAACGGCCTCGGACTTCCCACCGAGAACCGACAACGCCTTCTCGAGCCCTATATGACGACCCGCGAGAAGGGGACGGGGCTCGGCCTCGCGATCGTCGGCAAGATCATGGAGGAGCATGGCGGCGGCGTTGAGCTGCTGGACTCGCCCGCCGTCGCGACCGGCGGGCGCGGCGCGCTCGTCCGCCTATGGTTCCAGACGAAACGCCCTGTTTCCGCCACTGAAGTTCCCGCCGACGCGGCCTCGGCCGCGCCTGCGGCCTGATCGTTTTATCCGGAGCGCATTCGAGATCCTTATGGCGACCGACATTCTCATCGTCGACGACGAGGCCGATATCCGCGAGCTCGTCGCCGGAATCCTTCAGGACGAGGGCCACGGCACGCGCACCGCGCGAAACTCCGACGAGGCGATGGCCGAGATCGCCAAGCGTCGGCCGCAGCTCGTCTTCCTCGACATCTGGCTTCAGGGCTCCAAGCTCGACGGGCTGGAGATGCTGGAAATCATTCACCGGGACCATCCGGAGATCCCGATCGTGATGATCTCCGGCCACGGCAACATCGAGACGGCGGTCGCCGCCATCAAGAACGGCGCCTACGACTTCATCGAGAAGCCGTTCAAGGCCGATCGGCTCGTTCTGATCGCGCAGCGGGCGCTCGAATCCTTCCAGCTGAAACGCGAGATCAAGGATCTGAAGCGGGGCTCGGGCGTCGCCACCCGCTTCGTCGGCAAGTCGACGGTGATGAACCAACTGCGCGGCGCGATCGATCGGGTTGCGCCCACCAACAGCCGCATCCTGATCGTCGGGCCGGCGGGCGCCGGCAAGGAACTGGCGGCGCGGGTGATCCACGCCAAGTCGGCGCGCGCCAAGGGGCCCTTCGTCCTGATCAACGCCGCCGCCATCACGCCGGAGCGCATGGAGGAGGAGCTGTTCGGCGTCGAGGGCCTCGAGAACGGCTCGCGAAAGATCGGCGCGCTTGAGGAGGCGCATGGCGGCACGTTGTTCATCGACGAAGTCGCCGACATGCCGCGCGAGACGCAGAACCGCATCCTTCGCGTGCTTGTCGAGCAGACGTTCACGCGCGTGGGCGGCGCCACCAAGGTGCAGGTGGACGTGCGGCTCATCTCGTCCTCCGCGCGCAACATGGAAGAGGAGATCGCGGCCGGCCGCTTCCGCGAGGACCTGTTCCACCGCCTGGCGGTGGTGCCGGTGCGCGTGCCGGCGCTGTCGGAGCGCCGCGACGACATTCCCGAGCTGATCGACTTCTTCCTGGAGCAGATCTCTTCGGCGACCGGCCTCGCCAAGCGCAAGATCGGCGAGGACGCGATGGCGGTGCTGCAGAGCCACGATTGGCCCTACAACGTCCGCCAGCTCCGCAACAACGTCGAGCGGCTGATGATCCTCGCCGGCGGCGATCCCGAGGCTGTGGTCACGGCCAGCATGCTGCCGTCCGAGATCGGCACGATGGTGCCCCCGACGCCGACCGGAGCGGGCGGCGAGCAACTGATGGGCCTTGCGCTGCGCGAGGCGCGCGAGATTTTCGAGCGCCAGTACCTGCTCGCCCAGATCAGCCGCTTCGGCGGCAACATCTCGCGCACCGCCGAGTTCATCGGCATGGAGCGCTCGGCCCTGCACCGGAAGCTGAAGGCGCTCGGGATCGGGTGAGGCCAAACGTCATCCCGGACGGCCGAAGGCCCATCCGGGATCGTCATCCGAACACGGCGCCATTACCTGAAGACGATCCCGGCTCTCCGCTGCGCTGCGGCCGGGATGATGCCCGCCCCACTCAAGGCAGACCATGTCCCGCATCGCCTATGTCAACGGCCGCTACGTCTCGCACGCGCTGGCGTCGGTCCATATCGAGGATCGCGGCTACCAGTTCGCCGACGGCGTCTACGAGGTCTGCGAGGTGCGCGACGGCCATCTGGTGGACGAGGTCGGTCATCTCGCGCGGCTTCGGCGATCGCTGAAGGAGCTCTCCATCCGCGAACCGATGCCCGAGGCCTCGCTGAAGCTCGTACTGCGGGAGACGATCCGCCGGAATCGCGTGCGCGACGGCATCGTCTACGTGCAGGTCACCCGGGGCGTGTCGCGCCGGGACCATTATTTCCCGCCTGCGAGCGTCAAGCCGGCGCTGGTCGTGACAGCCCGCTCGATGGACCGCGCCAAGACGGAGGCCGGCGCCGTCGCGGGGGTGAAGGTGATCACGCTGCCGGAGAATCGTTGGGCCCGGGTCGACATCAAGACCGTCGGTCTGCTGCCGAACGTGCTCGCCAAGCAGCAGGCGAAAGACGCCGGCGCCAAGGAGGCGTGGTTCGTCGATCCCGCCGGCTTCGTCACCGAGGGCGGATCGACCAACGCCTGGATCGTCACGAAAGACGGGATCATCCGGACGCGGCCGGCCGAGAGCGGCATTCTGCGCGGCATCACGCGCACCACGGCGCTGAGGATGGCGCGCGACCTCCAGATGCGCTTCGAGGAGGAGCCTTTCACGGTGGAGGAGGCGAAGGCGGCGCGCGAGGCGTTCTTCACCGCGGCCACCGCCATCGTGACGCCGATCGTCGCGATCGATGGTCAGACCATCGGCGACGGCAAGCCCGGCCCCGTCGCGCTCGAACTCAGGCGGCGTTTCCACGAGTTCGCCGAGATTTCCAAGGACTGAGGAGCAGAGGGTATCGGTCGGCGTCCTAAAGTCCGCGCTCCGGGCGCCATTTGCCTTGCCGAAACCAGTCCAAGCGCTGTTTACTCGCACGGTTGTCGGCGGGCGAAGCGCCGACGCGAGCCACGGGCGGGGGGCGCAGGCGGAGACATCCGGGACAAAGCTTCCACGCCGAAAAGCCGGCCTCGAAGCCGGCGAACGCTTGAGCTCACTGGAAAGAACAAGAAGATGGCCGCCGAGCGCGCACAAAACCTTCAGGACACGTTCCTCAACAACGTCCGCAAGAACAAGGTTCCTCTGACGATTTTCCTCGTCAACGGCGTCAAGCTGCAGGGGGTGGTGACCTGGTTCGACAATTTTTGCGTCCTGCTGCGGCGGGACGGGCACTCGCAACTCGTCTACAAGCACGCCATATCGACGGTGATGCCGGGCCATCCCATCCAGCTGTTCGAGCCGGATGACGGCGACAAGGACGAGGCGCCGGCGCGCGCCGGGCGATGATCGCGCTTCGTCCGGCCGGTTGATTGCGATCGAACGGGACGAGCGTTTGGAAGAACATGCGGGCAAGGGCCAATTGATCGATCGGCGCGCCCCGCCGACGCGCGCCGTCGTCGTGACGCCGGCGCTGTCGAGCCGCACGCCGAGCGCGCGCACGCCGGAGGCGCGCCTTGAGGAGGCCGTCGGCCTCGCCGCCGCGATCGATCTTGTGGTGGTCGCGAGCCGGCTGGCGCCGCTCTCGGAGATCCGGCCAGCCACCTATCTCGGCAAGGGCAAGGTCGCCGAACTCGCCGAACTCGTCGAAGCCGAGAAGGCGGAGCTCGTCGTGATGGATACGGCGCTCTCGCCGGTCCAGCAGCGCAATCTCGAGAAGGAGCTCAAGGCGAAGGTGCTCGACCGCACCGGCCTGATCCTCGAGATCTTCGGCCGACGTGCGCGCACCAAGGAGGGCGTGCTGCAGGTCGAGCACGCGCATCTCACGTGGCAGAAGAGCCGGCTCGTCCGGTCCTGGACCCATCTGGAGCGCCAGCGCGGCGGCTTCGGCTTCCTCGGCGGTCCGGGCGAGACCCAGATCGAGGCCGACCGGCGCGTCATCGGCGAGCGCATCCTCAAGATCGAGCGCGAACTGGCGCAGGTGCGACGCACCCGCGGCCTGCATCGGGCCGGCCGCAAGCGCGTGCCCTATCCCGTCGTTGCGCTGGTGGGCTACACCAATGCCGGCAAGTCGACGCTGTTCAATCGGCTCACCAAGGCCGAGGTCATGGCGGCAGACATGCTGTTCGCGACGCTCGACCCCACGCTGCGAGAGATCCGGCTGCCCCACGGCGCCCACGCCATCCTGTCCGACACGGTGGGCTTCATCTCGGAGCTGCCGACGCAGCTCGTGGAAGCCTTCCGGGCGACCCTCGAGGAGGTGCTCGAGGCCGACGTCATCCTGCATGTGCGCGACATCAGCCACGAGGACGCCGACGCGCAGGGCGCCGACGTCGCGGCGGTGCTGTCCGATCTCGGCGTCGACCCCGAGACCGACCCGCGGCTGATCGAGGTGTGGAACAAGATCGACGCGCTCGATGAGCACGCCCGAGAAATGCTGACCGCCACCGCCGCGCGGCGCGAAGAGGGCAAGCGGCCGCTGCTGGTCTCCGCTCTCACCGGAGCGGGAACCGACCAGCTGCTGGAGCGAGTCGAGCAGCTGCTGTCGACCGGCCGTGAGACGCTGGTCGTTACGCTCGGGGCCGGCGACGGGGCAGGGGAGAACTGGCTCTACAGCCGCAGCGACGTGCTGGAGAGATCGGTCGGCGACGACGGCGCGGTTCGTCTCACTGTACGGATCGAGCCGCAGCGCGTGCCGGGCCTGCGCCGGCGCTTTCCATCGGTGGAGGAGACCGGGGCGCCGGAGCAGGAGCTGCGGCGCGCCTGAGCCTGAGGCCGCCGGACTGAAACACGACGTCATGCCCGGAGTTGACCCGGGCATTCATCATCGGGAACTCGGATGTTTCCGAGTTCCCCACCAAAGCGGCGAAGTCGGAAAACATCCGACTTCGCAAGCCCGGCGATGACGGTTCAGTGTGAACGCTGCCTCGAGCACATTGCGCGCAGGCGACGCGCTTTGAACGCTCAGTTCGGCGTCCAGTTCTCCTTGCCGATCTGCGTGCCGCCCTGATAGGTCCACACGCCCTCGACCTCGCCGCCGGGCGTGACGCGATAGATCGCGATGCCGGTGTCGGACCCGGATTTGTAGCCGACCGCGAGCCCCTCCGGTCCGCCGATCCCGGTGCCGACGAACTTGTCGCCGCCGATCGTCCAGACGACCTGATAGACGCCGTCTCCGGTCCGCTTGACCGAGACTTTCCCTTTATAGGCGCCGCCGCCGCCGGGCGACGAGCCGGCGACCGCGTAGCTCGATGCGAAATCGGCCGCCATCGCCGATCCGGCGACGCACGCCGAGGCGAGCAGCCCGAGTAAGATACCGCGCATGTCTTTTGACCCCCCGGTCGAGGTCCGGTCATCCGCCGGACGCCGCGACGATATCCGGATTCCGCGAACTCGCCCGGAAAATCGAAACGCCCCGCCGGCCGGGCCGACGAGGCGTTTCAAATGACGTCGATGCTGCGGGTCGTCATCATTTGTGGGCCGGCCCTCTGTAAGGGCGCGCGGCTGCTCGTCGACCTCGCTCGTCGTCTATGGGTTCATCATCCCAAGGTCTTCCGCGAACCCTCTAGTTTTCGCGAGCCGTTCCGATCCATCGGCGCACGAAAAGCGAATTGTTCGAAGAAGAGCTTCGGCAACATCTTTCAGATTTTTGTCATCGCCGCAGTCTGTTCGCGCTCCGGATGCGCGTCACCGCGGTAAGTCTACACGCTTCGGCGGAGTCATTTTTTTAGACCTCCGTTGTTGCTGTTGACGTCGGGAATCATGCGCCTCGGTTCGGCTGTCGTCAAGCGCGATGCGCGGATTTTTCGGAAGCGACCATCGCCTCGGCAGTCGAGCCGACGCTCGAGCGGTAGCTCCAGTGACGCGGAACATGTAGCGTCGAATAGCTTTGGCGGTCGACGCCGCGGCCTTCGTCCGGTCGCCGGCGTCTTAGCGCGATCGCGACCCTGTGACAGGCGAGGCGTCGGGGTGATCTCGGATCTGAGGGCCGCCGGCGCGCCGGCCGACATCGCCGGCGACGTCTGCGTGGTGGGCACGGGGCCGGCCGGCCTGACGCTCGCGATCGAACTCGCCGGCAAGGGTCGGCGCGTCGTGCTGCTCGAGGCGGGCGGCGAGGGCTATGAGGCCGACACGCAGGAACTCTGCAAAGGCGCTGTGAAGTCCGGCGGCCATATCGACATCGCGGACTCAAGGCTGCGCCAGTTCGGCGGCACGTCCGGCCACTGGACAGGGCTGTGCGCGCCGCTGGATCCGGTCGACTTCGAGCCCAGGTCCGGCTCCCCGCATCACGGCTGGCCGATCCGTCGCGCGGACCTCGATCCCTTTTATCTGCGTGCCCAGAGCTACCTGGATCTTGGACCGTCCCGGTACGGTTGGACCGATCTGGTGTCTGTCGGCGCTCCGCTGCCGCTTGACCCTGCGAGGGTCGAGACCGTGATCCACCAGCAGAGCCCGCCGACCCGCTACGCCGAGAAGTTCCTCGAGACCGCCCGCGCCGCGGCGAAGATCGACTGCTGGCTGCACGCGAACCTCGTCGATCTGACGCTCGCGGACGGGTCGGACAGGGTCGAGAACGTGACGGTCGCGACGCTCGACGGCGTGCGGACCCGCGTGACCGCAAAGGCGTTCGTGATCGCATGCGGCGCGATCGAGAACGCGCGCATCCTGCTCAACGCGCGCAGCCAGCGTCCGGCCGGCATCGGCAACGAGCACGGCGTCGTCGGGCGCTACTTCACGGACCACATGACGATCCTGACGTCGCTGGTCCTGCTGAACGAGGGCGTCGACGCGAAGATCTATTGTGAGCCGTTCTCGGTCGACGGCGCGAATCTCGAGCTCGCGCTGAGGCTCCATCCGGACGTCATCAAGCGGGAAGGGCTGAACAACAACCACGCGTTCCTCAATGCGCGCTACGACGACGCGCTCTACAGCGACGACTTCCGCAACTATGGCTGGACGAGTTTCGCGGCGATGCTGAAGGCGTTCAGCCACGGCCGGGCGCCGGATCGGCTGGCCGAGCGTTACTGCGACGTGATGGACGATGTGGGCGGCGTCACCACCGGCGTGTACCGGCACGTCATGCGCCGCTTTCGCCCGCCAGACCAGCCGCGCGCCTTCGCGTTCCGCCAGGACGCGGAGCAGGCGCCGAACCCCGACAGCCGAGTGACGCTGGCGGAGGAGAAGGACCGGCTCGGTCTCAATCGCGCGACGCTCGACTGGCGGATCGCCGCGGACGATTTCCTGAAGCTTCGTCGCACGCACGAACTCATCGGCGCCGCGATCGGGGCCGCCGGCCTCGGGCGGATTCGCCTCGAAATTCCCGAGAAGCCGGAGCCGGGCCTCGCCTATTCCGGCTACCACCACATGGGCACGACACGAATGCATGCGGACCCGACAAAGGGCGTGGTCGACGCCGACTGCCGGGTCCACTCCGTGAAGAACCTCTACATGGCCGGCAGCTCGGTGTTTACCACCGGCGGCGCGTCGCATCCGACGCTCACCATCGTGGCGTTGGCGATCCGGCTCGCCGATCACCTTGCGGCGACCGCATGAGGAGGCGCGCGACATGGCGCTGACGCGACGGCTTCTCCTCGGCTCGGCGGGCGTCGCGGCGCTCGGCGCGGCGATCTATGGCGGCAGTCGTGCGGCCTGCAGCTTCGTGCCGCGCAACCATCCCGACTTCTTCTCGCTGCTCGACATCGTGCCGGACGATGCGGCGGCGCGGCGTCTCGGACGGCTTGCGATCGAGGCGGGACTCGCTCCGGATGGTCTGTCCGCCCTCGGCGAAAAGCTCGCCGAGGGCCCGTTGGTCCGGGCGGCGATCGCCGAGCCCTGCCCGACGACCCGCGCCGAACTGCTGCGCGACGGCTGCGCGGCGGATTTCGCGCAGAACCGCTTCGTCACGCTCGACGGTTGGGTGCTGTCCGAAACGGAAGCTACGCTCTGCGCCGCGAAGCTGCTGGCGGGGGCCGCGTGAGCCGCGAGAAGGTTGCTTCCAACAAGAAAGGGGCGCCGAAGCGCCCCTTATCGTCCGTCATGCCCGCGGGTCAGACCGAGTAGTACATGTCGTACTCGACCGGATGCGGGGTGTGCTCGAAGCGGATCACCTCCTGCATCTTCAGCTCGATGAAGCTGTCGATCTGGTCGTCGGTGAAGACGTTGCCCTTCTTGAGGAACTCGCGGTCCTTGTCGAGCGAGACCAGCGCCTCGCGGAGCGAGCCGCACACAGTCGGGATCTTGCGAAGCTCGCGCGGCGGCAGGTCGTAGAGGTCCTTGTCCATCGCCTGGCCGGGATCGATCTTGTTGGTGATGCCGTCGAGGCCGGCCATCATCAGAGCGGCGAAGGCGAGATAGGGGTTGGCGGTCGGGTCGGGGAAGCGGACCTCGACGCGCTTGGCCTTCGGCGAGTTGGTCCACGGAATGCGGCAGGAGGCCGAACGGTTGCGCGCCGAATAGGCGAGCAGCACCGGCGCCTCGAAGCCCGGCACCAGACGCTTGTAGGAGTTGGTGGTCGGGTTGGTGAAGGCGTTGATCGCCTTGGCGTGCTTGATGATGCCGCCGATGTACCAGAGGCACTCCTGGCTGAGGCCGGCATACTTGTCGCCGGCGAAGAGCGGCTTGCCCTTCTTCCAGATGGACATGTGGCAGTGCATGCCCGAGCCGTTGTCGCCGTAGACTGGCTTCGGCATGAATGTCGCGGTCTTGCCGTAGGACTGCGCCACCTGATGGATGCAGTACTTGTAGACCTGCAGGTGGTCGGCCATGCGGACGACCTCCTCGAACTTCAGGCCGAGCTCGTGCTGGGCTGACGCCACCTCGTGATGGTGCTTCTCGACCTTGGCGCCCATCGCCGCCATCGCCGCCAGCATCTCGCCGCGCATGTCCTGCGCGCTGTCGACCGGCGGGACAGGGAAATAGCCGCCCTTGGTCCGCACCCGATGGCCGAGGTTGCCGGTGTCGTACTCGGCGTCGGAATTCGTCGGCAGCTCGTCCGAATCGACCTCGAAGCCCACCTTGTACGGGGTGGTCGAGAAGCGGACGTCGTCGAACACGAAGAACTCGGCCTCGGGTCCGAAATAGATGGTGTCGCCGATGTTCAGCGACTGCATGTAGACCTCGGCCTTCTTCACCGTGCCGCGCGGGTCGCGCTCATAGGGCTCGCCGGTGGTGGGCTCGAGCACGTCGCAGACCACGGAAATGGTGGTCGCGGCGAAAAACGGGTCGATGCAGGCGGTGGCGACGTCCGGCATCAGCAGCATGTCGGACTCGTTGATGGCCTTCCAGCCGGCGATCGACGAGCCGTCGAACATCTGGCCTTCGGCGAAGAACTCCTCGTCGACCATCGTGATGTCGAAGGTGACGTGCTGCCACTTGCCCTTCGGATCCGTGAAGCGGAGATCGACGTACTTCACGTCGTTCTCCTTGATGAACTTCATGATATCCGCGGCGTTCTTGATAGCCATTCGTTTCGTCCTTTGTGGGATCTTGTGCTGCGACCGTCCGCCTCCCGCGGACGAGGGACTTGAGGCGCGTCAGATCGCCTCGACGCCGACCTCTCCGGTGCGGATGCGGATGGCTTCCTCGATCGGCGATACGAAAATCTTGCCGTCGCCGATGCGGCCGGTGGCCGCCGCCTTGCGGATCGCCTCGACCGCGCGCTCGACCATGTCGTCGCCCAGCACCACCTCGATCTTCACCTTAGGCAGGAAGTCGACCACGTACTCGGCCCCGCGATACAACTCAGTATGGCCCTTCTGGCGGCCGAACCCCTTGGCTTCGGTCACCGTGATGCCCTGCACCCCGACGTCCTGAAGCGCCTCCTTCACTTCGTCGAGCTTGAACGGCTTGATGATCGCTTCGATCTTCTTCACGGGTTTTAGGCCTCCTCGTCGCTCGCGACCCGGCGCGGCCGATGCGGCGCCGCTCGCGGGGACGCTGCGCCTCTTAGCAGTTCGCATGCCATGGCGTCACGTCGCCAAATAGACGTCCGACGCCATGTATCGCTAGGAAGTTTGAGGCTCCCGGCGATCGGGATGGCGGTGGAATGATGAACGAATAATCAGATTGCTCAAAATGAGTGCTGAAGCTTTGCGGAAACCCGCCCAAATCCGCGCGTCGAATGTGCAGCCTGCCCAAAGCGTGGCCGGAGTCGCCGGTGCTTGAACTGATCGCACCATCCGAAATGGCCAAGGTGGACGCGGCCGCCGTAACGCTCGGCGTCTCGGGGGAGACGCTGATGGAGAACGCCGGCGCAGCGGTCGCGGACATTGCTGCCCGGCGGTGGCGGGACGCGCGACGGGTGCTCGTGCTGGCGGGACCGGGCAACAATGGCGGCGACGGCTTCGTCGCGGCGCGGCGGCTGCTCGCCGCCGGCCACGAGGTCCGTGTCGCGCTGCTCGGCGAGCGCGCCGCGCTGAAGGGCGACGCGGCCGGCGCCGCTGCGCGTTGGGACGACGGCGTCGTCGAGCCATCGGACGCGCCGTTCGACTGGGCCGAGCTCGTGATCGACGCCCTCTTCGGCGCCGGCCTCTCCCGACCCCTCGACGGCCCGGCGGCGGCGCTCGTCATGGCGGCGAACGCCTCGGGCAAGCCGATCCTCGCCGTCGACGTCCCGAGCGGGCTCGACGGCGCCTCCGGCCGGGCTGTCGGTCCCTGCGTCGAGGCGGACGTCACCGTCACCTTCATCCGCCGGAAGCCTGGCCATCTCCTGCTGCCGGGGCGAACGCTGTGCGGCGAGGTCGTCGTCGCGGACATCGGCCAGCCGGACGGCGCGCTGTCGGCGGCTAAGGTCGCAGCGCGCCTCAACCGGCCGGAGCTGTGGCGCGCCGCCTTCCCCGAGCCGCGGATCGACGGACACAAATATTCGCGAGGACACGTCGCCGTCTGGAGCGGACCGCTGCTGGCGACGGGCGCAAGCCGGCTTGCGGCGACCGCCGCCCTGAGGGCCGGGGCGGGGGCGGTGACGCTCGTCGGGCCCCGCCCGGCGCTGAAGATCCACGCCGCCCATGTCACCGCCGTGATGTTGCGCGAGGCCGACCAGAAAGCCGGATGGGCGCCGTTCCTCGCGGATCGCAGAATCGGGACATGGCTGTTCGGTCCGGGAGCGGGGACCGACGAGGAGGCGTGCGGGATTCTCGACCAGGGGTTTTCGGCCGGCGGGCGCGCGGTGCTCGACGCTGACGTGTTCACAATCTTCGGCGGGCGCCCCGAAGAGCTTGGCGCGGCCATCGAGGACGGCGGCTGCGAGGCGGTCCTCACCCCGCACGAAGGGGAGTTCGCCCGCCTGATGGGCGAACGCATGCGTCCCGACGCGTCCAAGCTCGAGCGCGCGCTCGCGGCGTCGGCCCTGATCGGCGCGACCGTCGTTCTGAAGGGGCCGGACACTGTCGTCGCGACGCCGGACGGGTGCGCCTCGATCGCCGACAACGCGCCGGCCTTTCTGGCGACCGCCGGCGCGGGCGACGTTCTCGCGGGGATCTGCGCGGGACTGCTCGCGCAGGGCATGCCGGCCTTCGAGGCGGCGTCGGCCGCGGTCTGGCTGCATGGCGAGGCGGCGCGGGAGGCCGGACGGGGGATGATCGCCGACGACCTGCCGCTGGCGCTCCGGTCCGTTCTAGGGCGGCTGGACGATGGACCATCGTAGGCCGGGCGCCGGTGTTTTTTGCTCGCGTCGCGAGACCGTCATGCTATAGAGCGCCCCGCGTTTCGCGCCCTGTGGCGCGTGTGCGCGGCGCCCGGCGCGGGCGTGGTGGAACTGGTAGACACGCGGGATTTAGGTTCCCGTGGCGCAAGCCGTGGGGGTTCGAGCCCCTCCGCCCGCACCAGGCCGCCACCGCGAGAGGCCGCCGCGAAGATCCGTGACAGTCCCGCGAGCTCGCCCGCGCGCAGGCGCGGCGGCTAGAAGCTTCGAAGACCCACGTTCCAAGACTTTAAAGACCAAAGAGACCAACGCTCATGCAGGTGACCCAGACCCTCGACGAAGGCCTGAAGCGCGAGTTCAAGATCGTCGTGCCAGCCTCCGATCTCGACGCGCGCCTCAACGAGCGCCTCGACGGCCTCAAGGACCGCGTCAACATCAACGGCTTCCGCAAGGGCAAGGTGCCGCTCGCGCATCTGAAGAAGCTCTATGGCAAGTCGGTGATGGCCGAGGTGCTCGACCAGGTCGTCGCCGAGGCCAACAAGAAGATCGTCGACGACAACGGCCTGAAGCTCGCGATGCAGCCGAAGGTCAAGGTCACCGCCGAGGACGAGAGCGACGAGCAACAGGCTGTGCTCGGCGTCATCGAGGGCAAGCACGACCTGTCGCTGTCGGTCGCGATGGAGGTGCTGCCGAAGGTCGAGCTCAAGGACGTCGCCGAGCTCAAGGTCGAGCGTCTGGTCACGGACGTCGAGGACAAGGACGTCGAGGAGACGCTCGATCGCGTCGCCTCCTCCAACCGTCCCTTCGCGGCCAAGGACGGCGCGGCCGCGAACGGCGACCGAGTCACGATCGACTTCGTCGGCAAGATGGGCGGCGAGCCGTTCGAGGGCGGCTCGGCCGAGGGCCATCAGCTCGAGCTCGGCTCGAACAGCTTCATCCCCGGCTTCGAGGACCAGCTCGTCGGCGCCAAGGCCGGCGACGAGAAGGCTGTGACCGTGAGCTTCCCGGAGGCCTATCCGGCCGCCGAGCTCGCCGGCAAGGAAGCGACCTTCGACGTCAAGGTCCATGCCGTCGAGACTCCCGGCGAGGTCAAGATCGACGACGAGCTCGCCAAGGGCCTCGGCTTCGAGGACGTCGCCAAGCTCAAGGACGCCGTCCGCGAGCAGATCGGGACCGACTACGCCCGCGTCTCGCGCCAGAAGCTCAAGCGCCAGCTGCTCGACGGCCTCGACGCGCAGTACGCCTTCGATCTGCCGCCCACCCTCGTCGAGCAGGAGTTCGACAACGTGTGGCGCCAGGTGATCGCCGACCTCGCCCGCGAGGGCCGGACGCTCGCCGACGAGGACACCAGCGAGGACGAGGCCAAGGCCGAGTATCGCAAGATCGCCGAGCGCCGCGTGCGGCTCGGGCTGGTCCTTGCGGAAATCGGGGAGAAGCACGAGATCAAGGTGGCGGACGACGAGGTCACCCGCGCCCTTGTCGAGCGCGCCCGCCAGTATCCGGGCCAGGAGCAGCAGGTCTGGGACTTCTACCGCAACAACCCGGAAGCGCTCGCCGAGCTCCGCGCGCCGATCTTCGAGGACAAGGTCGTCGACGCGATCCTCGAGAAGGCGACGGTGACGGAGCGCAAGGTCAGCCGCGACGAACTGTTCGCGACCGAAGACGACGAGGACGGCGCCGAGGCAGACAAGCCGAAGGCGAAGAAGGCCTCCTCGAAGTCGGCGAAGTCCGACGCCGCGCCGAAGAAGGCCAAGGCGAAGAAGTCCGAAGGCGCAGCCGACGACAAGGCGGAGCCGGAAGCGGGCGCTTGACGGCGGGGACCATCCCGGTCCCGATGGAACGACGAAGCGCGGCGCGAATCCCCGGCGAGGATCGCGCCGCCCTATTCAGGATGAGGACGTGACATGCGCGACTTGGTGGATCAGGCGACGAACTTCCTCATCCCGATGGTCATCGAACAGACCAATCGTGGCGAGCGCTCCTTCGACATCTATTCGCGTCTCCTGAAGGAGCGCATCATCTTCCTCTCCGGACCGTTCCACGACGATATGGCGGCGGTGATCTGCGCCCAGCTGCTGTTCCTCGAGGCCGAGAATCCGAAGAAGGAGATCTCGCTCTACATCAACTCGCCGGGCGGCGTGGTGACGTCGGGCCTCGCGATCTACGACACCATGCAGTACATCCGGCCCCCGGTGGCGACGCTGTGCATGGGCCAGGCGGCCTCCATGGGCTCGCTGATCCTCCAGGCCGGCGAGAAGGGCAT
Organism: Chelatococcus sambhunathii; assembly: GCA_031316315.1. Lineage (GTDB taxonomy): Bacteria > Pseudomonadota > Alphaproteobacteria > Rhizobiales > Methylopilaceae > Methylopila. The sequence goes on from JADBEO010000001.1 coordinate 149,409, forward strand.
GCGCGCGGCGCTGCCGAACGCGCGCATCCTCGTTCATCAGCCCTCCGGCGGCTTCCAGGGCCAGGCCTCGGACATCGAACGCCACGCAGAGGACATCGTGAAGATCAAGCGGCGGCTGAACGAGATCTACGTGAAGCACTGCGGCCGCTCCTATGAGGAGATCGAGCGCACGCTCGACCGCGATACCATGATGTCCGCGGATCAGGCCAAGGACTTCGGTCTTATCGACGAGGTCTTCGAGAAGCGTCCCGGCGACGGCGACGCGGATCAGAAAGCGGCGTGACTGAAACGCATCGTCCCCGACCTTCTTGGCACCCGCTGATCCCGACTGTTGCTGCGGGCGCGCAATCGCCTATCATCCCGTGTGGCGTTGCGTCACGGCGGAGGCGTGCCCATCTCAGGGCGCCGTTCGTTAAGGTCGGGAGCTTATGACGAGTTGATGAAGCGGCGCGATTCATCGCTGGCTTCAACCCGAAAGGGAAGAGAATGACCACCAAGGGCGGCGGCGACGCCAAGAATACCCTCTACTGCTCCTTCTGCGGAAAGAGCCAGCACGAGGTCCGCAAGCTCATCGCCGGACCCACCGTCTTCATCTGTGACGAGTGCGTCGAGCTGTGCATGGACATCATCCGCGAGGAGAACAAATCCTCGCTGGTCAAGTCGCGCGATGGCATCCCGACGCCGAAGGAGATCCGCAAGGTCCTCGATGACTATGTCATCGGCCAGGACCACGCGAAGAAGGTTCTCTCGGTCGCGGTCCACAACCACTACAAGCGGCTCAACCACGCGACCAAGCACAACGACGTCGAGCTCGCGAAGTCGAACATCCTGCTGATCGGCCCGACCGGTTGCGGCAAGACGCTGCTCGCGCAGACGCTGGCCCGCATCCTCGACGTGCCGTTCACGATGGCGGATGCGACGACGCTGACCGAGGCCGGCTATGTCGGCGAGGACGTCGAGAACATCATCCTCAAGCTGCTGCAGGCGGCCGACTACAATGTCGAGCGGGCTCAGCGCGGCATCGTCTACATCGACGAGATCGACAAGATCTCCCGCAAGTCCGACAACCCGTCGATCACCCGCGACGTGTCTGGCGAGGGCGTGCAGCAGGCGCTGCTGAAGATCATGGAGGGCACCGTCGCCTCCGTGCCTCCGCAGGGCGGCCGCAAGCATCCCCAGCAGGAGTTCCTGCAGGTCGACACGACGAACATCCTGTTCATCTGCGGCGGCGCGTTCGCCGGCCTCGACAAGATCATCTCGTCGAAGGGGCAGGGGACGTCGATCGGCTTCGGCGCCAAGGTGAAGGCGCCGGACGACCGGAAGACCGGCGAGATCTTCCGCCACGTCGAGCCTGAGGACCTGCTGAAGTTCGGCCTGATCCCGGAGTTCGTCGGCCGCCTGCCGGTGCTCGCCACGCTCGAGGACCTCGACGAAGCGGCGCTCAAGACGATCCTGACCGAGCCGAAGAACGCGCTGGTCAAACAGTACCAGCGGCTGTTCGAGATGGAGAACGTCGAGCTCACCTTCAACGAGGAGGCGCTCTCGGCGATCTCGAAGAAGGCCATCGAGCGCAAGACAGGCGCCCGCGGCCTGCGCTCGATCATGGAGCAGATCCTGCTCGACACGATGTTCGACCTCCCCGGCCTCGAGGGCGTCGAGCAGGTCGTGATCTCCGGCGACGTGGCCGACGGCAAGGGCCGCCCGCTCTACATCTACGCCGACCGCCAGAACGAGGCCGCCGGCGCGAGCGCCTGACCTCAGCGAAGATATCCGAGCAGTTCAGACGCCCGCGGCTCGTCCGCGGGCGTTTTCGTTCGCGCTGCTCTGTGGAGGGCGGGGGCGCAGCCGCCGCCATTCTTGACACCCTCGACCCCCATGGCCACCTAATCGGGGACCCTGCGGCGCATGTTGAGTCTCACGCGGCGCAGGACCCCTCCAGGGCGGTTGTCGCGAGGCCGCATTCGGCTCGCGAGCGCACCGCGCCTATCACGAGGACGAGCCGGCCGACCTCCCGGACGGGCGTCCTTCGAAAGGATCCGAGAATGACCGCCCAGAAGTCGCGCAAGCCGTCGAGCGGCGCCGAGGTGCGCCCGGTGCTCCCCCTGAGGGACATCGTCGTCTTCCCGCACATGATCGTCCCGCTCTTCGTCGGCCGCGAGAAGTCGATCCGCGCGCTCGAAGAGGTGATGAAGGCGGATAAGCCGATCCTGCTCGCGACCCAGAAGAACGCCACGGACGACGAGCCCACGCCCGACGCCATCTACGACGTCGGCACGCTCGCGACCGTGCTCCAGCTGCTGAAGCTTCCCGACGGCACCGTGAAGGTGCTGGTCGAGGGGCAAGGCCGCGGACGCGTGCTGGGCTACACCGACCGGAGCGAGTTCTTCGAGGCCGAGGTCGAATCGATCGAGGACGTCGTCGAGAAGCCCGTCGAGATCGAGGCGCTGGCGCGTTCCGTCGTGTCGGACTTCGAGAACTACGTGAAGCTGAACAAGAAGGTCTCGCCGGAAGTCGTCAGCGCCGTGAGCCAGATCGACGACGCCTCCAAGCTGGCCGACACGGTCGCCTCGCATCTCGCGGTCAAGATCCCGGAGAAGCAGAGCGTGCTGGAGGTGCTCGACGTGTTCGAGCGGCTCGAGAAGGTGCTGCAGCTGATGGAGAGCGAAGTCTCGGTCCTTCAGGTCGAGAAGCGCATCCGCACGCGGGTCAAGCGCCAGATGGAGAAGACCCAGCGCGAGTACTACCTGAACGAGCAGATGAAGGCGATCCAGAAGGAGCTCGGGGACGACGACGGTCGTGACGACCTCGCCGAGCTCGAGGAGCGCATCGCCAAGACCAAGCTCTCGAAGGAGGCGCGCGAGAAGGCCGACGCGGAGTTCAAGAAGCTCAAGCAGATGAGCCCGATGTCGGCCGAGGCGACGGTTGTCCGCAACTATCTGGACTGGCTGCTGTCGATCCCGTGGAACGTGAAGTCGAAGGTCAAGAAGGACCTGCCGGCCGCCGAGAAGATCCTCGAATCCGACCATTTCGGCCTGGAGAAGGTCAAGGAGCGGATCATCGAGTATCTCGCGGTGCAGTCGCGCGCGAACAAGCTGACCGGTCCGATCCTGTGCCTCGTCGGGCCTCCCGGCGTGGGCAAGACCTCGCTCGCCAAGTCGATCGCCAAGGCGACCGGCCGTGAGTATGTGCGCATGTCGCTCGGCGGCGTGCGCGACGAGGCCGAGATCCGCGGTCATCGGCGCACCTATATCGGCTCGATGCCCGGCAAGGTCATCCAGTCGATGAAGAAGGCGAAGAAGTCCAACCCGCTCTTCCTGCTCGACGAGATCGACAAGATGGGCATGGACTTCCGCGGCGATCCGGCCTCGGCGCTCCTGGAGGTGCTCGACCCCGAGCAGAACAACTCCTTCAACGACCATTACCTCGAGGTCGACTACGACCTGTCGAACGTGATGTTCGTGACGACGGCGAACACGCTGAACATCCCGCCGGCCCTGATGGACCGGATGGAGATCATCCGCATCGCCGGCTACACGGAGGAGGAGAAGGTCGAGATCGCCAAGCGTCACCTTCTGCCGGAGGTGATGCAGAAGCACGGCCTCGCCGCCAAGGAGTTCACGGTCGACGATAGCGCGCTGCTCTCGCTGATCCGGCGCTACACCCGCGAGGCCGGCGTCCGCAATCTCGAGCGCGAGATCGCGAACCTCGCTCGCAAGGCGGTGAAGGAGCTGATCCTCTCTTCGAAGAAGAAGAGCATCAAGGTCAACGCCGCCAAGGTCGAGGAGTATCTCGGCGTGCCCCGCTATCGCTACGGCGAGGCGGAGTCCGAGGACCAGGTCGGCGTCGTCACCGGCCTCGCCTGGACCGAGGTCGGCGGCGAGCTGCTCACGATCGAAGGCGTCATGATGCCCGGCAAGGGCAAGATGACGGTGACCGGCAACCTGAAGGACGTGATGAAGGAATCGATCTCGGCGGCGGCGTCCTACGTCCGCTCGCGGGCGATCGATTTCGGCATCGAGCCGCCGAAGTTCGACACGCGGGACATCCATGTCCACGTGCCGGAGGGCGCGACTCCGAAGGACGGCCCGTCCGCCGGCGTCGCCATGGCGACGGCCATCATCTCGGTGATGACCGGCATCCCCGTCCGCAAGGACGTGGCGATGACCGGCGAGATCACCCTGCGCGGCCGTGTGCTGCCGATCGGCGGGCTGAAGGAGAAGCTGCTCGCGGCCTTGAGGGGCGGCATCAAGACGGTGCTGATCCCCGAGGAGAACGCCAAGGACCTTGCGGACATCTCGCAGTCCGTGAAGTCCAAGCTCGAGATCGTGCCGGTTCGGGTCATGGACGAGGTGCTGAGCCGCGCTCTGGTCCGCCGGCCGGAGCCGATCGAGTGGGACGAGGACCGCGCGCCGCCTCCGTCGGTCGCCAGCGAGGACGAGCCCGCGGGCCTGCGGGCGCACTGATCGGCGGCCGAGCCTGTTCCGAATCGGGACGATTCGGCAAAAAAGCCTAGAAGACGAGGCCCGGAGCGCCGCTCCGGGCCTCGTCGCGTTTCGGAACGTCCATTTTTCGCTGAAAGATCACGGAAAATCACCCGTTCAAGCTTGCCACGGCAGCGATTTCGATGAAGGGTGCGCGCCTCTTTCCGGAGGCCGCGACTCCGCGCGGACCGCCTGATTCTCAACGGAGGAACTCAATGAATAAGTCGGACCTCATCTCCGAAGTCGCCGACAAGTCCGGTCTCACCAAACTCGATGCGGCGAAGGCGGTCGACGCGACCTTCGACGCCGTCATCGCGGCCCTCAAGAAGGGCGACGAAGTGCGTCTGGTGGGCTTCGGCACCTTCCAGGTCGTCAAGCGCGCCGCTGGCGTCGGCCGCAATCTGCGCACCGGCGAAACCATCAAGATCCCGGCGTCCAAGACGCCGAAGTTCAAGGCCGGCCAGGCCTTGAAGGACGCCGTGAACGGCTGACGCCGCTCCGCGCGGGCCAGCCTTCCGCGAATCGGGAGGTTGGCCGCGCGAGCGTCGATGCGATATGAGTAAGCGTGCGGGCCGCTTCCCGGCAGGGGGGCGGCGTTTCCGTATCCGGCCTCCCGAGCGGCGGCCGGTCGCGCGGGCGGTTAGCTCAGTTGGTAGAGCATCTCGTTTACACCGAGAGGGTCGGCGGTTCGAGCCCGTCACCGCCCACCATCCGCGCTCCGCGGCGCGCGACGTTTTCGGCTCCCGGGGCATATTCGCGCGGCGCCGTGGATCCCGTCCCGCCGTCGCTTGACAGGGGCGGGCGGCTCCCGTACCAACCGCCCACTTCGCCGGGGCGACCCGGTGTGGGGGTGTAGCTCAGTCGGTTAGAGCGCCGGCCTGTCACGCCGGAGGCCGCGGGTTCGAGTCCCGTCACTCCCGCCATTGTTCGTCAGGGGTTGGACAGAACCTCGGCGCGCCGGTCGATGTCGATCCCGGCGAAAAGCGTCTGCCTCATACATCCCGCGCCTGGCCGCAAATCTGTTGTGGCGTTCGCCGGCGCCCTCAAGAAGCGCCGCGGCAGGCGCTCATCATTGCGCGAACGCGGACTTTCGATTCGCCAAAGACGATTGCGCGGACCCGGCCAAGTGGTGTCAGGTGCGGGTGGGATGGCTGCCGCAGGTCGCTCGAACAGGGCGAGAGGGGCGGCGCGCCCATCCCGGCTGGTCCCGTCGCGCTAGCTCAGCAGGCGCGACGGGACAGCTCGGTAAAAATGGGCTGGCCTAGACTGTCCCCCAATGTCTAGGCCGTGCTTCCGCCGTACCGATCTGAGAGGGGCGGGTATCAGAGCGGCGCCGTATCCGGGCGGGGGCGCGGCCTGGAAGCGAGACCGGTTATAGGCGCGTCCGGCAGGCCGTCCAGAGGGCTGAAGCGCTTCTCACGAATTTCTTATTAATGACCGGTCGTTCGGCGCGGCGCCCAAACGCCCGCGGCTGGAGAGTTGAGATTCCCTTCGGCGCTAGCAAGCCGCCGTTGCAACCTTCCGAGCGCACGGGCCCTCCGGGCTTTCCGATTTGCCCATTTTAAGTGGCACAGATTGAGAGCGCCCAATCTGCGCTCAAGCCGGAGGGGGAACAGCGGAAGCGGCGGCGTTTTCATCGTAACCGATCCGTTTTGAGCGAATCCCGCTCTAGCGACGTTGAGCTGCTGTTCCGCCGAGGGCGCACGTATCAGATCAGTTGGCACCGGCAACGCCTTGCACCTGCCGCGCATCCTTGATGCTCGCTGGCCTGACGATGGCGCTTAGGCGATGGATTGATCGTAAGCTATTGAGCGGATCGGTCGCGTTGCCGATCAAATGGCGCCCTGCTTAGTCTGTGATCGCGCCGGACCTAGTACAGGCTCTGAGCGCCCCGTTGTTGACGTCGAAGCCCATTCCCGTTGGCGATCGACAGACTCAATGTTGCGATCGCGAATTGTGAGACCCAAGAGTGGTGGATCACTCCGGCATGTATTTGGACAATCACGTCGTAGTGGCACGTTGGGCAAGGCGCGGAGACGTTCGCAAAAATTGGGGAGACTTGCTCAATCCCGATCTGATTCACCGCTTGTCCGGTTCGCCGGTCGCTCATGCCGACGATGTTCTCGGCTGGAACGATCGACCTGTTTTCCGGGTCGTCGGAAGCAGCTTGGCGAATTGCCGGCCGAACGATGTCGTTTGGGGCATGGGGCTAATCGATCAGACGACGTCGCCAGAGATGTTCCCCGCACAGATCTGCGCCGTCCGCGGACCCAAGTCGCGCGCGCGGATGTTGGCGATGGGCCGCCAATGCCCGGAAATCTATGGCGACCCGGCCGTGCTCTATCCTGCTTTGTATCTGCCGAAAATCGAGAAGCAGCATCGTATCGGCATTATCCAGCACTTCAGGGAAATTGACGTTGTTCCTCTTCCGAAGATCGCTGACGTCGATGATCCGCTAAACATCGACATCAGGTCCGGACTGCGAAATGTTGTTAATGATATACTTTCATGTGATCGTATAGTTTCAAGCTCGTTGCATGGTGTGATCTGTGCGCATTCGTATGGCGTTCCGGCTATTTGGTATCAAGCGAGCGATTTGCTATTGGGGGATGGCTTAAAATTTCATGACTATTTTGCGTCGATCGGACATGACAACATATCCCCTGCTCGCGTTGGAGAAGATGGGGTTCTTGACGCGGGGTACTGCCCGGATCGACCTTCGCAGTCGAGGATCGATTACGTCGCGCTGATCGACGCCTGTCCATTCATGTCTCTGGACCGTAAGAGGGATCTAGTCCGTCGGATCGCGCGCCAGGCCGAGCAGGGCGTCGCCGGTACGATCTACGGCGCGTTCGGCTAACACGTCCCGCCGGGCGAATTGGCCGGACTTGGCGATCGGGCGCGCGCACGCCGAAGGCCGCAGAAGCCGTGGTCGTAACGCTCTTTTGGAATTCTTCCGTTTCGTGTCTTGCGTGCCTTGCGCCTAAAGTCGCTGAGGGCTAAGCGTCGGCGCGAGACGGGGTTTCGCCGCGGCGCCGCAAACGCCGTCGGCTCGATGCGGGCGGGCCGGGCGACGCGGTTCTCCGCAGCGCCCCGCATGGCACTCGAAGGCTCGGGACAAGGGATGACCGATCTCCTCGCCGACTATCTGCCGCTGGTGATCTTTCTCGGCGTCGCGCTGTTGATCGGCGTCGCGCTGCTGGTCGCGCCGTTCCTGGTCGCCTACCGGAACCCGGACCCCGAGAAACTCTCCGCCTACGAGTGCGGCTTCAACGCCTTCGACGACGCGCGGATGAAGTTCGACGTTCGCTTCTATCTGGTCGCCATCCTCTTTATCATCTTCGATCTCGAGGTGGCGTTCCTGTTCCCGTGGGCGGCGGCGTTCCGAGACGTCGGACTGTTCGGCTTCTGGTCGATGATGGTGTTCCTTGCGGTGCTCACCATCGGCTTCGTCTATGAGTGGCGGAAAGGCGCGCTGGAATGGGATTGAACGAGGCGCAGCTCGCCCGCACCGAGGACACGCTGATCGCGTCCAGGCCGACCGGTCTGGTCGATCCGTCGGGCCGCCCGCTCGGCCATGACGACCGCTATTTCGGCGAGTTCCGCGCGGAGCTCGCGGACAAGGGCTTTCTCGTCACCTCCGCCGAGGACCTCATCAACTGGGCCCGCACCGGTTCGCTGATGTGGATGACGTTCGGGCTGGCGTGCTGCGCGGTCGAGATGATGCAGGTCTCGATGCCGCGCTACGACGTCGAGCGCTTCGGCTTCGCGCCGCGGGCCTCGCCCCGGCAGTCGGACGTGATGATCGTCGCCGGCACGCTGACCAACAAGATGGCCCCGGCGCTGCGCAAGGTCTACGACCAGATGCCGGAGCCGCGCTACGTCATCTCGATGGGCTCCTGCGCCAATGGCGGCGGCTACTACCACTACTCCTACGCCGTGGTGCGCGGCTGCGACCGGATCGTGCCGATCGACATCTACGTGCCGGGCTGCCCGCCGACCGCCGAGGCGCTGCTATACGGCGTCCTGCTGCTCCAGAAGAAGATCCGCCGGATCGGGACGATCGAACGGTGAGGGCGGTCCATGGCTGAGCCCGACGACATGATCCTGCCGCTGCTCCGCGAGATGCGCGCGGAGATCGCTTCGATGGATCACAAGATGGATCGACGCTTCGACATCGTGGAGCGCCGCCTCGACAAGCTCGAAGAGACACAGCGGTCTTTCAGGCAGGCCCTGTCTGCGGACAGTCTGCTCAGCAAACTGGTCACGGGCGAATCCGAGGAGCGCATCGAGAGTCTCGAACGCAAGGTCCGGGAGCTCGAGTCGCACAAATGACCGAGTCCAACGTCTCTCCTCACGACGTCCAGCCGATCGACGTCGGACCGCTCCAGGCGCTGGCCGCCCAGGCCGCGTCGGCGCTCGGCGCGAAGCTTCAGTCCGCCCACGTCGCATTCGGCGAACTGACGCTGAAGGCGGCCGCCGAAGACATCGTCGACGTGCTGACGGTCCTGCGGGACGATCCGGCCCTGCGCTTCGTCAATTTCATCGATATCTGCGGGGTCGACTGGCCGGCGCGCGAGAAGCGCTTCGACGTCGTCTATCACCTGCTCAGCCCGTACAAGAACACGCGCGTGCGGGTGAAGGTCGAGGCCGACGATGTGACGCCCGTGCCGTCCGTAACCGGCGTCTTTCCCGGCGCCCTGTGGTTCGAGCGCGAGGCTTACGATCTCTATGGCGTGCTGTTCTCGGGCCATCCGGATCTGCGCCGCCTGCTGACCGACTACGGCTTCGACGGCTACCCGCTGCGCAAGGATTTTCCGACCACCGGCTTCGTCGAGGTCCGCTGGGACGACGAGGCCAAGCGCGTCGTCTACGAGCCGGTGCGGCTCAATCAGGAGTTCCGCAACTTCGACTTCCTGTCGCCGTGGGAGGGCACGGACTACGTGCTGCCGGGCGACGAGAAGGCCAAGCAGCCGCAGTGAGCGAGCCGATGGCGGGAGAGCGGATTTCCGGCAGGTGTCTGTGCGGCGCGGCGCGCTTCAGCGCCGAGCTCAGCGACGCTTTCATGAGCGTGTGTCACTGCGGCATGTGCCGGCGCTGGACGAGCGGCGTGTTCATGAGCCTCGCTGTCAGGCCGGAGAGCCTGAAGCTCGATGACGAGCGGGCTTTCGGTCGGTTCGCTTCGTCGGCCGAGGCCGAGCGCGGGTTCTGCGCGACCTGCGGCTCGCCGCTGTTCTGGCGCGCGCTCGACGGCTCGTCGGCCGACGTCTCGGCGCAGGCGGTCGACGAGCCGTCGCGCTTTCCCTTCGAGCTCGAAATCTACATGGACGAGAAGCCGCGCAACTATGATTTCGCGGGCGACCGGCGCCGGCTGACCGGTGCCGAGTGGCGCGCCGCGAAGGAGGCCTTCCGTGGCTGAAGCGGACATCCGCAACTTCACGATCAACTTCGGCCCGCAGCACCCTGCGGCGCACGGCGTTCTGCGCCTCGTGCTGGAGCTCGACGGCGAAGTGGTCGAGCGCGTCGACCCGCATATCGGCCTGCTGCACCGCGGCACCGAGAAGCTTATCGAAGCCAAGACCTACCTGCAGGCGATGCCCTATTTCGACCGGCTCGACTACGTCGCGCCGATGAACCAGGAGCATGCCTTCTGCCTCGCGACCGAGCGCCTGCTCGGCATCGACATCCCGATCCGCGCGCAGCTGATCCGCGTGCTCTACTGCGAGATCGGCCGCATCCTCTCCCACCTCCTCAACGTCACCACGCAGGCGATGGACGTCGGCGCGCTCACCCCGCCGCTGTGGGGTTTTGAAGAGCGCGAAAAACTGATGGTGTTCTATGAGCGCGCCTCGGGCTCGCGCATGCATGCGGCCTATTTCCGTCCGGGCGGCGTGCATCAGGACCTGCCGCCGCAGCTGATCGAGGACATCGATCACTGGTGCACGGGCTTCTTCAAGGCGCTGCAGGACATCGACGACCTCCTGACCGAGAACCGCATCTTCAAGCAGCGCAACGTCGACATCGGCGTGGTGCCGCTCGACGAAGCCTTCGCCTGGGGATTTTCGGGCGTGATGGTGCGCGGCTCGGGCGCCGCGTGGGACCTGCGCAAGTCGCAGCCTTACGAGTGCTACGCCGACCTCGATTTCGACATTCCGATCGGCAAGAACGGCGACAATTACGACCGCTATCTGATCCGTATGGAGGAGATGCGCCAGGCGACGCGCATCATGCAGCAGTGCTGCAAGCGCCTTCGCGTCGAGAAGGGCCGGATCGCCACGCTCGACGGCAAGGTCGCCCCGCCGAAGCGCTCGGAGATGAAGCGCTCGATGGAAGGCCTCATCCACCACTTCAAGCTCTACACCGAGGGCTACCGGGTGCCCGAGGGCGAGGTCTACGCCGCGGTCGAGGCCCCCAAGGGCGAGTTCGGCGTCTATCTGATCTCGGACGGAACCAACAAGCCGTATCGCTGCAAGATCCGCGCGCCCGGCTTCGCCCATCTGCAGGCGATGGATCACCTGTGCCGCGGCGCGATGCTCGCGGACGTCTCGGCGATCCTGGGCTCGCTCGACATCGTGTTCGGCGAGGTGGACCGGTGAGGGCCGCCCCGATGCTCGCGGCCGTGGCCGTCGGCGCGCCCGTCGCGGCGTTCGCCGGTCAGGCCCCGGACCTCTCGAAGTACGACTGCACGCGCACCGATGGGGGCAGCCCTGCCGCAGGCGACGAACTGATCGCGCAGGGTTTCCGTATCGTCTCGGTCGGCCGGTTCGGCCAGCCCAACGTGATGCTGGCGGACAGCAAGTCGCCAGCCCGAGCGAACTGCCTCATCCGGCCGGAGGGCCAGAAGTAATGTCCGTCCGCCGTCTCGCCGCCGTCCAACCGGAAGATTTCGAGTTCACGCAGGACAATCTGCAGTGGGCCGAAAGGCAGATCGCCAAATACCCGGAAGGCCGGCAGGCCTCGGCCGTGATCCCGCTGCTGTGGAAGGCGCAGGAGCAGCATCACGGCTGGCTGCCGGAGCCGGCGATCCGGCGCGTCGCCGAGATGCTCGGCATGCCGGTGATCCGCGTGATGGAGGTCGCGACCTTCTACACGATGTTCAATCTGGAGCCGGTCGGCGAGCACTTCGTGCAGCTCTGCGGCACGACGCCCTGCATGCTGCGCGGCGCCAACGCGTTGAAGGATGTATGCCGCAAGGTCATTGGCGAGCAGCGCCATGTCACCGGCGACGGCAAGCTCTCCTGGCTCGAGGTGGAATGCCTCGGCGCCTGCGCCAACGCGCCGATGGTCCAAATCAACTACGACTACTACGAGGACCTCGACCCGGAGAACTTCGAGACGCTGCTCGAGGATCTTCGCGCGGGCAGGGCGGTCCGGACCGGCTCGCAGACCGGTCGGTCGTGCTCGGCCCCCCTCGGCGGCGATACGACGCTTACCGACGAGACGCTCTATGACGGTTCGCGCGTCGGCAAGTGGCGCAAGCGCTTCGACGAGACCAGCGCGCCCGGCGACGCGACCGAGCCGACGTCCGAGGGGCGCCCGGCCGAGCTCAGCCGGCCGGAGGCGAAGACCTCGAAGGGAAAGCAGGACGCCGAGGCGCTTCCGGACGCCGGCGGCGCCAAGCCTTCAGAAGCGAAAGCCCCGCGCCGCTCCGCCAAGAAGACGGACGGGGAGGGTTGAGCCGATGCTGACCGATCGCGACCGCATCTTCACCAATCTCAACGGCCGCCGCGGCGCCGACCTCGAGTCGGCCCTCAAGCGCGGCGCCTGGGACGGCACCAAGTTCCTGCTCGAGAAGGGCAAGGACTGGATCATCAGCGAGATGAAGACGTCGGGCCTACGCGGCCGCGGCGGCGCCGGCTTCCCGACCGGCCTCAAGTGGTCCTTCATGCCGAAGCCCCAGGAGGGCCGGCCGCATTATCTCGTCGTCAACGCCGACGAATCCGAGCCCGGCACCTGCAAGGACCGGGAGATCATGCGGAACGATCCGCACCTCCTGATCGAGGGCTGCCTGATCGCGTCCTTCGCGATGCACGCCAACGCCTGCTACGTCTATCTCCGCGGCGAGTACGTCCGCGAGAAGGAGGCGCTGCAGCGCGCGGTGGACGAGGCCTATGCGGCCAATCTCGTCGGCAAGGACAACGTCCACGGCTACCCGTTCGACATCTATGTCCACCACGGCGCCGGCGCGTATATCTGCGGCGAGGAGACGGCCCTTCTCGAGAGCCTCGAGGGCAAGAAGGGCATGCCGCGGCTCAAACCGCCGTTCCCGGCCAACATGGGTCTCTACGGTTGCCCGACGACGGTGAACAACGTCGAGTCGATCGCTGTCGCCGGCGAAATCCTGCGGCGCGGCGGCGACTGGTTCGCCGGCCTCGGCAAGCCGAACAACACCGGCACCAAGCTGTTCTCGATCTCCGGCCACGTCGAGCGGCCCTGCAACGTCGAGGAGGAGATGGGCATCTCTTTCCGCGAGCTGGTCGAGAAGCACTGCGGCGGAATTCGCGGCGGCTGGGACAATCTCTACGCCATCATCCCCGGCGGCTCGTCCGTGCCGGTGCTGCCGGCGCATCAGTGCCAGGATCTGTCGATGGACTTCGACACGCTCCGCAATCTGAGGTCCGGCCTCGGCACCGCGGCTGTCATCGTCATGGACAAGTCCACTGACATCATCCGCGCGATCGCTCGCATCTCCTACTTCTACAAGCACGAGAGCTGCGGCCAGTGCACGCCGTGCCGAGAAGGCACAGGCTGGATGTGGCGCGTCGTCGAGCGGATGGCGGAGGGCCGCGCCGAGAAGCGCGAGATCGACATGCTGCTCGACGTCTCGACCCAGGTCGAAGGCCACACCATCTGCGCGCTCGGCGACGCGGCGGCATGGCCTGTGCAGGGTCTGATCCGACACTACCGCGACGAGATCGAGAAGCGCATCGACGACTACACGGCGCGCTCGACGCCGGCGGATTATGCGCCGCCCGCGGTGGCGGCGGAGTAGGGGCGATGGCTGACGAGCCCGACAACGTTTTCCTGGTCTATCTGAGGCGGATGGACGCGAAGCTCGATCGGTTGATCGAAGACGTCGCGGATCTGAAGGTCAGAATGACTGACGTCGAGGAAAGGCTCGCCAAGACTGATTTGGCCATCGCAGGAGTGAATCGTCGGCTCGATCGGGTCGATGGCAGATTGGACCGTATCGAGCGGCGGCTTGATCTGGTCGAAGCGCCGCATTGAGGTCGCGCCAATGACAAAGCTCATCGTCGACGGCGCCGAGATCGACGTCCCGGCCGACTACACGATCCTCCAGGCCTGCGAGGCCGCCGGGGCCGAGATCCCGCGCTTCTGCTACCACGAGCGCCTGTCGATCGCCGGCAACTGCCGCATGTGCCTCGTCGAGGTGAAGGGCGGCCCGCCCAAGCCCGTCGCGTCCTGCGCCATGGGCGTGAAGGATCTGCGTCCAGGCCCGGAGGGCCAGCCGCCGGTCGTCTTCACGCGTTCGCCGATGGTGAAGAAGGCGCGCGAGGGGGTGATGCAGTTCCTGCTCATCAATCACCCGCTCGATTGCCCGATCTGCGACCAGGGCGGCGAATGCGATCTGCAGGACCAGGCCATGGCCTACGGCGTCTCTGGCTCGCGCTATGCCGAGAACAAGCGCGCGGTCGAGGACAAGTACATCGGCCCGCTGGTCAAGACGATTATGACGCGCTGCATCCACTGCACGCGCTGCGTCCGCTTCGTGGCCGAGGTCGCCGGAACGCCCGAGATCGGCGCGATCGGGCGCGGCGAGGACATGGAGATCACGACCTATCTCGAGCACGCGATGACGTCGGAGCTGCAGGGCAACGTCATCGACCTCTGCCCGGTCGGCGCGCTGACCTCGCGTCCCTACGCATTCCAGGCGCGCTCATGGGAGCTGTCCAAGACCGAGTCCGTCGACGTCATGGACGCGCTCGGCTCGGCGATCCGCGTCGACGCGCGCGGCCGCGAGGTGATGCGCATCCTGCCGCGCATCAACGAGGACGTGAACGAGGAGTGGATCTCCGACAAGACCCGCTTTGTATGGGACGGCCTGAAGACGCAGCGCCTGGATCATCCTTACGTTCGCGAAAACGGCCGCCTGCGGGCGGCGAGCTGGCCAGAGGCCTTCGCCGCCGTCGCGAAGAAGGTCGGCGCCGCCACGCCCGAAAGGATCGGCGCGATCGTCGGCGACCTCGCGGCGGCCGAAGAGATGTTCGCGCTCAAGGATCTGATGGGCCGGCTCGGCGCCGCCAGCATCGACGCGCGGCAGGACGGCTCCGCGCTTGATCCGCGCCATGGCCGCGCCTCCTACCTGTTCAATCCGGGCGTCGCCGCGATCGACGAGGCCGACGCCATCCTGCTGGTCGGGACCAATCCACGGCTCGAGGCGCCGGTTCTCAACGCGCGCATCCGCAAGCGCTGGCGGACCGGCGGCGCCCGGATCGGCCTCGTCGGCGAACGCGCCGACCTGACCTGCGGCGCCGAGCACATCGGCGCGGGGACCGACAGCCTGACCGAGCTCGTCGAAGGCAAGCACTCCTTCGCCAAGGTTCTCTCGGGCGCCGCGAAGCCGCTCGTCATCGTCGGCGCGGGCGCGCTGGCGCGGCCGGACGGCCTCGCCGTCCTCGCCGCCGCGGCCGGGCTCGCCAAGGGGACCGAAGCCGGTTGGAACGGCCTTGCGGTGCTGCACGCCGCGGCCTCGCGCGTCGCTGCGCTCGATCTCGGCCTGACGCCGGCCGAGGGCGGCAAGACGGCCGCCGAGATCGCCGCCGGCGGCGCGATGGACGTGGTCTTCCTGCTCGGCGCCGACGAGATCGACGTCGCGCCTGGCGCTTTCGTGGTCTATGTCGGCAGCCATGGCGACCGCGGCGCTCACCGCGCAGACGTCATCCTGCCGGGCGCGGCCTATACCGAGAAGTCCGGCGTGTTCGTGAACACCGAAGGCCGCGTCCAGATGGCCAACCGCGCCACCTTCCCCCCCGGCGAGGCGCGCGAGGACTGGGCGATCCTGCGGGCGCTTTCGGCGCAGCTCGGCAAGACGCTGCCCTACGACTCGCTGGCGCAGCTGCGCGCCGCGATGTTCAAGGCCGTCCCACATCTCGCCGCGCTGGACGAACTCCTGCCGGCCGAGCCGCTCGACCTCGACGGGCTGAAGAGCGCGGCCGGCAAGCTGTCCGGCGAGGTCTTCGTCGGCGCGGTCCCGGATTTCTACCTGACCAACCCGATCGCGCGCGCCTCGGCTGTGATGGCTGAGATGAGCGCCCTGCGCAGCGGCGCCGCGCGCGAAGCGGCGGAGTGAGACGATGACCTCCGGCTTCTGGGACACCGCCCTCAACGTCGCGCTGATCCTCGCGCAGAGCCTCGCCCTGCTCGTCGCGCTGCTCGTCTTCATCGCCTACATCCTGCTCGCCGACCGCAAGGTCTGGGCGGCGGTCCAGCTCCGGCGCGGGCCGAACGTCGTCGGGCCGTTCGGCCTGTTGCAGAGCTTCGCGGATCTTCTGAAGTTCGTGCTGAAGGAGCCAGTCGTTCCAGACAGCGCGAACAAGGGTGTGTTCCTGCTCGCACCGCTCGTCACCTGCTTCCTGGCGCTCGCCGCCTGGGCGGTGATCCCGGTCGCCGACGGCTGGGCGATCGCCGACATCAATGTCGGCATCCTCTACGTGTTCGCGATCTCCTCGCTCGGCGTCTACGGCGTCATCATGGGCGGCTGGGCGTCGAACTCGAAGTACCCGTTCCTCGGCGCGCTGCGGTCGGCCGCGCAGATGGTCTCCTACGAGGTCTCGATCGGCTTCGTGATCATCACTGTCCTGCTGGTCGTCGGCTCGCTGAACCTGTCCGACATCGTGAAGGCGCAGGACACGGTGCTCGGCGCGCTCGGATGGTACTGGCTCTGGCTGTTCCCGATGTTCGTCGTGTTCTTCATCTCGGCGCTCGCCGAGACGAACCGGCCACCCTTCGATCTGCCGGAAGCGGAATCCGAGCTCGTCGCCGGCTTCATGACCGAATACGCCTCGACGCCGTATCTGCTGTTCATGCTCGGCGAGTACGTGGCGATCATGACCATGTGCGCGCTGACGACGATCCTGTTCCTCGGCGGCTGGCTGTCGCCGATCCCGTTCCCGCCCTTCACCTGGATCCCGGGCGTGATCTGGTTCGTCGCCAAGATGTGCCTGGTGTTCTTCATGTTCGCCATGGTGAAGGCCTTCGTGCCCCGGTACCGCTACGACCAGCTCATGCGGCTCGGCTGGAAGGTGTTCCTGCCGATCTCGCTCGCGATGGTCGTGATCGTGGCGGCGGTCCTCCAGATCACGGGCTGGGCGGGGCAGGGGGCCGGGTGACGCCCGGCCTTCTTGGGACTGTTCTCGGAGGCTTCGTCGGCCTCCTCATCGGCTGGGTCGCGGCGAAGGCGATAAACGCCACGCTCGACCAGCAGGCCGCGAAGGCGTCTCCCGAGGACGCCGCGAAATTCGCGACGATCCGCCGGCTCGCCGGTCCGATCGTCATCGCGACGACGATCGTCGAGATCGCGGTCGTCGGATATGTCGCTGGGTATTTTCTCGCGGGCTGAGGTCCGCAACCGGAAGGCAACGTCATGCGGCTCGACCAGGCTGCCAGATCGCTGTTCCTGAAGGAGTTCGTGTCGGCGTTCTTCCTGTCGATGCGCTACTTCTTCCGTGAGAAGGCGACCATCAACTACCCGTTCGAGAAGGGCGCGCTCTCGCCGCGCTTCCGGGGAGAGCATGCGCTGCGCCGGTACCCGAACGGCGAGGAGCGCTGCATCGCCTGCAAGCTCTGCGAGGCGATCTGCCCGGCGCAGGCCATCACCATCGAGGCGGGACCGCGCCGCAACGACGGCACGCGGCGCACGACGCGCTACGACATCGACATGGTGAAGTGCATCTATTGCGGCTTCTGCCAGGAGGCCTGCCCCGTCGACGCCATCGTGGAAGGGCCGAACTTCGAGTTCGCCACTGAGACGCGCGAAGAACTCTACTACGACAAGGAGCGCCTGCTCGCGAACGGCGACCGCTGGGAGCGGGAGATCGCCCGCCGCATCGCGCTCGACGCGCCGTGGCGGTGATGGGTATGTCGTTGCTCTCTCTTACTTATCCCTGCCCCGCGGCAGCGGGGAAGGTGGCCGAGCCTAAGCGAGGTCGGGTGGGGACTTGGAGCGTAGAGCGCCATCCTGAACCGCACCCCACCCTTATCCTCCCCTGTCCCAGGGGAGGGATGGACGGCCGGGCTTTACGCCGCGTCCCCGCCGCCTTACTCAGCCCACGCCCAGCCGGACTCGGCGCGAGGATCGCCGCATGACCCTGCCCGACATCTTCTTCTACCTGTTCGCCTCGGTCATGACGGCCGCGGCCTTCATGGTAATCTCGTCGAGGAACCCGGTGCATTCCGTGCTCTTCCTGATCCTCGCCTTCGTGAACGCGGCCGGGCTCTTCATTCTGATGGGGGCCGAGTTCCTGGCGATGATCCTCGTCGTCGTCTATGTCGGCGCCGTCGCGGTGCTGTTCATGTTCGTGACGATGATGCTCGACGTCGATTTCGCCGAGCTGCGCGACGGTTTCCTTCAGTATCTTCCGGTCGGCGTGCTGATCGGGCTCATCATGCTGACAGAGCTCGTGCTGGTCGTCGGCGCGTGGGCGACGTCCGGAAAACTTCCGAAGACCATGCCGAAGGCGCCGATCCCGACCGACGTTACGAACGCCCAGGCGCTCGGCCGGGTGCTCTACACGGAGCATGTGCTTCTCTTCCAGGCGGCCGGCCTCGTTCTTCTGACCGCCATGGTCGGCGCCATCGTGCTGACGATGCGCGAGCGTCGCGCCGGAGTGAAGCGGCAGAACATCGCGACCCAGGTCGCCCGCGGACCCGCCACCGCGATCGATGTCGTCAAGGTTCCGACGAGGCAGGGGATCTCCGGATGACCGTCGGTCTCGAACATTACCTCGTCGTCGCGGCGATCCTCTTCACGCTCGGCGTCTTCGGCATCTTCCTCAACCGGAAGAACGTCATCGTCATCCTGATGTCGGTCGAGCTGATCCTGCTCTCGGTCAACATCAATCTTGTGGCGTTCTCGACCCACATGGGCGACCTCAAGGGCCAGGTCTTCGCGCTGTTCGTGCTGACCGTGGCCGCGGCGGAGGCGGCGATCGGCCTCGCGATCCTCGTGGTCTACTTCCGCAACCGCGGGACCATCGCGGTCGAAGATATCAATCGGATGAAGGGCTAAGGGCGGCTGGCTCATGTATCATCTGATCGTCTTCCTGCCCCTGATCGGGGCCATCCTCGCGGGGATCATCGCGCTCGCCGGCGCCCGCCAGCGCCATCCTGGCGCGGTCGGCCCCGTCGACGCCTTCCACAGTGGCCATCACGGTGGCCACGTTGGTCATTCTGACCATGGCCACTCGGCGCACGGCCAAGAAGGTCACGGGGTCGACGACCATGGCCATGACCACGCCCATGATGACCACCATGACCACGGCCCCATCGAGCCGCCCGCCGCGAACTCGCGCCTCGCGGAGCTGATCACCACCGGCCTGCTGATGGTCTCGGCGGTGCTGTCCTGGGTCGCCTTCTTCGACGTCGCTTGGTCGGGCAACGACGCCCACGTCACCGTCATGCGGTGGGTCACCGCCGGGGCGCTGCACTTCGACTGGGCCTTCCGCGTCGACACGCTGACGGCCGTGATGCTGGTCGTCGTGAACTCGGTGTCGGCGCTCGTCCACCTCTATTCAATCGGCTACATGCACGAGGACCCGCACCGCCCGCGGTTCTTCGGCTACCTGTCGCTCTTCACCTTCGCCATGCTGATGCTGGTGACGTCCGACAACCTCGTCCAGCTGTTCTTCGGCTGGGAGGGGGTGGGCCTCGCGAGCTACCTGCTGATCGGCTTCTGGTACAAGAAGCCCTCCGCCTGCGCGGCCGCGATCAAGGCCTTCGTCGTCAACCGTGTCGGCGACTTCGGCTTCGCGCTCGGCATCTTCGCCTGCTTCGTCGTCTTCGGCTCGGTCGAGTTCGAGACGATCTTCGCCTCGGCGCCCGGCGCGGCGGAGAAGACGATCAACTTCCTCGGCCACGACTGGCCGGCGCTGACGGTGATCTGCCTGCTGCTGTTCATGGGCGCGATGGGCAAGTCGGCGCAGCTCGGCCTGCACACCTGGCTCCCCGATGCGATGGAGGGCCCGACGCCGGTCTCCGCGCTGATCCACGCCGCGACCATGGTGACGGCCGGCGTCTTTCTGGTCGCCCGGATGTCGCCGCTCTACGAGCACGCCCCCGCGGCGCTCGAGGTGGTGACGATCGTCGGCGCCGCGACCGCGATCTTCGCCGCGACCGTCGGCCTCGTGCAGAACGACATCAAGCGCGTCATCGCCTATTCGACCTGCTCGCAGCTCGGCTACATGTTCGTCGCGCTCGGCGTCGGGGCCTATGGCGTCGGCATCTTCCACCTCTTCACGCACGCCTTCTTCAAGGCGCTGCTGTTCCTCGGCTCCGGCTCGGTCATCCACGCGATGCATCACGAGCAGGACATGCGGAAGATGGGCGGGCTGCGGCGCCTGATCCCCGTCACCTACTGGATGATGGTGATCGGGACGCTCGCGCTGACCGGCTTCCCGCTCACCGCCGGCTACTTCTCGAAGGACGCGGTGATCGAGGCCGCCTACGCCGCGCATTCCGGCCCGGGCCTGTTCGGCTTCTGGATGACGGTGCTCGCCGCGCTGCTGACCTCGTTCTACTCGTGGCGGCTGATCTTCATGACCTTCCACGGCGCGCCGCGGGCCTCGCTCGAGACCATGAGCCACGTCCACGAGAGCCCGAAGGTCATGCTCGCGCCGCTGCTGGTCCTCAGCCTCGGCGCCCTGTTCGCGGGCCTCGCCTTCAAGGGCGACTTCATCGGCCACCACGAGAAGGAGTTCTGGGCGGAGGCTCTGTTCCGCTCCGAGCACAACGAGATCATCCACCACATGCACGAGGTTCCGGCCTGGGTGGTGTACTCGCCCTTCGTGATGATGGTGATCGGCTTCGCGCTGGCCTGGCTGTTCTACATCAGGAAGCCCGAACTGCCGGGCAAGCTCGCGGAAAGCCAGCGGCTGCTCTACGCCTTCCTGCTCAACAAGTGGTACTTCGACGAGCTCTACGAGGTCGTCTTCGTCCGCCCGGCCAAGTGGATCGGCCGCTTCCTCTGGAAGACCGGCGACGGCCGCATCATCGACGGTCTCGGCCCGGACGGTATATCCGCCCGCGTCGTCGACGTGACGAACCGCGTGGTGCGGCTGCAGACCGGCTACGTCTACCACTACGCCTTCGCGATGCTGATCGGCGTCGCGGCGATCTTCACCTGGTTCATGGTGCGGGGGCTGTGATGGCGACGCCGCACATCGAAATGCTGGACGGTTCCTTCCCCCTCTCCCGCCCGCGGGAGAGGGTAGGGGTGAGGGGCGTCGGCGCTGAGGCTTCAAGCAAGAATCTCGTCCGCGCGGACGCGCGCCGTTCTGACATGGCGCCGCCACGTCCCCTCATCCTTACCTTCTCCCGCAAGCGGGAGAAGGGGGCGTCCACGTCGCGCCCGATCTTTAGGATCGCGGTAATCAGGCCTGCATCGGCGAACTGCGTGCTTCGAGACGCTTCGCTTCGCGAGGCTCCTCAGCATGAGGGAGCTTTGAGCATGGCATCCAGAAACCTCCTCATGCTGAGGAGGCGCGAAGCGCCGTCTCGAAGCACGCAGTCGGCTCGTCCCATCCGCATGCGCGAGGCCTTCGCCCAATGACCGACTGGCCGATCCTTTCGCTGCTGACCTTCCTACCGCTGGTGGGCGTGCTGTTCCTGCTCGTCATCCGCGGTGAGGACGAGTTCTCGCTGAAGAACATCCGCCACATCGCGCTTTGGACGACGGTGGTGAACTTCGTCTTCGCCTGCGTGCTGTGGGCGAAGTTCGATCACGCCAATGCGGGCTTCCAGTTCGTCGAGCAGGCCGCGTGGCTGGGCGGGGCGATCAACTACCGGATGGGCGTGGACGGGATCTCGACCCCGTTCACCATTCTCACCGCCTTCCTGATGCCGTTCTGCATCCTGGCGTCCTGGAACTCCATCACGCACCGCGTGAAGGAGTACATGATCGCCTTCCTCGTGCTCGAGACGCTGATGATCGGCGTCTTCTGCGCGCTCGACCTCGTGCTGTTCTACCTGTTCTTCGAGGGCGGGCTGATCCCGATGTTCCTGATCATCGGCATCTGGGGCGGCAAGCGGCGCGTCTACGCCAGCTTCAAGTTCTTCCTCTACACGCTGCTCGGCTCGCTGCTGATGCTGGTCGGCATCCTCGCGATGTACGGCACGGCCGGCACCACCGACATCCAGGCGCTGCTGCAGTACAAGTTCCCGGCCGGCATGCAGACCTGGCTCTGGCTCGGCTTCTTCGCCTCCTTCGCGGTGAAGATGCCGATGTGGCCGGTCCACACATGGCTGCCCGACGCGCATGTCGAAGCGCCGACGGCGGGCTCCGTGATCCTGGCCGGCATCCTGCTGAAGATGGGCGGCTACGGCTTCCTGCGCTTCTCGCTGCCGATGTTCCCGCTGGCGTCGGAGCAGTTCGCGCCGCTGGTCTTCGCGTTGTCGGTCGTGGCCATCATCTACACCTCGCTGGTCGCGCTCATGCAGGAGGACATCAAGAAGCTGATCGCCTACTCCTCCGTCGCCCATATGGGCTTCGTGACGATGGGCATCTTCACCCTGAACGCGCAGGGCGTGCAGGGCGCGGTGTTCCAGATGGTCAGCCACGGCATCGTCTCGGGCGCGCTGTTCCTCTGCGTCGGCGTCGTCTACGACCGGATGCACACCCGCGAGATCGCGGCCTTCGGCGGCCTCGTGAACCGCATGCCCTGGTACGCCGCCGCCTTCCTCGTATTCACCATGGCGAATGTCGGCCTGCCGGGCACATCCGGCTTCGTCGGCGAGTTCCTGACGCTGATGGGCGCCTTCCGCGCCAACACCTGGGTGGCGTTCTTCGCGACGACGGGCGTGATCCTGTCGGCCGGCTACGCGCTCTGGCTCTACCGCAAGGTGATCTTCGGCGAGATGACCAAGCCCTCGCTCGAGGGCATCGCCGACCTCAACCGCCGCGAGATCGCCATCCTCGTCCCGCTGGTGCTGTTGACCGTGCTGTTCGGCGTCTGGCCGGCGCCGATCCTCGACATGTCGGCCGCGAGCGTCGACGGCATCCTCAACACCGCGACGGCCGCCATCGAGGCCGCCGGGAAGACGGCGGCGCGGTGATGGGTCTGCTGAACCTTGACCAATCGGTGAGGCGGGACGTCTCCGTCCCCCTCTCCCGCTTGCGGGAGAGGGTAGGGGTGAGGGGCGTCAGCACGAGCGTTTCAGGCGAAATCTCTTCCCGCGCGGACGCGCTCCATTCGGGATCGATGGCGCCACACGCCCTCATCCTTACCTTCTCCCGCAAGCGGGAGAAGGAGCGGCCGACGTCGCGACTGAATGCAGCTCCGCTGAGCGAACTGGACGGGAGCAACTGAGCCCCATGACCTCTCTCCCCCAATTCGCCGTCGCGCTGCCCGAGATCGTCCTCGCGATCGGCGCGCTCGTGCTTGTGCTGGTCGGCGCGATCGCGGGCGATCGCACGACCGGGCTGATCAACGGCCTCGCTGTCGCGCTGCTCGCGGTCGCGGGCGTACTTGTCCTGGCGGCGCCGGTCGAGACCGCGCCCGCCTTCGGCGGCGGCTTCACCGCCGACGCTTTCGCGCGCTTCATGAAGGTGCTGGCCTATGTCGCGGCGATCGGCGCGCTGGCGCTCAGCTTCGACTACATGCGGCGCGAGGGCTTCGCGCGCTACGAATACGCCGTGCTGGTCGTGCTCTCAACGCTCGGCATGTCGCTGATGATCTCGGCCTCCGACCTCATCACGCTCTATCTCGGCCTCGAGCTCCAGAGCCTCGCGCTCTACGTGATCGCCGCCATCCACCGCGACGACGTGCGCTCGACCGAGGCGGGCCTCAAGTACTTCGTGCTCGGCGCGCTCTCCTCCGGCATGCTGCTCTACGGCGCCTCGCTGGTTTACGGCACCACCGGCGCGATCGGCTTCGCGGACATCGCGGCGTCGATCGAGGACGCCCAGACGGTCTCGCTCGGGCTGATCTTCGGCATCGTGTTCCTGCTCGCCGGCTTCGCCTTCAAGATCTCGGCGGTGCCGTTCCACATGTGGACGCCCGACGTATACGAGGGCGCGCCGACGCCGATCACCGCCTTCTTCGCCTCCGCGACCAAGGTCGCCGGCGTCGCGATGTTCGTGCGCGCGGTCTCAGAGGCGTTTCCCGGCGTCACGCAGGAGTGGCGGCAGGTGGTGGTGTTCGTCGCCATCGCCTCGATGGCGCTCGGCTCCTTCGCGGCGATCGGCCAGCGGAACCTGAAGCGCCTGATGGCCTACTCCTCGATCGGCCATATGGGCTACGTGCTGGTCGGCCTCGCAGCCGGTACGCCCGAGGGGGTGAGGGGCGTCGCGATCTACGCCGCGATCTACGTCGCGATGACGCTCGGGGCCTTCGCTTGCATCCTGTCGATGCGGGTGGGGGACCGCTACGTCGAGTCGATCGACGACCTCGCCGGCCTGTCGCGGACCAAGCCCGCCATGGCTTTCGTGCTGTCGATGATCCTGTTCTCGCTCGCCGGCATCCCGCCGCTCGCGGGCTTCTTCGCCAAGTTCTACGTGTTCTACGCGGCGGTGAACGCCGGGCTCTATCCGCTCGCCGTCATCGGCTTCGTGCTGAGCGTGGTCGGCGCGTTCTACTATCTGAGGATCGTCAAGATCATCTATTTCGACGAACCGACGGTCGAGTTCGCCCCGATGACCGCGGCGGCGAAGCTGGTGCTGACGCTCGCGGGCGGCTTCACGCTGCTGTACTTCGTCTACCCCGCGCCGCTCACCAGCGCCGCCCAGGCCGCCGCTGCGTCGCTGTTCTGAGGTTTCGTTCCGTTTGATCGCCGTCGAGACATGCAGGGCGCGGATCGCGCATCCGTCGCCTTTCGGGGATGAGCGCGATCCCTCCCCTTGCAAAGGGGAGGGCAGGGTGGGGTTCGGGCCGCATCTGGCGCCGGACGTCGGCGTCGAGCTCTATCCTGAAGCCATCCCCACCCTTACCC
>JADBEO010000020.1 GCA_031316315.1 Chelatococcus sambhunathii
GGGTAGGGTGGGGTGCGACGCAGGATATGGCTTTACGCCCCGAGTCCCCTCCCGACCCCGCCTCTCGGCGGGGCCACCCTCCCCGCTGCCGCGGGGCAGGGATCAGGGCGCTCACCCCTTCAGCAGCGCCTCGATCTCCGCGCGGAACTCGGACGACAGATCGGACGTCGCGAGGCCGTAGGCGACATTGGCCGTGAGGAAGCCGATCTTCGAGCCTGTGTCGAACACCTTGCCGGTGAAGGCGTAGCCCGAGAACGGCTGCGTCTCCGCGAGCTTCAGCATGGAGTCGGTGAGCTGGATCTCGCCGCCCGCGCCGGGCTCCTGGCTGGAAAGCAGGTCGAAGATCTCCGGCTGCAGGATGTAGCGGCCCGAGATCGCGAGGTTCGACTGCGCCGTGCCCTTGGCCGGCTTCTCGACCATCGACGTCATCCGGAACCCTTTGCCGACGGCCTCGCCGCGGCCGACGATGCCGTATTGATGCGTCTGGTCGTCCGGCACCTCGTAGGTCGCGACCACGTTGCCGCCGCCCGCCTCTTCGTAGACGTCGATCATCTCGGCTAGGCAGCCGCGCTTCGCCTGGTGCAGCATGTCCGGCAGGATGAGCGCGAAGGGTTCGTCGCCGACGATGTCGCGCGCGCACCAGACGGCGTGGCCGAGCCCCAGCGGTTCCTGTTGCCGGGTGAAGCTGGTCGTACCCGCCTTCGGCAGCTGCGCCTTCAGGATTTCCATCGCCGCGGTCTTGTTGCGCCGGGCAAGGGTGTCGTCGAGCTCGTATTGCTTGTCGAAGTGATCCTCGATCACCGCCTTGTTACGGCCGGTCACGAACACGAAATGCTCGATGCCTGCTTCGCGCGCCTCGTCCACCACATGCTGGATCACAGGCTTGTCGACGACCGTCAGCATCTCCTTCGGGATCGCCTTGGTGGCGGGCAGGAAGCGCGTGCCGAGGCCGGCGACTGGGAACACGGCCTTGCGGATCGGGCGGGACATGAGAGCTCCGGGCGGGATCGACGGGCTGCGGCCTCAGATTGGCCGCGGTGGCGCGCGACATTTGGGACGCGAAGGCGATGCGTACAGGCCTCGGCGCGCACGCTCAAGCGCGTGGTTGTGGTTAACGCGATGCTAACCCGTCGCGATAAGCCTTGTGCGAATTCCAGGCTCGAACTGTCGAGCGCCCATTCGCCCGCGAGGAGACGATTCCATGCCGCCCGCGACATTCTCCCGGCTTCGCCGCTTCGGCGCGGCGCTTGGCCTTGCTTTGGCGACGGCGCTGGCCGGCGCGAGCGGCGCCGCCGCCGAGCCGCGTCTCGACGCTTTCGTTCGCGGCTTCAAGCCGACGGCCCTGAAGGCCGGGGTGAGTTCCGCGACCTACGACCGCGCCTTCCGCGATGTCACCTATGACGCCGAGGCGATCGAGAAGTTCGGCAAGCAGCTCGAGTTCAAGCTCTCGATCGCGAACTACATCGACACCCAGGTCTCCGACACCCGCATCAACAAGGGCAAGGAGATGCTGCAGCAGTACGGGCCGGTGCTGGCCCGGATCGAGAAGCAGTACGGCGTCGACCGCTATTCGGTGCTCGCCGTCTGGGGAATGGAGACGAACTACGGCGCCACCATGGGCGGGCACAACGTCATCAGCGCGATCGCGACGCTCGCCTGTTGCGCCCACCGCCGCAACGACTTCTACCGCCGCGAGCTGATCGCGGCCCTCAAGATCCTCGACGCCGGCCATGTCACGCCGGAGAACATGATTGGCTCCTGGGCCGGCGCCATGGGCCAGACCCAGTTCATGCCGACCAACTTCAACCCCTATGCGGCCGACGGCGACGGGGACGGCAAGCGCGACATCTGGAACTCGGTGCCGGACGCGCTCGCCTCGACGGCGAACTTCCTGCGCAAGCACGGCTGGCAGCCGGGGCAGGGCTGGGGCCGGGAGGCGCCCGGCGGCAGCTTCAAGCCCGCCGGGCCGAACGGCCCGACCTTCGTGACGACGGCGAACTACCGCGTCATCAAGCGATACAACAACGCGGACTCCTATGCTCTCGCGGTCGCGCACCTGTCGGACCGCATCAAGGGCGGCGGGAGGTTCGTGACGCCCTGGCCGAACCATTCGCCGCCGCTGGACGAGCCCGGTCGCATCGAGCTCCAGACCCATCTCGCCCGGCTCGGCTACGACGTCGGCCAGCCGGACGGCAAGATCGGACCAGCGACCCGCCAAGCCATCGCCGCCTGGCAGACGAGGCAGGGGCTTGCGCCCGACGGCTACGCCAGCGTCGCCCTGCTCCGGCAGATCAAGTCCGCCCGCTGAGCCGGTCGCCGCGCCGGTGGCCGGCGCCGGACTTCCGTGCTAGCGTCAGACGATGAAACGCCTCGTCCTCTGCGCCCTTCTGGCGCTGGCCGCCGCGGCTGTCTTCACGCCCGTCGGCCCCGGCGCGCAGGCGCAGGGTTGGTTCGACTGGGGCCGGTCCGAGCGGCGCGGCTACGACGACGACGCCTACGACCGCCGCAGCCGTGACCGGGCTCGCCAGCAGGCGCGGCGAGCGCGCGTCGAGGACGACGACCGGCGCGAGCCGAACTTTTTGCAGCGGCTGTTCGGCGGCGGCCGCGTCCAGAACGACGATCAGGGCTGGCGCGACCGCGAGGACGCCGGCGCCGTCGAAATCCGCCGCAAACCCCGCCGCGTGCGGCGCGCCCCGCCGCCCGCCGCGCCCGCCCCGGCGCTGGCTGCGACCCCGCCGGGGACGAACGCGGCGTCTGCGCCGGGAGAATCGACCGCCCCGCCGCCCGCTCCGGTCGCGCCCACCACCTTCGTCGCCGTGATCGGCGACTCGATCGCGGACAACCTCGCCGGCGGGTTGGAAGAGGGCTTCACGGACGCGCCGGAACTGCAGGTCCGGCGCATCACCAAGCCGAATTCGGGCCTTGTGCGCAGCGACTATTTCGATTTCGGGCCCGCCATCCAGAAAGCGCTGGAGGCCGGTCCCGTCACCTACGCCGTGTTCGACGTCGGCGTGAACGACCGCCAGCCGTTCATGGACTCGCGCAAGGACGCGCCGCTTTCGGACGAGTGGAAGCGCCGCTACGCCGAGCGGATCGACGCGGCGCTCGCGCCGTTCAAGGAGCGCAAGATCCCGATCTTCTGGGTGGGCCTCGCGGCGAGCGAGGGCCGCAAGGCGACCGCCGACCACATCGCCATCAACGCGCTCGCCAAGGAGCGCGTCGAGGCTGCGGGTGGAACCTATGTCGACGTCTGGGAGGGCTTCGTCGACGAGGACGGCGCCTATGCCGACGTCGGGCTCCAGCTCGACGGCCAGACCGGGCGCCTGCGCCTGCCGGACGGGGTGCACTTCACCAGGGCCGGGGCCCGCAAGCTCGCCCACTACGTCGAGCAGGAGATCCGCAAGATCTTCCAGCCGAAGCCCGCGACGCCGGAGGCGGTGGTCGCGGCGGTCAATCCCGATCCCGGCGCGGCCGCTCCGCAGCCTGGACCCGCCGCCGAGAAGCCGAAGCCGATCTCAAGCCCCGTGATGGTGCTGACCGCCCCGCGGCGCGGCGCCGACGGCGCGCTCGCGACCGCGCCCATGACGATCCCGGCGCGCGACGCCTCGGAACAGGCGACGCGGGTGCTCGTGAAGGGCGAGGCGCCCGACGCAGACCCCGGCCGGATGGACGATCACCGCTGGCCCGGGGCCGAGCAGCCAAAGCCGGCCGCGCTGATGCTCGACAAGGCGGCGCCTGCCGAACCCGTTCCGGCCAGCCCTTCCGGCGCGGCTCCTGCGCCTTCGACGACCGATCCGAGGCCGACGGCGCAGAACGCGCCGCCGCTGCAGTCGGCGCCTACGCCGCGCTGATCGTCCGATCGCGGCTCAGCGCGGGAGGGTCGTCGACCCCATCAGGAAGCTGTCGATGGCGTGCGCGGCCTGCCGGCCTTCGCGGATCGCCCAGACCACGAGCGACTGGCCGCGGCGCATGTCGCCGGCCGCGAACACCTTCGGGTTCGACGTCACGTAGCTCATCTCGTCGGCGAGCACGTTGCCCTTCTTGTCCAGCGCGACGCCGGACTGCTCCAGCAGGCCCTTGAACACCGGCCCACGGAAACCGAGCGCGATGAAGACGAGATCTGCCTTCAGGACGAACTCCGTGCCGGCGATCGGCTGGCGCTTGGCGTCGGCGCGGGCGCATTTGAGCCCCGTCACCTTGCCGTTCCGGCCCTCCATGCCGAGCGTGACGGCGGAGAACTCACGCTCCGCGCCCTCCGCCTGGCTCGACGAGGTGCGGAACTTCATCGGCCAGTAGGGCCAGGTCATCAGCTTGTCTTCGACCTTCGGCGGCACCGGGCGGATGTCGATCTGCGTGACCGTGATCGCGCCCTGGCGGAAGGAGGTGCCGACGCAGTCGGAGGCCGTGTCGCCGCCGCCGATGACAACGACATGCTTGCCGCCCGCGTCAACATGCGCCTCGGGCACGTTCCGTTCGCCGCCGACGCGCCGGTTCTGCTGGACGAGGAACGGCATGGCGTAATGCACGCCCTGAAGCTCCATCCCCGGCAGCTGAGGGTCACGCGGATCCTCGGCGCCGCCGGCGAACAGCACCGCGTCGTGCCCGGCGACCAGTTCGTCGACCGTCTTGGTCACGCCGACGTTCACACCGTAATGGAACGTGACGCCCTCGCCCTCCATCTGCTTCACGCGCAGATCGATGTGCTTCTTCTCCATCTTGAAGTCCGGAATGCCATAGCGGAGCAGGCCGCCGGCCTTGGGCTCGCGCTCATAGACATGGACGTCGTGGCCTGCGCGCGCGAGCTGCTGCGCGGCGGCAAGGCCGGCGGGGCCCGAGCCGACGATCGCGACGCTCCTGCCGGTTTTCTGGTCCGGCGGCTCGGGCTTGACCCAGCCGTTCGCGATCGCCTTGTCGGCGATGGCCTGCTCGACCGTCTTGATGGCGACAGGGATGTTCTCGAGGTTCAGCGTGCAGGCCTCTTCGCACGGGGCGGGGCAGATGCGGCCGGTGAACTCCGGGAAGTTGTTGGTCGAATGCAGGTTGCGGGACGCCTCCTCCCAGTCGTCGGCGTAGACGAGGTCGTTCCAGTCCGGGATCTGGTTGTTGACCGGGCAGCCCTGCGGGCCATGGCAGAAGGGAATGCCGCAGTCCATGCAGCGCGCGGCCTGTTTCGAGACCTCGGCGTCGCTCAGCGGGAGCGTGAACTCCCGGAAATGCCGGATGCGGTCGGACGCCGGCTGATACCGCGCCTCCTGCCGCTCGATCTCGAGAAAACCAGTGACCTTGCCCATTTTCGGTCTCCCCCGGGTGGAGGCCCTTCGTACATGGCGCGGCGCGTCGCTCCTCCCCGAAAGGAGCGGCGGCGGCCGCTAGATTGGACCCGTTCTGAAGTCGCGTCCCGGCGCGCCGTCATAGGCTCTCCGGAACATCAGCGCCAGTGCGCCTTCCTTCACTCCGCAGCCTGGGGCATGCGGCGCTTCTCCATCTCCTGGAGCGCCTTGCGATACTCGACCGGCATCACCTTGACGAACTTGTTCCGGTAGTTGGCCCAGTTGTCGAGGATCTGCTTGGCGCGGCCCGACTCGGTGTGCGCGAGATGCGCCGAGATCAGCTGCTTCAGCCGCTCCTCGTCATGCCGCGTCATATCCGGATCGACCTCGATCCGGCCCTTGAACTCGAGATCGCCGCCATGGTGGTGGAGCTCCTGCATGAGCTCCTCCTCTTCCGGCACCGGCTCGAGATCGACCATCGAGAGGTTGCAGCGCGCGGCGAAGTCGCCGGCTTCGTCGAGCACATAGGCGACGCCGCCCGACATGCCGGCGGCGAAGTTGCGGCCGGTCTTGCCGAGCACGACGACCACGCCGCCGGTCATGTATTCGCAGCCGTGGTCGCCGGCGCCCTCGACGACCGCGATCGCGCCGGAGTTCCGAACCGCGAAGCGCTCGCCCGCGACGCCGCGGAAGTAGCACTCGCCCTCGATCGCGCCGTAGAGCACGGTGTTGCCGACGATGATCGACTCCTCCGGCACGATCCCGGCGTTCGCCGCGGGGCGGATGATGATGCGGCCGCCGGAAAGACCCTTGCCGACATAGTCGTTGGCCTCGCCCGTCAGATCCAGGGTGATGCCCGCCGCGAGGAAGGCGCCGAAGCTCTGGCCGGCCGTGCCGGTCAGCTTCACGATGATCGTGTCGTCTGGCAGTCCGGCTGACCCGTGCCGCTTGGCGACCGCGCCGGACAGCATCGCGCCCGCCGAGCGGTTGCGGCTGATGATCGGGCGCTCGATCACCACCGGCTCGCCGCGTTCGATTGCGGGCTCCGCGGCCGCGATCAGGTCGCGGTCGAGCACCTGCTCGAGGTGATGGTCCTGCAGCTCCGCATGGCGGATCGCGACGTCGGCGCCCACAATCGGCTTCGCGAACAGCTTGGCGAAGTCGAGCCCGCGCGCCTTCCAGTGGCCGATGGCGTCGCGCTTATCGAGCAGGTCGGAGCGGCCGATGACGTCCTCGAGCCTCGTGAAGCCCATCTCGGCCAGCAGGCCGCGGACCTCCTCGGCGACGAAGAAGAGGTAGTCGACGACGTTCTCGGGCGTGCCCTTGAAGCGCTTGCGCAGCACCGGATCCTGCGTGGCGATGCCGACGGGGCAGGTGTTGAGGTGGCACTTGCGCATCATCAGGCAGCCGGCCGCGATCAACGGGGCCGTCGAGAAGCCGAACTCGTCGGCGCCGAGCAGGGCGCCCACCACGACATCGCGACCGGTCCTGAGGCCGCCATCGACCTGCAGCCGCACGCGGCCGCGCAGGCGGTTCACGACGAGCGTCTGCTGGGTCTCGGCGAGGCCGGTCTCCCAGGGGCCGCCGGCGTGCTTCAGAGAGGTGAGCGGGCTCGCGCCGGTGCCGCCCTCGAAGCCCGAGATGGTGATGTGGTCGGCGCGCGCCTTGGCGACGCCGGCCGCGACGGTGCCGACGCCGACCTCGGAGACGAGCTTCACCGAGACGTCGGCCTCGGGGTTGACGTTCTTCAAGTCGTAGATGAGCTGCGCCAGATCCTCGATCGAGTAGATGTCGTGGTGCGGCGGCGGCGAGATCAGGCCGACCCCCGGCGTCGAGCGGCGCACCTTGGCGATCGCGGCGTCGACCTTGTGGCCGGGCAGCTGGCCGCCCTCGCCGGGCTTGGCGCCCTGCGCGACCTTGATCTGGATGGTGTCGGCGTTGACGAGATACTCGGTCGTCACGCCGAAGCGGCCGGACGCCACCTGCTTGATCGCGGAGCGCTTCGAGTCGCCGTTCGCGAGCGGCTGGAAGCGCTCCGGCTCTTCGCCGCCCTCGCCGGTGTTCGACTTGCCGCCGATCCGGTTCATTGCGATGGCCAGCGTCTCGTGCGCCTCGCGGCTGATCGAGCCGAAGGACATGGCGCCGGTGACGAAGCGCTTCACGATCTCGGCCGCAGGCTCGACGTCGTCGATCGAGACGGTCTCGCGGCCACGCTCGCTCGCCGGGCGGATGCGGAACAGGCCGCGCAGCGTCAGCAGCCGCTCGGACTGCTCGTTCAGCTCGCGCGCGAACTCCTCGTACTTGGCGTAGGAGCGCGTGCGGACCGCGTGCTGCAGGTCGGCGACCGAGTTCGGCGTCCAGGCGTGGTCCTCGCCGCGGATGCGGTAGGCGTACTCGCCGCCGACGTCGAGCGCCGAGCGCAGGACGGGAACGTCCGAGAAGGCGAGGGTGTGCCGGCGCACGGTCTCCTCGGCGATCTCGGCCAGGCCGACGCCGCCCACGGGGGTGGCGGTGCCGGAGAAGTACTTGTCGACGAATTCCTTCGACAATCCGACCGCGTCGAAGATCTGCGCGCCGCAATAGGACTGGTAGGTCGAGATGCCCATCTTGGACATGACCTTGAGCAGGCCCTTGCCGATCGACTTGATGTAGCGATAGCGCACCTCCTGCGCGTCCACCCGGTCAGGAAAGTCGAGCGCCTGGTGCATTGCCTCGAGCGTCTCGAAGGCGAGGTACGGATTGATCGCCTCGGCGCCATATCCGGCCAGAACCGCGAAATGGTGCACCTCGCGCGGTTCGCCCGACTCGACGACAAGGCCCACCGAGGTCCTGAGGCCCTTGCGGATCAGATGATGGTGGACCGCCGCCGTCGCGAGCGCGGCGGGTATCGCGATGCGCCCCGGGCCGACGAGTCGGTCGGAGAGCACCACGATGTTGAAGCCGCCGTGGACCGAAGATTGCGCGCGCTCGCACAGCCGCTCGATCGCGTCCTCCATGCCGGCCGCGCCCTTCTCGGCCGGGTAGGTGGTGTCGAGCGTGCGGGTCTGAAAATGGCTCTCCGCCAGATCATCGATCGCGCGGATTTTCTCCAGGTCCTCGTTGGTGAGGATCGGCTGGCGCACCTCGAGACGCTTCTTCTTGGAGGCGCCGTCGAGGTCGAACAGGTTCGGCCGCGGTCCGATGAACGAGACGAGGCTCATGACGAGCTCCTCGCGGATCGGATCGATCGGCGGGTTCGTGACCTGCGCGAAGTTCTGCTTGAAGTAGGTGTAGAGCAGCTTCGACTGGCGCGAGAGCGCCGACAGCGGCGTGTCGGTGCCCATCGAGCCGGTCGCTTCCTGGCCCGTGGTCGCCATCGGCGACATCAGCAGCTTCACGTCTTCCTGGGTGTAGCCGAAGGCCTGCTGGCGATCGAGCAAGCTCGCCTGCTTGCGCGGCGCGGCTGGAGCCGCCTCCGGCAGGTCCTCGAGCACCAGCTGGGTGCGCTTCAGCCAATCCCTATAGGGGCGCGAGGTCGTCAGGCTCGCCTTGATCTCCTCGTCGGAGACGATGCGGCCCTGCTCCAGGTCGATCAGCAGCATGCGGCCGGGCTGCAGCCGCCACTTGCGGACGATCTTCTCCTCCGGCACGGGCAGCACGCCCATCTCGGACGCCATGACGACGAGGTCGTCGTCGGTCTGGAACCATCGCGCAGGACGCAGGCCGTTGCGGTCGAGCGTGGCGCCGATCTGCTTGCCGTCGGTGAAGGCGATCGCGGCGGGGCCGTCCCACGGCTCCATGACCGAGGCGTGGTACTCGTAGAAGGCGCGCCGGTCCTCGTCCATCAGCGGGTTGCCGGCCCAGGCTTCCGGCACCAGCACCATCATTGCGTGGACGAGGCTGTAGCCGCCGCGCACGAGGAATTCGAGCGCGTTGTCGAGACAGGCGGTGTCGGACTGGCCTTCGTAGGAGATCGGCCAGAGCTTCGAGATGTCGTTGCCGTAGAGCTCGCTGTCGACCGAGGCCTGGCGCGCCGCCATCCAGTTGACGTTGCCGCGCAGCGTGTTGATCTCGCCGTTGTGCGCGACCATCCGGTACGGGTGGCTGAGCGACCAGGTCGGGAAGGTGTTGGTCGAGAAGCGCTGGTGCACGAGCGCGAGCGCGCTCTCGAACCGCTCGTCGCGCAGGTCCGGATAGTAGGCCGCGAGCTGGTCCGCGAGGAACATGCCCTTGTAGACGATCGTCCGGCAGCTCAGCGAGACCGGGTAGTAGGACGAGCCCTGCGGGTTGGTGCCATAGACCTCGTTGGAGACGATCTTGCGCAGGATGAACAGCCGGCGCTCGAACTCGTCCTCGTCTTCGATCGAGGGCGCACGGCCGATGAAGACCTGAAACTGGGTCGGCTCGGTCGGCTTCACGCTCTCTCCGAGCGAGGAGTTGTCGGTCGGCACCTCGCGCCAGCCGAGGAGGCTATGGCCCTCGCTCGCGACCGCGCGCTCCAGCACGCCGCGGATATGCTCGAGCGCCTCGGGGTCGCGCGGGCCGAAGCCGTGGCCGACGGCGTACATGCCGGGCTCGGGCAGCGAGAAGCCGAGCCGCTCCGCCTCGGCTGCGAAAAACTTATGCGGGATCTGGACGAGCATGCCCGCGCCGTCGCCAGCGCGCGGATCGGCGCCCACGGCCCCGCGATGCTCGAGGTTCTCGAGGATCTTGATGCCGTGCTCGATGATCGTGTGGCTCTTGCGGCCCTTCATGTCGGCCACAAAGCCGACGCCGCACGAGTCCTTTTCCCGGCGGGGGTCGTAGAGACCCTGCGCGGACGGCAGGTTGGGATCGGTCACGGTGATCGTGCGCGTCGCGGCGCTGCGGCCGTCGAGATCTCTCGCCGCGCTCGGAAACGTCTTCGTCATGGTCGTCTCCACGATCGGGCCCGCAAGGACCGAAATCTCATGCACGAAAGGCGCCGCGTCTCCGGCATGGCCGCGGCCCGGCGCGAGGCTGGCTGCGGCTTGGTCAAACCGCCGCCGTCCCCGATGCCCGGCCGATTGTCGTGACGCGCGACGCCTCGTCGCAAATGGACAGTGTTGCTGTCCTATTCGGCACCTTTAATCAGAAAAGGGTCGATCGGTAAAGCGCAGAGGTCAAGCCGCCGACGATGGTCGAAGACGCGCCGAATGTGTATTATGTCTGGCGATGATACACACGGAGCCCGGCGATGCGCACGAACATCGACATCGACGATGAGCTTCTTCGCGAAGTGATGGCGGTCACTGGGCAGACGACCAAGAAAGGCGCCGTAGAAGAGGCCCTGCGCCGTCTTGTCGTTACGGCCCGCCGTCGGCGGGCGATCAATGATCTTTGGGGCATGGGGTGGAACGGCGATCTCGAGGAAATGCGCCGTAGCTGGACGTTCGAAGATGCCGGAATCGGCTCCGAAAAGACGTGATCGTCGTCGACAGCTCTGTCCTGATCGAGGCGCTGCGTGGCAGGGCGACGCCTGCGTCCGCCCGGTTCAGACACGACATCGACCCTTACGAGGTTCTGATCGGCGATCTCGTTCTGCTTGAGGTGCTTCAAGGCGCCTATGACGAGCGCCACGCTAAAGCGATCGAAAGAGAACTGACGCGCTTTGAACTCGCTGCGATGCTCGATCCCGATATCGCCATTCGCGCGGCTCGCAACTTTCGCGAACTCCGGCGCAAGGGCGTGACCGTTCGTAAAACCGTCGATCTGGTCATCGGCACGTTCTGCATCGAACGCGGCCACGCCTTGCTGCATCAAGATCGGGATTTCGAGCCGATGGCTAGGCATCTCGGTTTGCAATTCGCCTGACAACGTTCGATGGAGCCATGAACCTCACCAGCGACAACATCGCCCCCGCGCACCCGGCCGTGCTCGAGGCTCTCGCCGCCGCGAACAGCGGTCCGGCGCGCCCCTACGGCCATGACGAGGAGAACGCGCGCGTCGAGGCTCTGCTCTCGGACGTCTTCGAGAAACCGGTCGCGGCCTTCCTCGTCACCACCGGCACCGCCGCCAACGCCCTCTCGCTCGCCCAGATGACGCCGCCCTGGGGCGCCGTGATCGGCCACGAGGAAGCGCACGTCATGCATGACGAGTGCGGCGCGCCGGAGTTCTTCACCAACGGCGCCAAGATCGTCGGCGCGCCCGGCCTCGACGGCAAGCTGACGACTGAGACGTTCGGCGGGCTGCTCGGCCGCGACTTCTGGACGCCGCCGACGCATGTGACGCCGGCCGCGCTGACGCTCAGCCAGGCGACGGAGGCCGGCACGGTCTATCGCCCCGCCGAGATCGGGGCGCTTTCCGAGATCGCTCGCGGCCGCAGAATCCGCGTCCATATGGATGGCGCGCGGTTCGCGAACGCGGTCGCCTCGACTCACGCCAGTCCGGCGGATCTGACGTGGCGCTCGGGCGTCGAGGCGCTGTCCTTCGGCTTCACCAAGAACGGCGCCATGGCCGCCGAGGCGATCGTGCTGTTCGCGGAGGATCTAATCCAGAACCTCGCCGAACGGCGCAAGCGCGGCGGCCACACCTGGTCCAAGGGGCGCTTCATCGCGGCGCAGATCGCCGCGCTGCTCGAGGGCGGGCTGTGGCTCGACCTCGCGCGTTCGGCCAACGCGCGGGCCGCGGAGCTGGCGCTGGGGCTCGAGGCGCGCGGTCTGCGCACGGCCTTTCCGGTCGAGGCGAACGAGGTCTTCGTCTGGCTGCCCGCCGCGCTGCATGAGGCGCTGAAGGCGCGAGGCGCGGGCTATTACGTCTGGACGAGCGAATCGATCGCGCCCGAACGCGCAGGCGGGGACGGCGAGGTGATCGCCCGCATGATCGCCTCCTTCGCGACGACAGGCGCCGAAGTCCAGACGGCCCTCACGGAGATCGACGCCGCACTGGCGGTCGCCGCCCCAAGAAAAAGGGCGCCCCGACCGCTCGGGGCGCCCCTGTTCTGACGACCTCCGCCGGGCGTCAGGCGGCCTGCTTCTCCACGACCTTCGCGTCGATCGCGGCCGGCTGCGCGCCGGAGCCGATCGGGATCACCCGCGGCTTCTTGGCCTCGGGGACCTCGCGCACGAGATCGATGTGGAGCAGCCCGTTCTCAAGGCTCGCGCCGGTCACCTGCACATGGTCGGCGAGCTGGAAGCGTCGCTCGAAGGCGCGGCCAGCGATGCCCTGATGGAGCACCTCGGTCTTCCGCTCCTCGGCCGCCTTCTCGCCGCGCACGGTGAGGGCGTTCTCCTTGACCTCGATGTTGAGGTCGTTCTCGCCGAAGCCCGCCACCGCGACGGTGATGCGATAGGCGTTCTCGTCGGTGCGCTCGATGTTGTAGGGCGGGTAGCCGGGCGACGCGTTCTCTCCCCCGGCGACACTGTCGAGCAGCGAAAACAGGCGGTCGAAGCCGACGGTCGAGCGGTAGAGCGGGGTGAGATCGTAGTGGCGCATTCTGGTATCCTCCTGAAAGAAGCGACACATGGGCGGCCCGCCAGCCTGGCCGGGCCGATTTACGCAACGATCGCAGCCGGTTGGCCTGCGATGCCCTTGAGATGGTGAGGCGGATGGCGCCGTTCAAGCCCATGACTGTCGCGCGCGGCGCGCTTTCAGGCGGCCGCGCCGGAGCGGCGCTGTCCTCGGCCGCGCGGCGCGCGAACCTGCTGCTCGACGCGCTCATCCGGAAGCCCGAGCCGGGAGAGACCCGCACGCCGACGTTCCGGCCGGCGCGCGAAGGGCTGGTCGCGGCCGCAGGCGTTCCGCTTCCCGCCGGCTTCAGGACCCGCACGATCACGACCGCGGACGGCGTCAATCTGCGCGGCGCGTTCTGGCGGCCGGAAGGCGTCGCGCGCGGCACCGTCTGCCTGTTCCAGGGACGCGCCGAGTTCATCGAGAAGTATGGCGAGGTGGCGGAGGATCTGCTGAAGCGCGGTTTCGCCGTCGCGACCTTCGACTGGCGCGGGCAGGGCGGCTCCGACCGTCTCGCCCGCAATCCACTGAAGGGCCACGTCTCCGACTTCGGCGACTATCGCGCCGACGCCGAGGCGATGATGCGCCAGCTCGCCTTTGCGAGCTGCCCGCCGCCCTTCTTCGCACTGTCGCATTCGGCTTCGGCGCCGGTCCTGGTCGCGCTGGCGGCGCGCCAGCCTCAATGGTTCGAGCGGATCGTCCTCGTCGCGCCCATGATCGGCCTCCCGCTCCGACGCGTCGAGTTCTTCGCGCGGGGACTTGCGACCGGCCTCGGAAGCATCGGCTTTTCCTCGTCCTACATTCCGAGCGGAAGCGGCCGGATCCTCGCGCTCAAGCCGTTCGAGCGAAATCGGGTGACATCCGACCAGACCCGCTACGCGCAGGCGCAGGCGATCCTCGCCGCGGCGCCGGACCTCGGGATCGGCTCGCCGACGATCGGCTGGGTACACTCGGCCTTCCGCGCGATGACCGCGACGGCGCTTCCGGGCGTGCCCGAATCCTTCCGAGTGCCGACGCTGGTGCTGAGCGCCGCGCTCGACAGGATCGTGGACCCGCGCGCCAGCGACCGCTTCGCCGCGCGCATCCGCGGCGGCGGCCACCTGCTCATCCGCGGCTCGCGCCACGAGATCATGATGGAGCGGGACGAGATACGCGACATGTTCTGGGCCGCGTTCGACGCCTTCACGCCCGGCGCGAAGACGCTGGCCTGACCGACGGTCAGCCGCGGGCGAGAAGCTCCATCGCCGCTTCGTGCACGCGCTTGTCGCCGGCCGCGATGATGCGGCCGCCATTGGTTGCGGGCTGGCCGTCCCAGGTCGTGACGATTCCCCCAGCGCCTTGGACGATCGGAATCAGCGCCGTGATGTCGAAGGGCTTCAGGTCCGCCTCGACGACTAGATCGAGATGGCCGGCGGCGAGCATGGCGTAGGCGTAGCAGTCGCCGCCCCAGCGCATCTGCCTCACCGAGCCCGCCACGCGGTCGAAGGAGGAGCGCTCGCCCTCGTCGAACATGGTCGGCGTCGTCGACATCAGCATCGCGTCCTCGAGCCCCGCGCAGGCCCGCGCGCGCAGGCGTCTGGGGCCGTTGCGCCCGCGATAGCTCGCCGACCTGCCGTCTCCAAAGAATTTTTCGCCGATGAAGGGCTGGTGCATCATCCCGTAGCACGGCGAACCGTTGCGGGTTAGGCCGATCAGCGTGCCCCAGACCGGCAGTCCGAGGATGAACGACTTGGTGCCGTCGATCGGGTCGAGCACCCAGACATATTCCGCGTCGGTCGCGACGTCGTCGAACTCCTCGCCCACCACGCCGTGGCGCGGGAAGGTGCGGCGGATCAGCTCCCGCATCACGCTCTCGGCCGCCTTGTCCGCGGCGGTCACCGGGTCGAAGCCCCGCGACGAGCGCTTGTCCTCGACGGAAAGGGCGGTGCGGAAGAACGGCAGGATCGCCTCGCCGGAGGCGTCGGCGAGGCGGTCGACGAAGGCGGCGAAATCGACTGCGGTCATGCGTCCGTCCTAGTCATGCGTCCTTCCTGCAAGCGAATCCGCGCCGATCGGATCACGTGACGTTTCGAAGTCGCGCGGAGGCGCTCGTCATGAACCAAGGATCCGGTTTATGGCGGCGAACTTGCCCGGCTTTCTGGTCCTGAACAACGTCCCCGACGGGCGGACTTGCTCTAGCGGAGCGCGCTCGCGGCGTCCAACTCATTGCCCGACAAGACAAAAAGAAATCGCCGGATTGTGCGACAGGCCGTCGCATCCGGCGATTAAAAGATTTTGCCCTTGCTTTTTGTGCAGCGCAGCCGCATCTTTTTGCAGCGCGGCATTGCGATCTTATGATCGTTCTGTCGCTGCCCTCCTTGGGCGTTTCCTCCCTAGACTTGGGCCGTTCGCTTTATGCGGACGGCCTTTTTTATTGGTTTTCGTCCAGGCCGGCGGACATTGGCGGGACGCCGCGCCTTTTGCAAGGATTTTTCTATCATACGATCGACGCGGCGGACCGCAGCGTCATTCCGCGGCTGCTCGCACTCTGCCGAGAGAGCCGAACGGGGCGGTCGCGACGCGCTCGACGACGCCAGCGAGACGCGCGGCGAGATCCTCGAAATCTGGCCGTTTTACGTGCCGTTGCTCGTCCATGTAGATCGCGCGGTTGATCTCGATCTGGAGCGCGTGGAGGTCGCTCGCGGGGGCGCCGTAATGTTCGGTGATGTAGCCGCCGGCATAGGGGCGGTTGCGGGTCGTCTCCAGGCCGAGGCTGCGGAACTCCTGCTCCACGAAATCGACGATCGCCGGCGAACAGCTCGCGCCGTAGCGGTCCCCGAGGACGACGTCGGCCCGGGCGCGCTCGTCGCGCGCGAGGCCGACCGACGGCATCGAGTGGCAGTCGATCAGCAGCGCGACGCCGTGCAGGCGGTAGGCGCGCGCGACCAGCCGCTTCAGCGCCCGGTGATAAGGCTTGTAGATTGTCTCGATCCGCTCCAGCGCCTCGCTGACCGGCAGGCGGGCGCCGTAGATCTCCTGGGCCTCTCCGACGATCCGCGCGATAGTTCCGAGCCCGCCGGCGACCCGCAGGGAACGGGTGTTGGCGAAGGGCGGCAGACGCCCGTCGAACATGCGCGGATCGAGCTCGTACGGCTCGCGGTTGACATCGAGGAAGGCGCGGGGGAAGTGAGCCCTCATCAACGGCGCTCCAAACTGGGGCGCGCAGGCGAAGAGCTCGTCGACGAAGGCGTCCTCGGACCGCCTGAGCGCGCGCGCGTCGAGGCGGGAGGACGCCAGGAAGCTGGCCGGATAGCGCGCTCCGGAATGCGGCGAGTTGAACACGACCGGGGAGGCGCGTTCGGACGGCTCGAGGATATCGAAGGCCGGCTCGATTTCGCCCGCGGTCTTCCAGGCCGTCACGCGTGCTGATCCTCCGTTAACAGGGGCCGGTCCAAGACGGAGCATCGCCCATCGCAGACGCTCCTGTCCATCGCCCGCAGGCGCGAAACGATCTGTTTACCTTGATCGCGCCTTATGAAATGAATCGTCCCCGCATGGGACATTTGAGAGTCGCAATCCCGTGAATCCGAGCTCGAAGATCCTTCTCGCCGAAGATGACGACGACATGCGCCGGTTCCTCGTGAGGGCGCTCGAGAACGCCGGTCATTCGGTGGTCGCCTTCGACAACGGCCTGTCCGCCTATCACCGGCTGCGCGAAGAACCGTTCGAGCTGCTGCTGACCGATATCGTGATGCCAGAAATGGACGGGATCGAGCTCGCGCGCCGCGCGACCCAGCTCGATCCGGACATCAAGGTCATGTTCATCACGGGCTTCGCCGCGGTCGCGCTCAATCCCGATTCGCAGACGCCCAAGGACGCGAAAATCCTGTCGAAGCCGTTCCACCTGCGCGAATTGGTGAGCGAAGTCGACAAGCTGCTCGCGGCCTGACCTGCTCCGGCTGACCTCACGCGACACGGTCCCGCCCGCGATGATCGCGGCGGCCGTTTTCCTGTGGGCGACGGGCCTTCCGGATCGCTGGGGATTCGTCGGCGCGAGCCAGGGCCTCGGGCTCGGCGCCGCCGTCTCAGCGCCGCTCTGGCTGCTTTCCCTGTTCCGCCGGGCGCGCTCCGAGCCCGGCGACGCCGCGGATTCCGACGATGCGCGGCCGTGACCGTGGAGCCGCTTGCGGCGTCCGGATCGATCCGCTATAGCCCGCGGGCGTCGCCGGACCGTCCCGCTCCGGCGAACCGAATTTCGGGCGTGTAGCTCAGCGGGA
Source organism: Chelatococcus sambhunathii (assembly GCA_031316315.1). GTDB lineage: Bacteria > Pseudomonadota > Alphaproteobacteria > Rhizobiales > Methylopilaceae > Methylopila. The sequence goes on from JADBEO010000020.1 coordinate 16,973, forward strand.
GAGCACTACCTTGACATGGTAGGGGTCACAGGTTCGATCCCTGTCACGCCCACCACTTTCGAAAAAGGGGTCCGGCCATCGGCCGGACCCCTTTTTTGCTCCGATGGCCGAACCATGAGCGTCAGTCGACCGAATCGGCCACAGCGGCCTCGGCGGCGTTTTCCGCTATCGACAGCGCTGGCGGCTTCATGGATTCGAGGAACCGCTTCAGCCTCAGCATCGAGTGTCGGCGGGACACGCCCCTGAAGCGGCGCGCTAAGGCGTAGTTGTAAACCTCGCGACAGACGTTCACCCGACGGATGTATTCGTGCACAGGCATGGCCTCGACGAACTCGCCGAGTTGCTCTGCGGTCTTGAACTGGGAGCCGTCGATGAAGCTGTGGGACGGGAAGGCCTGATAGATGGTGTCGTTGGCGAAGTAGATCGGCAGGCATCCGCCCTGGATTCCCTGCCAAATCTTCTCCGTGACATAATAGTCGGAGATGCAGTTCTCGTAGGCGAGCGTGAAGTTCGAATGCGCCAGAAAGGCGTGTTTGGCGTCGAGCGCGCCTTTGACGTAGCGGCTTTCTCCCTCCGAGACCCCTTCCGGCCACCCGCGCCCGATCAATCTGAGGCGGCCGAGCTGATGAAGCTCCAGAGCGAGGTTCTGCCGCGTCGCGTAGAGCGAGATACTCGACCCGTCGACGAGCGCATCGAACTTCTTGAAGGAGGCGACGAAGGTGATCAGTTTGTCGCTGAAGCCGACGTTCAGGTCCTGCTCGCCCCGGAGCAGGCTTAGCGGCTGCCCCGTTGGTCCGTAATAATAGTTGTCCGTATAGATCAGTCCGCTATGCGCGTTGAAAATAAAGAGCGGGCAGCCGCGGCCGAAATGTTTCTGATGCAGAAACTCCATGAACGTCGGGGTGACGTCGAAGAACGGCTCATGCGTCCAAAGTAGGTGGAATTTCCCGGGGCGTACGGCGTCGGGCTTAAACAGATATTTGCGCCGGCCGACGATGCAGTCCGCCTCGTCCGGCGAGTCGACGATTTCGACGCCAAGTTCGACGAGCTTGCCATCTTCCGCGAAGGGCGTGCTGTCCATCGGATCGAGCCGAAAAACCCGAAGCGGGGCAGGCGCACTGAGAACGTGTTCCATCGAAGATCAAACGCTAAAAGTAAACGAGGCCGAGGGTTGTGGTTGAAGCCGTCCGCATACGCAAGTCTGACAATGCCGTGCGCGCCGAAAGACGCCACGCTACAGCGTGCATTTGACGAAAGCAGGCGAGGGAATCGACGGCGCTCCCTCCTTTCGGCTCCCCCGGGCCGACGTCGGCTGGGCGAAGTCCCGATCTGAGACCGCCGGTCCCGCAGGCGCAATGGAAACCTTCGTTTCCCCGTCGTACGGTTCAGCGGCGCGACTTTGCGGTCACGGTTCGGCGCGTGCGGCGGAGCTGACAAGTCCCGGGCGCTCTGCGCGCATCCCGGTTTTCCGCCGGGTCCGCCTCGGCTCGCCCTGAATAGGCTGGACCGGCCTGGTCAGGCCCCGGCGCCGACGCCCATCCGATTTCCCCGGGGCCCTGGCCGCGGCGCCCTCAGCTTCAGGCAACGCGGAGGCGTCTCCGAGAGGTTTCCGGCGAAACGCTCGCGCAGGAAGTCGATCGCGGCCCTGACGCCCGTCATGGTGTAAGGTTTTTCGATCAGGCCGAGCGAGCCGTCCAGGTCGGACGGCAGCATGTCCGCGTTCGCCGTCGTGAATAGCACCGCGACGCCAGCTTCGCCGGCCGCGCGCGCGACGTCGAGGCCGGTCCACCCGTCCATCAGTCTGAGGTCGACGAGCGCGAGGTCGATGTCGGACGATCGGAGCAGGGCGACCGCCGTATCGCGGTCCGCCGCGAGGCCGACGAGGTCGCATCCGGCCTCGGTCACCGCCGGTCCAAGGCCGCCGGCGATGATCATGTCGTCTTCGACGATCAGAACCCGCACCCGCTTTCCCCGAATCGTTCCCCTGACCGATCCTTAACGGGCGAGGCGGACGGACGCCACGCGCCGAGCCGCCGCATTGTTTCGACAAGCCGATTGTGAAAGCCGCCGGCGCCGCGCGCAGGGCGCGCCTGCAATATCGCCGCGGAACGAGCCGCGGGAGCCGTCGCTCACGTGCCCTTGGCGAGGATCGCCTCGTGCCAGGCGACGGCGCGGCGCATCATGCCGAGGTGCTGGCGCTCGTACATGCGGCCGTCGACCTTGATCGCTCCGCGCCTGGCGTTCTCCTCGAGATTGAAGGCGTCAATCACCTTCTGCGCCCGCTCGACCTCCTCGGCGCTCGGCGCGAAGCAGCTGTTGGCGGGCTCGATCTGGTTCGGATGGATGATCGTCTTGCCGTCGAAGCCCAGGTCGCGCGACTGGCGGCACTCCTCGCGGCAGCCGTCGACGTCGGCGATGTCGTTGAACACGCCGTCGAGAATGGTGAGGCCGTTGGCGCGGGCGGCCGCCAGCGCGAACATGATCCACGGCATCATCGGCGCGCGTCCCTTCACGAGCTGCGCCCAGGTGTCCTTGGCGAGGTCGTTGGTGCCGAGCACGAAGCAGGTCAGCCGGCTTCCGGGGACGGTGCGGCGCGCCTGCGCGATCTTCTCGATGTTGAGGATCGCGGCAGGGGTCTCGATCATCGCCCAGACATCGATGTCCTCGGGCGCGTCGAGCGCCTCCAGGCGGTTCGCGATAGCCTCGAGCACGGCGGTCGACGAGACCTTGGGCATCAGGATCGCGTCCGGCTTCGCCTCGATGGCGGCCTTCAGATCCTGCTCGCCCCAGGGAGTCTGCGGGCCGTTGACGCGGATGATGAGCTCGCGGTCGCCATAGCCGCCGGCCTTCACCGCGGCGCAGACCTGCTCGCGGGCGAGGTCCTTGGCTTCCGGGGCGACGGCGTCTTCGAGGTCGAGGATCAGGCAGTCGGCCGGAAGCTCCTTGGCCTTGTCGAGCGCGCGCTGGTTGGAGCCCGGCATATAGAGCACGCTGCGGCGAAGGCGGAGGTCGGCCATGCGGTGGCTCCCTTGGCGAGAACGGTCGGGGAGCGTTCTAGCAGCAAAGGCGCCGCATGTGCGAAGCGGGGCGCTGGACTTTCGGGCATGAAAAAAGCCGGGCCCAGGCCCGGCTTCGGCATATTCGACGCTCCGGCCTGCGCGCCAGTACATCCGTGGTCGCGCGGCCGAAGCGTCGTCCGGCGAACCGGACATTTGGTCAGTGTGCCGCCCCGTGGTTAACGAGGCGTAAACGCCGCCCGGCGATCAGCTCGACAGCGCGGCGGTGAGTTCGCGCAGGTTCGAGCGCATCATGTCGAGATAGGTCCCGGCGGGGCCGTCCTTCGGCGACAGCGCGTCGGAATAGAGCGCGCCGCCGATCTTGGCGCCGGTCTCCTTGGCGATGCGCTGGGTCAGCCGCTTGTCGGTGATGTTCTCGACGAACACGGCCGGGATCTTCTCCGCCCTGATCTGGCGGATGATGCGCGCGACGTCCCTGGCGGAGGCTTCGGCCTCCGTGGAGACGCCCTGCGGCGCGAGGATCTCGAGCCCGTAGGCGGCCGAGTAGTAGCCGAAGGCGTCGTGCGAGGTGATGATCTTGCGGCGCTCGGCCGGCACCTTCTCCCAGGCGGCGCGGATCTCGGCGTCGAGCGCGTCGAGCTTCGTCAGATAGGCGGCCGCGTTCGCCTCGTAGGCCGCCTTGCCCTCGGGGTCGGCGGCGACGAGCCCGTCGCGGATGTTGGCGACATAGGTCTTCACGTTGCGCGCGTCCTGCCAGGCGTGCGGGTCGGCGACCTCATGGCCGTGGCTATGCGCGTGGGCGCCGTCCTCGTCCTCCATCTCGCGCGCGCTGACGCCCTTGGAGGCGACGATCACCGGCGCCTTCGATCCGGCGGACTTGGCGATCCTGGACATCCAGCCCTCGAGGCCAAGGCCGTTCTCGAACACGATCTTGGCCTCCGCGACCTTCTTCGCGTCGGCTGGGGAGGGGGAGAAGACATGCGCGTCGCCGTCCGGGCCGACGAGCGTCTCGACCGCGACGCGGTCGCCGCCGACCTGGGAGACGAGATCGCCGAGGATCGAGAAGGTCGCGACGGCCTTCAGCGGCTCGGCGTGCGCCGGCGCGGAGATGAGGCCGGCCGCGAAGGCCGCGGCCACGAGGCGATTGAGCTTCATCGCAAGAATCCTTTTCAGGCTGCGCGATGGCGGCGCGCCGGGACGAGCCGCCAGACGAGGCCGCCGGCAGGGCCGAAGGCCATGGACAGGAGATAGACGACGCCGGCCGCCAGGATGATGGCGGGTCCCGTCGGCACGCCGGCGTGGTAGGAGCCGAGAAGGCCCGCGACGCTCGCCAGCGCGCCGGCCGCGACCGCGACGCCGAACATCGGCGCGAGACGCTGCGTCCAGAACGGGGCCGTCGCCGCGGGCAGCATCATCACGCCGACGGCGAGCAGCGTGCCAAGCGCCTGGAAGCCGGCGACGAGGTTCAGCACGACGAGCCCGAGGAAGATGAGATGCGCCGGGCCGCCGGCGCGGCTGACCGAGGCGAGGAAGCCGGGGTCGACGCATTCGAGCACGAGCGGCCGGTAGACCAGCGCGAGCGTGACGAGCGTCACCGTCGCGACGCCTGCGAGCAGCAGCAGCGCGTCGTCGTCGAGCGCGAGCACCGAACCGAACAGCACGTGGAGCAGGTCGACGTTCGAGCCGCGCAGCGAGACCATGGTCACGCCGAGCGCGAGCGACAGCAGGTAGAAGGCGGCGAGCGCGGCGTCCTCCTTGAGCACGGTCATGCGCGTCACCAGCCCGGCGAGCAGCGCGACCGAGACGCCTGCGACGAGGCCGCCGAGCGTCATCGCCGGGAGCGAGAGGCCCGCGACCAGGAACCCGGCGGCGGCGCCCGGCAGGATGGCGTGGGCCATCGCGTCGCCCGCAAGGCTCATCCGCCGCAGCATCAGGAAAACCCCGACCGGGCCGGCTCCGAGCGACAAAGCCAGCGAGCCGATCAGCGCCCGGCGCATGAAGTCGAACTCGACGAAGGGGCCGATCACGACGTCGTAGAAGGTCATGGCCGGAGGCCGACTGCGTGCTTCGAGACGCCTTGGCTCGCGCCGAGGCTCCTCAGCATGAGGAACGATTGAGGTTTGGAAATCTCGACACGCCTCATGTTGAGGAGGCGCGGAGCGCCGTCTCGAAGCACGCAGTCGGTCTTTCCCATCGTTCTCACGCCGCATGCTCCGCATGGCAGACCGGCGCGCGGTCGTCGAAGGCCTCGGTCATGCCGCGCGCCTCCAGCAGACGTTCGGGGCGCAGCGCCTCGGCGGTCGGACCCCACGAGATCGGCCGGCGCGCCAGCAGCAGCGTCTCCGGAAAGGCGTGACGGACGGTCTCGAGGTCGTGCAGCACCGCGACGACGGTGCGGCTCTCGCCGCGCCAGCGCGCGACGAGGTCGAGAAGGTCGCGGACGGTGTCGATGTCGATCGCGGCGAAGGGCTCGTCCAGCAGGATCACCGGCGCGTCCTGCAGCGCGAGCCGCGCGAACAGCGCCCGCTGCAGCTGGCCGCCGGACAGCGTGCCGATCGGGCGACGCTCGAAGCCGGTGAGGCCGACGCCCGCGATCGCGTCGCGGACCTTGGCCCGACCGTTGGCGCCGACGCCGCCGAAGGGGCCGATCTTCCGCCACAGCCCGGTCGCGACGAGATCGAAGACGTCGATCGGGAAGGAGCGGTCGAGCGAGGCGGCCTGCGGAAGGTAAGCGATTTCGCCCGATTTCAGCGCGCCGCGGTCGATGCTGCCGCCGAGCGGCTTCAGAGTCCCGACGAGGCCTTTCAGCAGCGTCGACTTGCCGGCGCCGTTCGGCCCGACCACGGCGAGCGCCGAACCCGGCGCGATCTCGCCGGTGAGGTGATGGACCGCCGGGTGCCCGTCATAGCCGAGCGTCACATCCTCGAAGCGGATGGCGGGGGCGTTCACGAGACGGTCCAGAAGACCGCCGCCCAGACGGCCGCGACCGCGAGAGCCGCGATGGCGAGGCGTTCGAGCGCGGAAGCCCGCAGCAGCGAGGCCGCCGCGTCGCGCGGTTCGGGACGACGCGGAACGTGATCGTGCCCGTGGCGAGCGTGCGCGCCGTGCGAATGGCCGGCGTGGGCATGGCTGTGATGATCGGACATGGAGCGACGATCGCGGGATCGGTGACGACATAGAACGTTATAATGTTACGCGTCGCGGGCGCAAGCGGCGTCGGACAGGGGCGGCGGAATGTCCGCCGTCTGCAGGAGGGCTCCGAAAAAAACGAGCGGGAGTCGGATTGGGGTGAACCGGGACGTCCTTCGAGGCGACCCACGGTCAAGGCAGAACCGGAGGACCCCGCCATGACCACCGTCGATTTCGACCGCGCCGATTTTGCGCTTCTCGACGAACTTCGCCGCACCGAGCCGGTCTTCGCGGAGACCCGCCGCGGCGTGCAGGCGGCCTCCGAGTCCTATGACGACGGCCGCGCCACGATCCAGACCTCGGAAGAGCGCTCCCGCGCCTGGCGCGCGGTCATGATCGGCGATCTGCTGGGCGTCGCGCTGGTCGCGACCTCGGCGCTCTGGTCCTTCGCGCCGGCGATCGCGATCGCCTGAGCGTCAGACGTCTTCCGTCCGCGCGTTCTTCAGCGCGCTCTTGACGAAGGCGACGACGGCCCAGACGCCGAGGCCGAGACCCGCGGCCTCGAGCGCATAGGCGCCGTAGTCGCCGAGCCCTAGGAAGCCCGCGACCGCCCAACCGCCCGCCACCGCCGCCGTGATGGTCTGGGCCGCGATCAGGATCGTCGCCGAGACGATCGTGACCGTCCTGGCGAACGAGCTCTGGGGAACGTGGGTCGGGATGTCGGACATGACGGTCCGGGACTCCTGGCGGATCCAAAAACTGCCGGCCTTTTAGCACGCGCCGCGCAAAGGTCGAGGCGCCTTCACGCAACCGCAGGCGGCTTGCCCGCACGCGCCGGCGCCTATAGCCCTTCGCCCGAATTCGACGATCGGGAGACAAGGGAAGCCATGGCGCTGACAGCAGCCTCGCCGCGCGGCGTCGTGGCCGCGCCGCATGCGGCGGCGGTCGAGACCGGCCGCGCGGTCCTCGCCGAGGGCGGGAACGCCTACGAAGCCATGGTCGGCATGGCCGCGACCATCGCGGTCGTCTACCCGCACATGAACGCCATTGGCGGCGACGGCTTCTGGCTCGTGCGCGAGCCCTCCGGCGAGGTCCGCTACATCGAGGCCTGCTCGACGGCGGGATCGCGCGCCACCATCGGCTGGTACCGCGATCGGGGCCACGACGTCATTCCGCCCCGTGGACCCCTCGCGGCGCTGACCGCGCCCTGCGCCGTCGACGGTTGGCGCGTCGCCCTCGAGCTCGCTCGTGCGGGCGGCGGACGGATGCCGGCCGAGGCGCTGCTGTCGGACGCCGCGCGCTTCGCGCGCGAAGGCTTTCCCGTCTCGCCCTGCCAGGGCCGCACCGTCCCCAAGCTCGCCGCCGAGACCTACGCCGCGCCGGGCTTCGCCGACGTCTTCATGACGGACGGCAAGCTGTTGGCGGAAGGCGCGACGCTGAAGCAGCCGCGCCTCGCCGATACGCTCGACCATATCGGCCGCGCCGGCCTGCGTGATTTCTTCGAGGGAGACGTCGGGCGCGAGATCGCGGCCGACCTCGACCGCATCGGCGCGCCGGTGACGCGTGAGGACATCGTCGCCCGCCGCGCGTGTCTTCGCCCGCCGCTTGAGGTCCGGCTGAGGGGCGCGAGCGTCTTCAACTCGCAGCCGCCGACCCAAGGGTTGGTCTCGCTGATGATTCTCGGCGTGCTGGAGCGGCTCGGCGTGAAATCCGACGAGGACGCCGCCTTCGTCCACGCCGCCGTCGAGGCGACCAAACGCGCCTTCCGGATCCGGGAGCGCGTATGCGTCGACTTCGACCGGATCCCGCTGGACCCGCAGGAGCTCCTGACCTCGCAGGCGCTCGACCGCGAGGCCGCGGCCGTTGACGCCGCGCGGGCCGCGCCGTACCCGCCGCAGCCCTCCGGCGACGGCGACACCATCTGGATGGGCGCGATCGACAAGGAGGGGAGGGCGATCAGCTACATCCAGAGCATCTACTGGGAATACGGCTCCGGCTGCGTGCTGCCGGCGACCGGCGTGCTGATGCAGAACCGCGGCGCCGCCTTCTCGCTCGATCCCGAGAACCCGAACGCGCTCGCGCCGGGTCGCCAGCCCTTCCACACGCTGAACCCCGCGCTCGCCGTCTTCGACGACGGCCGGGTCATGGTCTACGGCACGATGGGAGGAGAGGGTCAGCCGCAGACCCAGGCGCAGATCTTCGCGCGCCATGCCTGGCTCGGCCGGCCGATCGAGGAGGCGCTTGCCGCGCCCCGCTTTCGGCTCGGCCGGTCCTGGGGGGAGAACGATACGTCGCTCAAATATGAACCGCGCTTTGCGGGCGAGGAGATCGACCGGCTGGCGCGGATGGGCCATGAAGTCGCGCCATGGTCCGACGCCTTCGACGACGAGGCTGGGCACGCCGGCATGATCGTCAGTCACCCCGACGGACGCATCGAGGGCGGGCATGATCCGCGCGCCGACGGCGGCGCGGCCGGGGCTTGAATGCGGCGCCGGAAGCGGCCAGACATCCGGCCATGAGCGGGGAGACGGTCCTCACCAATGCGCGGCTTGTGCTCGGCGACGAGATCGTCTCGGGGACGCTCGTACATGCGCATGGTGTTATCCGCGACGTCTCGCCCGGCCGCTCGACGGCGGCCGGCGCGGTCGACCTCGAAGGCGACCTGCTGGCGCCGGGGCTGATCGAGCTCCACACCGACAATCTCGAGAAGCACTTTTCGCCGCGCGCCGGCGTCATCTGGCCGAACCCGCTGGCGGCCGCGCTCGCGCACGACGCGCAGATGGCGGCGGCGGGCGTCACGACCGTCTACGACGCCCTGTTCGTCGGCGGCTACGAGGTCGAGAACGACGCCCGGCGTGGGCTGCTGCCGACCATGGTCCGCGCGATCGAGCGCGGGGTCGAGCTCGGCCTGTTCCGCGCCGATCACCGGCTGCATCTGAGATGCGAGCTGAGCGACCCTGAGTTGACGGACCACCTCGCCCCGTTCGCGGACGGGCCTCTCGTCGCGCTCGCCTCGCTGATGGACCACACGCCCGGCCAGCGCCAGTGGCGCGACGTCTCGCTGCTCAAGCGCTTCATGGTCCGCGAGGGCCTCGCCGCGAAGGACGCAGACGCGCTGATCGAAAAGCGCAGGGCGGACGGAAAGCGGGCGGCGGCGTCGAACTGGCCGAAGGCGGTCGAGCTGTTCCGCGACCGCGGGATCGTCATCGCGAGCCATGACGACACCACGGCGGAGGATGTCGCGCAGGCGAAGGGCGCCGGCTGCGCCATCTCGGAGTTCCCGACCTCGCTGGAGGCGGCGCGCGCCGCAAGGGCGGCCGGTCTCGCCACCATCGGCGGCGCGCCGAACGTCGTGCGCGGCGGCTCGCATTCGGGCGGCGTCTCCGTGGACCAACTCGTCCGGGAGGACGCGCTCGACGCGCTCTCGTCGGACTATGTGCCCGCGAGCCTTCTGCAGGCCGTCGAGCGGCTCGGCCGGGACGGCGGCGTCGCGCTCGCGAAGGCCTTCGCGCTCGCGACCGCGCGGCCGGCGGCCATGCTGGGCCTTTCCGATCGCGGCCGCCTTGCGCCGGGCCTGCGCGCCGATCTGATCCGCGTCGCGATCGTCGACGAGACGCCGGTGGTGCGCGGCGTGACCGTCGCCGGACGGAGCGTGATGTGAGCGACCCGCGCTACGCGATCTATTACGCGCCGCCGCCGGAGAGTCCGCTCTGGACCTTCGGGTCTGCGGTGCTGGGATACGACGCCGCGACGGCGGAGCTGCGCGCGCCGCTCGCCCCGGCGGGCGTGGACGCGGCGGAGTGGGCGGAGATCACCGCGCAGCCGCGCCGCTACGGCTTCCACGGCACTCTGAAGGCGCCGTTCCGCCTCGCCGACGGCGCGAGCGAGGACGATCTGGTGGCCGCCGGGCGGACCTTCGCGCGCAAACTCAGGGCCTTCGATCTTCCCGCCCTCGAGGTGGGGGCGATTGCGACCTTCGCCGCACTGAAGACGATCACTTCTTCCGAGCAGCTGGGAGCTCTCGCCGGCGCCTGCGTCGAAGCGTTCGAGCCTTTCCGCCGACCGCCGAGCGCGGCGGAGACGGCGCGGCGCCTCGAGGCGCCGCTCACCGAGCGCCAGCGTCAATTCCAGGAGCGGTGGGGCTATCCCTACGTGTTTGAGGAGTTCCGGTTTCACATGACGTTGACCGGAAGCCTCCCCCCAGAGCGCGTCAAGCCTGTCGTCGACGGGCTCGCCGAGCTCTATGAGGAGCATGTCGGAGCCGCGATCTCGCGGGTGAACGCCGTCACCCTCTATGTGGAGGAAGACGCGCGCGAGGGGTTCCGCATTGTCGACCGCTTCGTGTTCGGTCCCTGAGCCGGTATCGCCCCGTTTCGGCCGCACTGGCGGAGGATGGCTTGACCACGATGCGCGCGAATCGCCTGCTTTTGTCCGCCGCCATTGCGATCGCCGGCCTTGGCGCTGTCCCGACCGCTGCGGACGCGCATCCCCATGTGTTCGTCACGTCGCGAAGCGAGCTGATCTTCGGCGCGGACGGCCGGCTCACGGGCGTGCGCCACGCCTGGACCTTCGACGACATGTTCTCGGCGATGGCGGTGCAGGGCCTCGATACGAACGGCGACGGCAAATATTCGCGCGAGGAGCTCGCGCCGCTCGCCGAGACCAACGTCACCTCGCTGCACGAGTACAAGTTCTTCACCTTCGGCGCGGCGGGCGAGAAGAAGCTCGTCTTCGGCCAGCCGGTCGACTACTGGGCGGAAAGCGCGGCCGACGGCCGCGTAACGCTGCATTTCACCTTGCCTGTGAAAGAAGGCGCGGCCGAGAAGGGCCAATCCTTCCGTGTCGAGGTCTACGACCCGACCTACTTCGTCGCATTCGAATTCGCGAAAGAGCACCCGGCGAAGCTCGCCGCGGCGCCGGCGAACTGCGGCGTGGCGCTCGAGCGGCCCCCGTCGCCGGACGCCGGGCAGCAGCTGAAGCTGTCCGAAGCCTATTTTTCGGGCCTGTCGCCCGGCGCCAATTTCGGCGCGCAGTTCTCGAACACGCTGCTCGTGACGTGCAAGTAGCTTCGTCGCGCGCACGCATCGCGGCTGCGTGCGCGTTGGCGGTCGGCTGTGTCGCGCTTATCGCCTTCGCCGCGGACGCCTTCGCGCAGAACGCCGGGCCCTTCGGCGTCGCGCGCCCCGATGGGCCGCCCCCCGGCGCACCCGGCGGTCTGTTCGGCTGGATCGCCGCCAAGCAGTCCGGCTTCTACCGCGAACTCGCCGCCGCAATCCGCTCGGTGAAGGACAGTCCCTCGGCGCTCGCGACGCTGGCGGCGCTGTCCTTCGGCTACGGGATCTTCCACGCGGCCGGTCCCGGGCACGGCAAGGCGGTGATCTCGTCCTATCTGATCGCGACCGGCGACGGTTTTCGCCGCGGCGTCGCGCTGTCCGCGGTCGCGGCCCTGCTGCAGGCCGTGACGGCGATCGCGCTCATCGCGACCTTCGCCATCGCCCTCAGGGCGACCAGCATGGCGATGGCCGACGCGACCTTCTGGTTCGAGGCGGTGAGCTACGCCGCGGTTCTGGCCGTCGGCCTGTGGCTCGTCTGGCGCAAGGGGCGAGGTTTCGTCCTCGCGCTGCAAGGCAAATCCGACCACGTCCACGGTCCCGATTGCGCGCATGGCCACGGCGTCGACCCGCGCTTGACCGAAGGTCGCATCGACTGGCGGCAGGCCGGCGGCGCTGTGCTCGCGATCGGGCTGAGGCCCTGCACCGGCGCGCTCGTCACGCTCGTCTTCGCGCTCAGCCAGGGGATCTTCTGGGCCGGCGTCGCCGCGGCGTTCGCCATGGCGGCGGGAACGGCGATCACGGTCGCGGCCATCGCTGCGCTCGCGGTCGGCGCCAAGGCGACGGCCCTGCGCATCGCCTCCGCGCGGCCCGGCGCGGGCGCGGCTATCGTCGCCGGGCTGGAGGCGCTCGCGGCGCTGATGATCCTCGCGCTAGGCGCTCTGCTGCTCGGCGGCCTGATCGTGTCCGGGACGGGCTGGGGCGGCTGAGGGCTCCAGCACCCATCGCAACGGTCCCTTGCCTTTTGCGCGCCGGACCCGACCATGGGCGGAAACGGGAGAGAACCATGATCGCCGTCATCTTCGAGGTCACGCCGGCCGAAGGTCGCGCCGCCGACTACTTCTCCATGGCGATGCAGCTGAAGGCCGACGTCGAGCAGGCTGACGGCTTCATCTCGGTCGAGCGCTTCGAGAGCGTCACCCAGCCCGGCAAGTTCGTCTCGCTGTCCTTCTGGCGCGACGAGGAGGCGCTTCAGAAATGGCGCGCGCATGGCCGCCACCAGGTGATGCAGAAGGCCGGCCGTGGCGGCGTCTTCGCCGACTATCGCCTGCGCGTGTCCTCCGTCATCCGCGACTACGGCATGAGCGAGCGCGCCGAGGCGCCGGAGGACGCCGTCGCGCTGCACGGGTGAGCTATCCGGCGAAGGGCAGGCCTTCGAAGATATCTCGGGTGAGAAGCCGGCACTCGATCTCGGGCAGCTCGATCGCAGCGTCGAGCTCGTCGATGAAGCGCACCGTCCAGCCTTCCTCCGCACGCTCGTAAAACGTGATCTGCGGGCGTTCGGTGTCGACGAGCAGGATGTAGGCGAGCGACGGGATCGTCTTGTATTCCTCGACCTTCCGGATGCGGTCGGTGCCCATCGTGCTCCGCGAGAGCACTTCAACCGCCAACCTCGGTTCGACGGCCGCTGCGCCCTTGGGGTCGACCTCGCCGCATTCCACCATCAAATCTGGCCGGCGGACGTTCCCGGCAGGGATCCTCAGCGCGATGTCGTCTGTCGTCGGCTTGCAGGGCTTACGGCGGAGTTGGGTCGCAAACTCTCGTATCAAATTGATCACCACCTGGTCGTGCGAATGGCTCGCCCCGGTCATCGACTTGAGCGGCAGGACGGGGAGGCCGTCCACCAGCTCGTAGTTCTGGTCCTGCGACTGCTGCCAGACGAGGAACTCGTCGGCGGTCATGCGCTTCAGCTCGGGCTCGCCCATCGCGCGGTCTCTCGGGAGCGTCAGGAAATCCTACCACGAGGCTGACGCGTATCCGAAGCGCCGCCCGCGGATGACTTCAAGGTCGGCGGGCTCTATCTAATCGGCGAATCCCAAGGAGCGCTGCGCAGAAATGAACGCCCTAGTCCTGCCGGGCGACGCCCGCGCCATGCGCCTGCCGGCCGACCACCCGCCGGTCGTCTCGGGCCGCATTGGCGTGCTGCTGGTCAATCTCGGAACGCCGGACGCGACCGACTACTGGTCGATGCGCCGCTACCTGAAGGAGTTCCTGTCCGACCGCCGAGTGATCGAGACGTCGCGCCTGATCTGGTGGCCGCTGCTGAACGGGATTATTCTAACCACGCGTCCCGGGCGCAAGGGCAAGGACTACGCATCGATCTGGAACCGCGAGCTCAACGAGAGCCCGCTGAGAACAATCACCCGCAGCCAGTCGGAGAAGCTTGCGGCGGCGCTCGCCGAAGCGGCGCCGAAGCTCGTCGTCGACTGGGCGATGCGCTACGGCAACCCGTCCATCGCCTCGCGCATCGAGGCACTGCAGCAGCAGGGCTGCGACCGGCTGCTGCTGGTGCCGCTCTACCCGCAATACGCCGCGGCGACCTCGGCCACGGTCTGCGACAAGGCCTTCGACAAGCTCAAGGAGATGCGCTGGCAGCCGGTGCTGCGCGTCGCGCCGCCTTGGCCCGACGATCCGGTCTATATCGAGGCCGTCACCAGCTCGCTCCGGAAGGAGCTGGCGAAGCTGGACTTCGAGCCCGAGATTATCCTCGCCTCGTTCCACGGCGTGCCGCAGAGCTATCTTCAGAAGGGCGACCCCTATCACTGCCAGTGCCAGAAGACCGCGCGGCTGATGCGCGAGGCGCTCGGGCTCGACGAGCAGCGCTTCCGGATCACCTTCCAGTCGCGCTTCGGCCCGGAGGAGTGGCTGCAGCCCTACACCGACAAGACCGTGGAGGCGCTGGCGAAGCAGGGGGTGAAGCGCCTCGCCGTCTGCATGCCGGGCTTTTCGGCCGACTGCCTCGAGACCCTCGAGGAGATCGCCGGCGAGAACGCCGAGATCTTCCTGCACAATGGCGGCGAGAAGTTCGCCGCCATTCCCTGCCTCAACGACAGCGAGGAGGGCATGCGGGTGATCGAGCACGTCGTGCGGCGCGAGCTCATGGGCTGGATTCAATAAGCGCTCTCAGGTCCAGACGCATGAAACGGAGCCGTCGTCCCGGACTTGCTCCGGGACCCATTCACGCCACCGGATCGCGATAACCTGCCGCCGCGTCGTGAATGAACCCCGGCGCTTCGGCCGGCGTGACGGCTGCGGTCTAAGAGACCTCGGCCGGCCGCGCCTGCGCCAGCAGTCCCGCACCGATCCAACTGGCGAGATAACCTGCCGCGCGTCCTGCGGCCTCGTCCGGCGCGGCGAAGGTCGCCGCCAGCACGCAGAGCTCGCCGAAGGTTGAGCCGCGCGCCGCCTCGTCCCAGAGCATCGCCTCCTCGTCCGTCATGGCGCGGTACATCGGCGTCGCGCCGTCGCGCCACACGATGAGCTTTTCCGTCGCCGCCAGCGGCGCGGCGAGGGGAGGGTCGGCGCCCTCCGCCGCGGACGACCAGAGTTCGATTGCGTTGGTGGCGAGGTCGAGGCGCGACGCGCTCGGATCGACCGAGAAGATCAGATCGCCCCAGTGCTCGGGCGGGACCGCGGCGAGATCCGCCAGCGTCAGGGGCCCTAAGTCCGCAGCGTCGAAGGCGTCAGCGAGCGCGGTCTCGAAACAAGCGAGTTCGCCGAACTCCGCGCGGTCCGACCAGGGTTCGGTCCGGGCCAAAAAATCCGCAAAGCCGCGCCCGTACCAGCGCGCGTTGCGATGGGTGGACGGATGGGCGGAGACGTAGGCCCGCGCGGCCGTCTCGAAGCCGTCGTCGCCGAGGACGGCTTTCAGGGCGGGAAAATCGCTGGCGAGGATTTCGACCAGTCGCGCCGAATAGGCGTGGCGATAGACGGCGAGCAGCGCCTCGCGCCCCTCCTTCGGACCGTCCAGCAGACCGGCGAGCACCGCATCGTCGCCGGTGAGGATCGCGTTCTGGAACGCGCCCTGGAGGGCCGCGAAGCCCCTCATGCCGCCGCCCGCGCGAGGCTTTCCGGCGGCAGGACCTCCGCCGCGATCCTGCGTGTCTCCTCGACCTCGACCATGATCTCGGCGAGCGGCGGGATGTCGGCGTCGCGCTCGATGATCGTGGAAACCGGGCCGAAGCGCTTCAGCGCATGCCGGTAGAGCTCCCACACGTCGGCGCAGACCTCCCGGTCATGCGTGTCGATGATGTGCGTGCCGAGATGCTCGTGACCCGCCATGTGAAACTGGACGACGCGGTCCTGCGGTATGCCGTTCAGGAACTCGAGCGGGTCGTAGCCGTGGTTGAAGGAGCTGACATAGACGTTGTTGACGTCGAACAGCAGCCAGCAGCCGGAGCGGCGGGACATCTCCGAGATGAACTCCCATTCGGTCATGTCGGCTTCCGCGAAGCGGACATAGGTCGAGACGTTCTCGAGCGTCAGCGTCCTGCCGAGGGCGTTCTGGACGAGGTCGATCCGGTCGCAGACATGGTCCAGCGACTCGCGCGTGTAGGGGATCGGCAGCAGGTCGTGCAGGTTCTTGCCGTGCACGCCCGTCCAGCAGAGATGGTCCGAGATCCATCTGGGCTCGACGCGGTCCGCGAGCGCCTTCAGGCCGTTGAGATAGTCGAGGTCCGGCTCGGCGGTCGAGGCGATCGACATGGACACGCCATGCATCACCACCGGCCATCGCTCGCGGATCCGGTCGAGCATCTTCAGCGGCTGGCCGCCGGGGACCATGTAGTTCTCGGAGATCACCTCGAACCAGTCGATCGCAGGGTCGCCATCCAGAATGTCGGCGTAGTGCTCGGCCCTGAGGCCGAGCCCGAAACCGAGAAACGGCGGTTTGGCGCTTGTCGGCGCGCTCATCGCGGTCGCTCCTTCCAGCAGAACCGACGCTAGTCAGGCTTCCCGGCGCGGGACCGCCATCGACGATCCCGCGAGGATAGCGCGGTTCAGGCGGGTTCGTACTTGCCGCCGGCCTTGGCGCAATCCGCCTTGGTCGTCTCGGTGAAACCGTGGCCCTTGCACGAGTTCTGGCCCTTGCAGGCGTTCTTGGCGGTCTTGCAGGCGCTCTGCCCCTTGCAGGCGTTCGCGCCCATGCAGTGCCCCATCTTGGCGTCCTTGGCGTTCGCGACCGGGACCATCACGGCGCCGGCAAGAATGAGGGATGCTGCTGCGGCGGCCACGGAGGCGCCGGAGATAACGTTCATCTTCATTGGACTTTTCCTCGATTTTGGCAGTTGCCGGCTCTTCGGCGGGCTGGCTGCGCGAATGTCAGCCTGAGACCGCTTGGTCGCCTGTTCCGGGCGAACGGTCGACGCCGGCGGAAGGGCCTGGGGCGTCGGGGCGCGGCCATGCAGCTTCTGCGCGGCTCTGTCTCGGGTCGCAGTCCGTTCCGGCCATGCTGGCTCCATTCGTCCAGAGCAGGCTACGTCCGGGACGGCGGCCTTCGTTACGGACGCGGCGCGATTATTTTGCAGGCGAGCGCCGCGATCTTCGCCTTCGCAGGTTCGACTTGCCTTCCTATCCGGGCTCGGGCCCTATGCCGGCCTGCAACAGGGGGCCGTCATGGATTTCGGATTTTCCGGCTTCGACATCGCGGCGATCGTCGTCGCGGCGGTGATCATCTTCGTGATCTTCGCGGGCGTGAAGACCGTCCCGCAGGGCTTCAACTACACCGTCGAGCGCTTCCAGAAGTACACCCGCACCCTCCATCCGGGCCTGACCCTCATCGTGCCGTTCATCGACCAGATCGGTCGCAAGATGAACATGATGGAGCAGGTGCTCGACATCCCGCGGCAGGATGTCATCAGCAAGGACAATGCGATCGTCCAGGTCGACGGCGTAGCCTTCTTCCAGGTCGTCGACGCGGCGCAGGCCTCCTACGAGGTCTCGAACCTCGAGCGCGCCATCCTCGCGCTCACCATGACCAACATCCGCTCGGTGCTAGGCTCCATGGACCTCGACCACATGCTGAGCCAGCGCGACGAGATCAACTCGCGCCTGATGAACGTGGTCGACGCCGCCGCGGGGGCCTGGGGCGTCAAGGTCACCCGCATCGAGATCAAGGACATCACGCCGCCGGCCGACATCGTCGTCTCGATGGGCCGACAGATGAAGGCCGAGCGGGAGAAGCGCGCCGCCATTCTTGTCGCGGAAGGCGCCAAGCAGGCGCAGATCCTTGAAGCTGAAGGGCGTAGAGAAGCGGCCTTCCGGGACGCCGAGGCGCGCGAGCGCGCCGCACAGGCCGAGGCCTCCGCCACCACCATGGTGAGCGAGGCGGTTTCGCGCGGCGACATGGCGGCGCTCAACTACTTCATCGCCCAGAAGTATGTCGAGGCGCTGAAGGCGATGGCGGCCTCGCCGAACCAGAAGACGATGATCCTGCCCTACGAGGCGACCGCGCTGCTCGGCTCTCTCGGCGGCATCGCGGAACTCGCGCGCGACACCTTCGGCGGCGGCGCCGCCGCAACGCCGGCCGCCCGCGCCACCGCGCCGGCCACGCGCACCAGCGTGCCGCCGTCGGGAGTGGTGGTCACCGGCGCGCCGCCTTCGCCGCCACGGCCGGGCGCGTGACCCGATGCTGATGAGCCTCTGGATCACGCTCGGCGGCTGGCGCTGGATCGTCCTCGGGCTGATCCTGCTCGCGCTCGAGCTGATCGCGCCGGGAACGCTGTTGCTCTGGCTCGGCATCGCGGCGGTCGCGGTCGGGCTGGTCGCGCTCGTGATCGACCCCGGCTGGCAGGTCGAGCTAATCGCCTTCGCCGTGCTGGGCCTCGCGGCCGCGGTCGGCTGGTGGTTCTACGGCCGGCCGGACAACGCCGCGGCGAGCGATCGGCCGATGCTGAACCGCCGCGCCGAGCGCCATGTCGGCAAGGTCTTCACGCTCGACGCGCCCATCGTCCACGGCGACGGGCGCCTGAAGATCGACGACACGACCTGGCGGGTCTCCGGACCTGATCTTCCGGCGGGCGCGAAAGTGAAGGTGCTCGGAGTCGAGGGGATCACGCTCGTCGTCGCGGCGGATAGCTGAAGAAAGTAGAGGCCGTCATTCCGGGCTTGTCCCGGAATCCATTACCGCCGCGGCCCCTGTGCTTGCGATGGTCGTGATGATGGGTCCCGGCCCTCCGGCCGGGACGACGCGCGGCGTTTTCCGATCGAGTCTGAACGCCGCTCGCTCTATGCTGAACGTCTCCGGATCGCGCCAAGACCACGAGCCTGTCACTCGATGTCGAACCTGACCCCCTGCGCCAGCGGGAGCTCGCTTCCGAAGTTCACCGTGGAGGTGACGCGGCGCATGTAGGTCTTCCAGCAGTCCGAACCGGAGTCCCGGCCGCCGCCGGTGTCCTTCTCGCCGCCGAAAGCGCCTCCGATCTCGGCGCCGGAGGGGCCGATATTGACGTTGGCGATGCCGCAGTCGGAGCCGCGTTCGGACAGGAACAGCTCCGCTTCGCGCAAGTCGTTCGTGAAGATCGACGACGACAGGCCCTGCGCCACCGCATTGTTCAGGCGGATGGCGTTCTCGAGCTGTTGGTAGCGCATCACGTAGAGGATCGGCGCGAAGGTTTCTTCCAGCATCGGCCCAGTCTGGTCGTCGACCTCGACGAACGCCGGCCGCACGTAGAACGCGTCCTCCGCGCCGGGAACGTCGACGCGTTCGCCGCCATGCACGCGGGCGCCGGCCGCGCGCGCCGCGTCCAGCGCCGCCGACATGGCCTCTTGGGCGCGTCCGTCTATCAGCGGCCCGATCAACGTGGTCAAATCACGCGGATCGCCGATCGGCGCGTTCTCATAGGCGCGGCGCAGCCTCGGCAGCAGCTCGGCATAGATGTCCTCGTGAACGAACAGGCGGCGCAGGCTGGTGCAGCGCTGGCCCGCCGTCCCCATGGCGGAGAAGGCGACGGCGCGCGTCGCGAGCTCGAGATCGGCGGAGGGGCATACGATGGCGGCGTTGTTGCCGCCGAGCTCGAGCAGCGGCCGGGCGAAGCGCTTCGCGAGCCGCGGGGCGACCGCGCGGCCCATGGCCGTGGAGCCGGTGGCGGAGACGAGCCGGACCTTCGGGTGGTCGACGATCGCCTCTCCGGTTTCAGCGCCGCCGAAGACGACGGCGCTGAGGTGCTCAGGCGCGGCGGATCCCTCGTAGCGGAAACGGGCGATCGCGACCTCGAACAGCGCCTGGACGGCGAGCGCCGTCAGCGGCGTCTTCTCGGACGGCTTCCAGACGACGGCGTTGCCGCACACCAGCGCGAGGGCGGCGTTCCACGCCCAGACCGCCACCGGAAAGTTGAACGCCGATATGATCCCGACCACGCCCAGCGGCCGCCACAGCTCGGACATGCGATGGTCGGGCCGCTCGCTCGCGATGGTGAGGCCGTGCAGCTGCCGCGAGAGGCCGACCGCGAAGTCGCAGACGTCGATCATCTCCTGGACCTCGCCGAGGCCCTCCGAGACGATCTTGCCGGTCTCGAGCGTCACAAGCCGGCCGAGTTCGGTCTTCGCCGTCCTGAGAGCCTCGCCGAACAGCCGCACGAGCTCGCCGCGGCGCGGCGGCGGCGTGGAGCGCCAGTCCAGATAGGCGGCGCCAGCCGCCTCGATCGTGCGGCAGACCTCCGCGGCGTCATGCCGGACGACGTGGCCCAACACGCTTCCGTCGATCGGACAGCGCGCTCTGATCGGACCTTGCGCGAAGCGCGCGGCAGGGACGCCGAGGCCCAGAAGAATGGTCTGGGCTTCGTCGGCGGGCGTGGCGGCGGCCATGTCGAGACTCATATCAGCACGAGGGCCGGCTGTGCAGCCGGCGCGCCAGGGAAGGCGGGCGGAGATGGAAGCGAATTCGGATTCCGCCAGGAGCGCGGCCCGTTCGGATCTCCATACGTTCGTCGACAGCTTCCCGGATCGCCCGTGGCCGCGCGCGGAACTCGCGGCTTCAGCCTGCCGCTCCGAGCCGGACTGCGTCGCAGCGCTGCTTGACGAGGCGGCGCTTGACGACGAGCGGGCGCGAGCGGCCCGCCGGCTCGCCGAACGCCTCGTTCGGGGCCTGCGGGCGAAGGGCGCCGGGCACGGCGTCGAAGGGTTGATCCGCGAATACGATCTGTCGAGCGAGGAAGGCGTCGCGCTGATGTGCCTCGCCGAGGCGCTGCTGCGCATTCCCGACGCCGAGACGCGAGATGCGCTGATCCGCGACAAGATCGGGGGCGGGGACTGGCGGAGGCACATCGGCAGAAGCCCGTCGCTGTTCGTCAACGCGGCCACCTGGGCGCTGCTGATCACCGGCCGGATGACCGCGACCAGCCACGAGACCAATCTGTCCTCCGCGCTGACGCGGCTCATTGGTCGCAGCGGAGAGCCCGTGATCCGCGCCGGCGTCGATCTCGCGATGCGGCTGATGGGCGATCATTTCGTGGCGGGACGCACGATCGAGGAAGCGCTGTCGCGGGCCCGGGCGAGGGAGCGGCAAGGGTTCCGCCACTCCTACGACATGCTGGGTGAGGCGGCGCTCACGGCGGCCGACGCCGCCCGCTATCTCGCCGCCTATGAGGCGGCGATCGACCGGATCGGCGCGGCGGCGCAAGGCCGCGGCGTGATCGAGGGGCCGGGCATCTCGATCAAGCTGTCGGCGCTTCATCCGCGTTACACGCGCTCCCAGCGCGCGCGCGTCATGGAGGAGCTCTATCCGCGTCTGCTCGCGCTGGCGGCGCGCGCCCGCCGCCATGACATCGGCCTCAACATCGACGCGGAGGAGCAGGACCGGCTGCAGCTGTCGCTCGACCTCGTCGAGCGCCTCTGCTTCGAGCCGGACATGCAAGGCTGGAACGGCGTCGGCTTCGTCGTGCAGGCCTATGGCAGGCGCGCGCCAGCCGTCGTCGGCTGGCTGGCCGACCTTGCGCGCCGCACCGATCATCGCCTGATGCTGCGCCTCGTGAAAGGCGCGTACTGGGACAGCGAGATCAAGCGCGCCCAGGTTCTGGGCCTGCCAGACTTTCCCGTGTTCACCCGCAAGGCGCACACGGATGTCAGCTACCTCGCCTGCGCGCGCAAAATGCTGAAGGCGGGCGGGGCGCTCTACCCGCAGTTCGCGACCCACAACGCCCAGACGCTCGCCGCGATCCACGAGATGGCGGGCGCCGGCGCGCCGCGCGAAACTTACGAGTTCCAGTGCCTGCATGGCATGGGCGAGCCGCTCTACGAGGAAGTCGTCGGCCCGGATAAGCTCGATCGGCCGTGCCGCATCTATGCGCCGGTCGGACCGCACGAGACGCTGCTCGCCTATCTCGTCAGGCGGCTGCTTGAAAACGGCGCGAACTCATCCTTCGTCAACCGTATCGTCGACGAGACAGTCCCGGTCGAGGATCTCGTCGCGGACCCCGTCGCTCGCGTGCGCGCCGCCCGCCCGCTCGGCGCGCCGCATCCTTCGATCGCGCGTCCGCGCGACCTTTTCAAACCGGAGCGTGAGAATTCCGCGGGGCGCGATCTTACCGACGAGGAGACGCTCCTGCGCCTCGCCGTCGGGTTCGGCGAGCGCGCGGACCGCGAATGGACGACGGGATCGACGCTGGCCGACGGCGTGAGGACCGGCGAACTCGGTCCCGTGGGCAATCCCGCGAAACGTCAGGAGGTCGTCGGCCACGCGAGCTTCGCCTCGCCGCCGGATGTCGCGGACGCCGTGGCCCTGGCTGAGCAGCGTCGGGAGATTTGGGCTGGTTTGGAGCCGGGGCGGCGCGCCGAGATCCTGCGCCACGCCGCGGACCTGTTCGAAGCCGGCACCGAGGACTTTTATGCGCTGCTGGTCCGTGAAGCCGGCAAGACCCTGCCGGCGGCCGTCTCGGAGGTCCGCGAGGCGGTCGATTTCCTGCGCTATTACGCGGCCGGCCTTGCAGGCTGGTCGAACGACACGCATCGCCCGCTGGGGACGGTCGCCTGCATCAGCCCCTGGAATTTTCCGCTCGCGATCTTCACCGGTCAGGTCGCGGCGGCGCTCGCGGCCGGAAACACCGTGCTGGCGAAGCCGGCGGAGGAGACGCCGCTGATAGCCGGCGCGGCCGTCGCGCTCCTGCGCGAGGCGGGCGTCCCGCCGGCCGCGCTGCAACTCTTGCCCGGCGAGGGCGACGTCGGCGCCGCGCTGGTCTCGGACGCGCGCGTCGATGGCGTGCTGTTCACCGGCTCGACCGAGGTCGCGCGGCTGATCCAGAAGCAGCTTTCCGCACGGCTCGGCCGCGACGGCGCGCCAGTCCCGCTCGTCGCGGAAACCGGCGGTCAGAACGCCATGATCGTCGACTCCTCGGCGCTGGCCGAACAGGCGGTCGTCGACATCCTGACTTCGGCGTTCGACTCGGCCGGCCAACGTTGCTCGGCGCTCCGGCTGCTGCTGGCGCAGGACGACGTCGCCGATCGTGTGCTCGACATGCTCAAGGGCGCCGCCGCGGAGCTGCGGATCGGGGATCCGCGGCTGATCGCGAGCGACATCGGCCCTGTCATCTCGCCCGATGCGCGCGACGCCATCGCCGAGTATGTCGGCGACGCGCGGGAGCGGGGCGCGCCGGTCTGGTCTCGCCAACTCCCGGTGGAATGCGACGGCGGAACCTATGTGTCGCCGGCGATCATCGAGATCAGCGCGGTTTCCGACCTCACCCACGAGGTGTTCGGCCCGGTCCTCCACGTCCTCCGATTTCGGCGCGAGGAACTGCATGGGCTGGTCGAGCAGGTCGCCGCGCTCGGCTATGGTCTGACCTTCGGCGTCCATACGCGCATCGACGAGACGGCCGACCGCATCATCGCTCATGCGCCGGCGGGCAATCTCTACGTCAACCGGAACATGATCGGCGCCGTGGTCGGCTCCCAGCCCTTCGGCGGGCATGGCCTTTCGGGGACCGGACCGAAGGCGGGCGGACCGCTCTACCTTGCCCGGCTGCTGTCCCGACGTCCTGTCGACATGGGACTGGCGGGCGTCGCCCCGCCCTTCGCAAAAGACTTCGCCCGCTGGCTCGATGAGACAGGGCGCTCCGCTCGCGCGGAGGACTGCCGCGCGCTGGCGCGTCGTTCGCCGCTCGGCTTCCGGCAGGAACTTCCCGGTCCCGCGGGCGAACAGAACATCTACGAACTGCGGTCACGCGGCGCGGTGCTCTGCCGCGCGCGCAGCGAAGATGCGCTCCTGTTGCAGATCGGCGCGACGCTCGCGACCGGGAACCACGCGCTCATCGACGGCCCTGCGCCGGCGGCGCTTTTCTCGGGGGAGTTCGCCGAGCGCATCCGCCGGTTCGCCGATCGGCCGGACGCGCCCCTCGCGGCGGCGCTGGTCGGGGACGATCCCGACCTGATCGGCGCGACGCTCCGCGAGATGGCGGAAAGACGGGGACCGATCGTCCCCGTCCATATCGCGCCGCGCGGCGACGGACTGGCGCCGCTCGACATGCTCGTCCGCGAGGTCAGCGTCAGCGTCAACACGGCCGCGGCCGGCGGCAACGCCAGCCTCATGACGCTGGAGGATTAAACCCGCGCCTTCCGGGCGACGCCGTCCACGGCGCGCCGTGCGTCGAAGTCCGGCGCGTCGATCCGGCGCCACAGCGCCTGCACGACGCCGAACGCTCCGAAGGCGGCGAGGCCCGCGGCGACCAACCCGAGCAGCGCCCAGCCATAGGGCTGCTCCTCGAGCGCCTGCAGCGCGCCGCCGAGGCCCTTGGCTTCGCTGGAATCCGCGCGGATGGCCGCCGTGACGAGGAAGACGCCGATCACCCCGAACACCACGCCTCGCGCGGCATATCCTGCGCGCCCGAGCGCGAGCGCCATCTTGCGGCGCGCGGCGGGCACAGCGAGGCGTTTTAGGACGTCGCCGCGAAATCCCTTCCAGAGGTGGAAGACGCCGCCTCCGACGACGCCGAGCCCGACCGCTCCGACCAGCCACTGACCGAAAGGCTGCGACAGCAGCCAGGCGGTCCAGTCCTGCGCCGCGTCGTCGTCTCCTCCCGACATCCCGAAGCCGAGCGCCAGATGAAGCGCGCTGACGGCGAGCGCCCCGTTCACGACGCCGCTCAAGGCGTGGACCGCGCGGACCCCGAGGCCTTTCGGGGAGGTTCCATGGCTGTCCGCATCCGTCAGCGCGCTAACGAGCCGCCAGACGGAGAAGAAGACGAGGCCGAGCCCTACGGCTGCGAGCAGCAGCGCGCCAAAAGGTTGGCCGAGCAGGGCCTGCAGCGCGCTCTTCCCGCCGCCGACGTCGCCGAAGCCCGATCCGATCGCGGCCAGCAAAGCGAGCGTTCCGACCAGCACATAGACCGCGCCTCGGGCCGCGAAGCCGGCTCGCGCGAAGAGCTCGATGCGGGAACGGGAGGCGGCCGGCGCGAAGAGGTCCATGGATCATCCACTACGCTTGCCCCGCAGCAGAACGCGCCTGTGGACGGGAAGGTTGCGGGCGGCCGGGGCGTTGCGCGGCGCTCGTCCAGTCCCCATACTTCCAGTGTCGTCAACAACCGAAAGGAGGTGATCTAGTGTCTCATTCGATCGATCCGCGCTCATCGGGCGCCGAGACCTGGATTTCCGCCGGGTGCGGGGATCTCGCCTGATCCGATTGCAGGCGCAGGTCGACGGTTCTTGAAGACCGCGATCTTGAGAATGGGAGGGGTCGCAGCTTTCGAGCAGCGGCCCCTCCGCCATTTCGGACAATGGCGACAGGGCGGCGGACGCGATAGAAACGCGGCAGAGAACAAGCGGCCGAAGAAGGCCGCGTCTCATGGGAGGCCGCAATGGACGCCGTCCAGAACGCGCGCGAGGCTTATGACGCGATCCACGCCGCGTCGCTCGCGGACCCCGAAACCTTCTGGCTGAAAGCGGCCGAAGCGATCGACTGGTTCGAGAGGCCGACGCGCGCCTTCGACGCCTCGCTCGGCGTCTACGGCCGCTGGTTCCCGGACGGCGTCGTCAACGCCTGCCACAACGCGCTCGACCGCCACGTCGCCGCCGGCCGCGGCGAGCAGACCGCTCTGATCTACGACAGTCCCGTCACGGGCGTGAAGCGGACCTACAGCTTCGAGGAGTTGACCCACGAGGTCTCGCGCTTCGCCGCAGTGCTGCAGGATTTTGGCGTCGGCAAGGGCGACCGCGTCGTCGTCTACATGCCGATGGTCCCCGAGGCGGTGATCGGCGTGTACGCCTGCGCGCGGCTCGGGGCCATCCATTCCGTGGTGTTCGGCGGCTTCTCGGCGGCCGAGCTCGCCAAGCGCATCGACGACGCCGAGCCGAAGCTGATCCTGACCGCATCCTGCGGCATCGAGCCGTCGCGGAAGGTCGCCTACAAGCCGCTACTAGACCGGGCGATCGAGATGTCGACGCATGCGCCGGAGGCGGTCGTCCTGCTGCAGCGGCCGGAGCTCCCGGCCGAACTCGTCGAGCGCCGCGACCACGACTGGGAGAGCCTGCGAGACGCGGCGATGGGCCGGACGACCGAATGCGCCCGCATGGCCGCGACCGACCCGCTTTACATCCTCTACACGTCGGGCACGACCGGCACGCCGAAAGGCGTGGTGCGCGACACCGGAGGCTATCTGGTCGCGCTCGCCTGGACCATGTCCGGCCTCTACGACATCAAGCCGGGCGAGGTGTTCTGGTGCGCGTCGGACATCGGCTGGGTGGTCGGCCACTCCTACATCATCTATGGCCCGCTGCTGATCGGCGCGACCACGGTGCTCTATGAAGGCAAGCCGGTCGGCACGCCAGACGCCGGCGCCTTCTGGCGGGTGATCGAGGAATACAGGTGCGTCTCGCTGTTCACCGCGCCGACCGCCTTCCGCGCGATCCGCAAGGAGGATCCCAACGCCGAGAAGCTGAAGAACTACGATCTGACCGGCTTCCGCGCCCTGTTCCTCGCCGGCGAGCGGGCGGACCCCGCAACGCTGCAATGGGCCGAAGAGAAGCTCGGCGTCCCCGTCATCGACCATTGCTGGCAGACCGAGACCGGCTGGGCGATCGTCGGCAATCCGCTCGGCGTCGGGCTGCTGCCGGTCAAGCACGGCTCGCCGACGTTGCCGATGCCCGGCTATGACCTCAAGGTGCTCGACGACGAGGGCCACGACGCGCCGGCCGGCAAGCTCGGCAACATCGTCATCAAGCTGCCGCTGCCGCCCGGCTGCCTGCCGACGCTCTGGAACGACGAGAAGCGCTTCCGCGAGAGCTACCTCGAGGGTTTTCCGGGCTACTACCAGACCTCCGACGCCGGCTTCGTCGACGAGGACGGGTATGTGTTCTTCATGGCCCGCACCGACGACATCATCAACGTCGCGGGCCACCGCCTGTCCACCGGCGGCATGGAGGAGGCGATCGCGAGCCACCCGGACGTCGCCGAATGCGCGGTCGTCGGCGTCGCCGACGCGATGAAGGGCCAGACGCCCGTCGGCTTCGTGGTGCTGAAGGCCGGCGTCGACCGACCCGCGGCCGAGCTGGAGCGCGAGATCGTCCAGGTGGTGCGCGACAGGGTCGGCCCGGTCGCAGCGTTCAAGACGGCGCTCACGGTCGCGCGCCTGCCCAAGACGCGCTCCGGCAAGATTCTGCGCGGCACGATCCAGAAGATCGCCGACGGCGAGGACTGGACGATGCCCGCGACCATCGAGGACCCGACCGCGCTCGACGAGATCGGCGAGGCGCTGAAGGCTCGCGGCTGACGCAATCATGCTCGTCTCGCTGACGGCGGGCGCAGCGGGCGAGAGCATTACATTAGCCGGCAATGCAGGGGCGGTCGCCGCTACGGCGGCCGCCCCCTCGGTTCTTCGAGCCCTGCGCGCTCAGAAGTGGACGACGAGCGAGCGCTCGCCGAACCACCAACCCGTCGCTCCGCCGTTCGCCCGCGCGAGCACGTTCACGCGGTAATTCCCGGAGGCCGTTCCAGGCGGAATGATCGCCGAGATTGACGGCGTGATCCAGTTGTCGAAGCCCGCGGTGGAGTCAGCGGAGCAGAAGGCGTCTGCGGAGCCGGACGTCGGCGCGAGCGTCGTGATGACCGTGCCGGCTGAGTCCGTGAGCACGATGTCGACGTCGACCCATCCGGTCGTGCCGCTGGCCGCGCACTCGCCGCTGAACGTCACCACCAGCCGCTGGTTCGCCGGTTTGATGAAGACGCCGGTCAGCATGCCAGGCACCGCGGTCTGCCCCGGGCCGCCGGTGGTGTTGCCCGTCTGGACCGAGAAGCCGTTGGTGAAGATGTTGCCGGGATCGAGGATGCCTGCCGGTCCCTGCGGCCCTTGCGGCCCTTGCGGACCTTGCGGACCGGCAGGTCCAGCCGGACCAGCGGGCCCCTGCGGACCGGCGGGACCCGCGGGACCCTGGGGGCCCTCCGGTCCCTGAGGCCCGCGCTTTCCGCGCCGGCCGCGCTTATCGGACTCCACGCCGCCATCGTCATCGTCGCTGGACTGTGACGCGCCCTGCGCGTGCGAGACATGGGCGAAACCGACGGAGCCGGCTGCAAGCGCTGCGACGACGACGGAACACGCTATCATCGTTTTCATGTTAACTCCCCCAATTTTATCGAGTTTGCTTAAACTACTTGTCTGTATCGCTTATGCGTACCATCAGTCATGTTATGGGAGGTCGAGCAGGGGGAATATACGTAGTTCTACGAGCTGAATGCTGTCTGTGGTCTTCCTTGCCAAAAGACGCCGGAAGTCGTCTCCAACAGAGCCTGCGTCGCCGGCGACGGCGGAGAGCGACGTCTTCGCCGCGGGAACTCGCATCCGAGACGCATGGACGAGCCGCGGCGATAGCTGCCGCTCGAGGACGAGCAGACGGCGCGCCTCGACGCGAGCGCTTCCACCTCGCCCGCGCGTTTCGAACGCGCGCAAGTCTCGTCTTAACTGAGAATGTCGTTGAGCAGCCCGGCTGGTCAGCTGCGAGCCGCGTACGGCGCGGTCCGGGCGAGGTCGACCCTGACGAACTCGGGGCCCCCGCGCGGCGAAGCAAGGCGGGCCACGTGATGCGGCCCGCCCGAAAAACGTGGTTCAGCGACGGCGATAGTCGTCTTCGTCGTCGTCCTGATCGTCGCGCTTCAGCTCCTTGAGCTTGGCGAAGACGCTCTCGACGTCGAGATCGCGATCGGCGTCGGCGGCCTCGCGAGTGGTCTCCTCGGCCGGCAGCAGGGTCTGCTCCTCCGGCTCCTCGCGGCGGATGACGGCGTCCGGATTGGCCTTGGCGGCCTTGGCCACCTCGAAGTCGAGGTCGATCTGAGAGCAAAGGCCGAGCGTCACCGGATCCATCGGCGTCAGGTTCTGCGCGTTCCAGTGCGTGCGGTCTCGGATCGCGGCGATCGTCGTCTTGGTCGTGCCGACGAGGCGCATCACCTGCGCGTCCTTCAGCTCGGGGTGGTTGCGCACCAGCCAGAGGATCGCGTTCGGACGATCCTGGCGGCGCGACACCGGCGTATAGCGCGGGCCCTTGCGCGGCTTCACCGGCGGCAGGCGGACCTTCGAGACCGAGAGCTGGAGATGATAGTCCGGGTTCTTCTGACCCTTCTCGATCTCCTCGCGGGTCAGCTGGCCGTTGGTGATCGGGTCATGGCCGCGAATGCCCTGCGCAGCGTCGCCGTCCGCGACGGCTTTCACCTCGAGCTCGTGCAGCTTGCAGAAGTCGGCGATCTGCGCAAACGACAGCGAGG
Organism: Chelatococcus sambhunathii; assembly: GCA_031316315.1. Taxonomy (GTDB): domain Bacteria; phylum Pseudomonadota; class Alphaproteobacteria; order Rhizobiales; family Methylopilaceae; genus Methylopila. The sequence goes on from JADBEO010000020.1 coordinate 45,904, forward strand.
TGTTCTCGACGAGCCAGACCGCGGTCGCCTTCGGCATCAGCGGCGCGTTCGACATGGTATGAATCTCCTCTCGCTCCGACCGCCGGGACGCGGCGGAGCCCTGATCGATATCTCGATGACGGGGTGTGCAGCCGATATAGGCTTTTCGTCGTTTCGACGCAACGCGCAGAGACGGCCGGTCCACGGCGAGAAGCGGCCGGTTCAGCGTCAAAACGGGACGCGGCTTGCCGAAGTCGGTCCCGGCGCGGCACGATGGCCGCGCCGAGGCGAGATCGGTCGCTCAGAAAGAGGGAGGAACGGGCATGGCCTCGTTCGACGACGAGCCCGGAGCGCCCCCGGCGCGAAAGCTCGTGCATCAGATCGGGCAGGATCTGTCGCGCGTCTCCGTCGAGGAGCTTAGGGAGCGTGTTTCTTTGCTGAAAGCGGAGATCGAGCGCGTCGAAGCGGAGATATCTTCGAAATCAGCCCAGCGGCAGGCCGCAGACATGCTCTTCAAGCGCTGATCGCCTGCGATTCTCAACCTAAGATCGCCGACGTTAACCCGGCGTTAACCTTTCTTGGTTATCTAAAGCCTTGTCCAGTTTCTGGATTTGAGTGGTTCCTGTCCACTCTGTTTGACGCCTCCCTGTCATCGACTTCTTCAGGCCGCCGTTTCGGCGGCCTTTTTTCTCGCGCCGACGTTAACCTTTCCGGGCGAGTCCGGTGGACGAACTGCCGCGATGGTCTGGCGTTTGCTCTCCCGACGTCGTTGATGCGATGCTGTCGCGTCGCGACGCGAAGCAAAGAGCGAAATCCCCTTCCGAGAAGGCGCGCCAGATGACGGACCGGACCGACCGCATCGAGCAACAGTCAGACGTGGCGACTTTCGGGGTGCGCCTGGTCGGCTCCGCGGGCTTCACGGCGCTGTTCCGGGAAGGCATGGCGCTGGTCGAGGAGACCGCGGCCTATCTCGACGGCGACGGCCGCATGGAGTCGCGGCGCCTCGGACGGCCCGAGTCGATCGCCTACGCGACGGAAAGCATGCGGCTCACGACGAGGCTGATGCAGGTGGCCTCGTGGCTGCTCGTCCAGCGCGCCGTGAACGAGGGCGAGATGTCGTCCGAACAGGCGCGGGACGAAAAGCGCAAGGTCAAGCTGACCGCGGTCCGTTCCTCGCTCTCTCCCGAGGTTTTCGAGCGGTTGCCGGAGCGCCTGCGCGATCTCGTCGACCGCGCCTCGCGCCTTCAGGACCGCGTCCAGATGCTCGACGTCCAGCTCGATGAGCGTGCGCGCGACGAGCCGCGTCCTGGCAATCCCCTCGAAGGCCAGATGGAGATGCTGCGCCAGGCCTTTGGCCGGCGCTGACCGTCGCGTGAGAGCCGGCGGCGGAGCGTCGCCGGCGCCAGACGCTTACTTGACCGCCTGCGGCTCGGGCATGTCGCGGACGTTCATGACCCGGCCCTCGCCGAAATCCATGTCGCCCGGCTTCGTCCCCGCCGGGCATTCGCCGACGCGCTTGGCGTTGATCGTGGTCTGCTGGGTATTCGGCCCCGCCGGCATGCCGGCCTGGACGCCGCGCGGCGCGTTGCTCCCGGACATCTTCACGTCGGTCTTCATCGTGTAGGCGCTGTTGAAGTCGCCTGTGACGACGGTGTGCGAGCTCGTCGTCATGTCGCCGACGCGGCAGTCGCTCTCCAGGATGATCGAATCGCCGTCCTTCTTCTGCTCCTGGCGCGAGCACATCTGGCTGGCCATGCCGCCGAAGCGCGTGTTGAGCATTTTGTCGGTCTCGGCGTCGAGGCACATCTTGATGATCTGCGGCGGCATGGCGGCGGTGTCGACCTGGATCGACATCTCCCACTGGCCCGGCGCTCGGGGAGGCAGGTCGAAGCCGGCGGCGGCGAGGGGGCTCGCGGCGAGCGTGAGCGGGACGGTCAGAATGGCAAGGCGCATGGGGCGCTCCTTCGCGGCGTTCTCGGTTGGCGAACGCTCTCGCATGGCGGACAAGACGACCGCAAGCGCGTGATGGATCACCCTTCGGCTCATGCGCGTCGATCAGAGGGCGAGCGCGGCGATTCCCTCGCGATAGGTCGGATAGGCGAGGTCGACGCCGAGCTCCCGTCGCAGCACGCGATTGGCGACGCGCTTGTTCGACGAATAGAAGCTGCGCGCCATGGGAGAGAGATCCGCCGCCTCGAACGGGATGTCGGGCGGGACGGGGAGGCCGACGAGTTCCGCCGCATAGGCGATCACGTCCTGCGGCGGAGCTGGCTCATCGTCGGTCACGTTGACGATCGGTCCGATCTCCGGCCGGGCGATGCCCGCGGCGATCGCGGCCGCGATGTCGTCGACATGGATGCGATTGAACACCTGGCCGGGCTTGATCAGCCGCCGCGCCGTTCCGGACCTCAGATTCTCGATCGCGCTTCGGCCCGGCCCGTAGATGCCGGCGAGCCGGAAAATCTGCAACGCCGCGGATTTGCGGGAAGCGAAGGCGAGCCACGCGGTCTCGGCCTCGACGCGCCGCCGTCCCCGCTCGCTGTCGGATTCCGGCAGCGTGGTCTCATCGACCCAGCCGCCGTCCGCGTCGGCGTAGACCCCGATGGTCGACAGATAGCCGATCCATTCGAGCGCGCCGGCGTCGGAGAGCGCTTCGCCTGAGCCGCGCAGAACGGGATCGCCGCTTTCGTCCGGCGGAGCGGAGACCAGCACATGGGTCGCGGCGGCGACCGCGCGCGCAAGCTCTGGCGACGCCGGCGAGCCGTCGAAGACGTGGGCGGAAAAGCCTTCGGCCGCCAGCTTAGCCGCGCCGTCGGGGCTGCGCGAGGTCGCGTCGACCGCGTCGAACGAAGTCCCGTGCAGCTCCACGAACCGCTTCGCCGAGTAGCCGCAGCCGAACACGACCAGCCGCTTCATGCGGCCTCTAGCGCCAGCGCGGCGTCCCATTCCTCCCGGACGCCGGCGTCCTGCTCCGCCGCGCGGCGCTCGCGCGCCAGATCCTCGAAATCGGCCCGCGTCATAAGACGCGACAGCGCCCACGCCGCCGCGCCGCGCACCATGGGCGAAGCGTCGCCGGCGAGGCCGAGCGCCGCGCCGGCCGCTTCCGACCCTTCTGCGTTGCCGAGCGCGATCGCGACGTTGCGGGCGAACCGGTCGCGGCCGATCCGCTTGACCGGCGACTTCGCGAACAGCGAGCGGAATGCCGCGTCGTCGAGCGCGGCCAAGTCGGCTAGGCGCGGCGCCTTCAGCGCGTCGCGGGCGGCGAGACGCATCTCCCGCCCGGTCTGCGCGAACTTGTTCCACGGGCAGGCCGCGAGACAGTCGTCGCAGCCGTAGATCCGGTTTCCCATTGCGGCGCGGAACTCGCGCGGGATCGGCCCGTGATGCTCGATCGTGAGGTAGGAGACGCAGCGCCGGGCGTCGAGCCGATAGGGCGCCGGGAATGCGTCCGTCGGGCAGGCGTCGAGGCAGGCGCGGCACGAGCCGCAGTGGTCGGTCTCAGGCGCGTCGGCCGGCAGCTCCGCGGTCGTGAAGATCGCTCCGAGGAACAGCCAGGAGCCGAAGCGGGTCGAGACGAGGTTGGTGTGCTTGCCCTGCCAGCCAAGGCCGGCGGCTTCGGCCAGGGGCTTCTCCATCACAGGCGCGGTGTCCACGAACACCTTGGCCTCGGCCCCAGCGGCGGCGAGCGCGCCGGCGACCTGCTTCAGCCGGCCCTTGATGACCTCGTGATAGTCGTCGCCCTGAGCATAGACCGAGATCGCGCCGCGCATGCCCTCCGCAACGGCCCGGCGCGGGTCCTCGTCGGGGCCGTAGTTCATCGCCAGCATCACGACCGAACGCGCCTCCGGCCAGAGGGCGTCCGGCCGCCCCCGGAGCTCCGCCCGGTCGGCGAGCCAGCCCATGGTCGCGTGGTGACCGTCGGCGAGCGCCCGGGCGAGGCGCGACGCAGCGGACGGGATGGCGTCCGGCCGCGTCACCGCCAGCGCGTCGAAGCCGAGCGCGGCGGCGCGGCGTTCGAGTTCGTTCCTCAGCGCGCCAGCGTCCATAGCGACCGTGGAGCCTTACGCCTCGGCCCGCGTCTTCTCGAACTGGCCGGCCTTGCGGTAGCGCCAGAGATAGCTCGGGACCACGGCCTCGATAGGCGTCGGCTCGATCCCGAAGGCGGCCAGCGTGCGCCCGTCCGCCCTAGCTTCGTTCGAGACGACGTTGTCGGTTTCCAGCATCGTGACCTGGTCGACGGTGAGCGGCGCGTTCGGAAGCAGCTGAAGCAACTTGGCCTGGGCCTTCGCGAGACCGAAGGGCAGCGGCGCCAGCGCGCGGTCGCGGCCCGTCTCCTTCAGCACGTAGCGCAGGATCTCCTCGAAGGTCAGAATGTCCGGCCCGCCGAGCTCATAGGCGCCGGCCCCGCCGCGGACCTTGCCGTCGAGCGCGCCTGCGACCGCCTGCGCGACGTCGCCGACGAAGACCGGCTGGAAGCGGGTCTTGCCGCCGCCGATCAGCGGCAGGGCGGGCGCGAAGCGCGCCAACGCCGCGAAGCGGTTGAAGAAATCGTCCTCGGGGCCGAACACGATCGAAGGGCGCAGGATCACCGCATCGGGAAAGACGCCGAGCGCGGCCTCCTCGCCGGCGGCCTTGGTCTTGCCGTAGACCGCCTTGCTCGCACGGTCCGCGCCGATCGCCGACATCTGCACGAACAGGGACGCGCCGGCCTCGCGCGCCGCGCGGGCGGCGACGCGGGGCCCTTCCGCCTGCAGCGTCTCGAAGCTCTGCTTGCCGCTTTCGGCGAGGATGCCGACGAGATTCACCACCGCGTCCGCGCCTTTCGCCGCTTGGGCGACCGATTCGGGATAGCGGAGGTTCGCCTGCGTCGCGACGACCTGGCCGACGACGCCGAGCGGCTGGAGATGGCCTGCGAGATCCGGCCGCCGGACCGCCACCCGCACCCGCCATCCCGCGCGGGCGAGCGCGCGCACCACATGGCGTCCGATGAAGCCGGATCCGCCGAACACCGTCACGAGCTTGTCGCCCACCGGGCGCGGGGCCGCCGAAGCCATCTGTGACGTCTCCTGAAGTGTTGGAAGCTTGCGATCCTCAGGTAGGACAAAGCCCGCGGCGCGTAAAGCAAGCTGCGTCCGCGCCGAATCCGGACGCGTCGCCATTGACAGGCGAGCCCTGCCCCAAATAAGACCGCGCCCAGGCCCAGGTGGCGGAACTGGTAGACGCGCACGGTTCAGGTCCGTGTGGGTAACACCGTGGAGGTTCGAGTCCTCTCCTGGGCACCACTCTTTCCCTAAGGGATTGACCGACAAGGAAGACGAGCAGGGTCAGATGGTCGGCTTTCGGCCGGCCCTCTGTAAGGGCGACCGACATGGCGCCTGCGATAAGTCGGCCATAAAGGCATCCAAGATCGGCGTCTTCTGGTTTCGAGACCGCTCGGACATCCCCGTTACGCCCCGATTCGACAGTCGAGCGCCCGCATCGCGGGCCCGCCCGGTTTCCGGGCGGGTCCACGCGAGCGTGTGTCCCTCACACGGGCGGCCCTCAGGCCGCCTTGCCGAACGAAGCCGCGTCGAGTTTGCGATAGGCGCCGGGGGCCGGGGCCGCGTGGACATAGGCGTGCTCGAGCGCGTCGAGCATCGCCCACAGCATGTCGCACTTCCATTCGAGCGCCGCGACGACCGCTTCCTGCTCCGCGCGCGTCGTGGCGTGCTGCTTGACATAGGCGAGCGCGAAATCGCTGTCGCGGCCGGCCTGCGCAGGGCGGGCGGCGAAATAAGCGAGCGTCTCGGGCGTCACGAAGTCGTAGTGCTCGAGCATGCCGGCGACGCGCGTCTTGATGATCTGCGGCGAGAACAGCTCGGTCAGGGACGAGGCGACGGCCTCGAGCAGCGAGCGCTCGCGAACGAAGGTCAGATAGGCGTTCACCGCGAACTTCGTGGCCGGCAGCGCTAGCCGGCCGGAAACCACCGCGCCGCGGTCGAGGCCGAGATCGTCGGTCAGCTTCAGCCAGCGCGCGATCCCGCCGTCGCCCTCGCGCTCGCCGTCATGGTCCACGATCCGCTGCCGCCACGCCCGCCGCAGCGCCGGGTCCTCCATGCGCGACAGGATGATCGCGTCCTTCTGCGGGATGCAGGCCTGGTAGAGGTAGCGGTTCAGCGCCCAAGCCTCGACCTCGAAGCGCGAGCAGCCGCCCGATTGCAGCCGGAGCTGATAGGGATGGAGGTGATGGTAGCGCTCGGCGCCTACGGCGCGCAGCCGCCGCTCGAGTTCGTCCGCGCTCAGCAGATCTGTCATGACGTTCTCCCGTCGCCGCGGCTTTTGCGCGGTCGGGCGACAGGATCGAGGCGCCAGCGGCATGGCGCGTTGAGCGAGATCAAAACCGCCGAGTTCAGAGCGCCAGCGAATGCCGCGCGCCGGCGCCGAGATAGGCGTCGAACGCGCTGGCGACGATGCGCGCGAGAGCTGGGCCGTCGCGGAGGATCTCAACTTTCCACCCTTGGATGCGGACGAACTCTTGGTCGACCAGCGACGCCAGCTTCGCCAGGTCGTCGACGAAGATCCGAGGGTCTAGTCCATATGTGCGCGCCGCCTGCGCGAGGTCGGTCTCGAAGCCGCACATGATCGCTTCGATGACCGCGGCGCGCGCACGGTCCTCAGCGGTCAGCGCGACCCCTTTCGCCGTCCCTAGGCCGCTGGAGTCGATCGCCCGAGACCAGGCCGCGACGTCGGACGCATTCTGCACGTAGCCCTGCGGCAGCTTGCCGACGGCGGACGGCCCCATGCCGATCAGAATCTGCGAACGGTCGGTGGTATAGCCCTGGAAGTTGCGCCGCAGCCCGCCGTCGCGCGCGGCGCAATGAAGCGCGTCGTCCGGCTTCGCGAAGTGGTCGATCCCGACCGGAGCGTAGCCCTCCGCCTGGAGCGCCTCTCGCGCCGTCTCGGCGAGGTCGAGGCGCGCGGAAGGATCCGGCAGCGCGGCTTCCTCGATGAGGCGCTGATTGGCGCGGAACCAGGGAACGTGGGCGTAGCCGAAGAGCGCGATCCGGTCCGGACCTAGAGACGCGGCGAGTTGGGCCGTCGCCCGGACGGACCGCATCGTCTGCTGCGGCAGACCGTACATCAGATCGAAGTTGAGCGCCGCGACGCCGGCCGCCCGAAGAGCCTCGGTCCCGCTCCGCACCGTCTCGAACGGCTGCGGCCTTCCGATCGCGTGCTGCACGGCGGCGTCGAAGTCCTGGACGCCGAGGCTCGCGCGGGTGACGCCGCTCGCCTTGAGCCGCCTCGCGCCCTCGCGCGTGACCCAGCGGGGATCGAGCTCGATCGCATGCTCGGCGTCGGGCCGCACGTCGAACCGCTCGCGCAAATCCCCCACGAGCCCGTCGAAGATGTCGGGCGGCAGGAGGTTCGGCGTGCCGCCGCCCCAATGGATATGGGAGACCGGAAGGCGCCCGGCACGGTCGGCGACGAGCTCGATCTCGCGCCGCAGCCTGTCCGCATAGGCGACGATCGGCTCGTCGCGCCGCGTCGCCTTGGTCGTGCAGGCGCAGTAGTGGCAGATCGACCGGCAGAACGGCACGTGGAGATAGAGCGAGATCGGCGCGGACGTTCCGGCGAGTTCCCTCAGCCAGGCGCCGTGCTCCCGCGGACCGACGCTTGGGCCGAACTGCGGGGCGGTCGGATAGGAGGTGTAGCGCGGCGCCGACCGGCGCACGAGCTCCGACAGTCGAAGCGGGATCATGCGTCGGCGTCCTCCCGGCGGTCGTGCGGTGGCTGCGCTTCAGTGGGAGAGCAGCAGCGGGATCGACGCGGTCTCGAGCAGATCGCGGGTCACGCCGCCGAAGATCCACTCGCGGGTGCGGCTATGGCCGTAGGCGCCCGAGACCAGCAGGCCGGCGCCGACATCCGCGGCGATGTCGAGAAGCTCCTCGGCGACCGACGACATCCCGCTTGCGCTCACCAGCGGCCGGCTGTTCGCGCCGTGCCGCGCAAGCCAGGCCGAGACGTCCTCCGCGCTTTCGTCGCGGAACGCCGAGCCGGCGGACACGACCACGACCTCGCCGGCGCGCGTCAGAAGCGGCAGGGCGTCGTAGACGGCGCGCCGGGACTCGCGGGTGTCCTTCCAGGCGATTACGACGGCCCTGGGGGAGAGGCTCTCCGTCTCCGGCGGAACGACGAGAACAGGACGGCCGCATTCCAGCGCGACGTAGCCGGGCGATACGCCGAGCCACGGATCGACCTGATCGTAGGACGCCCTGCGTCCGACCACCACGATGTCGGCGCTGCGCGCCTGCTCCACAAGGTACCGGTCGGGCGCCGTGATCCGCGCGCGCCACTCCGCGTCGTTGCGCGAGTCGATGACGTCGATATAGCTCTGATGAGCCGCCTCAAGGTTCCGGCTGACCCGGCGGGTCTCCTCGTCGGCGCCGTAACCCGCCTGGCCCGCCGCCTCGGCGATGATCTGTTCGGCCGCGACCCCGATCAGCCGCGCGCCGAACGTGTCCGCGAGCGAGACCGCCAACCGGCCGCGCTGCGGCGCATAGGGCGAAAGGTCGAAATGCACCATCACGCTTGCGTAGGACGGCGAGCTCGCCGCGGGCCGGGTCGTCATCGGTCTTGCTCTCCAGCTGTCGGAAGGAGCATCCGGCGAAAGCCGAACCTGCGCTTTGATCCACCTCAAGAGGCCGGTTTCGGCCGCGCCGCCGAAGCGGCCATAGATCGCGCGGGTCGGGCGGCGCTGGGGTGCGAAGCTTTCTCGACGTGACGCCAGGAGGCCTCCATTCCCGAAGCCGTCCGTTCATCGACGCGCTTCGCGCTCGAGCTCGAGGGGCTCGACGTCCGGCTCTTCAGGGTCGGCGAGATGTTGTTTCAGGCCGGCGAACTGCCGCGGCCGGCCTGCCTGGTGATCGACCAGCACATGCCCGGCATGGAGGGCCTCGAGCTGACATCGAGGCTTCGGGCGCGCCGCCGGGGGGGCTCTGCGGGCGGCGCCTAAGGAACTTCCCTTAGGGGCGTATCTGAATTTCGCGAAGCGTCGGTTGTCCGTAGCTCTGGGTCGTGCCCGGACGCGAACGGCGGAGACATCAGATGCTCGCGACCCTCGAACCCGACATGGGTCTCGTGCGCGCTCCCGCGACGCGGAGCGACGCGTTCTCCCGCCCTTCCCTCGGCTCCACGCGCGCCTACCGTAAGGACGAGGAAATCTTCGCCGAGGGGGACGACGCGGATCACTTCTATCGGGTCGTGTCGGGCGTCGTGCGCACTTACAAGCTGCTCAGCGATGGTCGCCGCCAGATCGACGCCTTCCACCTTCCGGGCGACATCTTCGGGGCGGAGCCCCATGGCGTGCATCGCTTCACCGCCGAGGCTGTCGGCGACGTCTCCCTCGTCGGCTACCGCAGCCGCTCGATCGAGGCCACGGCGCTCGACAATCCGGCGCTGGCGCGGGACGTCCTCGCCGCGACGATGGAATCGCTCGCGCGGGCGCAGGAGCATATGCTGCTGCTCGGCCGCAAAAGCGCCACCGAGAAAGTCGCGACCTTCCTCCTTGGCCTGGCCGAGAGGATGACGAGCGGGGGCGTGGTCGACTTGCCCATGACGCGGATCGACATCGCCGACCATCTTGGCCTGACGATCGAGACCGTGTCGCGATCCCTCACCCAGCTCGAGCGCCAGGGCGTGATCACCCTCCCGGCCAACCGCCGCGGAGTCGTTCTGAAAGACCGCGCCGCCCTGAGGCGCCTGCGGGCTTAAGCGAGCGACGAAGAAGCCGATCCCGCCCGCCCGTTCGACGCCCGCGATCTTCGCGGGCGATCTTGCGCTATGGCCGCGGGCACGCTCCTAGCCTTTCTCCTCCCGTCCGAATGCGGTCAGCGCACGATCGGAACCGCGCCGTTCGGCATGGGCATCATGTTCGCGTTGAGGTGGTACATCACCCAGATCGAGCCGCCGATCGTCACCACCACGATCACGACCGTGAACAGGAAGGCGAGCAGCGTCCATCCGCCCTCCGACCGCGTGTCGAGATGCAGGAAGCTGACGACGTGCACCACGATCTGCACGAGCGCGAGCGCGAAGATGATCGCCGCCGTGACCGCCGGGTTGGACAGCCCGCCCGACATGACCAGCCAGAACGGGATGACCGTTAGGATGATCGCAAGCGCGGAGCCGATCCGGTAGCCGCGACGGCTATGGCCGGACGCCTGAGGGTGGTGCTCGGCGTGGAGATGCGCGCTCAACGGATCACTCCATACAGGTAGACGAAGGTGAAGACGCCGATCCAGATGATGTCCAGGAAGTGCCAGAACATCGACAGGCAGACGAGCCGGCGCTTCATCTCGCCAGTCAGCCCGTGCTGGCCGAGCTGGACCAGCATGGTGGCGATCCAGATCAGCCCGACGGTGACATGCGCGCCGTGCGTCGCGACCAGCGTGAAGAACGCGGACAGGAACGCGCTGCGCTGGGGACCGGCGCCCTCGGCGATCAGGTGCGAGAACTCGTAGAGCTCGACGCCCACGAAGGCCGCGCCAAGGAGCCCGGTCACCGCAAGCCAGAACCGCGTCGGACCGACCCTTCCCTCCTCGATATGGGGGATGGCCTGCCCGAAGGTGATCGACGAGGCCAGCAGGAGCGCCGTGTTGAGGGCGACGAGCGGCAGGTCGAAGATTTCGCGGGGAACGGGTCCGCCGGCGTAGGCCGTACTCACCACGCCGTACATCGCGAACAGCGAGGCGAAGATGAGCGCGTCGCTCATCAGGTAGATCCAGAAGCCGAGGACCGTGGCGCTCCCGCCATGGTCGTGCGCGTCTTCTTCGGCGTGATGCCAGGTGATGGCGGCCTCGCGAGGGTCCAGCGCGCGATCGGTCATGTCAGGCTCCCATGCCAAGCAGCCGCGGCCGCGCGCCTTCCGTCGCCGCGACCTTGTCGGCGGGAATGAAATAGTCGCGGTGCAGGTTGAAGGTGTGCCCGACCGCGACGACCAGCAGGCCGACGAAGCTCAGGGCGGCGAGCCACCACATGTACCAGACCATGCCGAAGCCGAGCGTGAGCGACAGGCCGGCGAGGATCACGCCCGCGCCGGTGTTCTTCGGCATATGGATCGGCCGGAAGCCGCTCATGGGCCGCTCGTAGCCGCGCGCCTTCATGTCGTACCAGGCGTCGAGGTCGTGCACGACGGGCGTGAAGGCGAAGTTGTAGGGCGGCGGCGGCGAGGAGGTCGACCATTCGAGGGTGCGGCCGTCCCAGGGATCGCCGGTCACGTCGCGCAGCTGCTCGCGCCTGACGAAGCCCATGACGATGCTCATCACGAAGCCGAGGATCCCGACCAGGATGATGACTGCGCCGAAGGCCGCGATGACGAAGTAGGGCTGGAAGCTCGGATCGTCGAAGTGGTGGACGCGGCGCACCGTGCCCATCAGGCCGACGACGTAGATCGGCGTCCAGGCGATCCAGTAGCCGACGACCCAGCCCCAGAAGGCGACCTTTCCCCAGAACGGATCGAGCTTGAAGCCGAACGCCTTGGGGAACCAGTAGACCATCGCGGCGAACAGGCCGAACACGACGCCGCCGATGATGGTGTTGTGGAAGTGCGCCACCAGGAAGAGCGAGTTGTGGAGCACGAAGTCCGCCGGCGGGATCGCCAGCAGAACGCCCGTCATGCCGCCGACCACGAAGGTCAGCATGAAGGCTACCACCCACATCATCGGCAGCTCGAACCGGATGTTGCCGCGATACATCGTGAACAGCCAGTTGAAGATCTTCGCGCCGGTGGGGATCGAGATCACCATGGTGGCGATGCCGAAGAACGAGTTCACGCCCGGTCCCGCGCCCATCGTGAAGAAATGATGCAGCCAGACGAGGTAGGCGAGGATGGTGATGACCACCGTCGCGTAGACCATCGAAGAGTAGCCGAACAGGCGCTTGCCGCTGAAGGTCGACGTGATCTCCGAATAGATGCCGAACGCCGGCAGGACGAGCACGTAGACCTCCGGGTGACCCCAGATCCACACCATGTTCCAGTACATCATCGGCGCGCCGCCGAGATCGTTGGTGAAGAAGTTGGTGCCGACGTAGCGGTCGAGCATCAGCAGGAAGAAGGCCGCGGTGAGCGCCGGGAAGATGGCGATCGCCAGAACGTTCGAGCAGAGCGCGGTCCAGGTGAAGACCGGCAGCTTCATCATGGTCATGCCGGGCGCGCGCATCTTGATGACTGTCGCGACCATGTTGATCGCCGACAGCGTCGTGCCGACGCCTGCGATCTGCAATGACCACAAGTAATAGTCGACGCCTGTATCGGGACTGTAAGCGATGCCCGCCAGCGGCGCGTAGGACAGCCACCCCGTGCGCGCGAACTCGCCGACGAACAACGAAACCATCGTGAGGATCGCGCCTGCGACGGTCAGCCAGAAGCTCAGATTGTTGAGGAACGGAAAGGCGACGTCGCGCGCCCCGATCTGGAGCGGCATCACGAAGTTGACGATGCCGACGACCAGCGGGATCGCCACGAAGAAGATCATGATCGTCCCGTGGGCGGTGAAGATCTGATCGTAGTGGTGCGCGTTGAGGTAACCCTCGTTCGCGCCGAAGGCGATCGCCTGCTGGGCCCGCATCATCAAGGCGTCGGCGAAGCCGCGCAGCAGCATGATAATGGCGAGGATGATGTACATGATGCCGATCTTCTTGTGATCGACGCTCGTGAACCATTCCTTCCAGAGATAACGCCAGAGCCGGAAGTAGGTCGTCGCGCCCACGACGGCCAAGCCGAGAAGGACGACGACGAAGAACGTGCCGAGCAGGATCGGCTCGTGAACCGGGAACGACTCCCAGCCGAGGCGGCCGAAGATCGTCTTGAGAAGGGTGTCGGACATGACGGACCTGGTGGCGAGGGATCAGGCGGCCGGCGCGCTGGGCGCCGGCGCAAGACGGGGATCGGCGGGTGACCGGAGAGTCTCAGTGGCCATGGGCGGGCGCGGTGACGTTGGGGCCCACGCCCTTCTCTTCCGGCGCCTTCTCGAGCGCTGGCTTCGGCTTGTCGCCCGTCAGCGGCTCGGCCTCGCGGCCGGGCGGCATGCCGCTCCCCATGTGCGGGTCGTTCGGATCGCCGCCTCCGCGCTGCATGTCATGCCGCATGACGTCGACCATGCAGGGTTGGCCGGGCTCGACGCAGCGGTTGAGCACGCGGTCGAACAGGCCCGGCTCGGCCGCGGCGAACTTCATCACCGGCGCCTTCTCGCTGGGCTTGACCAGTTCGATGAGCTTGCCCTGATCGAGATTGGCGCCGGAGGCCCGGACCTCCGCCGTCCAGCGGTCGAAATCCGCAGATTCGAAGCCGCGCAGCTTGAAGCGCATGTCCGAATAGCCGCGGCCGGTGTAGTTCCCCGAATAGCCCCAGCTCTCGCCGGGCTTGTTCAGCACGGCGTTCAGCTCCGAGCGCATGGTCGGCATCGCGTAGATCATGCCGGCGAGCGTCGGCGCATAGAAGGTGTTGAACTGGTCCGACGAGGTGATGGCGAAGCGGACCGGCGTGTCTACCGGCAGAGCCAGCTCGTTCACGGTCGCGATCCCGAGGTCGGGATAGATGAACAGCCACTTCCAATCGAGCGCCACCGCCTGGACGTTCAGCGGCTTCATGTCGGCGGTGACGGGTTTGCCCGGCGCGATCCTGTCAAGCGGACGGAAGGGATCGAGCAGATGCGTGCTCGTCCAGGTCACCGCGCTCAGGGCGATGATGATGAGCAGCGGACAGGACCAGATCACCAGCTCGAGCTTCGTAGAGTGGTCGAAGGTCGGATCGTAGATCTTGTGCGGATTGCTCCACCGGTAGCGGTAGGCGAACAGCACGGTCAGCACCATCACCGGCACGATGATGAGCAGCATGACGCCGACCGAGAACAGGATCAGGTTGCGCTGCTGGAGGGCGATGTCGCCCGTCGGGTTCATCGTCACCATGTCGCAGCCGCCGAGCAGCAACGACAGAGCGGCGAGCAAGAGGCCTGAGGCCCGTTTCATGAGGCTGGATCCCGATCTGAACACCGCCTCCGGATAGTTGCCCGGGCGCCCGCCGACTTTGATCCTGATCAAACTGCGCCGGATTGTTTGCCGCTATTGCGAGCGACAGGTCCGGAGCCTTGTGAGGGCCAGGACGTGAGGATCGAACGAATGGCAGCCACAACCGCCCGCGCCGCGAACTCGACGCAGCTGGAGCGCGACGCTCGGCTCATCAATGCGAGAGAGCACCGCATCCGCCCGGGCGAGATCGCCGTCGGCGTCATCATCGGACGGTCATCGGAGTTCTTCGATTTCTTCGTCTACGCCATCGCGTCGGTGCTCGTGTTCCCGTCGCTGATCTTCCCCTACGCCGACGCGCTGACCGGCGCTCTCTACTCCTTCGCGATCTTCTCGCTCGCCTTCGTCGCCCGCCCGTTCGGCGCGCTCCTGTTCATGTGGATCGACCGCAGGCATGGACGGGGCGTGAAGCTGACCATCGCGCTCTTCCTCCTCGGAGGGTCCACGGCGGCCATCGCGTTCCTGCCTGGCTATGCCCAGGTCGGCGAGATCGCGGCGATCCTCCTCGCCGTGCTGAGGATCGGCCAGGGTTTCGCGCAGGGCGGAACCTGGGACGGGTTGCCCTCTCTCCTGTCGCTCAACGCGCCCCCGAAGCGGCGCGGATGGTTCGCGATGGTGCCGCAGCTCGGCGCGCCGATCGGCATGTTCGTGGCGAGCGCCCTGTTCGCGTTCCTGCTGACGACGCTTAAACCGGAGGACTTCTTTGACTGGGGATGGCGCTATCCCTTCTTCGTCGCCTTCGTCATCAACGTCGTGGCTCTGTTCGCCAGGCTCCGGCTGATCTCGACCCCCGAATTCGAGCATCTCTTCGAAACCCGCGAGCTGCAGCCCTCCCGGGCGCTGGACCTGTTTCGCGAGGAGTGGCGCACCGTCGTCCTCGGCGCCTTCGCGCCCCTGGCGAGCTTCGCGCTCTTCCACCTCGTCACGGTCTTCCCCCTGTCATGGGCGGTGCTCGCCTCCGGCGACGCGGCGCTGCGCTTTCTCGTGATCGAACTTGTGGGGGCGGCCGTCGGACTGGCGTTTGTGGCGCTGTCCGGAGTGATCGCCGACCGTGTCGGCGGGCGGACCGTCCTCGCCGTGTCGGCCGTCCTGATCGGCCTCTACGGCCTGACCGCGCCGCAGTTGCTGGCTCAGGGCCCCGCCGGCGAATGGACCTATGTGCTGGTCGGCTTCGCGCTTCTCGGGCTCGCCTTCGGCCAGTCGTCCGGCGTTCTGAACGCCGGCTTCTCGCCAAAGCACCGCTACACGGGGGCCGGGACGACGGCGACGGCCGCATGGTTCATCGGGGCCGGCTTCGCGCCGCTGGTCGCTCTGCTTCTGGCGAGCAACTTCGGGCTGACGTCGGTCGGCCTCTATCTGCTGTCCGGCGCGGTCTGCACGCTTGCGGCCCTCGGGCTCAATCGGCGGAGAGGGAAACCCGCCTGATCGACGTCAGCTCGACTCGGCCAGGCGCAAAAGAGCGCTTGCAGTCGTCTCACGGGCGATCAGCACGCCGCGGCGCCCCGTGGCCGGCGGCGAGGCGGGTCGGGAACAGCCGCGCGGCGCAAATGTTCGGCGCGGCGAAAGACGTCGCGTCTGCGACCTGAAGCTGGCCTTCGGACCGGTCGCCGATCGGGTCGAAGAGCAGCGTTCCGTCGACCGTCGCCCGGAAGATCGTGTCGGACGGAAAATGCATGAAGGGGCCGTCCGCCACTGCGCGCGCGAAGGTGCCGGAACTCTCGGCGTAGCCATAGGCGGCCATCAGGTCCTCGGTGCGGTAGACGCCGGGCTCGAGCGTCATCGCCAGGTAGCGGTTGCGCTGGCGTGACGGCCCGAGAGACGACAGGTATCGCAGCTCCGCGGGAGTCTGCAGCGTCACGTCCGCGGCGCGCTTGCCGGAATAGCGCGCGATCACGGCGCGCTGCTCCGGAAGATCCGCCCCTCGAAGTTCGACGGCGCGGCCGCCCGACACGCTGATGCCGCCCGGAGCTTCGGTCAACACCACGAAGCCCGGGCTCCAGACGGAGACGAGCCCCGGCGCGCTGGTGTAGGCGGCCGCGGCGCCTGAGCGGTCGAGCGCGCCGACAGCGTAGACGCCCTCGCTCAGGGCGAGCGCGTTGACCGTCTGATCCGGCCCCGTGTTCCCGGCCGCGACGAAGACAGGGACGCCGGAGCGCCTGAGGCGCGCAAGCTGACCGTCGATCTCGGCATAGGGGCTGCGCGGGTCGCCGCCGTCCGTCAGCGCTGAAAGCAGCTCCGTCCGACGCGCGAGGACTGTGGCCTGATCGAAACTCCGGGACGCCGAGAGGCGCGCGTTCACCTGCTGCAGGTCGACCGGCAGCACGATCGACGAAACGACGGCGGCGGGTTTCGGGATGCGTCCCGTCTCTATATCGCGCGCCAGCCGGCCGAAGTCGCCGGCGAGGCTTCGCGCGTTGAAGATCGGGTCGGTCTGGTAGGCGATCACGCCGGGGTGCGACGCGTCCGCGATCGCCGCCACGACGTCTCCGTGCAGCAGCGGGCGGCCGCCTTCGCCGGGATCCTGGGGCGCGTCGTCAATGTTCGCCGGCTTGAACAGCGCGAAGGTGTCAAGGATGACGAAGGGCGCCGAGGAGGCGCAGGCGTCGCGCGCCGCCCGTTCGGCCTCGACGCTCGCGAAGCGGCTCGCCCCGGACGCTCCGGGCTCGCGCGCCTGGCTGACGAGAAGCCCGCCGAGCCCCGCGATCCCGCATCCAGCGGCGAGGATCAGGCCAAGAACTGGACGTCCCGACGCCAGCTTCATCCCCGGCTCTCCAACAGGCAAAGGAGATTAGGGCGATCCTGCGTGACGTCACATTCTTATGCAATGCTCAAATAACGGAACAATAAGCGATCGGCACAATGGATTTCTGATAAGACTATCAGAATTAGCGAGCGACATTTACTGCGAGACTTGATGAATGACGGCGAGGCGCACGAGATCCTGCAGGCTGCCGGCGTTCAATTTGTCCTTCAGGTTTGAGCAGGTGTTCGCGACGGTCTTGTAGCTGACGCCCAGCGAGTCGGCGATCTGGGTATAGGATCGGCCCTCGCCGAGCAGCGACAGCGTCTGCAGTTCGCGGGACGTCAGGTCTGTTTTGTCGGCGCGCCCCCGCGATGCGAGCAGGGCGACCTGCACGGCCATGTCGTGCGCGATGTAGGGCTGGTTGCGCCTGACCTTCTCCACGACCTCGAGCAGGACTTTCGGGCCGGAATCCTTTGCAAGGAACCCGGTAGCGCCGGCCTTCAGCGCGCGCCGGGCGATCACTGGATCGCTGTGCATCGAGAAGACGAGGATCGGCGTGCGCTCGTCGTTGAGGCGCAGCCGCCGGATCAGCGACAGGCCGGCGAGACCCGAGCCCCGGATCGCGAGGTCCACGATGACGAGGCTCGGCTTCGCCCGCCGATAGAGCCGGAAGCCCTCGAGCGGCGCCGCCGCCTCCAGTACCTCGTCGAAGCCGGCGTCCAGCAGAACGCGGCGGCAGCCTTCGAGCACGATGGGATGATCGTCAATCACGAGCGCGGTCGTCATGGCGGTTCCTTCAGGCGCTCTGCGGTTCGAGCCGATTGTTTTGGACGTGGGACAGCGGCACGACGACGTCGAGCGCTGCTCCGGCGGGCACGTTGTGGAGGTGGAAGCTGCCGCCCAGCGCGCGCAGCCGCTCGCCGAGCCCGATCAGACCGAAGCCCGCAGGGGCCGGTTCGGTCACGCCGCCGCCGTCGTCCAGGATACGGATCAGCACGGCGCTCGCGCCGCGCTCATCGCGCCCGAGCTCCACAGTGACGGCGATGCGCGCGCAGGCGGCGTGCCGGATCGCGTTCGTCACGCCCTCCTGCACGGCGCGATAGACGGTGAGGTCGACGGCCTCGCCGTAGCTGTCCGCGAGCTCCCGAGTGACGAGTTCGATGCGACGTTCGGGGTGATGGCGCTTGAAGTCCGCGATCAGGCCGGCGAGCACCTCGGCGAGCGGCGCGGCGCCGAGCGCCATGGGCCTTAACCGCCCGAGCAGGCGGCGGTTCATGCCGGAAAGCCGCTCGGCGAGTTCCGTCATCGCGTCGAGCCGCTCGGCGGCGGCGGGGGCCACAGGATGCGGGCCGGAGAGCAGTTCCCGTTCGAGCGAGGCGAGGTTCGAGCGGAGGCCGAACAGACAGGGGCCGAGCTCGTCGTGCAGCTCCTTCGCGATCTGCCGCCGTTCGTCGTCCTGGATGGTGACCATCCGCCACGACATGCGCCCGTTGGTAGCCCGCTCGGCCGCGAGCGCCTGGCCGAGCGCGTTGAACCGCTCGACGATCGAGGCGAGTTCGCGGCTCCGAGGTGTCTCGAGCCGTCGGTCGAGGCGTCCGACCCTCAGATCGGTCATGCCGTCGGCGAGCTTGGCGAGCGGCGAGAGCACGCGGCCGAGCAGCACGGCGAAAACCGCGAGCGCGAGGGCGTTGAGCACGACGAACAGCAAAGCGAGGGAGAAGATGTCCTCCCAGACCTCCGCGATCTCGTCGGCGGCGTCGCCATAGACGACCACCGATCCCGCGCGCTCCCCCCGGATGAGGACCGGGATCGAGATCGAGGACGGGGCGGGCTCGATCAGGGAGGCGAACCAGCGTGGCGCGTCCGCGGAGGCTCGCTCCTTGAGCGATGCGTCAGCCTCGCGCGAGGCGATGGCGGCGCCCAGGGCGTCTCGCACCACGATGCGTGCATGGCGGACTGGCGGCACGGCGCCCTGGACGTCGCTGATCGTCCTCAGCCTGCCCATGTCCCGCTCCAGCCGCGTCACGGTCTCCCGCACGAGGCGGCTCGCCGTGTCGAGGGACGAGGCGATCTCGACGCGCGTCGCTTCGCGCGCGTTGAGCAGTGTGACGACCGCGGCGGCTGCGGCGCAGGCGAGATTCACCGTCGCGAGCAGCAGCAGAATCCGCGTCCTGAGCGAGACGCGACCCGCCACGGCGGTCCTGGCGAGGGCTCGCTCGAACGGATGGCGCAGCCCGGGCGCGGCCATCGCGGTCACTGCTCCCCGGCCTCGGAAGCCGGCGGCAGCGGACGGCCGCGCAGCGCGTCGAGAGCGGCGGCCCGGGTTCCGGCGGCAGCGCGCGCGTTGACATAGTGCTGGCACGTTTCGCCGAATCCCGCCCGTTCGCCGATCTGGCCGATCGACACGAGCCCTTCGATGACCTGCCGCGCGCTCTCCTGAACGCCGCGCTCGGCGAGCATGCCCTGCACCTGGACGGCGCGGTTGGCGATCATCCGCGGCCCTTCGGAGAATCGCTCGTCGGCCTCCTGCAGCAGCCCGCGCATCGAGGCCACGGCGGGATCGTTCGGGGCGAGATCCCGCCCCGCCTCCCTGCTGGCGAGCCAGACCGCCGGCGACACCATGTCCTTGACGTCGAGCCAGGTGCGTCCGCGCGCGGTGAAGACCTCTGCGCCGGCCGGCGCTGAGACAGTCGGCTTGCTCTCCGGCGCGGGCGCGTCGCAGCCGGAAAGCGTGGGCGTCAGACAAAGGAATAAGATAAACGCCCTTTTAATAAGCGAATATTGAAATTGGCTGCCGCCAAGACTGCGAACTGCGACTTTGTATTGATCTCCTCGCTTCATGCCTGATCCATGACCTTTTTCGCTCCCCTGCGACACATCTGCGATCGAAACCGACCGGGCTTGGTGCCAACAAGCCGTTAGGTTTTTGTGATTGTTATGTTTTTCTTAGATCAACAGCAGGCTCCAATCTAATTCCGCTGCCCGGCAGGGGCCATGCCAAAAGTTCCCGGTCGTTTTTTCCACTTTGGATCGAGACAGCATCGTATCGATCGAAGACAGTCAAATCACTGCGAAACGCAATAAGCCCGCACGGCGAAAAGAAAAACCACGCGATCTGACCGCTCCGGGATCGCGCGTCGCAGAGCGTCTCGACATCCGTCGCCCGACGGATCGGCGCCGCAGAAGAAGACTGGGAAACGCAAGGGGTTTCAGATGAGAAGACTTCGAACGTCCGTCTCGGCGTTCACGCTGACGGCCGCTGCGGCGATCGGCGTGACGGGGGCGGTTCTCCCCGCATTCGCGAACGACAAGCTTCAGGAGCTGTCGCAGAGCGAAGAAAACTGGCCGATGACGGGCAAGACCTACAAGGCCCAGAACTACTCCAAGGCGACGCAGATCAACGCGGAGAACGTCAAGGGACTGAAGCCGGCCTGGGCGTTCTCGACAGGCGTCCTGCATGGCCATGAGGGCACGCCGCTCGTGATCGGCGACCGCATGTTCGTCCACGGCTCGTTCCCGAACCCAACCTTCGCGCTCGACCTAAACGAGCCCGGCAAGATCCTCTGGCAGCACAAGCCGAAGCAGAGCCCGACCGCCCGCGCGGTCGCGTGCTGCGACGTCGTCAACCGCGGCCTCGCCTATTGGCCCGGCGACGGCAAGACGCCGTCCCTGATCCTGAAGACCCAGCTCGACGGCCACATCGTCGCTCTGAACGCCGACACGGGCGCCGAGTTCTGGAAGATGGAGAACTCCGACATCAAGGTCGGCTCCACCCTCACCATCGCGCCCTACGTCATCAAGGACACGGTGCTGGTCGGATCGTCGGGCGCCGAGCTCGGCGTGCGCGGCTACGTCACCGCCTACGACGTCAAGACGGGGGCCCAGAAGTGGCGCGCCTACGCCACCGGTCCGGACGAGGACATCAAGCTCGCCAAGGACTTCAACATGGCGAACCCGCAGTATGGCCAGAAGGGTCTCGGCACCGACAAGACCTGGGAAGGCGACGCCTGGAAGATCGGCGGCGGCACCAACTGGGGCTGGTACGCCTTCGATCCGGACACGAACCTCTTCTACTACGGCTCGGGCAACCCGGCGCCGTGGAACGAGACCATGCGTCCGGGCGACAACAAATGGACGATGACCATCTGGGGCCGCGACATCGACACCGGCGAGGCGAAGTTCGGCTACCAGAAGACGCCGCATGACGAGTGGGACTACGCCGGCGTCAACGTCATGATGCTCTCGGAGCAGAAGGACAAGGCCGGCAAGGAGCGCAAGCTTCTCACCCATCCGGATCGCAACGGCATCGTCTACACGCTCGATCGGACCGACGGCACGCTCGTCTCGGCCGACAAGCTCGACGACACCGTCAACTGGGTGAAACAGGTCGATCTGAAGACCGGCCAGCCGGTCCGCGATCCCGAATTCGCGACCCGCATGGACCACAAGGCGACGGAAATCTGCCCGTCGGCTATGGGCTACCACAACCAGGGCCACGACTCGTACGACCCGGAGAAGCAGCGCTTCTACATGGGCATCAACCACATCTGCATGGACTGGGAGCCCTTCATGCTCCCGTACCGCGCCGGCCAGTTCTTCGTCGGCGCGACCCTGTGGATGTATCCCGGACCGAAGGGC
Organism: Chelatococcus sambhunathii; assembly: GCA_031316315.1. Taxonomy (GTDB): domain Bacteria; phylum Pseudomonadota; class Alphaproteobacteria; order Rhizobiales; family Methylopilaceae; genus Methylopila. The sequence continues at coordinate 67,325 of JADBEO010000020.1, forward strand.
GATCGGCAGAACTACGAGGGTCTCGGTCAGATCAAGTCGTATGACGCGATCAACAACAAGTACGACTGGGAGAAGATGGAGCGGTTCTCCGTCTGGGGCGGTACGCTCGCCACGGCCGGAAACCTGGTGTTCTACGGAACGCTCGACGGCTTCATCAAGGCTCGCGACACCCGCACCGGCGACCTGCTCTGGAAGTACCGCCTGCCGTCCGGCGTGATCGGTCACCCGATGACCTATACGCACAAGGGCACGCAGTACGTCGCGATCTACTACGGCGTGGGCGGTTGGCCGGGCGTCGGCCTGGTGTTCGACCTGAACGACCCGACGGCCGGTCTCGGCGCGGTCGGCGCGTTCAAGAACCTCGCCAACTACACCCAGATGGGCGGCGGCGTGCAGGTGTTTTCGCTGAACGGCAAGAACCCCTACGACGACGTCAATGTCGGCGAGTGGACCGGCAAGCAGGGTGGCTGACGCTCTGGCCTCCTGACCACAAGGCTCCCGCCGACCGGCTCGGCCGGCGGGAGCGATCCCCCAGATCGCATGCGGGTTCGAGCCAGAACCGATCGCCCGCCGGCGACCAGCCGGACGAGAAGCGGTCGCGGCTCGCAGGGAGAAACCCAATGACCATCAATTCGAAGACGCGCGCCGCGCTGCTTGGAGCCGCCCTCATGGCCGCTCCGTTCGCAGCGGCCGGCGACGCCGCGGCCGCCGACAAGCTCCGCGTCTGCGCCTCCAGGATCGAGGCGCCCTATTCGACCGCGAAGGGCGACGGTCTCGAGAACAGGATCGCCGAGATCGTCGCGAAAGCAGCTGGCCGCGAGGCAGAGTTCGTGTGGTTCGACCGCGCCGCGATCTACCTCGTGCGCGACGGCCTCGACAAGAATCTGTGCGACGTCGTGTTCGGCGTCGACGCCGGCGACGAGCGCGTGCTCTCCACGCGGCCGTACTTCCGCACCGGCTATGTCTACGTCACCAAAGAGGACGGCCCGAAGCTCGGCAAGTCATGGAAGGACGTCGAGACCTCCGACGCGATGCGCTTCGCGGTGCGCTTCTCGACGCCGGCCGAGCTGATCCTCAAGGCGACCGGCAAGTACGAAGACAACGTCTCCTACGGCCTCTCGCTCGTGAACTTCGAGGACAAGCGGAACAAGTACACGCAGGTCGCCGCCGACCGGCTCGTCAGCGAGGTCGCGGACGGCCATGCGGACGCTGCGATCGCCTTCGCGTCGGACGTCGCCCGCTACGTCAAGGCGTCCAAGACGCCGCTGAAGATGACGATGATCGACGACGACTTCCAGCCGGGCGAGGCCGCGCGGATCCCGCTGCACTTCGACCAGGCGATTGGCGTCCGCAAGTCCGACGAGGCGCTCGCGAAGGCGCTCGACGCGGCGATTGAGAAGGCGCGGCCCCAGATCGGCAAGGCCCTCGCCGACGAGGGCGTGCCGGTCCTGCCGCCGAACGCCTGAGGACGGTCGCCGTCCCCGACATCCGATCCATACGAATGCGAGTTCCGATGCTTCACACCCGCCTGCTGACCGCCGCCGCCTTCGTCGCCCTGTGTCTGGGAGCGACTGCGGCCAAGGCCGACATCACGCTGAACAACACGGTCACCGGCGAGCCGCTGAACCTCGACGACGCGCCGCCGGAGGGCAAGGACTCCGAGGCGTTCAAGCAATTCATGCAGAGCGGCAAGAACCCTTACGTCGGCAAACAGGACTGCTTTGCGAAGGGCGAGGAGCTGTTCAACGGCGCCTGCTCGGGCTGCCACGGCCATCTCGCCGAGGGCAAGATCGGTCCCGGCCTCAACGACGACTACTGGACCTATCCCGGCAACGCGACCGACAAGGGCATGTTCGAGACCGTCTTCGGCGGCGCGAGCGGCCAGATGGGCCCGATGTACAACTCGGTAAACGTGCAGGAGATGCTGCTGGCGATGGCGTGGATCCGCCATCTCTACGTCGGCGATCCAGACAAGGCGGAATGGCTCGAGGCCGACGCCCGCAAGTCTCTCAAGAAATACGACAACAAGCCGGCGCCCAAGCCCGGCCCGGACGCCCCGCAGGAATGCAAGATGGGCGGCTGAGGATCTGCGCCGGGGCGCCGGCGCGGGACTGGCGCGGACTGCGCGCGACCAGACGACCGCACGACTGACAGAAGACTGAGGACAACGAGGAAACGCACATGACGACCACGTCCCGCATAGCCGGCCTCGCCGCGGCCGCCGCCCTGACCGTCGCCTTCGCCGCCGCTCCCGCGCTCGCCTATGACGGCACCAATTGCAAGGAGCCGGGCGTGTGCTGGGAGCCGAAGCCCGGCTACCCGGCCAAGGATAAGATCGCCGGCTCAAAATACGACCCGAAGCACAATCCCAAAGAAGTCAACAAGCAGTCGGACTCGATCAAGGAGATGGAGGCCCGCAACAAGAAGCGCGCCGACAACTTCGCCAAGACCGGCAAGTTCGTCTACGACGTCTCGAAGATCGAAAACTGATCGTCGCCTCCCCGGCTCCCCGCCGGGGACCCGGCATCCCTGCGGTTCGCGCATTCGGACCGCTCCCTCTCGTCGTCGGGGCGGACTTCTTCCGGCCGCCCCTCGGGATGACGACGCGCACCTGACGGCCGCCTTTCGTTCGGAGCGTTCGATCGCCGAACGTCCCGGCGAGGCGGCCGCCTTTTCGCTCGCGCGAGCAAGGCGGACCTCATGGCGACAACTTCGATCGCCGGGCGGCGCTCCCAGAGCGACGGCGCGCCCGGACAAGAACATACCGTCTCGCTCGACGACTGGCGCAACGGCGCTCTTGCCTTCGAGGCGGAGGTCGGCAAGGCGGTCGTCGGCCAGCCGCACGTCGTGCGGCTGATGACGATCGCCCTCTTCGCACGCGGGCACGTGCTGCTCGAGGGCGACGTCGGCGTCGGCAAGACCACGATCCTGCGCGCTGTCGCGCGCGCGCTGGGCGGGCCGTTCGAGCGCATCGAGGGCACGGTCGACCTGATGCCGACCGACATGCTCTACACCGCGTATATCGACGAGGCCGGAAAGCCGCGCGTCGATCCGGGCCCGGTCCTCAAGCACGGCGAGGACCTCGCGGTCTTCTTCTTCAACGAGATCAACCGCGCCCGGCCGCAGGTGCACTCGCTGCTGCTGAGGCTGATGGCCGAGCGCAGCGTCTCCGCCTTCGGCAAGGACTGGTCGTTCCCGAACCTCGTCGTCTTCGCCGACCGGAACCGGGTCGAGAAGGAGGAGACCTTCGAGCTTCCCGCCGCCGCCCGCGACCGCTTCCTGATGGAGATCGGCGTGGAGACGCCGCACGACGCCGAGGTGCGGCGCGAGCTTGTGTTCGATCCGCGCTTCCACGATGTCGACCGCCTCGTCGGCGGGCTCTCCGAAGGCGTGCTGGACCACACGAGGCTCGGCGCGGCGGGCGCGGCGATCCAGCAGGCGGTCGCCACCAGCCAGACGCTCGAACAGTACGTCCTCGGCCTGTGGGACGCGCTGCGCGCGCCGTCCAGCGTGGGCGTGCGGATTGACGGCGTCGACATGGACCGCCTGATCCTCGGCGGCGGCAGTCCGCGCGGCGTCGGCGCGCTGGTGCGCGCCGCGCGCGTCCGCGCCTGGCTCGAGGGCCGCGACATGGTGCTGCCGGAGGACGTGCGCGCGGTGTTCGCGCCGGTGATGGCGCATCGCATCTTCCTCGACCCGATCTACGAACCCCGCCGCGAGCGCATCTTGCGCGCGCTGTGCGGGCAGGTGTTCGAGAAGGTTCCCGCGCCGTGAACCGGCCTGTGGCCGCGGCGGGGCGGGAGCGGATCGATCTCCCGTACCGCCTGTTCGGGCGCGCCAGAGGCGTCGCGCCCGGGATCCATCGCGCGGCGGGGGCGGGGCTGAACGGCGCGTTCCTGCGCCACGGCTCGATCCTCGACACGCCCGACGCCCGCCGGATCGACGTCCGCGCCTCGATCACCGATCCGTTCGGCGGTCTGAAGGTCCGCCGCTTCGAGAACCGTGCGCGCATCGACGTCTTCGTCGTGCTCGACCTGTCCGGCTCGATGGCCTTCGGGCGCGGCGAGGAGGAGGACCCGATCGCCGATCTCTGCGCTGCGATCGCCCATGCGGCGATCCGCAGCCAGGACCGTTTCGGACTGATCGCCGCCGGTCCGAAACCGCGGCGGGACATCGCCATGCGCGCGACCCGGCGCGCCGGGCTGCCGGACGAGATCTGGCGGCGGATCTCCCAGGACGCAGGGGAGGGGGCGGGCCTCGCGGGCCTGCTGGCGATGCTGGACGAGCTCCCGCAGCGGCGTTCGCTCGTCTTCGTCGTCTCCGACTTCCTCATGCCCGAGCGCGACCTCGAGGAACTGCTCGGCCGTCTCTGGCGCCAGGACGTCGCGCCGGTGATCGTGCGCTCGAGCGCGGTCGAGACGAAGCTCCCGCGCTTCGGCCTGGTCGAGACCGCCGATCTCGAGACCGGCCGGCGGAGGCTGGTGCTGATGCGCCGGTCGCTGCGGGCGGCGTGGCTCGCCCGCGCTCGCGAGCGGCGCGCGGCGCTGGACGCTGTCTTCCGGCGGCACGGCCGGCCGGCTTTCGATCTGGTCGACCGCTTCGATCCGGACGCCTTCGTCGACCATCTGATCTCGGGAGGCGGCTGATGCGCGGGCGTCCATTGGCGGCGCTGGCGCTGCTGGCGGGCGCCGCGGCGCTCGCGCCGGACATGGCCGCGGCGCAGATCCTCCACCGGTCGATGACGGCGCCGCGCCCGTTCGGCGTGATACTCGGCGACGTCTTCACGCTCAGCACCAGGGTGGACGTCGCTCCGCCCTTCAAGCTCGACCAGTCGGCTCTGCCGAAGCCCGGACCGGTGACCTACTGGCTCGACCTGAGATCGATCGAGATCAAGGAGGCGTCGGGCCCGAACGGCGCGACGCGCTACGAGATCGCGGGCGAGTACCAGACCTTCTACGCCGCTCTGGAGGCGATCGAGCAGACGGTTCCGCCGTTGAAGCTCGTCGTCATCGCGCCGGATGGACGGCGGGTCGAGGCAGACGGCGCCAGCTGGAGCTTCATCACCTCGCCGCTCCGGCCGATCGTCGCAAAGGCCGGCGGCGGCTCGGCCTACAGCATCCGGCCGGACGCGACACCAATTCGCCCCTCGTTGAGGCGCAACGAAATCGCCGCCGCGGCGGCGGGCGCCGCCTCGTTACTTGCGCTCGGCCTGCTCGCCTGGAGCCGGGCCTGGCCGCCTTTTCACAAGCGGCCGGCGCGGCCCTTCGCCGTCGCGGCGCGCGCGGTCGCGCGGCAGGCCAGGGACGGCGAGCCGGGCTGGCGAAGCGCGGCGCTGTCGCTCCATCGCGCCTTCGACGCGGCCGCGGGCAAGCGGCTGCTTGGAGACGACCTCGCGGCGTTTCTGGCCGCCCGCCCGGCCTTCGCGCGGTTCGAGCCGCCGATCCGAAGCTTCTTCGAGGCGTCGCGGCAGGCTTTCTTCGGCGTCGGCGCAATCTCCATGCCGCCGGAAGAGCTGCTCGCGCTCGCGAAAAACCTCGCCTCCGCGGAGCGCGCGTCGTGAGCGCGCTCGGCTTCGACAACGCCTGGCTCCTGCTGCTGCTCGCGCTGGCCGCGCTGCCGCTGTTCGCCTCGCCGCTGCGGCTGTCCGCCGTGCCGTCGGACGACGTGATTCCGGACGATCCGCTTTCGACGGCGATCGGCGCGGCCCTGACGACGCTCGGCGTCGTCGCGATCGCGGCGCTCGCGCTCGGCCTCGCCGGTCTCCACCGCCGCGACCAAATCATCGAGCGGCGCGGCGTCGGCGCGAACGTGGTGCTGCTGATCGACCGGTCGTCGAGCATGGACTCGACCTTCGCCAACCGCTCCCCGGAGGGGAAGGAGGAGTCGAAGTCGGTCGCGGCCCGCCGCCTGCTCACCGACTTCTCGGCGCGCCGCGCGGCCGACCGCGTCGCCGTCGCCGCCTTCTCGACGGCGCCGATGCCGATCGTGCCGATGACCGATCACCATGACGCGGTGCGCGCTGCGATCGCCGCCATCGACCGGCCGGGCCTCGCCCATACCGACGTCGGGCGGGGCCTCGCGCTCGCCTTCTCCATGTTCGACGACGCCTCGAGCGAGACCTCGCGCGCGCTCGTGCTGGTGTCGGACGGGGCGGCCGTCATCGACCGCCGCGTGCAGGACGCGCTGCGCGACGCGGCGCGTCGCGATCCAGTCAGGCTGTACTGGCTGTTCCTGAGGACCCAGGGCTCCAAGGGCATCTACGACAAACCCCCGCCGGGCGAGCCGGACGTCCCGCAGGTCTATCCCGAGCGCCATCTCGACATCTTCCTAAAGAGCCTTGAGCTGCCCTATCGCGCCTTCGAGGCGCGGAGCGCCCAGGAGGTCTCCGCCGCGATCCGCGAGATCGACCAACTCGAGCAGCGGCCGACGACCTTCAAGGAGAGCATCCCGAGGCAGGATCTTGACTGGCTCTGCTATCTGACCGCGGCGCTCGCGTCCGGCCTGCTGCTCGTGGCCAAGCTGCTGGAGCGGCGGCTCGACGACGACGGTTCCGAACTGCGCGCGGCGCCGCCGCCGACGGCGGACGCGTCATGACGCTTGGCCCCATCAGGAGCCTCCCGCCGGGCGGGCTGCTGGTCCTGGCGCTCGCGTGGCTCGGCGCCTCGCTCTGGACGCTCCATGGAGAGCGCGCCGAGCGCGACGTCTTCGACGCGCTGGCGGCGAACCGGAACGTGGAGCCGCCCGACGACGCGAGCGGCGAACTGCTGTTCGCCCGCGCGTATTACCTCCTGGCGCGCGATCGGATCGACGAGGCGCAGACGCTGATCGGCCGTGTCGTCGAGCGCGGCGGGCCGGCGATCGCGGCGAGGTTCCACTACGACCTCGGCAACGCTCGCGCCCGGCGCGCCGTCGGGGCGGTAGAGGCCAGCCAGATCAACAAGGCGATCCCTGAGGTGAGGCTCGCCAAGGACGCCTACCGCGCCGCGCTCAGGGCCGACCCTGAGCTCTGGGACGCCCGCTACAATCTCGACGTCGTCATGCGGCTCGTGCGGGATTTTCCCGAATTCGAGGCGGCGGAGGAAGAGACCAAGGCTCAGCCCAAGAAGCTCTGGACGGACCTTCCCGGCCGTCCGAGGGGGCTGCCGTGAAGCGGCCGGACTGGCGCACGCTTGCGATTGGCGCCGCGCTCATCCTGAGCGCGATCGCGGCGATGCAGCCGGAGATCAAAGCCGAGCGCGCGACCTATGATGTCATCGCCTTCGTCGACATCACCGGCTCGATGAACGCGCGCGACTACGGCTCGAAGGGCGCGCCCCAGAGCCGGATCGACGCGGTGAAAGAGCGCCTGCCGGCCGCGATCGGGCGGCTGCCCTGCGGCTCGCGCGCGGGGCTCGGCGTGTTCAGCGAGCGCCGCGTTTTCCTGCTGTTCGAGCCGATGGACGTCTGCCGGGACTTCGCCGCGATCGAAGGCGCGATCAGGGGTCTCGACTGGCGGATGGCCTGGGAGGGCGACAGCCGCATCGCGAACGGCCTGCAGAACGCGATCGAGATGACTGCGTCGGTCGGCGCCGACGTCGTCTTCGTCACCGACGGCCACGAGGCCCCGCCGGTCCGGGCCGTCATGGAGCAGCGCTTCGAAATCGACAGGGAAAAGACCAAGGGGCTTCTCGTCGGCGTCGGCGGAACGCATCCGGCCCCGATCCCGAAATATGACGACTTCGGACGCGAGTCCGGCTTTTTCTCGATGGCCGACGTGCCGCAGGCTTCGCGCCTCGGTCCGCCGCCCGAGGGCGCGGAGAACCTCCCCGGCTACAACCCTCGCAACGCCCCCTTCGGCGAGATGCCGGAGGGCGAGGAGCACCTCACCTCGGTGAAGGAGGACTATCTCCGCCGGCTCGCGGGTGAGACCGGTCTTGGTTACGCGCGCCTCGACGACCCCGACGCGCTGGCCGAGGCGATCGCCGCCGACGCGAGGCCGCGCCCCATCGAGGTCCCGGTCGATCTGTCCTCCATCCCGGCGGCCGGAGCGCTCCTTGCGCTCGCCGCCCTCTATGGCGCGCCGCTCGCCGCAGGTTTCCGGCGACGGCGTCCCGCTGCACAAGGAGTCGCCTGATGCGTTCGCTCGCGCTCGCCGCACTGCTCGCCGTCGCCGTTCCCGCCTTCGCGCTGGCCCACGGGCCGACGCCGCAAAAGGTCGAGGAGAAGATCGAGATCAAGGCCGAGCCCGCCAAGGTGTGGGCGCTGGTCAAGGACTTCGGCGGGGTGAAGGCCTGGCATCCTTCGGTCGAATCCGCGGAGGTCAAGGACGGCGAGCGGACGCTCAGGGTAAAGGGCGGCGCCGAACTCGTCGAAAGCGAGGACGAGAACGACGACGCCTCCATGACCCTCGGCTACCGGCTCTCCAACGAGGGCGGCGAGGCGTTCCCGGTCAGCTCCTATTCGGCGACGATCACGGTCAAGGCCCGCGAGGGCGGCTCCGAAGTGACCTGGCAGGGTCGCGGCTACCGGCTCGACACCTCCAACGAGCCGCCGGAGGGCAAGGACGACGCCTCGGCGGTCAAGGCGCTGTCCGAGTTCTTCAAGACCGGGCTCGAAGGGCTCAAGAAGAAGGCGGAGGCGCAGGGGTGAAGCTCCTCGCCTCGGGTCTTGCGGCCGCGCTTCTCGCGCTCGCGTCGCCGGCGGGCGCGGCGGAGGCGACGTTCGCCGTCGTCGACCAGAGCGGCGGGACGCTCAGCTTGCTGCCGTCGTCCGGCGGCGAGGCGACCCAAATCGACGTCGGCGGGGCGCCGGCCGGGATCGCGCTCGCGCCCGACGGGCGCACGCTCTACGTCACCGATCCCGACCACGGCCGCGTCACGGCGATCGACGCCGTCACGCGCCGCATCACCGCGCGCTTTCCGGTGAAGGGGCAGCCCTTCGGCGCGGCCGCGACGGACGAGTTCGTGTTCCTGACGGACTGGACGCGGGGGCTCGTCATCAAGCTCGACGCGATGAGCGGCGCCGAGGCCGGCGAAATCAAGGTCGGCAAGGCGCCGGCGGCGATCGTGCTCGATGGTTCGGGCTCCCGGGCCTTCGTGGCAGCGCGCGAGGACGACGCCGTCAGCGTCGTCGACCTGAAGGAAGACGGGAAGGCGCAGGCGATCAAGGTCGGCCGGGCGCCCTTCGCCCTCGCGCTCGCGCCGGACGGCGGCCGGCTCTACGTCGCGAACGTCCAGAGCGGCGACCTGTCGGTGATCGACGTCGCGTCCAGGACGGAGGTCAAGCGCGTTCCGATCGGCAAGGCGCCCTACGGGGTCGCCGTCACGCCGGACGGACGGCGGATCGCCGTCACCCTGCAGCACGACGGCGCGCTTGCGATCCTCGACGGCCGCAGCCTGGAGGTGACCGGAAAGGCGAAGATCGGGAGCTACCCCGAAGGCGTCGCGATCACGCAAGACGGCAAGACCGCCGCCGTCGCCAACTGGATGGACGACACGGTGTCGCTCGTCGACCTCGCGGCCGCGCGCGTGACGCGGACCGTTCCCGCCAAGGGCGGCCCGCGCAACCTCGTGACGCTGTCGGAATGACAACCCAAGAAAACGACCACGGGAGAAGACCCATGCGCATCCTCAAGGCCGTCGCTGTCGCGATCCTCGGCCTCCCGCTCGGGCTCGCGGCTCAGGCCCAGCGCGCCGCCGACCTCCCGCCGATCGACGTCACCAAGGTGGTCGGCGAGATCGGGCCAGGATGGATCAAGAAGCAGACCGGCGAAGAGGGCGTGACCTTCGTGTGCGAGAGCGAGGCCTGCGGCGGCCGCGGCGTCGTCGGCGTCGGCCAGGCCAAGCCCTCGGCGGACTACGTCAAGCTGGTCGTCGCCGAACCCGAAAAGGCGCTGAAAAGCTTCAAGTACGGCACCGAGGAATCGATGAAGGCGACGGGCTGCGCCTTCAAGTCGTTCGACGTTCGCCGTCTCGGCGACCGGCGCGTCCAGTATGAGGGCGTCGGGACCTGTCCCGAGGGCGCGGCGGCCGCGATGACCACGATCTTCGACGCCGACCGCTCCGGCATGATGTCGGTGCAGATCCTCACCAAGTCGGAGGCGGAAGCCGTGAAACTGCGCGACGCTTCGATCGGCAAGATCGTCGCGGCCCTCGACGGACCGGACGGCGAGACAAGCGAACCGGGCGCGCGTTGAGCGCGCTCACGGCGTCTGCTGGCGGCGGCACTTCCCCGGAAGGTTCTGATAGTAGACGCTCTTGAGGCTCGCCTCGCGCCAGCGCGTCGAGCCGCGATCGGCGAAGTCTTCCCGGCGGGCGCCGGGAAACTCGATCGCGATATCCTGCTCCCCGAGCCCGCTCTGGCCGGTATCGGGGACGACGACCCGAGCCTCGAGGCGCGGCGTAACGGAGGCGGCGTCGAGCCGCCATTCGGGCCGGACCCCCGTCTCGGCGTTGTAGTCGGTGCGGTCGCCGTCCGCTTTCGCGACGTAGATCTGGCGAAACACGGCGGTGTCGTCCTGCGCCTGCTCCATCAGGAACGCGACGAACGGCCGGCTTTCGACGAAGACGTAGAACTGGCAGTAGAGGGAGGATCGTCGCTTGATCTCGACAGGAGCGGGCGTCCCTAGCGCCGCCGGTTGCGCGGCCGCGAAGTAATACGCTAGCGCGGCCGCCCCGCCGGCCAGGGCGGCCGACAGCGCGACCAGCGCCCATCGGTTCGCCGCTCTCAGACGCGACGCCACGCTCCGGCCAGCCTCGGCCATAGTCCGGAACCCGGAGGCGGCTCTCCGGGTTCCGGGTCGCTCCTCAAAGCGGTCCAGCGGAATTACTTGGCGTCCTTGCACCAGGAGGCCGACGCCTCGCGGCAGCGCGCGGTGTAGCTCTTCGTCAGCTTCTCGGCGGCCGCCCATTCCTGCTCGTCGACGCCGTTGTTGCTGTCCTCGTCCATGGCGGCGAAGTTCGGCGCGTACTCGATCTTCGTCTTGCCGACGTTCTTCTGGTACTCGATCCGGTCGATCTGACCGTTGCCGTCCGTATCGAGAGCGTTGAAGGCCGGCCAGTCGGCGGCGTAGGCGCCCGCGCCCGTGAGCAGCAGAACCGATGCGATTGCTGCCAGACCCTTGGTCATTGCGTACTCCCCTAGATGTGTTTTGAACCGCTTGCACTCTTTCGGCGGCGAAGCGGCCGCCGCTCATCTTTGGCGGCCTGACATGGGGAGCCGACAGTCGCAACCAAATCAATGGGAGAACTTCCCGATTGTTGCGGGATATTCATGCAGATGCGTGGCGAGATCGAGCCGGATTTCGCGGACCAGGCTAGCTTCTGTAGCGGGCGACATCTTACCCTGGCGACAATTGGTGCTCCGGTCGCGACCGGTTGGAAGGTGCGGATACTGGTGAGGCCGAAAAAGATCGGAGGCCGAACCATCAGCGCCGGCGCCTGTACGCCGCCGTCTCACCACGGTTGCGAAGGCCAAGTCCGCCGGGCGGCGCTTGGGACGGCGCCTCGTCGGCAAAGGAGAAAATCATCGTCGCAGGGCGCCAGGCCGCACAGATTCCGTTCCGTCCCCGGCCTCGGTCTGTTTGCGCGTTCCGCCGCGCGCATATAACGCTCGACAAGTTCGCGATCCGGAGAGGCTGCGCGCCCTTGACCGCACCATCAGACCCGCTGCTCGACCGCGTTTCGTCTCCTTTGGACCTTGAGGGTCTTTCGGACGATGAGCTGGGGCGTCTTGCGGAGGAGCTTCGGCGGGAGACGATCTCGGCGGTCTCGGTGACGGGCGGCCATCTCGGGGC